>JBFXDD010000020.1:0-91537 GCA_050181465.1 Planctomycetota bacterium
GTCGCGTAGATCTTTCGATCTTGCGGATAGCCGGGACCACCGTTCCGCGGAACCGCGATCGCATGCCGCGGCTGTGTGAGCGCGGTGAGCACGTGATCCGCGGTGCTGCCGCCGCCGTTCCAACGAACGTCGATGATGAGCGCGTCCTTGCCGACACCGGCGTGGTAGAGATCCTCTTCGAAGCGAACGAAGCTCGATTGGTCCATGCCGCGGATGTGCAGGTAGCCGACCTTGCCCTCCGACAGCTTCTCGACCTGCGCTCGCGTGGTGTCGACGAACTCGTCGTAGAGCAGACCCGCG
Source organism: Planctomycetota bacterium (assembly GCA_050181465.1). GTDB lineage: Bacteria > Planctomycetota > UBA1135 > UBA1135 > UBA2386 > JACRLW01. The sequence goes on from JBFXDD010000020.1 coordinate 301, forward strand.
ACGGAACCGGTCGGCGTGACCTTGACCGTCCGCTCATTGCCTTCGCGATCGCGCACGCGCAACTCGACCTCGCGCTCCTGTGGCATGGTGAGCGCGCGCGCCAGCGCGGTGGTATCGGCAACCGCGACGCCGTCCACAGAGAGCAGACGCTCGCCGACGTTCACCCGACTGCGCGCCTGCGAGCACGGCCCACCGGGGATCACGCTCTGCACCACCAGCGCATCGCTCGCCCCCACCTCCGGGAATCGCAGACCGAGATGGAAGGTCCGCATGCTCCAGCCGGCACCTTCGGCCGGGGTCGGCATCGGCTCCGCGCCGCCACGATGCCCCATGTGCGACGCATTGAGTTCGCCGAGCATCATGTTCATCAAGCGGGAGAATTCGTCGGCACCGAGCAACTCCGCCGCCACGGGTCGATACTTGGCGCGGATCGCGTTCCAGTCGCGGTTGTTGAGCGCGTGGTCGTAGAACCGATCGCGCATCGCACGCCAGCCTTGATCGAAGGCGAGCTGACGCACCGAGCGCCAATCGCGCACCTCGAGCACGCTGAATCCGAAGGTTTCCATCCGTCCGGACTTCGCATCCAGCGAAGCCGGGGTCGAGCCGCCGCCGCCGCCGAATCGTCCGAAACCGCCGCGCGGACCACGACCGCCGCCGGCGTCGCCGCCGCCACCGGAACCGAGCCCCACGATCTGGTCGCCTTCGGCCAGCCAGCGCGCGGACGCCAGTCCACTCGAGGCCAGCTTCTTGGGCGTCAACTCATCGGGGAAGGTCACGGTGAAGAAACCGCTTTCGGCGCCGACCCGCGCGGAGAAGCCGAGCTTCTTGCCGTCCGGCGACCAGATGAGGCCACCCTCGGCCGACTCGGGAACCGCGATGCGCTGGATGCGGCGATGGATGCCCTCGAAGTCGATCACGACCGGCTTCTTCGCGCTCGCGTCCGCCGACTTCTTGTCGTCGGACTTCTTGTCATCGGACTTGTTGTCGTCGGCCTTCGCGTCGTCCGGCTTCGCTCCCGCCGACCGATCACCGCCGGTGCGACCACCGGGTCGACCGTCTTCGGGCTTGCGCGCGCCCTTCTTCTCCATCGCGGCGATGGCCTTCTCGAGCTTGCGATCCCGCGAGGTTTCCTCGGCGGCCGCATTGCTCAAGGTGACGACCCAGATGTCCGTCTCTTCGCCGTCACGCCGCCCGCTCCACGCGATGCGCGTGCCGTCGGGCGACCACACCGGGCGCGCGTCGTCATCGGGGTGACGCGACAGGTTGTAGGGCGCGCGACTGCCGTCCAGCGGAACGATCCAGACGTCGTCGTTGAAGTCGTCGTCCTCACGCGAATAGCACAGCCACTTGCCGTCGGGCGACCAATCGAACGACGGGCCGTCCCAGCCGGCGACCACGCGGCGATGATCGGTGCCGTCGCTGTCCATCACGTAGAGATCTCCGTTGCGGACGTAGCCGACATGCTCGCCGGTCGGCGACGCGTGCAGGCTTCGTTCGACGGCCGCGTCGTCGGTGACCTTGCGCAGCGGGAACGACATCGCCGCTGCCCGCCACCACACGCCGTCGTCGCGACCGCAGCTCGCCTCCCACACGTCGACTTCGCCGGACGCCTCGCTCACGAAGAAGAGCCGCTTGCCGTCCTCCGAGAACAACAGATCGCTCTCGATCGCCGGTGTATCGGTGACTCGCACGGGCTCCGCGAGCACGCGATCCATCACCCAGACGTCGTGCCCGGCGGTGAAGGCCATCTGCTTGCCGTCCTTGGTGAACGCGATCGCCGACGCCGCACTGACTCGACGTCGTTCCTCCCCTGCTGCGATCTCGTCGCCGAGCCCACCAAGCAAGACCGGTTTGACGGCCCCGCTCTGGGTATCGAGGACGAAGAGATCGAAGCGACGCTGGAACAGGATGCGCTTGCCGTCCGCGGATACGCTCGGCGCGAGCACGCCGTCGTCACTGCCGTCGGCGCCGACGCGACTGATCTGCTTCACGGCCCCGCTCGCCAAGTCGCGCCAGAACACCTCCCAGGTTCCATCCGGATCACTGACGAACCAGTAGCCCTTGCCGTCGGGAGACCACATCGGGTCACGCTCCGACACGTTCTGAAAACCGTCGCGGTCGGCAGAGTGGCGCACGAGACCGGGCGGACTCGTCGACAGGTCGGCTTTCCAAATCTGGATTGCCGACGCGCCGACGAAGCCCTTGCGGAGTTCGTCGGCGCGACCCCGCCCGAAGAGCAAGTGCATGCCGTCGGACGACAACGCCACCTCGCCGACGCCGAAGTCGACGAGCATGCGCTCGGGGGACTCACCATCGAGGGGCATGAGGAACGCGCGTGCGCTCTCGCTGCCGAAGGCTCCCCGATCGGTGGAACGACGGACCAGGAGCGAGCGACCGTCGGCGGTGAACGCGACGGGCTGTCGCCCCAGGGTGTCCGCGGTCAGCGCGCGCACGGCACTGCCGTCGATCCGCATCTCGAACAGTTGCGAACCGCCGGCCCGATCGCTGACGAACACCACCCGCTGACCATCGGGTGAGACGATCGGCGAGCGGTCCGAGCCCGGGTGGAAGGTCAGGCGACGCGACTGACCGGCGAGCGCGCCATCGAGGGGCGCGTGCCAGAGATCACCCTGCCAGACGAACACCGCCGCACTGCCGTCGGGGGTGATCCGCGGCTCTAGGGGCAGCCGAATCGCACGCTCCTGCGCGGACAGGCTCGGGGTGGCGGCGAGAAGAACACCGAGGGCGGTGGAGGTCGCGATTCTCATGGGAGCAAGGGAGGGGGCCCGGAATAATGCGGGGGCGGCCGCTTACGCGCACGCCTGCTGCGGTGCGAGCGGAGTTTCTCCGCGTGACGGTTTCGTCAGAGCCGTGGCCACTACCAACCCTCCGTCCCCCCCTCCGAACCGAACATGAAGCGAACTCTCCTCCCGATTCTTCCGCTCCTGGTCGCCCAGACCGCGCTCGCACAAGCCGAGACGACGACCGCCACCTCGCCCCTGGTGGTCACGACGACCGACAAGATGATCGCGCGAGCGATGGCGAGAAACTTCGGCGGGGAGGCCAAGTTGGAGGAACTCAGCGACGGCGGCGCCTACGTCCTCAGTCTCGACGACGGCGGCAAAGTCGCGATTCGACAAGGAGAAGCCCGCGGCTGGATGCACATCGACGCCAAGCCCGCCGCTCTCATGCGCGTGTTCAGCCAGCAGGTCCAGCAGGGCCGAATGATGGCGTCGATGATGGGCGGCATGGCCCTGAGCCAGGCCGGGATCGATTCGGCGGACGTCGGCGACATCGTCGATGCCGTCTTCGATTTCCCCAAGCAATTGGACGGCCTGACCGTCGCGATCGCCGACAAGATCGAGCAAGGCAAGCCGATCGCGATCGATATCGCGATGGCGCCGAAGGCCGACACGTGGTTCGGCAAGCTGGTCGGCGGCTTGCGTCAGCACCCGGCGGGCTTCCGTAAGCTTCCCGGTGCGGACGCAATGGTCACGATGGATGCCGACGTCGACTTCAGCGCCGTCACTCCGCTCATCCGTCCGATGATGGACAAGATGATGGGCATGATGATCCAAGACGAGGATCTCATGGCATCCGCGAAGGAGATGTATGACGTCTACTACCAGAACCTCGCCGGCCCGATGAGCCTGACCTTCGACGGCACCTTCAGCATGCAGATGCTCGCCGAGGTCAAGGACACGTCGGCCATGCAGGAGATCATGGGCAGCGAAGCCTGGGCCAAACTCGCCAAGGCAGCAGGCGAAATGAACGACATGGCGACCGTCACGATGAATCCCAATGTGGGGACGCATCGCGATGTCACGATCATGAGCTCCGTCACCGAGATGTCGGAGGATGCTCCCGAGTCCCCGTTCATGAAGGGCAACAAGGTCGAGCAGTTCATGGCGGTGGCCGGCGACGCCGTCCTCATGACCTCCGCGAACGGCGGTCTCGACGGCATCAAGTCGCTGATCGACGGCGCCATGGACAACAAGAAGTTCAAGCGCGGTCCGCTCGCGGGCGGACAGCTCGTCGCGATCGGCGTCGACGTCATGAAACTGATGGACATGATGTCGCAGATGACCGGCGGCGAACCCGAGGGTGAGATCCCCGCGCGCGCCGATGTGAGCGTCGGCAAGACCGGCGGCAGCCTGACGATGGCGATCCGCGTCAAGTGACACGCGCATTGCGACTCCCGGGAGAACCCCCTGGCCCGGATGATTCGTGAACGTCGTCGCGAGATCGACGCAGGTCGATGTCCGGCAAGGAGTCCGGCAAAGAGCTGCGTCGGTCGACGGCCGAAGCGTAGCGGTAGCTACGCTGCCAGGAAGGAGCCGACGTAGCGACGAAGCCGGGCTTGTCGCGCCACCAGCTTGACGAAGGAGTGAGCTTCGAACGATGCGCCGATGGAGTCTTCTCGCCGCGATCGCGGCCTTCGTGCTCGCGCTCGTCTTTCTCACCCGCAACCGCGAGCAGCCGAGCACACCGGAGTCGTCGATCGCCGACCCGCAGGTCACGGCTGCCGGTGATCCCGCGGAGCGCAGCGCCGCGGGCGGGCTCCCGACCACCGCGAACTCCAGGCGCACGCCGGTCGAGTCCTCGACTGCCGACTCGATCGCGCCAGGTCGGACCCGGACTCCCTACCGCCTTCGCGGCCGCATCGAGCCACACCGCGCCGCGGCGCTGACCCACGCGCGCGCCTTGGTCTACCGCGGCAGGCCGACGGACGAACGCGCCTCGCTGACCAGCGCCGTGAACCTTGCCGCGCCCGGGCGGGTGGTCACCGACGACCTGCGCCTGACGACGACCGGGGAGCCGATCGCGAGCGCTCCGCTCGCCGCCGACGGGAGCTTCGAGATCCCCGAACTGCGCGAGCGCGACCTGCGGCTGGTCTTGGACGACGACCACTACGCACTCGAGCAGACCGTGCCGGTGCACGCACCGCAAAGCGGCGAGATCGTCGATATCGGTCTTCTACCCTCGCGATGCGGCGCACTCGTGCGCGGCACGGTCCTCGGCCTGCCGACCGAAGTCGCCGCGCGCATCGACGCCAGCATCGATCCCGACCCGATGCAGGTGATCCGCGATCCCTCCAGCTTCACCTCCCAAGTCCTCGCCGGCGGTGGCCAGGACGCTGCGATCGCCGCCGACGGCACCTTCACACTGCGAGCGGTGCCCGCCAGCCCGAAGGTCACCTTGCTGCTCGATTGCGCGACCGCCGTCGCGCCGCCCGTGCCGCTGTCGCTCGGTCCGGGCGACACCCACGAGGTCACCCTCACCTGCACCGCCGGCCACTCGTTGACGGTCGAGGTCACGGACGAGACCGCCGCACCGCTCGCCGATGTCGACGTGACGCTGGCACCTACCGATGTGCGAGGCGACTTCGTGCACGCGCGATCGACCAAGCACGGCAGGACCACGGTCGACGGCGCTTTCACCGCGACCGCACTACGAGTCGGCGACTGGAACTTGGTCGCGCGTCGCGCCGGCTATCTCACCCAGTCGCAACGCGTCACGATTCCAGAGTCCGCGACCGTGCGACTCTCGCTTCCCCGCGGCGCCGCCGTCGCCGGTCGCGTGATCGACCGTGACGGCGAGCCGATCGCCGACGCCGGCATCGCACGGGTGATGGACATGGAGATCCCGGTGTTCGGCCGCCAGAGCGACCTCGTCGGAAGCGACCTCCTGGCGATCACCGCGAAACGATCGCCGGTGCGAACCGACCCGGATGGGCGCTTCGTTCTCGGCGGCTTCGAGGCGGAATCGAAGGCATCCATCGCGGTTCACCACAACGACTTCCTCGGGACGACCGTCAGCGATCTGAAACCCGGCGCCGCCGAGGTCGAGATCGTTCTCGATCGCCCTTCTCGCATCGCCGGGCGAGTGATCGACAAGACCACCAAGGAGCCGATCCTCGACTTCAGCGCCCAGACCGTCGCGACGATGGCGCTGGTGATGGAGCGAGCGACCGCGTTCGCGACACTCGATCCGAAGTCGCCGGGCCGCTTCACGATCGACCACGCACCGCTCGGCGCGATCACGCTGCGCATCTCGGCGAAGGGGCGTGCACCGCACGATCAGCGCGTCGAGACGAAAGCGAATGCGACGATCGACGTGGGCGACATCGAGCTGCCCGCACCAGCCAGCGTGATCGGCCGGGTCGTCGATCCGAGCGATCTGCCGGTGGCCGGCGCGCGCGTGGGAGTCCATCGACGCGGACTGATGGGCAATCCCATCATGCGGATGTTCCGCGAAGACGCCGATGCGACCACCGATGCGCGCGGCGAGTTCGTCCTCGAAGGTCTACCGCAGGGACGCCTCGAGTTGGCCGCATCCCACGTCGCCTTCGCGAGCGGCCGCAGTGAGCGCCTGGATCTCGCCGAAGGCGAGCGGCGCGAGGGCGTCGTGATCCGACTGTCGACCGGCGGCGTCATCGAAGGCCGCATCCTGTTTCCCGAAGGCTCGGATGGACGCGGTTGGCAGGTATTCGCCACGCTCGAGATGCAAGCCGCGACCGCGAGCGCGATGGCCGCGAGCGACGGCAGCTTCCGCATGGAGGCGCTCGATGCCGGCCGCTACGACGTACAGGCGATGAACCTCGCGCAGATGGAGGAACTCCAGTTCCAGTCGCGTGACGATCTGCTCGCCGACAAGGGACTCGACATCGGCAAGATGATGCGCGCGGCGACCGAACAGACCGTGACCGGGCGCGTTCACGTGAAGAGCGGCGAGGTCGCGCACATCGAACTCGATGCCTCCGACCTCGAAGTCGGCGAACCGTCGCTGACCGTCGCCGTGGAGGTCGGCGGTCGCCCGCTCGATCACGGCCTGGTCGAAGCCAATGTCTCGACCGGTAGCGGCTCCACCGAAGTGCAGCTCGCCTTCGTCGTCGGCGGCGAAGCCAGCTTCACGCGCCTGCGCCCAGGTCTCGTTCGACTGGTCGCACGCGGCGGACTGACCTTCACACCGATCGGGGAACCTTGGTCCTTCGAGTTGCCAGCCGACGAGCGGGGCAAGCGCGTGACCTGGCGGCTGCCGGGTGGTGTCATTCGGGGGCGCGTGATCGACGACGCCAGCGGTGACCCGATCGACGGCGCAACGGTGCGCATCGAATCCGCCACCGCCGGTCGTGACGGTCGCGAGCGGGATGTCGGCTTCACGCTGACCGGTTCCGACGGCGCCTTCGAGTTCCGCGGACTGAGCCCAGGGCGATACAGCGTGTTCGCCGACAACGCACTCTTGGGTCGCGGCAACGGCGATCTCGCCGCGCGCGCCGATGGACTCGATCTTGGCGACGGCAGTGAACTCCGCGACCTCGTGCTCCGGGCACGCCGCGGCGCCGCGGTGCGGGTGACGGTCGAGGGACCAAGCGGTGCGCGGATCGCGCGCGCCCGTGTGCTCGCCGTGACGCCGGCCGGCGAACCCATCGGCTCTTTGCCGATCGCGTTCACCAACAGCGACGGCCTCGCAACGATCGCCGGCATGCCCAAGGGTGCGGTGAGAGTCGTCGTCCAAGCCGAAGGTCTGGCCCCCGCCGCGACGCCGGTGCAGGAACTGGAGGCCGACGGAAACGGTGAGTTCGCGGTGCGACTGGAGCCGGGGATCTCGGTCCGCGCCCGACTGGTCGACGCCGAAGGCTCGGCACTGGGCAACGCCGCGATGAGCCTCCGCTTCGGGAACGGCCCGTGGATCCCGGTCGCGCTGCTCGGCGCCAGCGTCGATGCCAACGGCGAGATCGATCTCGGCCACCTGCCGCGCAGTGAAGTCGAGTTCGGTGTCGCACACCCGCGAGCTCGCTTCGAAACTCGACGAACTCTCGGCGGCGGCTCGACGGCAAGTCTCGTGCTTCGCCCCTGAGTGACCGGTTGGCGAGGCGGACGCGCCTCCGGCACGCGCAAGCTATGCTTCGCTCGATCGCCGTGAGTCCGCCGTCCCCGTTTCCGATGATCCTGCTCGGTCAGGGACTGCTCGGCCTGCTGTTCCTCTTCAGCGGATTCTTGCTGTTTCGGCTGCTCAGCGGCTTCCTGGGCGTTCCGATCTCGCTCCTCGGTTTCGTCCTGACACTCTCGGCCTTCCGGAGCTTTCAGAATCTGCAGACCTATCGGCGCCGCGCCCCCTATGGGCGCCCGGTTCCGGCCCCGCAGCCGCCGCCGCCCAACAGCCTCGGCGAGTTGGTGGCCCGACTGCTCGTGACGCTCGCCGAGATCGACGGCCCCTCGACAGGCATCGAGCGGGTGACCGCCATCCGGCTCATCCTCGAGAACTTCCGCGATCGCGAACTGGTCGAGGCGATGAACGAGTGGCGACTGCCGCGACTGCAAGACAAGGAGCTGGTCGACGTGCTTGCCGCGATGCGACGGGGACTAGAGGAGCGCGACCGCGTGCGCGTGTTCCGCTGGTGTGTGCGCGTGGTCCTCTCCGACCACCGCTTCAGCCGCAGCGAACATTCGAGCCTCGAGCGGATCGCCGCCGGGCTGGCGCTGCGTGCCGACACCGCCCGTCACCATTTCCTCGACGTCAAGGGCTCGATCCTGGCCGAGCGCGAGGAGGCCAGCCGGCAGAGCAGCGGACCGTCACGCACCGACCCGCGGCGCGCCGCCGCCTTGGCGGTCCTCGAACTGCCGCTCAGCGCCACCGAAGACGAGATCCGCCAGCGCCATCGGGAACTGGTGAAGCGCTATCACCCGGATGCGCACGCCCACCTCGGCGCCAACGGGGTCGAGGCGGCGACGGCGCGCTTTCGCGAGATCCAGAAGGCCTACGAAGAGCTGCTGCGCGTGTGAGGCGTCCCGCCGAGGCGATCCACCGTGGCCTCACCCGTAGATGATGCCCGGTTCGATCGCAGCGACGGCTTCGTCCTCGTCGAGGAAGCGCAGCGCTTCGTCCTTCGGCGGCAGGTTCTTCTCGGGACGCGGCCAGATGTGGAAGCCGCCTCGGCGCCCTTCCGACTCCCACACGCCCCAGATGCCGTTGGTCTCGCGGAAGCCGCGATAGTCCAAGGAGTAGGCGCCGAAGTAGGTCTTGGTCCAGGCGACCTCGCGGGACTCGGTGCAGTAGGTACCGACGACGTGGAAGCGACCGACCGTGTCGATGCCTTCCCCCGCGACCTTGCCCTTCGTGAACTTCAGCGCGAGGTCTTGACGGAATCGACAACCGCCTTCGAGCCAGTAACCGGTCCACGGTCCGGAGAGGAAGTCCGGATCGTCTTCGAGCGGTTGGGGATCGTCCTCAGCGGGCATCGCGCGCATTGAAGAGCGCTGAGGGTGCGGCGACAACCGGGCGCTATCGTTCGTCCATGGTCAAGATCCACGCCCGATACGAAGGCAACTTGCGCTGCGTCGCCGTGCACGAACCCTCCGGTGCGACCCTCATCACCGATGCACCGCGCGACAACGAAGGCCTCGCCGCGTCGTTCTCACCCACCGACCTCGTCGCCACCGGACTGGCGACTTGCATCATGACGATCCTCGGCATCATCGCGCGGCGCGACGGCATCGACCTGAGCGGGATGACCGCCGACGTCGAGAAGCGCATGGTTGCCGACCCACACCGTCGGATCGGCGCGCTCCCCGTCACCGTCACGATCCGGACTCCGGTCGACGAGGACCAGCGAAAGAAGCTCGAGCGCGCCGCACACCTCTGCCCGGTGCACCAGAGCATCCGTGGCGAGATCGAGTCGCCGATCGAGTTCGTCTACCTGACCGAGTCGGCGAACGCGTAGCCCGGATGACTCGTGAACGTCGTCGCGAGATCGACGCAGGTCGATGTCCGGCAAGGAGCTGCGTCGGTCGACGACCGAAGCGTAGCGGTAGCTACGCTGCCAGGGAGGAGCCGACGGAGCGACGCCGCCGGGTGCGAGCTGCGGCGATCGCAGTAGACGTTCACGAATAGTCCGGGGTGGCGAGGTCAGCGGTAGGTCCGCACGACGTCGAGCGCCGTGTTGTCCGCGGCGGTCGCATCCGGGAGTTCCGGTGCAATGTCCCGCAAGACACCGCGACGGATCTCGCGCAGCACGAGGTTGCCGTCGAGGCGGAGCAGGACTGCCGGGACGTCGTCCTGACCGTCGTCCCAGGACACCCGCGCGGCCGGCGTGAGCCGGTGGAAGGCGAAGCTGAGCTGCAGCCCGAGCGCCGCCGAGTCGGCCCACGCGTACGCCATGACGACCTCACCGTCGAGCGAGGGCCAGACGATCGCGGGCGCGCCCAAGTGGTCCAGGACGTCGGCGAGCGTGGCGCTGCCGATGGTCAACGCATCGCTGGCGGCAGCATCGATCGGTTCGTTCACCCGCGTGCGGTCGTAGCGGAAGTTGAGACAGCCGCCGGCGAGAAGGGCGCTCGCGAAGATGCAGCCGAGAGAACGCCGCCGCGGCGGTCGTCGCGCGTTCACTTGCCCTGCTCCCCACTCGATCGCGGACGAACTCCGCGCTCGACGTCGGCAGCCTCGCGCTCGCTCGCCTCGTGGATGTCCTCCCACGGAAACGCGTACTGCGCGCGATGCGCCTCCAGACTGTGACCGACGTGGGTGAGCAGATCGGCCTCGTCGAAGAACAGCCACACGCGGTCTTCCCGAGTGTCGGCGTGGCCGAAGTTCAGCACCAGCAGCAGCAAGCCGGTGCCCTTGGTCGTCGTGTGGTCGTAGCGGTACGCGCTGCGATTGCCCAACTGGACCACCTGCGACGGCCCGCCAAGGACCTCCACCGCCTCGCGAGCCGTGGTTCGACCGACGACGAGGCGATCCAGCAAGGCCGCGTCGATCGGTTCGTTGCGATTCGAGCGGAAGAAGGCACAACCGCCGGCGGCGAGAAGGGTGAGACCGGCGAACAGAGCCGAGAATCGATCGAGAGCTTTGGACATGCGAGGCGATGAGAGGTGCGAGGAAGGGGATCGCCGCGACGTCTTGATCGCAAGCGCAGGCCACTATGATCGGCCACGCGTTCGCGATCGCAACCCGCAGCACGCATCCATGGAACTCCACGCTGACGTGCCGCCGGAAGCTCGAACCTCGCGCCGCGAGCCCGTCCGCGCGGAACTGGCGGCGATCCTGCGGCTCGCGTCGCCGATCGCGCTGGTGCAGTTCGGTCAACTCGGCTTGAGCATCGTCGACGTCGCGATGGTCGGCCGATTGTCGTCCAAGGACCTCGCCGCGATCGCACTCGGCAACGCCTTCGTCTGGACCATCTACATCTTCGGTCAGGGCGTCTTGTCGGTGATCGACTCGGTGATCGCCCGCGCGTTGGGAAGCGGCGAGTCGGGCACGGCCCGGGTCGCGGTGCAACGCGGACTCGCGCTCGCGGTCTGGCTGACGATCCCCATCGTGGCGATCGGTCTATGCGCCGCTCCGACCTTTCGACTGCTGCAGCAGCCCGCCGAAGTGCAGCCGATCGCGAGCGCCTACGCGCTGTGGTCCCTACCGGGACTCTTGCCGATGCTGCTGTTCGTCGCCTTGCGCCAGACCTTGCAGGCGATGGCGACGATCCGCCCCATCATCGTCGCGGTGCTCGCGACCAACTTCTTCAACGCCTTCGCGAACTGGGTGCTGATCTTCGGCAACCTGGGCATGCCGGAGCTCGGCGTGCAGGGTGCCGCGATCGCGTCGTCCATCGGTCGCTACGGCATGCTGGCGATGCTTCTCTATGGCGCGTGGCCGGTCCTGCGTCCGCTGATCCGCCCCATCGATCGCGCGGAGATCGCCCTCGGCCGCATCCTGCCGCTGCTTCGCATGGGGTGGCCGTTGGGAACGCAGTTCGTCCTCGAGTACGGCGCCTTCTCGGGGTCGGTCGCGATCCTCGGCCAGCTCGGCGAAGACCCGGTGGCCGCACACAAGATCGCGCTCCTGCTCGCGACGGGCTCGTTCATGTTGCCGTTGTCGGTATCGATGGCGACGGCCGTGCGAGTCGGTCACTCCATCGGCAGACGGCACATCGACGACGCTCGACGTGCGGCGCGGATCGGCATCGGGCTGGGCGCCGCTCTGATGGCGATCTGCGCCGTCGTGTTCTGGGTCGTCCCGGAGACGCTCGCCCGCCTGTTCACCGACGTGGAGGGATTGGTCCCGCTCGCCGCACAACTGATCGTGATCGCCGCCGTCTTCCAGGTGTTCGACGGCGTGCAGGTGGTGTGCATCGGCGTCTTGCGCGGGGCGGGTGACACGCACTCCGGGCTGATCGTCAATCTGATCGGCTTCTGGGCGATCGGGATCCCGTTGGGGATCTGGTTCGCGTTCGGGCTCGGTGGCGGCGCCGCCGGCTTCTGGTGGGGTCTGGTGGTCGGCCTGATCGTCGTGAGCGTGATCCTCGCCTATCGCGTCCGGCGCGTGCTGTTCGTGCGCGTGCCGGTGGGTGCGGTTCTGGCTAGCCCGGATGATTCGTGAACGTCGTCACGAGATCGCCGCAGGTCGACGCAGGTCGCCGCAGGTCGATGTCCGGCAAGGAGCTGCGTCGGTCGACTACCGAAGCGTAGCCGTAGCGACGACGCCGGACGCGACTTGCGGCGATCGCAGTAGTCGGTCACGAATCATTAGGGCTAGGGGCGACGGCAACGCCGCTCAGGAAGCGGAATCGACTTCGTAACGCAGGAACCGACAGTCGATCGGACCATTGCGAACCGGCAGCTTCCGGCTCGCGGACAGATGGAGGTATCGCGTCAGCTCCGGATTGCCGGACAAGACCCACGCCACCAGACCGGGAAAGCGATGGAGGAAATCGCCGAGGTTCCGCCAGCTCGTCTCGAGCTGCTCGCCTTCGCCGATGCGTTCGCCGTAGGGCGGATTGGTCACGACGAAGCGCGGCGCCGTCTTCGGTTCGAAACGCGACACCTCCGAATGCACGACGTCGACGTGGGCCGTCAACTGTGCATCGGCGATCGACCGTCGCGCGATCGCAACCGCCCCCGGATGCGCGTCACATCCGGTCATCATCACCGCGTTCGCCTTCGATCCTTCGGCCGCACGTCGACGCGCATCCTCGCGAAGGGCGAGCCACGCGCGGCGATCGATTCCGGCCCAACGCTCGAAGGCGAAGGAACGCAGGAGTCCGGGCGCGCGATCGGTCGCGATCGCCGCGGCCTCGATCAGGAAGGTGCCCGAACCGCACATCGGATCGACGACAGGCGAACGCCGATCCCAGTCACTGGCGAGGAGGAGACCCGCGGCGATGGCTTCGTTGAGCGGGCTCTTCACCTGCACCTCGCGGTAGCCGCGCTTGTGCAGGCTGGCTCCGGCATGGTCCACGTAGATGGTCGCCTCGTTGCGCCACAGGTGCAGCTTCACCGGCAATGCGGGATCGACCGGATCGACGTCGGGACGACGTCCTTCGAGATCGCGAAATCGATCCACGATCGCGTCCTTCACCAGGCGCGAGGCGAACTGCGAGTGCGTGAGGAAGCTGTCTTTCACGGTCGCGTCGACCGCCAAGGTGTCGTCACAGCCGATCCAACGCTCCCACTCCACGTGCCGGACCAGTTCGTAGAGCTGATCCTCGTCGTGGACGCGGCCGCGCACGACCTCTTCCTGCACGCGAGTCGCACTGCGCAACCAGAGGCAGGCGCGCATCCCGAAGGCATCGTCGGCGCGCGCGCGAATGCCGCCGCGCTTGTCATGCACCGAGACTGCACCGAGCGCGCGAACTTCCTCGGCCAGCACGCCTTCGAGGCCGAGTGTGCAAGCCACGTAGTAGTCACGCACGATGCGTCGATCTGACGGCTGCACGAGCTTCCCGTCAAGCGCGGTGACTACCGAACCCAGTCCGGGCCGGCGCGGTGTGATGGCAACGGCACGAACGACTCCTACGATCCGCGCCCCATGCCACGCGGCTCCGACGGCCTGCTCCTGATGGTCGCTTCGGCAGCTTCGTTCGCGCTGATGGCGGCGATCGTCAAGCGTTGGCTGCCGGACACGCCGACCCAAGCCGTCGTGTTCTCACGCGGTGTGATGCTGACGACGTTCCTGTGGCTCCTGGCGCGTCGCCGCGGCGTGCCGGTCCTCGGCTCACGGCCTCTCGCACTCATCGGGCGCGGCCTGCTCGGCTACGGCGCCCTGTCCTGCTACTTCTGGTCGGTGCAGCACCTGCCCTTGGGCGATGCCGTGCTGCTGCAGTATTCCCATCCGATCTTCGTCGCCCTCCTCGCTCCGCTCGTGCTGCAGGAACGATCCGGACGGTGGCACTGGTTCCTGGTCGGGCTGGCCTTGTTCGGAGTGGCGCTCGTCGTCGGGCCGAGCGGTGAAGTGCGCGGCGCCACGGCGATCGCTCTGTGCGGCGCACTGGGATCCGGGCTCGCCTACATCGCCGTGCGCGCGCTCTCGCGAACCGAGCACGCGATCACGATCATGCTGTGGTTCCCGCTCGTGACGATCCCGGGCGGATTGATCGGTTCGCTCCTCGCCGGTGAGAGTGCCCTGCCGCGCGACCTCGGCGAAGTGATCGCGCACGTTGCCGTGTCGGCTGCCGCACTCCTCGGTCAGGTCACGCTCACTCTGGGGCTGGCTCGCATCGACGTCGCCCGCGGCACCGCAGCGACGATGACCGGCCCGGTGTTCGGCGTTCTGTTCGGCTTGGTCCTGTTCGGGACGGTGCCCTCCGCCGCGAGTCTGGCAGGCATGTTGGTGGTCACCGGCTGTTCGATCGGACTCGCGTTCACCGGCGTGCGAGATCGTCGGCGAACAGCGTGACTCCGGACAGGATCGGCGCGGCCGCCATCTCGATCAGCGAACACAGCCCCTTCTTCCGCGCGAAGTCGGCAACCTTGTGGAGCGGTGCTGCGAAGTCGCCACCCTTGCCGTCGGCGACGGCACGCAGCACGTGAACGAACTGATTCGTCTCCATGCGACAAGGCGGGCACTGACCGCACTGTTCCCGCATGAAGAACTCGGCGATCTCCAACAGGCGAGCCGACACATCGTCACCCTCGAGCACGAGCCGCACACCACCACAGCCCGGCGAGCTGCCGAGCGGCCGCAAGGTCTCGTGCGCGATCGGCATGTCGAGATGCTCCGCGCCGAGGAAGCCTGCCGAGAGCGCGGGATGGACCGCACGGATCGCGCGACCGCTCGCCACGCCGCCACCGAACCCATCGATCAACTCACGCCAGGTCGTTCCGTAGGCGATCTCGACGACGCCCGGGTTGCGCAACTCCACTGGAAGGGTCACGAGCATCGATCCGGGGGACTGCTCCGTGCCGATCGCGCGGTAGGCGTCGGCACCGTGGCGCAGAATCCACGGCACGTGCGCGAGCGTCTCGACGTTGTTCACCGTGGTCGGCTCGCCGCGCACGCCGGACACCCCGGGATACGGCGGCTTTCGCCTCGGCTTGCCAGGTCCGCCGTCGATGGAGTCGATTGCGGCGGTCTCTTCGCCAGCGACGTAGGTCGGCGGCGCACGATGGATCGCGATCGTCACGTCGAACGAGGCTTCGCTCCGCCATCGCTCGAGGAGTCCGGCCGCGCGCAGTTCTTCGATCGCGGACTCCATCGCCGCGATTTGCTCGTGCATGTCCTCGATGAGGTAGATCCACACCTTGTCGGCACCGGTAGCGAACGCGCAGATCAAGGCACCTTCGAGGACTCGATGCGGCGCGTGCGCGACCAGGTATCGATCCTTCTCGCTGCCTGGCTCGTGCTCGCCGCCGTTCGCGACGACGTGCCGCGACGTGGCGGGAGTCGCCGCGGCGAGCGCCCACTTGCGGCCGGTCGGGAACGCTGCTCCACCGTGGCCGCGCAATCCGGAAGACTCGATGGTGGCGAGTACGGCCTCGGCACCCATCGCGAGCGCCTTGCTCGCGGCTTCGTAACCGCCGACCGCGCGGTACTCGTCGAGAGTCTCACGCCTCGTGAGTGCCTGGCGCGGCAAGACGATCGAGGATTGCATGCGCTTCTTCTCGCCGATGCGGCGCGACCAAGCAAGCCGTCTCCTCAGCGATCCCGGCCGAGGATCTCGGCGAGCTTGGCGGCGTCGAGATTCAGTGCGAGGTGCACGACGGCCACGCCGCGAACCGCGACGAACTCGCTGTCGATCACGCCCTCCAGGGGAATGCGCCGGTTGCCTGCATCGGACGCAGTAATCAATTCCGCGCGCAACTGATGGCGACCAAAGCCCGACAAGGTGAACTCCCCGGCGCCGTGCGCATCGAGCTTGCCGACCGCAGATTTGGGCACGGGGGATGAACCCCTTGACGAAGACGTGCCGCCCCCGGAGCGAAACGAGTACTCCCCTCTTGGCAATTCGAGTTCGAGTCGATTCGCCTGCAACTCGATCCGTGTGCCCTCCGGCAGATCCAGTCGATGGCTCGGTGTGACTACCAGGCGCGGACCGGTCTCGAGTGTGACGACCTCCTCCTCGCGCGTAGGCACGATCGACAAGGGTGGGAACCCGTCGGCCAACACCATCAACTCCACCGGCGAAGGTGCCAACACGAGCGTGGCGACGCCCCCCGTCGCCAGCACACCTTCGTAGGTCGGGAAGCCACCGTCATCGACACGCAGATTCACGAGGACCCTCGCGTTCTTCACGTTGCCGCCCTGCGGATCCAGCAGGCGGAGCTTGACGATGCGAGCGAGCGCATCGAGGTCGACGTCCGGAAGCGTCAAGGTCTCCCCGGCGACGAGTCGACTGCCAGGCCACCGCTGCAGGGCTTCGGCGTAGCCGGACAGGTGGATCGAGATGTCATAGTTGCCTGGCTTCAAACCATCGAGCGAGAAGGCCCCGAGGCGAACGTGCTGCCGTCGCGAACCGGTCTCCGTCTGCTCGCGCAGCACGATCGCGAGGTGAGCATCGAGGTCCGAGATTGCCGTTCGGATGCGCCCCTCGATGCGCGCACCACGCATCAATCGAATCTGCAGACCACGCGCTCCCACCGGCGTGCGCGGCGCCCCCGCGGGGATGAAGCCCGGCATCTGAGCGGCGATATCCAACACCGACTCATCGAGACTCCCGCGCAGAGCGAAGGCGCCGTTCGCTTTCGAGATGTCATGAACATCGTGCACCGGGCTGGAGACGCGCACGCCTTCGATACCCGCACCGTCTTCATCGATGACCCGGCCCTCGACGAGAATCGGCGCACCGGCGAGCTGCAGATCGCCCAGCATGACGACGCCTTGCCGCAACGACCTCGGAAACTCGTAGCTCCCTTCGATCGCCTCCTCGCTGATGCGCGCGCGCAGCGTACGCTGGTCAGGCGGTCGGTCCTCGGCGCGGAGTTGCAGGAAGATGAACCCCTCGGCGTTCGACCCGACCACACCACCGATGCGGCTCGAGTTCTCCTCCGATCCAGACTCGAATGTGAACTCCACATTGCGTGATCCGAGGACGTTCGCCTTCTCGTCGATCAGTCGAAAGCCGGCGAGAGTCCCCGACTTGATGAGCGGAACCTCGACGAGGACCTCTTGCCCGTCGACGCGCGGTCCGTCGAACTCCTCGCCGGGCCAGATGTTCACGCCGCTCACCGCGACGCGAGCCGAGAGCTTCCGATCGAGGTCGACCATCGGGAAGACGGCCTCACCATCCCGCAAGTTCGCAGACGTTCGATTCCACCTGGACAACCGATCCCGCAGCACATCTCTGATCGACAAACTCACTCGCGTGGCGGCGAGTCCGCTGCCCATGGCATCGAAGCGCACACGCACGGCGCCGTACGGCGGCAATCGAAGCTCGATGGGATCCTGAGGCAACTCCGACAGGAGCAGCTCCGCCTGCGGCAATGGATGCAACGACGCGTTCACATGGATGATCGCCGAGTTCAGCCCATCGCGACCGTCGGCAAGCTCCGATTGGACGAAGGCCACGAGACCTTCCGCATCCGTCTCCCGAGTCACGCGCGGTCGAATGTCCTGCTCGGCGACGAGCAACAAACCCACGGGAACGCCGACAGCGGGAGTACCTCGCCAAGTGAGCACGCGCACGCGGACGGCGGCAGCCTCGGCATCGCCGACCGGGGTCGGCTCCGTTCGGTCGCCCGACCGAACCTCCGCGCGTCCATGCTCGCCGTCGAGTTCCTCCCGGGCGGTCCCGTCGACGAGCGACGGCGGTTCCACCTTCGACTCCGACGCATTCGAGTTCATGACCGGAGCAGAGCGTGGTGTGGAGTCGCCGACACCGTCGATCACGAACCACGCCGCGATCAACAGAGCTACGGCGGCACCCAGGAAGACAATCGTTCGCGCCATGGCAACCTACTCTAATCGCTACCTCTGACGGCCCGCACGGGATCGCCGCGCTCCCTCATCCGAGACGCGTATGGATCTTCTTCTCGCCGAACAGGGTCTTGTGGACCGGGCAGCGGTCGGCGATCTCCACGAGGCGCGCGCGTTGCTCGTCGGTGAGCGCCGGCGCATCGATCTCGAGCACCCGTTCGATGCGGTCGACCTTGCCGGTCGTCGACTCACAGTCCGCGCAGTCCTTGGCATGGATCTTCTCGTGGGACAGCCGCACCCGAATGTTCTGGATAGGCAGCCCTTTGTGCCGCGCATACATCCGCAAGGTCATCGACGTGCATGCACCGAGCGAGGCGAGGAGCAGCGCATAGGGGTCGAGCCCCTGATCGCTGCCGCCGACCGACTCCGGCTCATCGGCGACCAAGGCGTGACGCCCGGCGACGATGTCTTGCACGAAGCCCTCGGCGTCGCGCTCGGCCACGATCACGGTGCCCGGCTGCACGGCACCGACGCCGTAATTCTGCTCGTGCACCACGTAGCGCGACGCCCACGCCGCCAGCACGTCGGCTACGTATTCGGCATCTTCGCGCCGTGTGAGCAGGTGATCGGCATCATCGAGGGTGACGAAGCTCTTGGGGTGCCGCAGGGCCTCGTAGAGGCGGCGGGCATGATCGACGGCGACGATCTCGTCCTGCGGCGAGTGCATCACCAGCACGGCGCGACGGAGTTTGGGCAACGCATCGAGCAGTCGATGTCGATCGAGATCCGCGACGAAGCTCTGCGAGATCGGGAAGGGCCGACCGCCGATCGACACGACCTTCTGTCCGTGCTCTTCGATGTCGTCTCGATGCTCTGCGAAGAGGTGTTCGACGTGCCCGACATCGCTCGGCGCGCCGATGGTCGCGACGGCTTCGACACCGTCGATTCGCGAGGCCGCCGCCAGCACCGCGGCACCGCCCAAGCTGTGGCCGACGAGCAGACTCGGCGCCGCATAGTGCTCCTCCAGCCACCGCGCGGCATGCACGAGATCCTCGACATTCGAGGAGAACGAGGTATTCGCGAAGTCCCCGTCACTGCCGCCGAGCCCAGTGAAGTCGAAGCGGAGCACACCGTAGCCCCTTCGCGCCAAGGCGCGCGCGATGCGCGTCGCCGCAGCGCTGTCCTTACCGCAGGTGAAGCAGTGGGCGAACAGTGCAAACGCGCGCGGAGTGCCGATCGGCAACTCCAGTCGACCGGCGAGCTGCACGCCTGCCGCGTTGGGAAATTCGATCTTCATGAGACTGGCGAAAACCGCCTTCGCGGTCGAACTCGGTTAGGACACGAACGATAGCCAACCCTCACTCTCGCAGTGCTGCCGGCGGGCCCGACCGCAGTAGCGCCCCGCCGACGGCGAAGAGGCGGGCGAACCCGCGCACGCCGCGATGTGCTGCGAGAACGTCGTAGTCGGCTGCGCGGATGGCTCGCACGCAGCCCGCCGCGCCGCCGAGGATGGCGCGAAGTTCGTAGCGGAGACGACCGCGCACCGCGCTCGTGATCGGCCAGCCGTCGTGAAGGAGCTTGGCCGTCCGATCCAACCAGTCGCGGACGAACGCGCGCACTCCCGCCGAGGCGACGGTCGCGCGAAGATCCGACTCCGCGACACCGTGGCGTGTGAGATCGGCGACCGGGAAGTAGATGCGATCCCGCTCGAGCAGATCGCTGCGCAGATCCTGCAGGTGATTGAGCAACTGCAGGCCGGTGCAAACTCGATCGGACAAGGTGTCCAACGCCGCGTCGCGATGCCCGAACACACGCAAGACCAACCGACCGACCGGATCGGCGGAACGACGGCAGTAGTCGAAGAGCTGCGCGGCGTCGGCATAGCGACCGACACGCAGGTCCTGCTCGAAGGCATCCAACAGATCGAGGAAGAGCTGCATCGGCAGATCGCGCTCGCGGATGCTCTCCCACAGGTCCGCGAACAGAGCCACCGCCCGGTGCGACGGCTCGGCGTGCGCCAGGAACGCCTCGCGATAGGCGCGCAGCGCCGCGGCGTCGCGTCGTTCGTCGGCGAGGTCGTCGGCGATGCGCGCGAAGGCGTAGATGCGATGGATGTGCTGTCGATGCGCGCGCGGCACCAGCCACGAACCGACGGGGAAGTTCTCGTAGTGGGTCTTCGCGAGGGTCACGAAGTCGCCGGGGACGTCCGCCGTCACCATCGCTCGACCGCCGCCGCGGGGAGCCATCCCTCGTACTCTTCGCCGACGCGCACCTCCAACCAGCCGTCGCGCACGGTGAGAACCCGCAGCTCGGCACCTTCCTCCAGCGCTTGCTCGAAGCGCAGCTCGAAGTTCTCGCCTGGACCCGTGCGCAACGGCACGGAAGGGGCGACGACCACCGCACTCGATCGCGCCGCCAGCCGCTCGCCCGCGAGGTACGCCGTGGTCAACAGAACGAGCGCGACGACGACCGCGCTCCATTGCACCGCAGCGAGGAACGTCGATCGCCGCCCGACGAACAGCCTCGCCATCGCGACGACGAAGGCGGTGCTCATCGCGATCAGCGCCAACAGACCTTGTTCGCTCGCACTCGAGCGGTCACGCCAGAACAACAAGGCCGCGATCCCACCGGCACCGCTCTCGTCGCCGCCTCGCTTGCCGCGCAGCTCGAGCGCGCGCCGGAGATTCACCTCGACGTTTGCATCGCGCGGCAGGAACAAGGTCGCGCGGCGGTATGCGGCGATCGCACGGCCGACCTCACCCGCACGCAGCCACGCATTGCCCTCGTTGTAGCGCACGTGGCCGTTCTCGTAGTCACCGTCGGCCATCCGCGCCCATCGCTCCGCAGCTTGTCGATACTCGCCGCGGTCGAATGCCTGCTGCGCAGCCTGGAAGGAGTCGACATCCTGCGCACGCGCGCCGGCCGCCAGCGCCGCGCAGCACAGCAGGAAAGTCGCCGAGGACGCACCCTTCGGCCTGGCGACGGTTCGCGTGATCTTCTCCAGGCCGCTCAGCGATTGCAGGTCGACTTCGCCGACGACACCGCCGTAGCGAAGGGCCTCCACCTGTTCACCGAGCGAACGAATGCGCTCGCGCAGCGCGACATCCGCCACGTTGCCGTCACACCAGGCCATCAACTCCGTCGCCGTGATCGCCTCCTCCTGGCGGCCGGTGAGGTCGGCAACGTAGCCGCGCAGTGCATCGTGCGCGGTCCGCAACGCTTCACCGCCGGTCAGCGAGCGAACACCGTCGAGCCGGGTGAGAAAGCGGGGCGCAGCGCGGAGGCGACGAAGCAGGATCGGATCTGCGCTCAACCGCCGCCGACGATTGACGACGAAGCGCGTCATGCCGAACGCGACCGCCATCCCGATGCCGATCAGCAAGTAAGGAAGAACGTGGAAGCGCTGATCGCCCAGCAGATTGAGGTCGGTCACGTTCGCCGAGATCGCCGCCGTCCGCACCAACTCGATGGCACGGCCGCCGCCACCTTCGGCGTTCGCCACGAGCACACCGTCACCGCCCGTCTTCGGCGGCGTCACCGAGAGCGGCACCGCGGCGGTGGTCGTGGTCAGGTATCCGCGCGACTCGGCATCGAAGCTGCTGAACTCGAGCGGCGGGATCTCTCGAACGGCGGGCGACTGTGGGTAGACCTTGAAGTCCCACTGCCGCCAATCGCCCGGCCGGTCGGGGAAGCCGGCCGGCCGCGCCGAGCCCGGGGGCAGTGAGTCGGTGACCCCGACGCGCTCGACGCGGAAGTCGCCGCCGAGCTGACGCTGCAGATCGAAGTCGACACCCTTCAGGAATCCGCGGCCCTTCGCGACCAAGGTGACGAACACCGCATTGCCGACCGTGACCTGGGTCGGCGTCGGCGGCGGCATCTCGAAGGCGAATCGACCGATCGCGCCCTGGAAACTCACCGGGCGACCTTCCATCGGCGGCTCCATCACCTCGATGCGCAGCGGTGCCGAGCGCATGAAGCCGTCCGACCAGACATAGCGCTGTCCCTGACGCGTGACGAACTGCCCTTCGAGTCCGGCGGCGGCAAAGTCGTAGGCGCCGACGGCTTCGCCGCGGACGTCGAGCGCGAAGCGATATCGCCGATAGCGAACCGACTCGCCGTCCGCGTTCTTTCTCGTCTCCGTCGTCGACGAACCCGGTTCGAGGAATCGCGCGCCGCGCACCTGTGCAATCTGGAAGCCGCGGCGCGCCTGCCGCGCCTGCACCCATTGATTGAGATCGATCTTGCCGAGGCCCTGCGGCGGATCGGCGATCCACGGCAGACTGAGCACCGGCGGCGGTGTTCCTTGGTCGAAGAGACTGAAGGAACGCGCCTGGTCGTAGAGCTCGAGTGGGTCCTCGCTGCCGAGGTCGGTCGGCGGCACCTTCAGCAGCACGTCGACGATGATCTTGCCGTCCTGGCCCAGCACGAGCCGCTCGGGCTCCGCTCGCATCTCGACGATGGCACGATCGTCCTTCGACGAATCCGTGACGAAGAACACCGTCGGCGCGCCTTCGAACTGCTCGTTGCCGACTCGCACGCGCGGCGAGCGCAGTTCGAAGCGACCCGCGCGGGCGAGCACGAGTCGGTAGACGAAGGTGTAGTCCGAGGTCTCCACCACCTGTCGTCGACCGTTGATGATCGTGATGCGGGTGCTCTGGTTGGAGACACCGTGATCTTCGAGCTGGATCTCGAGACCCTCGACGGGGTCGATCTCACAGGTCGCCGCGGTCGCGCCCCTCACTTGCACGTAGAACCGGACATCCTGACCGAGCACCGGCTGGGAGGGTCGCAATTCCGAGACCACTCGCTGCGCCGTTGCGAGACTCGGCCAGGTGAGAAGGACCAGGGCGAAGAGCAAGCCGAAGGACCACGTTCGTTCTGTCTTCACCAGTCCTCCTTCACCGGCGTTCGGGCCGAAGTCTTCGGCTCCTGGCGATTGCGCTCGCGCACGGCCTGTAGCAACCGCTGGAGTTCCTCCGGGCTCATCCGACCTTGCGAGGGCTGCGGCTCCGGCGGCTGTGACTCTTGCTGCTGTTGCTGTTGCTGCTGTTGTTGTTGCTGTTGCTGCTGCTTGTCCTCTTCCTCTTTCCAACGATCGAGGATCTCGCGGAGCAGTCGGTGCGCTTCGTCCTGCTTGTCGACCGCGTCGGTGAACACCGACTGATCGAGCTTGGTGCGCGCGCTCGAGATCGCGCTGCGCGCCATGGGCAGGTTCTTCTTGGCGAGTTCGAGGACTTCGGGCGGAACGCTCGCGCCCGCGGAAGGCGACGGCTGCCCCGCCGCAGCGGACGACGGATCCGCAGCCGCAGCCTCCGCTGCCTGTTGGGCCTGCTGAGCCGCAGCGGCGAGCGACTCGACCTTCGCCTCCATCGGCGGCAGAAGTCGCTCGATCCGCGACTGCGAGCGTCGCACCGCGCCGAGTGCATCGGCTCGTGGCGGCTCGACCACGAATCCGCGACCGTCCTCGAGTGTGCGCGCCTGCTCGTCGACCGCGCGCTGGAGGACAGGCTTCAACTCCTCGAGACCAGCCCAGAGATCCCGCGCAAGGTCGTAGACCACCTCGGCGTCGGCGACCACCCGCGTTTGATCCTTCGCCTCGATCGATCGCTGCGTCGCCGCATGCAGACCGCCGATCGCTTCCAGCGCCTGGCGAAGCTGCTGTTCGGATTCGCTGGACTCCGCGACCTGCTGCGCACCGTCTTGTTGCGACGCCTTGGCCGCCTCCCGATCGAAGGCCGGCAACAGCCGCGCGACGTAGCTGCCGATCTCCGACTGCGCCTTCGCGACATCATCCCAACCGAGCTCGCGACCATCTTCCGCGGTGATCTTCGCTTCGGGTTGACTCGGATCCGCCGCCGCAGCCTTCGCCGCGACCAGCGCACTCAAGAGAGGAATCAGCTCCTCCTCGGCGCGCAGGATCCGCTGGACGAGTTCACGCACCGACAAGCGCGCGCGTTCGATCTGCTCGAGTGCGCGTCGCAACTCTTCCGCAGCGCGCTTCTGTTCGGGATGCGCCGCGCGCAGGGCAGTCGCTGCGGCGGCCGCGTCCGCGACTTCGGCGCCCAGTCGATCGACTGCGGCGTTCGCTGCTTCCGCGGCGTTCGCGACCGGTTCCTGGATCGCACGCAGGGCGGCCAGCTTCTCGCGCGACTCTTCGGCACCCGCGGCATCGGTGCCGGCGGCTTCGGGGCTCGCGGTGTCGGGCGTCGTCGCACCGCCGCTCGCGACCGGCTTCTCCAGCGACGCGATCTCGGCACCGAGCGATGCACTCAGCATCGCCACCAGCGGTGTCGTCACCGCCTGCTCTCGACGACTCTCCCGCCAACGCAGAACGGCCGTGGTATCCGCGGCCGCGTTCTCCGCGTTCTCCGCACTCTGGGCGCCGACCGACTCGAGCTGATCCGACTCGCGCGATGCACGCGCAAGAGCGCCGTCGAAGTCGTCGAGCGACAGCGCCAATGCGCGCAGCGCGATCCGAGCCTCGCCCATCGCCGCCGCCGCAGTCGACTCGTCGCCGGCCGACACCGCTGCACTCGCCGACTCCAGCGCCGCCCGCGCAACCTCGATGCGCTCGCGCAGCAGCGCATTCTCCGCATCCGCGGCCTTCGCTGACTCCGGATCGGGTGGCGCCGTCACGCCGGCAGGATCCGAACCCGTCGCGGACTGCGCCTTGGCCTCAGCGGCTTCCGCGATGCGTCGCTCGAGTGCCTCGCTCAGGTAGGCGGCACGATCACTCTGCGCGCGCTGCCCCGAGGCGAGTCCCTGCCAGGCGAGACGCGCCGCGAACTGCGCACCCAATCGAGCCGTCAGATCCGCGCCGGCTCCGCTCTCGACCGAGACCGAATCCAATGCGCGCTGCAGCGACTGCTGCTCGCGCTCGAGTCGCTGCGCCAAGGCATCGAGGCCGAGCTTGCTCAGCTCGGCGTCGGCAGCAAGTTCCGCGAGCGCGCTCGCCGCCGCCGCCGACAAGCTGATCGCCGCACTGCCCTGCGACTCGACTCGCTCACCGACGCGGCGCAGGTCGTCGACGACCTTCGGCAACCGACCGCGCAGACGAGTCAGGAAACTCGTCGACGCCACGCCGTGTGCATCGCTCGCAACGCGACGCGCCAACGCGTCGACCAGCTTCGCCACTCGATCGGCGCGCTCCGCCAGACCACGCCGTGCGCTCCCGAGCACCTCGATCGCCGCAGGATCGGCCGAACCCGGATCGCCGACCGCCATCGAGAGTCGTTGAAGTTCCTGCAGCGACTCCGCGGCACTGCTCGCGGCAACGCGCAGCGCCGCGACGGGATCCGCCCAGAGCACCCACGCCGCATTCCATCGATCGACGGCCGCGATCACTGCCGAAGGCACTCGATCGCTGGCGCCCTCGCGCAGGAGGTCGGCGATCGCCTCACACTCCAACGGCGCGGCCGCCAGTGCGGCATTGACCTCGTCGCGGAAAGCCTCTGCGAGAGGACCGGACTCATGATCGAACTGCGCAGCGATCGACTCGAACTCCTTGCCCAGTTGACGTTGCTCGAGTTCGAGGTCTTCGAGCAAGTCACCGCGAGCGAGGCCCGCGAGCAACTCCGTCTCGGCACGGATGCGAATCTCCAGCGCCGCAGCTCCCACCGCCATTTCTCGTTCGGCGATCGCCGCGGCACGGTCTGCGCTCGCCCAGGCATCCTCGGCGGCACGCAGCCAACGTGCCAACGAGTCCTGCTTGGCCACCGCTTCGCTGAGCGTGGCGTCGAGTTCGCGCGCGCGCTGCAGCGCGTCGAGCGCCGAGTTCGCGAGGGTTCCGATCTCCTCGCGACGCGCGGATGGCAGACTCACGACATCTTCGCCCGCGAGATCATCGACCTTGCCGATGTCGAGCACCGCGAGGTTCACCCACGTGCGCGCCCGTAGTCGACGATCACCCTTCGCGAGGACCTTCTGGAACGTGCTGCGTGCTTCGCTCACTCGACCGAGCGCCTGTTGCGCGCAGGCCAGGTCGTAGAGCAGCACCGGCTCGGTGCGCTCGGCCGTCTCACCACCGACCAACTTCGTGAATCGCGACTCGGCTTCGCTCGCCTCACCGCGCGCGAGGAGATCGATCGCCGCTTGCACTTCGCTCTGCGCACGACTGCAGGCCGTCAACGGAAGCCACAACGCCAGCAGCACGCCGGCCGGGAGCAAGCCACGCACACCGCGCCCGCTCCGCGACTGTCGATACGTCTTGCGACCGGCCTGACCCAGCAGCAAGACGAGACCGATCGCGAGGAACCACTGGTATTGCTCGCGGTGAAGCTTCTCCTGCATCTCCTGATTCTCACCCCGTCGCGCGGTCGCGAAGTTCTCTCGATACAGCCGTGGGAGTTCGTGTGCCGACTCGGGCGGCACGTACATGCCCGAGGTCGTGATCGCGAGATCGCGGAGCAGCGTGTCGTTGAGGCGCGCGGATACCGGCTGTCCGTCCGCACTCCTCACGATCTGTCCGCCGATCACCAACGGTGCATCTTCGCTCGCGGAGCCGAGACCGAGCGTGATGACACGCACCTTCTTGTCGCGCAGACGCTCGGCCGCGGCCTTCGGAAACGACTCCTGGTCGCCGCCGTCGGTGACGAGCAGCACCAGCTTGTCGCGGTCCCACGACGTATCCAGCATCCGCATCGCGGCATCGAGCGCCGGCCCGATCTGGGTTCCGCCGCGCCCGACCATCTGCGGCCCGACGGCGGCGAGGGCGCTGCCGAAGAAGCCGCGATCGAGCGTGAGCGGACACGCCGCCACCGTCTGCCCGGCGAAGCCGATCAGCCCCACGCGATCGCCTTCCAGCTCGTCGACCAGCCAGCGCACCGCCGATCGCGCGCGGCCGAGCCGCGTGTCGCCGCTGTCGTCCGCGAGCATCGAACGACTCACGTCGAGGAGCACGACCAGATCGAGACCGCGTGCCGCGACCGGTCGATAGAAGACGCCGAAGGCCGGACGTGCCGCGGCGACGATGCACATGGCCAGCCCGAGCGACAGCAGGACGATCCTGCTCGCCGCAGCCTGCCACGCCAACGGCGGCAGGAGGCGCTTGACCATCGTGGTCCCGACCAGGCGATCGGCCGCGCGACGGACCTGTCGATGGGCGTGCGCACCGATGAGCCACACGATCGGCAACGCCCACAGCAACCACAGCGCGGTCGGATTGTGCCAAACCAGTGCGATCATGGCAGTCCTCGGAAGCGGGTGTCCATGAGGAGGCGATGCGCGAACAGGAGCGCGATGCCGAGCAACAGCACCGGCACGAACTTCTCGCTCCATCGCGTGAACTGCGTCGCCGTGATCTCGCTGCGCTCGAGCTGATCGATCTCGCGGTAGACGTTGGCGAGTCCGGCAGCATCCCGCGCATTGAAGTAGCGGCCGCCCGAGATGTCGGCGACCTCGCGCAGCGCCTTCTCGTCGAGACCTTGTCGCGGCGTGCCGATTCCGACCGTGTAGACCTTGATGCCTGCCGCCTTCGCCGCCTCGGCGCCGACCCGAGGGCTCGCCTCACCGATGTTGCTCTCACCGTCGGACAGCAGCACGACGACCTTGCTCTGCGCCGGCGCTTCCTCGAGCCGATCCACCGCGGTCACCAGCGCATCGCCGATCGCAGTCGCGAGCAGTTCACGGGCCTTGGGATCCCGCTCGTCGATCTTCGGTCGCTCGACGTCGCCCAACAACTGCAGCACCGCTGCGTGATCGAGCGTCAGCGGGCAGTGAGTCTGCACGTAGCCGGCAAAGCTGATGAGACCGATGAGATCGGTGGGCCGCCCCGCCAGCTCGCCGTCCTGGTCGACGAAGTCGGCGACGACGGACTTCACCACATCGAGGCGTGTGAGTTGCTTTCGGTCGTAGGCGTCGGGATCGAGATCGAGTTCATCCATCGAGCCGGACTTGTCGATCACGAGCTCGATCGCGACGCCGTAGCTCGACACGACGCTGTCTTCGCGGCCGGATTGCGGACGCGCGAGCGCGACCACGACGAGCGACAAGCCGAGCACCTCGAGCCACGGCAAGCGCGCGCGGACTCGCTGCGCGAGCGTGCGCGGCAGGTCATCCAACGCAGCGGCACTCGAGAACAGCACGGTGGCCGGCCTGCCGCGCCGCAACCAGAGCACGAGCAGCACGACGGGAAGCAGAGCCAAGAGCCACGGATCCGCGAACCTCATGCCGTCACCTCGGCGCCGACGTTGCGGGCGCAGAAGCGCTTGGCGGACTGCACCGCATCGTCGAGTTCCGTCGCGCTGGGTACCTGCGCCGCGTACTTCACGAGATCCGACGCCGCGAGGAAGTTCCGCAACTCGGACTTGCGATCGCGCGCGACTCGCTCGTCGTGCTCCAGTGCGCGCAGGAACTCCTCGGTCGTCTGCTCGGGAGCGTGGATGCCGGTCGTTCGCTCGACGAAGCGGCGGACGATGCCGGTGAGTCCGACGTAGAACTCCGCAAAGAGGCCGCGGCCGGGCAGATCGCGCGCGAGCAGACTGGCGAATGCGGCCTCGGCTTCGGCGTGCGGGTCGATCACCACCGGCATCGCCGAATGGTCGACGCGACGGCTTCGCCACCACCACAGCGAGAGCATCAACAGCGCCGCGATCGCACCGAGCACGATCCACAGGGTGCGCTGAGCGTCGCCGGGCAACGGCAGTGGAACAGCACCGAGCGCCGTGGCCACGCTGCCCAGGTCGGGGACTTCGCCGGCCGTCAGACCGGCGACCTCGATTCGGAATCCTTCGAGTGCCAGTTCGGAGCGTCGTCCCGCGCCCTCACCGCTCTGCGGTGTGAAGCGCACGATCGGCAGGCGCGCGAGGTTCGTGCCCGTGCGTTCGGGCTCCACCACGACGGTGTGCGCGAGACGTCCGTTGGCGAGATCGCTGTCGTCGCGCCGATCGCGGATGCGCAAGTGCCCCAGACGACTGGTGAACTCGATGGGCTCGAGCTGCGCGCCCTGGGATGCGACGACTTCGAGCTCGAGTGCGAAGCGATCGCCGAAGCGAAACTCGCGATCCGGAATGCGCACGGTCGCGCGCACGGGTCCCAGGGACGCCTCGCTCACGACCTTGGTCGCAGTCGCCGTCGCCACCTCCTCGACGACGGCCGCGTCGCAGCTCGCGAGCGCGAGCAGCACCAAGACGAAGAAGCGCAGCCTGATCATCGCGCGGCTCGTCGCTCCCGCATCCGGAAGAACCGATTGAGACTCGCCGTGTACGGCTGATCGGTGCGGACCGCGAGTTCGTCGACACCACTCTTGCGAAACGACGACTCGAGCGCGGCCTTGCGCGCCTCGGCCCGCTGCGCGAACAGCGCGCGCACGCGCGGGTGTCGTGTATCGACCTCGACGATCCGACCGGTCTCCGGATCCTCGAAGGTGACGAAGCCGACCGTCGGGATCTCGAGTTCGCGCGGGTCTCGAACCGTGATGGCGATCACGTCGTGCCGCGAGTTGGCGATCCGCAGCGCGCGTTCCCAGCCGGGATCGAGGAAGTCGGAGATCACGAACACCACGGCTTTGCGCCGCTGCACGCGGCGCACGAACTGCAGCGCACCGGCGAGGTCGGTCGTCGCGTCGGACTTGGGCGCGTGGTCGGTCGGATCACAGGCGACGAGTTCGCGGATCAATCGCCGCGTCGCGGCGCGGCCCTTGCGCGGTGGGAAGTAGCCCTTGATCGAGTCGGCGAAGAGCACGAGTCCGATCTTGTCGTTGTTCTGTTGCGCGCTCAGCATGAGGAGCGCGGCGACCTCCATCGCAAGGTCGAGCTTGCTGCCGGCCTGGCTGCCGAACAAGCCGCTGCGCGAGACGTCGACCAAGAAGAGGATCGTGAGTTCACGCTCCTCGGCGAAGCGCTTCACATACGGTTGGCCGGCGCGGGCGGTGACGTTCCAGTCGATGGTCCGCACTTCGTCACCGGGCGTGTATTCGCGGACCTCGTCGAACTCCATACCGCGGCCCTTGAACACGCTGCGGTACGCGCCGGCCAGCAGGTCGTCGACCTGACGATTGGCGCGAATCTGGATCCGTTGGACCCGCCGGACGATCTCAGCGACTTCGAGCGCCATCTCACGGCACCGGGACGCGGGCGAGCACCTTGTCGATGACCGCGTTGCTGGTCACGTCTTCCGCTTCGGCCTCGTAGCTGAGCAGCACGCGGTGGCGAAGCACGTCGTGGGCGATGTCCTTGATGTCCTGCGGCGTGACGAAGCCGCGCCCCTTCAGGAAGGCCTGCGCTTGCGCCGCCTGCACGAGGAAGATGCTCGCGCGCGTGGATGCGCCGTATTCGATCAGCGGAGCGAGGTCGTCGAGTCCGGCAGCCTTGGGATCGCGCGTCGCGAACACGAGCGCGATGGCGTACTTGCGGACCTGGTCGTCGACGTAGATCGACCGACAGATCTCCTGGGCGGCGGCGAGGTCCTCGGGAGTCCACACCGCTTCGACTTCTGGCTGGTGTTCGCGAAGTGCGCGGTTGACGACCTCCAGTTCGTGCTCGGCCGACAGGTAGCCCACGTCGACCTTGAGCATGAAGCGGTCCACCTGGGCTTCGGGGAGCGGGTAGGTTCCCTCCTGCTCGATCGGGTTCTGGGTCGCCATCACCAGGAAGGGCGCGGGCAGCTTGTAGGTCTCGTCGCCGATCGTGACCTGCCGTTCCTGCATCGCCTCGAGCAAGGCACTCTGCACCTTGGAGGGCGCGCGGTTGATCTCGTCGGCGAGGATGATGTTGGAGAAGACCGGCCCCTTCTTGACCGTGAACTCGCCCTTGCCCTGGTTGTAGATCAGGGTGCCGATCAGGTCGGCAGGCAGGAGATCGGGGGTGAACTGGATGCGGCGGAAGCCGACCTTCACCACCCTGGCCAGGGTGTTCACCAGGGTGGTCTTGGCCAGTCCCGGCACGCCTTCCAGAAGGACGTGTCCCCTGCAGAGCATGGCGATCAACATCCGCGAGACCAGGTGTTCCTGGCCGACGACGACCTTGTGGACCTCCTGGCGAACCTTGTCCATCAAGGCCGCTTGGCCAGCGACCCGTTCTTTGATTCCGGCTACGTCGACAGTCATGGGGGCGAGCATTCTTGGGCCGAGGGCCCGTCGGATCGAGGGGGTGCCCGGACGAATCAGTCGAGAAGATGCTCCCGGGGCGTGGTGAGGTGACGCTAGCCCGAACTATTCGTGAACGTCTGCTGCGATCGCCACAAGCCGCGCCCGGCGGCGTCGCTACGACGGCTCCTCCCTGGCAGCGTAGCTACAGCTACGCTTCGGTCGTCGACCGTCGTAGCTCCTTGCCGGGCATCGACCTGCGTCGATCTCGCGACGACGTTCACGAATAGTTCGGGCTAGGGCGTGACGGCCAGACGGGGTCCGGCGGTGATCGCCCGCCGCGCGGGGTGGTTGTCGGATCCGCGAATCCGGGTGACGATGCCGGGATTCGGGCCAAGGTCTCGATGCGATGCGCAACTCTCTCGTGGGCGTTCTCTCTCTCCTCGCCGCGTCCAGCAGCCTCATGGCCCAGCAAACATGGACCGTCGCCAGCGGTGGCGGCGCGCAGTTCAGGGAAATCTCCGCGGCGGTGGTCGCCGCTGCGGACGGCGACCTCGTCGTGGTCGCTCCCGGCGTCTACGGACCGGTGGTGATCGACGGCAAGGGCCTGACGATCGTCGGCCGGAGCGAGAGCAACGGCATTTTCGTCTCCAATCCCGGCTTCGCACCCTTCGCGACACCCCCGGCGATCACCATTCGCAATCTCAACGCGCAGCAACACGTGCACCTGTCGCGGATGCAGGTCTTCAACTTCGGTGCGCCGCGTGCCGACCTGCTGGTGCACGACTGCGCGGGCACGGTTTGGCTGGAAGAACTCTTCTGTGACAGCTACGGCGCTCCAGCGCTGGTCGCCGAGCGCTGCGCGAACTTGGTCGTGGTTGCAACCACCGCGCAGACCAATGCAACGGTCGCGACACCGTCGGGCGTGCCGCTGCCCGGACCTGGCGCGCGTCTGGTCGATACTTCGATGCACGCCTACGACAGCCAGTTTCGGGGCGCGCACACCATCCTGGAGTTGCCCGGCTTTCCGACGGCGGCCTTGGCGGTGGACGGCGGGAATGGAATCGAAGTCGCTGGGAGTTTCCTTCAGATGCAGGGCTGTGACGCGCAGGGCGGCGGCCCCTCGGCGCGCACGCGTGGTGGCTGTTTGCTCGTCGGCAATGGTGGCGATGGGATCGTGCTGACTCGATCTCCCACAGCCGCGTCCGAACTGCGCCTTCGCAGCACGGTGGCCGGTGGTGCGCGAGTCTGGAGCACCGGCCCATTCTGTGGCGCGCCCCCGACGGACGGCATCGCGGTGCGTTCGGTGGGCGGACGGGTGATCGAGTTGTCCGGTGAAGCCCACGCTTTGCGCGGCGGTGGCGATCTGGTGAGTCCCACGACCGTGCAGATGGAGGTCACCGGCACCGCAGGAGACTTCGCGGCCCTGCTCGTGTCGTCACCCGTTCCCGCACTCGAACTGTTGGGCCTCAGCTTGCACACCGGCCCCGGCTGGATCGACCTCGGTTCAGCGGTCGTCGACCGCATGGGCAAGGCGAACTTCGCGTTCGCCGTCCCGCCGCTCTCACCGAGCCTCCCGCCGATCCTCGCAGCAGTTCAGGCAGTCGTGCTCGATCGCAACGGCGACTTGGTCACATCGGGTCCGGCGACTCTGGTGCTGCGCTAGCTGGAGCCTGCAACGCAACTTCGCTCAGCAGCCAAGCAGTTGGCTCTTGCATGACCAGCAGAAGACGCGGACTTGCACGAAGTGAGCGGAGGTTTGGACGGTCGCTGATTCGCAGTCCGAGCTGCCGCACATGATGAAGAGGTCAGAGCTTGCCTCCTCCTGAGAGCCGATGCCCTTGGAGCAATCCAATGGTTCGGACTCAAGGCTGATCGTCAGCTCATTTCCGTTGCGCACCCAACTCTGACCACTGCAGTAGGTCCATGTGCTGCCAGGTGCAGGGGTGACATTTACCGTGAATGTCGTCTTTGAGGTGCATTCTGCACCCAGATCCGACAGGCAGGTCGTACCATCACAGAAGCAAGATCCATCTTGTCCCTCATTCGGGTCCGCGTGCAACTGGACCGAGTCCAAGCACGTGTTTGCACCACCCGGCACGCTGGTGGAGCCGATCGTCCTGCGGCACCCCGTGGCGACGCACTCTCCATCGTTCTCCATGAAGACTAGCGCCGAAGCTTGCGCGGAAGCCGACGACTCCACCCGCTCGACTGCCAGAGCAACCGACCCGACAGACAACGCAACAAGACCGACACAGGAAAACAGCTTTGTCATGGTAATCAAACTCTCTTGAGCAGATTTCGGCTCGGGTTCGGAACGTACCCCTCGGCAACGGAGCGCTTGTACTCTTCCATGTAGAGGAGAAACAGGCGCCACAAGTCTTCCCGCTCTTTCAGGGTCAGGCATCCGGTGCGCTGGAATGCATCCAGGAGGTAGGTGCAGTGCATGACCTTGGCGTGGTCGAGCTCACCGTTTTCCAACACACTCTTCGCCATCGGGGTGTCGTCCAAGCGCACCAGGTACGTGTCCGGCCCCACGAACACAGACGCGTAGTACTTGTGCTCGCGCATGAACGCGGAATGCAAGGCCGACTTCAATGAAGGACCGATCGACGTGACATCCCTTGCTGCCTTCGGATCGGTGAGTTCCGCAATCCTCTCGGGGGGAGAGCGCCCGACGATGCGGTCCCAGAGCACGGGATCGAGGTCGCGGGTCATTCGGGTCAGACGGCCGGCCCGCAGACTCGCGCTCGCTTCGGAGACTCTGACGGATCGGACGCACTCGAAGATCCTCTCGAAGATGCCCTGAAATCGCCGGAGATCGGCGTCGATGGTTTCACGCATCTCTGGAGGGATCTGGTGATCCCGCGGATTCAACTGCACCGAGCGATACAAACGCTTGGCGCCGAACGCCAGCGGTCGCCACGCCGCGTATTCCATGATGTCGTTGGGGTTCCGCGAGAAGCTCATCCACTCCTTGTCGCTCTCGGAGTTGGCTCCGGCCGCCGGTGTGAAATCCGCCGCATCCGGAAGTTCGACATCCATGAGCTGCCCCAGAGTCGTGAGAGCGTTCGCTACTCTGGACTCGATCTCTCCGGCATCGACCACTTCGGGATGGGCCACAGCCTCGTGGATCTCCGGTGGCGTCCCCATGATCGGTGACGGAATCACGATCGTCGGCGTGGGTTGGCGATCCAGTGAGAGTAGCCGCCAAGCAAGTGCGATCACTGCCAAGGACAGCAGGACGAGCACGACTCTGGACATCATGATCGGACCTCCCGAGACAGACGATCCACGCGCTGTCCACGGACTGGTGTGGGATTCCGTCGGGGCAGCAAGGATCGGGATGACTGCCCGATCGATCCGCGATCTCGAAGCGCTTCGGGAAGTGCAGCAAGCTCCGCGCGCTGTCCCTCGCGCAGATCACGGCGAGAATGAAGCTGCATCGCTTCGGCGGCACCCGCATCGAGCACGCCGACAACCTCGATCTCGATCGACTCGCCGACGAAACTATGCTGCGTCGTGTAGAAGAGCCTCGTCGTTTGAACCGACTGGAAGTCGGCGAACTGGATCGAAGGCTCGAGCCGAGAGGGACGAGTCCTTTCGATCGGCCCGGCCATCGTGATGGAACCATGTCGTGACTTCTCCTGCGAGACCTGAACTTGCTGCGCCTCGCGCGCGTTCAGGTTCCCACTCGAGATCGGCGCACTCGCATACAGACGACCCGACCCGGCCTCCGCGAGCACCCACGACACCCACGAGAAGCCGCCGAAGGTCAGACCAGCCAGGGCAAGGGCCGAGCCGGCGAGCACGAACCACGCGACACTTGCGCGTCCATCGTCATCGGTAGTTCGCTCGTTGTGGACCATCGACCTCGATCACCGCAAGACTGGGCGCCAAGTTGGGCTCCAAGAGAAAGACACATGGGCCGAAGGTCCGAGTCCCCATTTTCTCGCATCGCGAACCCGCAACCTCAACACGGCAATGCACTTGTGTCCTTCGAGAATTTCTTTCGACCGCTCGGCGGAAGAGGCAACGTCACACTCCGACTGCGCCTTCCGAGCTCGTCTGCAGTCTACCGCGATTGCCCATGAGAACCCCGGGGGGCCGGACCAATCGCTCGCGCCGGCGTCGCCACGAGACTCTCCTGCCTGCTCCGGCCCCCGCAGGCGTGAACGATGCGATCAGTACTTCGATCAGGGCCGGGCGAACCGCGGCACCGAATCAGACCCGGTTGCCGACTCGCAAACGCGCGCTAGTCTGACCGCCATGGAAGGGAATGACCCAGAGAATCCCCTACCCGATCCCCTCATCGCGGATGCCCGACTGCTCGCCGCTTGGCCGGCGATCGCTTACAAGGTGCGCAACTCGCTGGCCCGGATCCTGCCGGCTCACGATCTCGACGACGTCATGCAGAAGACCGTCATCACGGTTCTGCTGCACAATCGCACGGAGGAGATTCGCTCGCTCGAGGGGTTCGCGCAGAGGACCGCGGGCTTGCTGGCCAAGCGGGCTCTGAGGGACAGCCGGCGGCAACCGCGATCGATCGATTCTGACTCCGCGATCGACTCGCTCGAGGAGCCCTTGCAGGGCGCCGATCGATCGCACCAACATCGACTGCGCGAGATCCTCATTCGCTGGCGGAGAGAACTGCCACCCCGCCGGGCGAAGGCAGTCGGCCTGGCTCTCGGCGGTCACGGCAGCGTTGCCGCGATCGCGGAAGCCATGGGATGCACGGAGGCCAACGTGCGACAACACTTGGATTTCGCCATCGAGCAATTGAAACGCCCAATGGCTCCGGCTGCTACCCATCAGCAGCCGCGTGCTGACGACGCGACGCGCAAACCGCAAGTCGGCCGCCCCCCCCCAAAGAGGAAGCGGCCGCGATCGACCTAATCGCGTGTCAGCAGTCGCGCTGCTCGCGTCGCAACTTCAGTACGGCGAATCCAGCAGAGTCCACACCATCTCCTGCACGTCTTCCTTGGCGTGACCCGTCAACCGCTCGACCGGCGCTTGGCCCTCGAGCAGTTGCCCGGCGATCTCCGGCAGGTCGGCCTCGGTGACCTTGCTGTAGAAGACGCGGTCGGGCCAGACGGTGACGTTGATGCCGCACTCGCAGGCACCAAAGCAGGGATAGCGCCGCACACGCACCCGCTCCTCGGCGGGATCGGCGGCGCGCACGAGGTCCTTCAATCGGTCGTGAACGTCGCCGGAACCGCGTTCGGTGCAGTCCCCGCCTTCACACACGTACACCAGTTTGGGGTCGGTCATGAATCGGGTCAGTGGAACTTCACGTACTCGAACTCGATGGGCTTCTCGTTGACGCCCATCGCCGGCGGGGCGATGTAGTTCGCGAACTTGCCGGGCTCGTAGACCGCCTTCATGCACGACTTCACGTAGTCGCGATCGGCGGTCGACGGCAGCCAGGCGCCGTGCCCATGCGTCCACTCCGCCTCGGAGATCATCTTGCCGTCCGGCGCGAACTTGTAATGCGCATACACGCCCTGGTTGCGGTTGAACTTGCGATCGGGCAGAACGAGCCGGAAGTCGACCCCGAGCGCTTCGAGATCGCGGTTCCATCGCTGCGTGATACGCGTGCAATCGGCGATGTAGGCATCGAGCAGCACCGCGTTCATCGCGCGACGCAACGGGATGTCCTTCTCGACGAGGCGATCGCCGTCCGGCACCGCGAGCTTGTAGGTGTGCTCGAGCGCGCGCGGATCCTTGTAGATGCCGTCGCCTTCGCGGTAGCGACCTTTGAGGCCCGACGCGAACGACTCCGCGGCATTCGTCGAGTCTTCACCGCCAAAGAGGTCCATGCTGCGGGAGAACCAGAAGTTCACGTAGCGCTGCAAGGTCTCGAAAGGGATCGCACCCACGGTGGCGGGATCCTTGCCTTCACGAACCAGTTCCGCCGTGCGACGCAGGATGCGACCGATCCCGTTCTCACCGGTCTGCATGTGATAGGCCTCCTCCGTCAGCATGAACTGCGTGGAGCGGGCGAGCGGATCGAATCCGGATTCGGCGAGCGAGGCGAGCTGGTACTTGCCGTCACGATCGGTGAAGGTCGTGAAGCAGAAGAAATCCAGCCAGGTGTCGATCGGCTCGTTGAAGGCTTCGAGGATGCGGGGGCTGTCGGCGTTGCCGCTGTGCCGTTCGAGCATCGCCTCGGCTTCCTCGCGACCATCGGCACCGAAGTAGGTGTGCAGCAGATACACCATCGCCCACAGGTGCCGACCTTCCTCGACGTTCACCTGGAACAGACTGCGCAAGTCGTACAGCGACGGCGCGGTGTAGCCGAGCCGACGCTGCTGCTCGACGGATGCGGGCTCGGTGTCGCCCTGCGTGACGATCAATCGACGCAGACGATTGCGATGCTCGCCCGGAACCTCGCTCCACACCGGATCGCCGATGTGGTCGCCGAAATGGATCTTGCGATCTTCGGCACCTTCCGCGAGGAAGATGCCCCAGCGGTAATCGGGCATCTTCACGTAGTCGAAGTGCGCCCAACCACCCTTGCCGACACCGACCGCGGTGCGCAGATAGATGTCGTGCGCGTTGAACTCGGTGGGTCCCATGTCGCGCCACCACTCGAGAAAGGCCGGCTGCCATTTCTCGAGCGCGTGGAGCAAGCGCTTGTTGTCGCGCAGACCGACGTTGTTGGGGATCTTGGCTTCGAGGTCGACGGTGTTCACGTTCTCCTCCAGTCGAAGGACGCAGTTTGGGGTTTGCCGTAGCTGACGAGCGCGCCGCGCTCGCCGGTGGCGTTGGGACGGGTGAAGATCCAGTTCTGCCAGGCGCTCAGCCGGCCGAAGATCTTGGAATCGCAGGTCTCGGCACCGCCGAAGCGAAGGCTCGCTTCCATGCCGGTGAGCGCGTCGGGGCTCAACGAGGCACGCTCCTCGATCGCGATGCGGAGGTCGTCTTCCCAATCGATGTCCTCGACGAGGAAGGTGACGAGTCCGGCGTCGTCCGCATCGGCGGCGGACAATCGCGGTTGGTCGCCGGCGAGTTGCGAAGCGCGCTCGGGCTCGGCCAGGAAGCGGCTCTGGAGCCGGGTCAGACCATGCGACATCGGGAGCGCACCGGCCGAGAGCGGTCCGACCGCGACCTCGACACCGTCGGCATCGAGCGCATAGATACGGTCACCGGCCAACGCCATCTCGAACAGCACTCCACCGAAGGCCGCGCCCTTGTCGACGAGCGCGAACAGGCTGCGCGACGTCAGCTCGTAGCGACGCAGAACGCGCGCGACCAGCGCGACGATTTCCTTGCACAGCCAGTCACCCGCGTCGGCGCCGGCGACCAGCGCGCGCTCGGCAGCCAGGACCGCGTCGACCGCACCCCGCGTGTGCAACAACACCAGGGCGATCGCCTCGTGCTCGAAGCGCAACTGCAGCATGGCGTCGTCGAGTTCGCGGAACGCGCGCACGAACCAAGCCTCGGCGCCGGCAGCGTGGAACTCTTTCGGGGAGGTCGGCTGCGGCGACTGCGGCGCGCGCACGGTCAGGGTGGCGCACCGCGTCTCGGCCTCGATCGCGAGTTCCACGTAACGGTAGGAATAGGTCGTGGTGGTGCCCTCGACGGTCACCTTGCGATCGACCGGTGTCCACGCGATGCCCTTGCGCGCGCTGCGATCCTCGCCTTGCGCGACGACCTCCTTCGCCCGCGCCGCCACCTTCTCGCTGAACTGCGAACGCGACCACACGGCATCGACGAGCCCCCACTTCTTGGCTTTCTTGCCGCGCACGCCTTCCGCCAGCGTGGAGAAGACGTCGGCCAAGTCGCGGCGCACTTTGCGCTTGTCGACCAGCCGGGTGAGACCGCCGGTCCCCGGCAGCACGCCGAGCAACGGGACTTCGGGAAGCGAGACCGCGGAGCTGTTGTCGTCGACGAGGTGAATCTCGTCACACGCGATCGCCAGCTCATAGCCGCCGCCGGCGCAGGGTCCGTTGACTGCCGCCAGGAAGTGGATCCCGGCCTGGCGGCTCGCATCTTCGATCGACAACCGCGTCTCGTTCGTGAACTTGCAGAAGTTCACTTTGAAGGGGTGAGTCGAGGCCGCCAGCATCCCGATGTTCGCACCGGCGCAGAACACGCGGTCGAGGGCGGAGGTCACGATCGCCACCTTCACCTGCGGATGCTCGAAGCGCAGCCGGTTGACGGCGTCCTGGAGCTCGATGTCGACGCCGAGGTCGTAGCTGTTGAGCTTGAGCTCGTAGCCGTCGCTGAAGGGGTGCTCGGAGTCGACGCGCAGGGCGAGCCGAGCCACCGGTCCGTCGACGGACAGACTCCAGTGGCGGTAGCGGTCGGGATGGGTGTTGAACTCGATCATGGGCCGGACGGGTTCGCTCGGGCCTGGAGAGGGTAGGAGCCCCAGAGCGCCGAGGCAAGAACCATAGCGCATGTTCGGCGATCTCTCGGGCGACCAGGAATGCATTATGTTGCATCTTCACGCATGGGAGCGTCGGAACATGCGATTTGATGCCTACTCGCGCGGCCCGTGAAGCACTATGCTGCCGCCCGTGTCCGAGTCCTCGCTCGCCCTCGCCCGAGTCCTCGCCGGCGAAGTCCGGCAGCGGCGCGGCCGTCTCCGCTGGACCCGTCGAGAGCTGGCCAACCGCACCGGGGTCTCCGAACGTTTCCTCGCTGAGATCGAGGCCGGCAGGGCGAACCCGTCGGTGCTCACGATCTGCGACCTGGCCGCCGCCTTCGAGTGTGAGCCGGTCGAACTCCTGGGTGGACATCCGCCGGCCCGGGCCAAGTCGAGATCGAACCCGCCGATCGCGCTCCTGGGGCTGCGCGGAGCCGGCAAGAGCACGGTGGGACGAGAGCTGAGTGTGCGACTGGGCCTACCCTTCGTCGAACTCGATGCCGAAGTCGAGCGACGGACCGGCATGAAGCTCGGCCAGATCTTCGAACTCAACGGCGAATCGTCGTTCCGCCGCAGTGAACGCGAAGCGCTCCGTGCGCTGCTCGACGACGACCGCGGCGCGCTGGTGATCGCCACGGGCGGCGGCATCGTGACGGATCCTGAGACCTTCGCACTGCTGCGCGAGCGAACCTGGACGGTCTGGCTGGAGGCACGACCTCAGGATCACTGGCAGCGGGTCGTCGCTCAAGGCGACACGCGGCCGATGCAGGGTCAGGACGCCGCCTTCGACGGCCTCGTCGCAATCCTGGATCAGCGCCGCCGCTTGTACTCGCAAGCCGCGATCACCGTGCAGACCAGCGGTCGAGACGTGCGATCGATCGCCGAAGCGATCGCCGTCGCGTGGCCCCGACACGATGGGGAGTTGAGCGCGGACACCAGCGACTCCACAGCGCCTGCCGATGCCGAGAGCGAAGAAGCTCGTCAGGCATGGCCCAACAACCCAGCGAAGTAGACCCCGCGCAGCAGGCTCTCGAGAGCCTGGCGAGCTACTTGCGACTGCGCGCGCTCTACCCGGCAAAGAATCTTCGGGTGGGCGCCGCGCGGGACCTGCTGCTGGACTGGACTTGGCAGTCCGCGGTCGGCGGCCGCACCGTGCGCATCCGCATCTCGCCGGAGCGAGCGCACGTCGACGAAGTGCCGGTCGAGATCTCGACGCCCAACTTGCGCTGGTTCGCCGAGCAAATCCTCAAGGTCTCGATCGGCGGCTTCGACCTCACGGCTGCGGTCGATGCGGACGCATTGGAGCGGCTCGCGACGAGCCTGCAGAGGTCCGCGAGCCGGAACCCGACGCCCCTCTTGGACTCCTGGCCTTCCGACGAGACGCGGATTCGGCCGATTCCGTTGGTGTTCGCAGGAAGTCACAGCGGGGAGTCCAGAGACACCGCAACCGATAGCGAGTCCGCCGCCGTGGACACTGCAACCCGCGCGGAACTGGTGAAGCGAATCCACTCGGATCCGCAGTTGCGTCTGAGGCTGGACGCGCTCCAGGCACGCCTTGACGAGCAAGCCGGCGAAGGCGAGGTTCGGCGAGAGCTGCCGGTCATCGATCGAATTCTCGAGCTCGTGCAAGGCGACGCGGGCGCCGCAGATCACGACCCGATCACCGTCGTCGACCGAGCGCTCGCGACCATCGATCGCGAGATTCTCTCGAAGATCGAGTCCATCGACGGCGCTGGGACATCCGCCTTGGCTGAGACTTCCCTGCGCGTGGCCCACCGCTTCTTCTCTCCTCAGACCGCGGTAGTCGTCGCCGACGGCGACGAATCGAGTGTGACCGAACGGCCGGAGGATCGCATGGTGGTCGACGACCTGGATGGCCTGATCGTCGACCTCCTCGGGTTGCCCTGGGGCAATGCCGCGCCGGCTTTCGACGAGGAAACCCGCCAGGACGAGCATTACCTGGGAATCCTCTGCGAACTGCTCGAGACCCACCTGATCTCGACGACGCCTTCCCGCGCGGCAGCGGCGATCGGCAGACTGGCACTCTCACGCGACGGACTCGACCTGGCACGGCTGCGAGAGATCTTTCGATCGCCCACCGGCGCTCGCAGCGCTCCTGCCGCGGCGGCGGGAGATCTCGCTGTCGAGACGATTCGCGCCTTTCACGCCGCGGGCGCGCTCGACGTCCTTCTGAAGGAGGGATTGGTGGAGCCGGAGATCTTCGGCACCGAGTTTCCGAACTGGTTCGGCGAGTGGGTCGACACGCTGAGTCCCGGACGGGCACAAGACGAGGATCTCTTCGCCCGAGCGCTGATGAGCATCCCGCCCGGCAAGTTCGATGAAGGCTTCGGGCACTTGTTCGCGAGTGATGTACTCCCCGGGACCGATCGACTGACTCGCGTAATGGAGCTCGCCGGAGCCCGAGCCGGCGCACTCCTCGTTCGGCTCTTGCAGTTCCACCCGGGTGTCATGCGGGGCTTCGCCCTGCGCTGGCTGTTCAAGTCCTCGTTGCCGCCGACCGAGAGCGCGGCGATCCGACTGCTTCCAGCGGACCGCATCCCAATCGACCATATCGGTCATCTCTGCTTGTTGGCCG
The DNA here is from genome assembly GCA_050181465.1 of Planctomycetota bacterium. Classification (GTDB taxonomy): domain Bacteria; phylum Planctomycetota; class UBA1135; order UBA1135; family UBA2386; genus JACRLW01. The sequence continues at coordinate 42,415 of JBFXDD010000020.1, forward strand.
ACGGCGACGACAGACAACGATCGCGCGTCCTCGAGGAGTCCGGCGCGCTGCTGCGGCGCTTCGCGGTCGAAGGGACCGAAGCGATTCACCATGATCGGCGAATCCGCGTGATTCGCTCGCTCGCGGACTTCCCCAACCTGCAGACGCGCGGCGTGCTGGAAGATCTCGCCAGTGGCTGGGGAATCGCATCGGCAGAGCGACGGGAGCTTCGAAGCGTCGCCAAGGAAACCCTCCGAGTCGTGAGGAACAGACCATGTGCGTGAAGCCTCGAGACCCCATCCCGGAGTCGAGTACGCAGAACGATCTCGTTCTCGAGATGATCGACGACTTCGCCGCCGCATTGGTCAACATGCGGATCTACTCGGCCTCGCACCGTCGCGTGACCGATCTGGCGGATTCGGTTGCCCGATTCGTGAATGAGATCACGACAGCAGGTCCCAGCCATCCCTTGCGCATCTCCATTGCGAACGAAATGCTCGTGATGGACCGGCGACCGCTGATCGGCGCGAGTATCACCGCATCCCGAGTCATCCGAGCAATCGTCGATCGTGGCGGCGGTGGCATCGAGTTCGACGCGAACACGAACTCGGCCGACGTACTGGAGATACTCGGTCTCCTCTCCACTCGAGTCACCGAGGGAGATGACTGGAACCGCGTGAACGCACAACTCGCCGAGCGTCACATCAGGTCCATCAGACTGCTGCCGCCCTACGTGCTCGGAGCCGCTGAGAGAGCGGCCGTGAACGAGGGCATCCTCAGCGCGCCGGTCCGGTTCTACCAAACGTGCATCGACACGCTGCAGGAAGTGACCGTCGCCATCTGTCACGGTGGACGAATCGAGTTCGGCCCGGTCAAGACCCACGCCGAAGCAGTGCTGCGCGGTCTCGAGAGCGATGAAGGCCCGCTCATGAACCTCGCACGTCAAGATCAGTACGACGCGTTCACGTTCGGTCACTCCGTACGAGTCGCAGTCATCGCGATGAACTTCGCGCGAACGCTGACCCGCAACCACGACCTGTTGATACGAATCGGTACGGCTGCGCTGCTCCACGACTGCGGCAAGTCACTGATCCCCTTCGAGATCCTGCACTCACGCAAGCAGCTCGGACCCGAGGAGAGGGCCGAGATGAACAAGCATCCTGCGTTCGGTGCGGAGATTCTGCTGGACCACGACAACGTCGATCCGCTCGCGGTAGCCGCTGCGTTCGGCCATCATCGTGCCTGCGACGGTGGCGGTTATCCGCGAACCCGCGCGCAGCACCACAACTTGCTGGTCACGGAGATCGTCAAGCTATGTGACGTGTACGAGGCCCTCACGGCTGCCCGACCGTACAAGCGTCCCATGAGTCCGATCCGTGCCTATCGCATCATGATCTCGATGGGGGATCACCTCGATCGCGCTCTGCTCCGTCGGTTCATCGAGTCGAACGGTGCCTATCCGATCGGTCAGACGGTTCGGCTGGCGAGCGGCGAACTCGCACGAGTTCGCCACCAAACAGACGAGATCCTCCAGCCGATCGTGCGAGTCATCAGCGATCGCAACGGAGACCCACTCGACGCAATCGACACGGTCGAGCTGGATCTCCGCTACCAGGAGCGAGACAGCCTGCGCCGGATCGACGGCGTGCTCGAAGGCGCCGAGCGTCTGCTCTGACCCATCGCCCTGGTGCCCCCTCGGCGCATCGAACGAACACGAGGGGGATCGCACTCAGTCCAGGAATGCGGCGACTCGCGACTCCAAGAGCGCTTCGGCCCGTCGCGCGATCGGCTCGACCCCGCGGGCACTGAACAGGTAGCCGGGGCTCATGACCTTCGTACCGACGGCGACTGCGTGGACACCTGCCTTCACGTAGTCGTCGACGTCGCTCGCTTGACGCACACCACCCCCACCGAGAATCCGCAACTCGTCGCGGGCATGCTCCGGCACCGACTCGAAGAGCCGCCGAATGCACTGGAGAGCGACCGGCTTCAGCGGCTTCCCGCTGAGGCCTCCGGCGGGAATTGGCAGAGTATTGCACGCGTGAAAGCGCCGGATCCCAGCTTCGATGGCTTCACGAAACAGCAACTCGAACTGAACCGGCGGCAGCTTGACGATCACCGGTGAACCAGTTGCTCGCGCCCGAGCGAACAGCTCGCGCGGCCAATCGATCTCGCCGACATTCGGGCAACTCATGTTGAGCTCGATCGCGCGGGGACGAAGCGCCGTGACGACGTCGAGAAGTCGCCACCAGTCATCCGCGACGAAGCCGTGGATGCTGACGATCTTGTCGTCGACCCGGATCTTCTGTCGGCGAACGCGATCCGCGAGCCAGTCGATGCCGGGATTCCGCAGCCCGATCTTGTTCACCCACGCACCGAGCCGTCGGTAGAAGCGCACGGTCTTCAGGATGCGCCAGACTCGCCCGGGACGCGCAGCCGCGGTGAAGGTGCCGAGCGTCGCGATCGCGAACTTCGGTTGGACGTAGTTGCCGAAAGGCGCGGAGATGATGAGACGTGGCGCCGGAGGAGGCATCGCGGTCGATCATGGCACGAGGCGGCCTTCGCTTCATTCCCTCTCGATCCTGCCTAGCCCGCATCATGCGTGAACGTCGTTGCGAGATCGCCGCAGGTCGATGCCCGACATGGAGCTACGACGGTCGACGACCGAAGGGTAGCTGTAGCTACGCTGCCAGGGAGGAGCCGTCGTAGCGACGCCGCTGGGCGCGACCCGTGCCGATCGCAGCAGACGTTCACGCATGATCCGGGCTAGACTTCGCGGGATGCTCGGTCGAATGCCGAACGCTTCGGAGCCGATCCGCTCCTTCGACGAGATCCTGCGCGGCCGCCGCACGATCCACGACTACCTCCCCGAGCCGGTCGATGAGGCCGCGATCGAGGCCGCGCTGGCGACCGCGATCGAAGCGCCGAATCATCGGATGACGGTGCCGTGGCGGTTCGCTCGGGTGGGCCCCGTCACCCGGTCGAAGATCGCGGATCGGGCGGTAGACCTGGGCACCAAGCCAGGCACGGCCCTCGGCCCGACCGAGGTGGATCGCATCCGCAGCAAGATCGAGTCCCCCTTCGAACTCGTCGTGGTCAGCTTGGTCAGGAACGCCGATCCGGCGATCGCGCGTGAGGACTATGCCAGCGGGGCCTGTGCCATACAGAACTTGATGCTGTCGCTCTGGGCGGCCGGGATCGGCAGCAAGTGGAGCACCGGGAAGATCACGCGCGATCCAATGACCTACGCCGCGGTCGGCATCGACAGCGAGAACCAGGAGATCATCGGTTTCGTGTGGGTCGGGAGGCCGGCGAAGGTCCCTGCCCGACCGCCGCGTCCAGACGTCGCCGAACTGGTGCGGCGACTGCCCTGATCGCACACGACCTCAGCCCGGAATATGCGTGAACGTCTGCCGCGATCGGCACAGGTCGATCTCGCGACGACGCTATCGAATCATCCGGGCCAGAGGCATGCGGATCTCGAGGACCTCGCCGACTGCGCCCGGCCGCAGTTGGATCGAACCGACGCGCGCATGCTCCCCGTTGGCGTGTGCTGCGTGAACGGTGAAGACGAAGCCGGCGGGGATTCGGGGCAAGCGCGCGAAGCCGGCGGCATCCGTTCGCTGCCCGCGGCCGGCGTGCGCCCGGCGACCCGACTCGGCCGCACGCCGCAGCTCCGCGGCGCGTGCGACGCGCGCTTGGTCGTCCGCCGAGCTGTCGGACGCGATCCATACCTCGGCCATCGACAGCGGTTCGCCGCGGGCGTCGAGGACCCGCACCGCCAGCTCGTGAGCTTGCTCTGCGCGCAGTTGGACGTCGGCAATCAGGTTGTCGTCCCCCAACTCGAAGGGACCCGCGACGGCTGGGGCGAAGCCCGAGCCGAAGAGCACCACCGCGAATCGGCCCGTGCTCCAAGCGGCGAGATGGAACTCGGCGGAGGGCGGCGGCGGCTCGCCGAACATCCCGGTTTGCCACGGTGTCGGCGTGAGCAAGCTGCGACGCAACTCCTCCATCTCGTTCGGGCCGCCGACGGCGGGCAGACCGCGAAGGAAGACGTCTCCGCTCGCGACCTCGACCGGTTTGCCGCTCGCCGCGTCGATCACGTGGCCGTGTACCTCGGGAGTGAACGAGCCGATGGGACTCGGGTCATCGAGTCGCTTCAGACGCACGACCCGCGGCTCGTCCGGCCGATCCGGCGCCGGCACAGTGCGCAGTCGGAACATCGAACGCGCACCGCCGCCGCCGATCAGGTCGCAGGGCTGCTCGTCCAGCCCGCGCAGAACGAGTCGACCGTCGTCGTTCGAACGACCGACCGCCAACGAAGCGCCATCGCGTTCGGCCCACACGGAAATCCCCGGCAGGGGAGCGTCGCTGCGCGCGTCGAGCAAGAGCAAGGCTCGCGGCAGATCGTCGACCAGTTCGACGGTCATCTCCCCGACCCTGGTCTCGTCGATGGCCAGGTCCATCGTCGCGGCTCGGAACGGCAACCCGAAGGGAATGATCCTCATCCGCTTGTCGCCCAGACGGTCTCCCGTGAGCTGAGCCAACCCTGCAGCATCGGTGCGCACGTCGACTTCTGCGACGAGACGTGTGAACGATGCCGAACCGATGCGGCGCGCGACCGCGATCGTCACACCCGCAACCGGGCGTTGCGCGCGGTCGAGCACCCGTACCAGCCGCGACCAATCCCCCTTTCGATCCTCATCGGGAGCCGCAACCTCGACGCGCAGATCGAGCCGCCGATCGCCGGGGCGCAACTCGAGAGCCAAGGGAGTCGAGAGCAACGTCGTTCCATGTCGGGCGCCGAGCTCCCACCGCACGCCGTCGACGTGGCGGATCGGGACTTCGATCGTGAATCGACCGAGCGAGTCGGTCTGCACCACGATCTCGAACGGCGTTGCTTTGCGATCGAGCTCGGGACAGTGCGCGACCATGTCGACACCGGCGATGCCGCGACCATCGGTCGGATCGACAGCCAGCCCGCCGAGCATCGCCTTTCCATCCGACGTCGCCGGTGCGGAGGCAGACTCTTCGCGGGAGCCGCCATCGCGGAGTCCGGGACTCGCGACTCCGTCCACCGCGCCGACAAGCGCGCGTCGCGGCGAGTCGGCGGGAATCCGCTCGCGAGCCTCGGCGGTTCCCCGCTCAGCGCCGCCGATGCCGACCGGTGTCGCCGCGCTCTCGATCCCACGATCGGCACTGGAGAACACGATCGCCGCTGCACCAAGCAAGATGACGGCACCGGCCGCGAGCGCGAGCTTGCCGATCGCGATCGGCGTGAACGTCGCGGGAATGCCCAACAACTTCTCCAATGTGCTCGTCGGCACCGCCGGTTCGAAGCCGCTCTCGATCACCCGTTCGAGGGTGACTCCGGCGCCGAGGGACCCCGACAACTTCGCGCGAAGTCGTGCGAGACCACGCTCGATCCGCTCGTGGACGGTGGACTCGCCCACTGCCACGACCCGACCGATGGCGGCGAGGGTCAAGCCCTCCTGATAACGGAGCAAGATCGGAGTGCGAAGCGAGTCGTCGAGATCGAGGAGCGCTTCGAGAACTTCCGCGCGACGCTCGGACTGCACTGCCGCGTCGACGGGATCGTGACTGGATTGGTCCATGGGAATCACCTGCTGTTCGTGACGGACCCGCCGACCTCTCGCGCGCAGGGCGTTGTAGGCATGCCGAACGGCAAGCCAGCGCACGTGTGCCTCGGCCTGCTCGTCGGGCACGTCCCGGCCGCGACGCCACAGGTCCACGAAGACCTGCTGACACACGTCCTGCGCATCGGCATCGCGGCGGAGCACGCGATGTGCGGCCCGATACGCCGCTGCGTGGTGCCGATGCACGAGTTGCTCGAATCGTTCGCGCCGCATGAGTTCGGGATCGAAGTCCGAAGGACCAAGAACCGCTCGCGGCACGATCTTCGGCGGAATCCGAAGATTCCGCCAACGGCTACTCAGCGCGGGCCCGCGATCTTGATCTCGGTCGACCGCTCGAGGGTGCCGTCGGCGGTGCGGACCTTGACCGTGGCGACTTGCCCGAGCTTCCACACGGAGCGGTCGACCTCTACCCACAGCGGGATGCGCTGATCCACGAGGGTATCGAGGGTGACCCTCGGCTGCGGCAACGTGAAGCGAACGCCCGGACTCTCGACAGGCTCGATCACGAACTCATGGCTCCGCGGCTGCTTGTTGACGATCTGGAGCATGAGCGCGTTGCGAACCCTCTGCTCGTCGATATCGAACGGGGATCCTTGCTGGCGCAACAACTTCGCCTCGAACGGTGCTCGATTGAGCGCTGCGTAGCCGAAGACTCCGGCGCCGATGAGCACCATGACGATGTAGAACCAGACTCGCGGCCGAAGAATCCGACGCTTGCCGTGTTCCACCCCGTTCTGCGAGTCGTAACGAACCAGACCGGTAGGCCGTCCGACCTTGGTCATGACCTCGTCACACGCATCGATGCAGTTCGCGCAGCCGATGCACTCCAACTGAGTGCCGTTGCGAATGTCGATCCCGGTCGGGCAGACCGCGACGCAACGGAAGCAGTCGATGCAGTCTCCCTTGCCGGAATCCGAGTATCGACCGCGCGGCTCACCGCGCACGTGGTCGTAGGTCACGTTCACGGTGTCGCGGTCGTAGAGCACGCCCTGGAGACGCCCGTAGGGGCAGATCACGATGCAGAGCTGTTCGCGGAAGAACGCGAAGTTCCCGTACACGATGAGTGTGAAGACCATCGTGAAGCCGAACGCGAAGGGGTGCCTCGTCGGCGACGAGGTGATGGCCTCCAGCACGTGATGCGCGCCGAAGAAGTAGCTCAGCACGTTGTGAGCCAGAAACAGGGACACCGCCACGTAGAGGCCGTGCTTGAGCAGGCGCTTGCGAAGCACCGCGCCCGACAGCGCTGCTGCCTCGAGCTTCTTGCGCTGGGTCGCACTGCCGTCGATCCAGCGCTCGATCCGCCGATACACACCCTCCAGGAAGACCGTGTGCGGACACGCATAGCCACACCAGACGCGGCCGAACACCGCGCTGATGATGAACAATGTGATGCCGATCCCGGTGAGCAGAAAGAAGACGAAGCCGAAGTCCTGAGCGTTGAAGGTCTGCCCGAACAGGAAGAAGCTGCGGTGCTCGATGTCGATGAGGATCGCAGGGCGCCCGTCGACCGTGACCCACGGTAGCGCGATCCAGACGAGAATGAGGATCGCCTGGATGATGCGCTTGCGCGTCTGGTAGCGACCGCGCACGTCGGCCGGATGGATACGATTGCGGCTGCCGTCTGCGTTGATGCAGTAGAGGCTGTCGAGATCGGGGTGGCGGTCGACTGCGCGGCTGGTCATCTAGTCTCGGATCGAGTCAGTTGCCTTCGTAGGCCTGCCCCTCGGGCGGCTTGCCGCCGGCGACATTCGTGTTGCGAAGGGTCAGGAGGTAGGCAACGACGGCGCGGATGCGATCTTTCCCCAACTGGGGTCCCCAGGTGACCATTCCTTTTTCGGGAACGCCGTCCCAGATCGTCTTGAACATCGCAGTGGGCGAACCACCGTGAATCCACGCATTGTCGGTGAGGTTGGGACCAGGCAACGGAACCGCTCCCATCATGCCGCCGCCGTCGGCGGCATGGCATGCCAGGCAGTTCGCGGTGAACTGGGTCTTGCCCTCCGCGACCACCGCGGCGTCTTGCGCTGCAAGTCGCAGTTCATCGTCGGTGAACATGCTGCTGCTCGCCGTGGCGGCGATCGCAGCCTGCTCGGCACGAAACTCCTGCAGCGGTGACTTACCCCACGGGAAGCTGTGGTAGTAGATCCAGTAGAAGAAGGAGAAGATGCATGCGCCGTAGAAGGTCCACAGCCACCAGTTGGGGAGTCGGTTGTCGAACTCCTGGATTCCGTCGAACTGGTGCTCGCGGAGACGGGCAGGACTGGCTGATTCGGTGTTATCGGTCATGAATGATGACTCCGCGGTCTGAAGTCAGTTGTCGTCGAGAGGAAGCCGGGAAACGTCTTCGTAGTGCGCGGCCCGCGCACGGCTCAGCGTGCGCAAGACCACAGCGACGAAGAACACGAAGAACCCCAGCATCGCCAGGAGGGGAAGATCGAGCAGCGTGCTGGAGGAGAAGAAGTCCTTGAACATGTCACTTCGCTCCCGCGACCTTGAAGTCGATCTTGTTGTCGCCGAGGCGCTGCAGATAGGCGATGAGCGCGATCATCTCGCTGTCCCAATGCAGCTTCATCTGGCCGATCTGATCGGCGGGGATGCTCATCTTGGTCGCGATCTTGCCGAGAACGACTTCCGCCTCCGCCTGGTAGGCAGCAGCGGCGCCTTCGATCTGCTCCTTGGTGTAGGGCACGCCGAGTCCCTTGAGGATCCGCAGCTTCGCTCCGGTCGAGGCCACATCGACCTTCGCAATCTCGAGCCACGGATAGCGCGGCATGATCGATCCCTGGGCCATCGAGTTCGGATCCATCATGTGGTTGTAGTGCCACAGTTCGTCGTACTTGTCGCCGCCGTTGAAGTTGCCGATGCGAGCGAGGTCCGGGCCGGTGCGCTTGCTGCCCCACTGGAACGGGTGATCCCACTCCGACTCGGCGATGTGGCTGGGCTCGCCGTAGCGCAGAGCCTCGTCGCGGAACGGCCGGATCATCTGCGAGTGACAGGTGTAGCAGCCTTCGCGAACGTAGACGTCGCGCCCTTCGAGCTGGAGGGCCGTGTACGGCTGCACCGCCAACGACCCGTCCGGTGCGCGCGGCGCCTCGCGCTCGATGAGAATGCCCGGCACGAGCTCGACGACGCCGCCGGCGAGAATCGCGAGCAACACGAGCACGGAGAACGCCATCGGGCGACGCTCGAGAAGCTCGTGCCACGCGAAGTTCGCTCGCGCGGCAGCGAGCGTGCTGAAGCCGACGATCCCGACCAGGACGAGGAGCAGCACGCTACCGATCACCGTCATCGACGGACGCGCCGGATCCGCGAGCATGTAGAGCACGCCCATCCCGATCACGGTCAGAATGGTCGGGTAGCCGAGCACCAGTCGCCAGTCGGCCGGACCGCCGCGTTCGGGATGCAACAGCACGACGTCGGCTTCGCCGTCGACCGCCTTGCCCGAGGCAGCAGTCTTCAGCAGGTTCCAGATCATGAAGATCCAGCCGGCGATGTAGAGAGTGCCGCCGAGCGCGCGAGCCCAGAAGAGTGGCTGCACGGTGTTCACGATCACGACCCACTGCGGGTACTCGAGTGACCCGTCTGCGCGCGGCGCGCGTGCCATCAGACCCTCGGTCACGCCGGCGACCCACATCGCCGCGACGTAGAACAGGATGCCGAGCGTGCCGATCCAGAAGTGGAGGTCGGCTGCCTTGGTCGAGTAGAGCTTGGTGCCGAACAGTCGGGGAACCAGCCAGTAGAACAGGCCGGCCGCCATGAAACCGTTCCAACCGAGTCCGCCGCCGTGAACGTGCGCGATGATCCAGTCCGTGTAGTGGCCGAGCGCACTCACCGACTTGATCGAGAGCAGCGGACCTTCGAAGGTCGACATCCCGTAGAACGTCACACCGGCAACGAAGAACTTGAGAACGGGATCCGTGCGCACCTTGTGCCATGCGCCGCGCAGCGTGAGCAGACCGTTCAGCATGCCGCCCCACGACGGTGCCCACAGCATCAGGCTGAAGAGCATTCCGAGGGTCTGAGCCCAATCCGGCAGCGCGGTGTAGAGCAGGTGATGCGGCCCCGCCCAGATGTAGATGAACACCAGCGCCCAGAAGTGGATGATCGACAGGCGATAGCTGTACACCGGTCGATCGGCCGCCTTCGGGAGGAAGTAGTACATGATCCCGAGGATCGGCGTGGTGAGGAAGAAGGCCACGGCATTGTGGCCGTACCACCACTGCGTCAACGCATCCTGAGCCCCGGAGAAGATGCCGTAGCTCTTCGTCGCCGAGTGCGGAACCGCCAGATTGTTGACGATGTAGAGCACCGGGATCGTCAGGATCGTGGCGATGTAGAACCAGATCGCGACGTACAGGTTGCGCTCATTGCGCTTGGCGAGCGTCCAGAAGAAGTTGACCGCGAATGCCACCCAGACGAGGGCGACCGCGATGTCGAGGAACCACTCGAGTTCGGCGTATTCCTTCGACTGCGTCATCCCCAGCGGCAGCGTCACCGCTGCGCCGACGATGATGAGCTGCCAGCCCCACAAGTGGATCTTGGAGAGCAGGTCCGATGCCATCCGCGCCTTCAACAGGCGCTGCGTCGAGTAGTAGACGCCGGCAAACATCATGTTGCCGACCAGCGCGAAGATGACGGCGTTGGTGTGCAACGGCCGGATGCGACCGAAAGTCAGCCACGGCGTATCGAAGTTGAGTGCTGGGAAGCTCAACTGGAGTGCGGCGAGGAGTCCGACCAGCATTCCGATGAGACCCCAGGCCACGGACCACATCGTGAAGCCACGGACCACCTGGTCGTCGTAGCGGATGCGGACGGTCTCGCCCGCGGACTTCGTTGTCATGATCGTTCGGTTTCTGAGTGAGGGACTTCTTCGAAGGAGCGAGGAGCGGCGTCCTCTTCCAGCGGCATCAGAGTCAGCCGATCGGAGTGCTCGCTGTCGCGCAGTCGAGCGCTCCAGAGGAACAGCACGACGCTGATTGCGGCGAGGCAGAGGCTCGCGAATACGAGAAGCGGGATGATGCTCACGAGAGCACCCCGCGGAAGGCCAGTCGGGTGTGCACGATGAGTGCGATCGAACTGATCGGCATCAACACCGCACACAGGAGCGGACTCATCAGGCCAAGCACCGCCAACAACACGGCGATCGAGTTGTAGGTCACGGCCATGATCAAGTTGTGTCGCAACACACGATGGAAGCGCTCTGCCACGTCGAGAATTGCGTTCACGGTGTCGGAGCCGGCTCCTGAGTAGAAGAAGTCGGATCGAGCCGGCATCACCGGACGATCGAGCGCCGGAGTTCCCGCGCAGAACGCGGCGTCGAACGCGAGCGCATCGTTGATCCCATCGCCCACCATCAGCGTGTCTCGGTGGTCGATCTCCGCAACGATTTGCGCCTTGTCTTCCGGTCGCAGACCGCCGCGAGCATCCGTCGACTCGATGCCCAGGCGCTGCGCCGCTTCGGCAACTCGCTCCCGCCGGTCGCCACTGAGCAACATGACTCGGAGTCCACGCTCGCGGAGCGCTGCGATCGAACTCTCGATTCCCGCGCGGAAGTCCTCCTCGAGCGAATAGACGGCCTCGACGTGCCCACCTCGTGTGAAGATCGTCGTGGAGTCGCGGGACTCGAGAGGGCTGTCGCCGAGGGCGAAGCTGGCGTTCCCGAGGCGGAACTCGACTCCGTCGCGCACGGCCGACAACCCGGCTCCTGGGTGCTCGCGAACCTGCATCTGCGGCAGCAGTTGGACGAGCTCGCCAGACGTCAGGAGTCTGGCGATCGCTTCGCTGACGGGATGGCTGCTGGCGGCGACCATCGTGTAGAGGACGTCACGCAGTTGCGGCTCCACGTCCCTGACGACACGCGCCCGAAGACCACCCCAGGTCAGCGTTCCCGTCTTGTCGAAGACCACGGTGCGTACGCACCGGGCCTTGGCCAGGAGTTCTTGGCGTCGCACGAAGATTCCACGCCGCCGCAGCATCGCGACACTCATCTCCATGGCGAGTGGCGTGGCGAGTCCCAACGCGCACGGGCACGTGATCACCAGCACGGCGGTTGCGATCTCCAGCGCGCGGCCCGCATCCACCACCGACCAGATGAGCGCGGCGAGCGCGGCGAGTCCGAGGACCGTGCTCACGTAGATCCGGTTCAGGCGGCGCCAGAAGCGTGTCGCCGGATCGTCGGCGACTTCGGCCGCGACCGGGCGAGCGAGAAGGCGAAGGATGCCGCTCTCGGCGACGGTGCGCACCACGCGGGCGTTCGCCGAGCACCGCCCGGCGAGAAATGCCCCCGCAGGAACCGCTGCTCCCACCGCGAACTCACGATCCTCCGACTCACCGGAGATCCATTCCAAGGAGAAGCGCGCCGAACGATCGACCAGCACGACGTCCGTCGGCACGAGATCACCGGCCGCCAGCACGATCTCGTCGCCGGCCACGAGGTCCAGTGCCGCCACCCGCTCGACGACGCCGTCGCGCACCCGCCTCGCACGCAGATGTTCGGCGCCGTCGTCGGCGAGCAACATGGAGCGATTGCGACTGACGGCACGCTGTTGCACGTAACGGCCGACCAACATCAAGGCGACGAAGATGGTGACCGTATCGAAGTAGGGCTCACCGCGTCCGGTCAGCCAGACGATCAATGAGGAGCCGAACGCCAGCCCGATGCCGAGCGCGATCGGCAGATCGAAGTGCAGCACACCGCGCCGAAGTCCGGCCAGAGCGGCACGGAGGTAGACCGGCCCGCCGACGGCGACCGCCGCCGCGGCGATCACCGCGGAGATCCCCTCGAACAGCCGATGGCTGACGCCATCATCCGCCGACATTCCGCTGTATCCGGCGAACGCGAACATCATGGCGTTCATCGCCAGCGCCAGGCACACGCCCATGCGGGTCAGCAGCCCACGATCCGAGCGCTCCTGCGGCTTGCCGGCTCGACCGACTCGATAACCGACCCGTTCCACTTCCTTGGCGAAGGCATGCAGCGCGCGACTGTCCGCACGATACGTAACCTCCGCTCGCCCGATTGCCGGATTGAGCTCGAAGCGAACCGCACCCGGCGTCCGTCGCCAGAGTTCCTGCAGCAACCAGACACAGGCGGCGCAGTGCACGCCCTGCACATCGATGCTCCCGATGACGCAGGCATCGGCTCCGCGATCGACGGACGGATGCGCGGCTTCGAACTCCTCGATCCACGCGTCGTCGACACGGCGTGGAGCCGCGCCGATCGGATTGCCGCGGCCGCCGCCCAGTTCGTAGAAGCGCTCGTAGCCGAGGTCGGTGATCACCGCGTGGACCGCGCGACAGCCCGGGCAACAGAACTCCGCGAACGGCCTCCCGATCGGCAGCGGCAGGCCACAATGAGCACAAGTTTCGTGCTGATTGTCGCCTCTCGTCTCCTCCGCTGGGACTGCGGACGGTTCCGTCCGCGACGCGACTGTCGCTTGGAGGCTCGACACCGGGACGAGCAACAACCTAACCTGCACCGTTGTTTCGCGGCGCGAAAGAAACCGTGACTCAGCGAGGTTCCCCCGACTGCCGATGGCCGCTGCCCTGACTCCCGAAGTCGCTTCGACCCTGATGCTCTCGGGTGTCACGTTCGGCTTCGTCAACAGCTTGCACTGTGCGGGCATGTGCGGACCCCTCGCAGTCCTCTTCGCACGCGAGCCCCACGCCGCAGTCGGCTATCACGCCGCTCGGATCGTCAGCTACGCGGGGTTGGGCACGCTCATGGGGGCCCTCGGTGCGGCGGTCGGAGCCGATCGACTCGGGGGTGGCGGCGCGTGGTTGGCGATCGCGCTCGCGGTGTTTCTGCTCGGCTTCGCGCTCGGCCTCGACAAGCACATCCTGAGGGTGCCGCTTCTGGGCGACGTCGGACGGCGGCTCACGAGTCGCGTCGGAACCCTCAACGGGACGACTCGCGCGCTGGCGCTCGGCGCCTTGACTCCGCTGCTGCCCTGCGGCGTTCTCTACGCAGCGTGCCTCGCCGCCCTCGGTTCCGGCGGACCCGCCCAAGGAGCGATCGCGCTCGCCGGTCTGGCGATCGGCGCCGCGCCGCTGATGCTGCTCGCCCAATGGCGACTGGGCACTCTCCAACGACGACTCGGTCCCGCGCGGATGGCTCGCGTCGCGCGTGCCGCGATGCTCATCGCCGCGCTGATGCTCGGCTGGCGCGGAGTCGTCGACCTCCGATCGCGCACCCAGGGCATCGAAGGCGCGTGCCCGATGTGCGAGACATCCACCGGCGGCTGAGCCGGACCGGCGCCGCACTCGCTCAGGTGTTCTTCTGCATCGACGCGGAGTGTGCGCGCACGCAATCGACGAGCGCCCGGCGATCGATCGGCTTGGTCAGGAATGCGCTGCAGCCGGCGGCCAAGCACTTCTCGCGATCGCCGGTCATCGCGTGCGCAGTCAGTGCGACGATTGGTCCTCGATAGCCACGTTCGCGCAGCGTGCGGGTCGCCGAGTAGCCGTCGAGGATCGGCATCTGCATGTCCATGAGAATGACGTCGTAGGGCCGACCGGTCGATTCGGCGGTCAGTGCGACATCGACCGCGACCTGGCCGTTCTCGACCACGTCCACCTCGGCTCCCGCTCGGCGGAGCAGGTGGGAAACGAGCCGTTGATTGTCGGGTCCATCCTCGGCCAGCAACACTCGACCGAGGCGGTCGCCATGGTTGCTCGTTACACCGACCGCGACACTCCCGACTCGACGAGCGCGATCCGCCTCGGATCGAACGAGATCCGTCGTCGCAATCTCGCCCCCGTCGAACGTCAGAGTGAACGTGCTGCCGTAGCCCTTGCGGCTCCGCACCGAGATGCTCCCGCCCAGGAGCGCCGCGAGGCGTTGCGAAATCGCCAAGCCGAGCCCGGTCCCGCCGAAGCGCCGTGTGTGCGACGTATCCGCCTGCGAGAAGGGTTTGAAGACATCGGCCAGTTCGCCTGCACTCATGCCGATCCCGGTGTCGCGAACGCTGCAAGAGATCCGACGAGGCTCCATTGGATCGCGCGAGACGACGATGGTCACTTCGCCGGACTCGGTGAACTTGACCGCATTGCCGACCAGGTTCGCGATCACCTGTCGCAGTCGCGTGGAATCTGAGCAGATCCGCCGCGGCAGCGGCCACTCGAGCTCCAGCTTCATGCGGATCGCCTTGTTCCCTGCCCGACGCTGAAACATGTCGACGACCTCGCGCACGATGTCGAGAATCGAGCACTCGGCGCGCTCTACCGTCATGCGCCCTGCCTCGATCTTCGACAGGTCGAGGATGTCATTCACGATCGAGAGAAGGTGCTCGCCGCTTCGGCGGATGGTCTGAACGAATTCGCGAGTCTCCGGACTGGCGCCGATGTCTTCGTCGACGAGATCCGCGAATCCGAGGATCGCGGTCATCGGCGTCCGGATCTCATGGCTCATGTTGGCAAGAAACTCGCTCTTCGCCCGATTCGCGTCCTCGGCGGCCATTCGCGCGAGTACGAACTCCTCATTGGTTCGTTGGAGTGCTTCGCTGGCGATCTGCTGGTCGATCAGTGCCGCCGCGTGTTGGGACAACTCGGCGCCCTCGTGACCGAAGGATTCGACCGATTGCAACTCACGGTCGGACAGAAGCACCAGCACACCCAGGACCCGGTCGCCAGCCCGCATCGGGAACATTCCCAGTGCCGAGCCCCGGATATGGCCGAGCAGCGAGTCCTCCAGGTCCAGAGAGTCCGGCCAGAGGTGGAGAATCATCGGTTCGCGTTGCGCGAGCATCGGCCAAAGCAGCGAACCGGTCCGACCGCGCAGCTCTCTTGCTCCCGGCACGGCGCGATCGAATCCTCGTGACGCCGAGACGGTGAGCGAGTGATCCCTCGCATCGTGGATCGCGACTGCGGCGCCCGCGAACCCTGCGGCTCCGGTGATCGTCTCCACGATGTGATCCAGCGTCGTTCGCAGATCACGCGCCCCGAGAGCGAGCCGGGTGATCTCATTGAACAGCCACAGTCGCAGGTTGATCCGGTGCAGCCGAGCTTCGACCTCGTGAACCCGTCGCGTCTCCTGCACGACGCAAAGCAATCGACCACCGCTCGGCTCCGTCGTATCCGCGGCGACGGACAGGAGCGCTGGGACGCGATCGCCGGAGCTCGAGATGATCTCGACTTCTGCGGGCGCGTCACGGCCTCGCAGGGAACCGTCACGATCATCTGCACCACTCAACAGCGACGTCAGGCAGACCCCACCCAGATCGATCATGGCGACGCCGACGAGGGCTTCGAAGGCCGTGTTGGCCGCCACGATCCGTCCCGCCCGATCGACAAGCACCGCTCCGCACCCGATCGAGGCCAAGTGTCTCGCCGCCGCTTCGGAATCGACCTTCGCGTGCGACAACCGTAAGCGCAAACGGCGGAGCGCGACGTTCATTCGGTGCCCCGCGCGGGCGGCGCACGGCGCGACGCCGGACTCCAGATCGCCGCACGCCCACCGCGAGAGAGTCGAGCCGATCGCGCGAAGCTCACAATGGCGACGCCACAGACACAGCACCAGCACCGCGAGCGCCGCCATCGTGAGAACGGTGATCACCGTCGGCGATGGCGCAATCGCATCGGCGAACTGGACGATCGATCGCCAATCCACGTCGCTCCCCTGTGCTGGCTCGAGCGAGAGCATCAGCCTGCTGTTCTCCCGTGCGACACTCGCATTCCGGAAGTCTCTTCGGCCGCCCCCGGTGCCGGACTGATGCGCCACCCCGCACCGACCACACCCGCCGACGCTCGAGTCTGGGCCGGGTCAACCCGACCGCCGGGCCGGTATCCTCGCGACCGATGCGACGGCCCGCCGCCCCCCTCTCCTTCACCTCGCTCGCCATCGTCGGCCTTGTCCTGCCGAGCTACGGACTCGCCCAGTCGTCGGCCGAGCACTGGGCTTGGCAGGCCGTCCGCCGACCGGCGACCGCATCGTCAGGCCACCCGATCGACCACTTCGTCGCCGCCGAGGCGACGCGCCTGGGTCTCGCTCTTGGATCGATCGCGGATCGCGCGGTCCTGGTCCGACGGCTGTGGCTTCAACTGTGTGGGCTCCCCGCACCGTTGGTCTCCATCGCCCGTGCCGAAGCCGGAGCCGAAGAGACGTGGTTCGACGCGGCGTTGGCCGAGGCGATGCAGTCACCAGCGTTCGCCGAACGATGGGCGGCATGGTGGCTCGACCTCGCCCGCTACGCGGATACGCGCGGTTACGAGAAGGACGATCGTCGAAGCATCTGGCCCTACCGCGACTGGGTCATCCGCGCCTTCGACGAGGACATGCCCTTCGATCGCTTCACGATCGCGCAGTTGGCCGGCGACCTGCTGGACGCACCGACCGACGCCGACATCATCGCGACCGGGTTCCATCGCAACACGATGACGAATGATGAAGGCGGGACCGATGACGAGGAGTTTCGAGTCGCGGCCGTAGTCGACCGCGTCAACACGACCTTCGACGTCTGGTTCGCGACCACCATGTCGTGCGCGCAGTGTCACGATCACAAGTACGATCCCATCTCGCAGCGCGAGTACTATCGTCTGTTCGCATTCTTCGACCAGTCGATGGACAGCGACCGTGGCGACGAAGCACCGACCATCACGGTGCCGACGCCTACCGAGCGACAACAGATCGAAGTTCTCGACGCACGGATTGCGGCACTGCGGCAGGAACTCGACGCACCGGTCTCCTCCGCGGAGCGAAGTGCTTGGGAAGCGCGAACTCGCGGGCAGATCGAGGCATTCCGACGGATGGCCGTGAGGTTCTCGACGTGGGAGTACGCCGGCGGGAAGCCTGCCGCAGACTTCGATTCGGCATGGAATCAATCGCGGTTGCCGGAGATCTCGAGCGCGAGTGCTCCGACCTGGGAGACGCGGTCGGACTGGGTGGATGGCACCGTCCACACCGATCTCGTCGGTGCGGCGACCTCGCATCTGCTGCGCCGACGAGTCGAGACCGCGGCCGCGGGGACCTTGGTCCTCTCGTTGGGCAGCGATGACGCGATCCGAGTGCAGTGCAATGACCGCGTCGTGTTCGAGCGAAAGGTCACGCGCGCCGCACAACCCGACCAAGAACGCGTGTTCGTCGAGTTGCCCGCCGGCACGTCCTGGCTGTATCTGGAAATCGTCAACGGCGGCGGACCGGCAGGGTTCTACTTTCGCTCACTCGATCATGGTGTCGATCCTCGGATCGCGAGTGCGCTCGCAAGCCACCCCACCGAGCGGAGCACGGAAGCAGAGGCATCGCTGGTGAAAGCTTGCCGCGAGACTTCACCGCGCGCTCGCGTCACCAAGCAGTCGCTCGATTCTCTTCTCGAGGAGCGCGCGCGGATTCGCCCGGCTACGACCCTGGTGATGCGGGAACTTCCCGCAGAGCGACGGCGACGGACTCGAATCCACGAGCGCGGCAACTTCCTCCGACCCGGCGATACCGTGGAGCCCGGGACTCCCGCATTCCTGCATGAGTTCGACCCTTCGCTGCCGCGGAACCGCCTCGGTCTCGCCAAGTGGATCGTTTCGCCGGCCAATCCGCTCGTGGCGCGCGTGTTCGTCAATCGGATCTGGGAGCAGCTCTTCGGCAGCGGACTCGTCGTCACCACCGAGGAGTTCGGGACGCAGGGCGAACCGCCGAGTCACCCGGACTTGCTCGATTGGCTCGCCGCCGAGTTCCGCGATGGCGGCTATCGACTGCGGCACCTGCTCGCCGTCATCGTGACGTCGCAGGCGTGGAAGCGCAGTTCCACCGTCGATCCGTCGGCCCTCGAGATCGATCGCTGGAATCGCTGGTTCGCCCGCGGGCCGGCGTTCCGCTTGCCTGCCGAAGCGATTCGTGACAGCGCGCTATCGGTGGCAGGATTGCTGTCCACGAAGCGCTTCGGCCCGAGTGTGATGCCGCATCAACCCGATGGCGTTTGGAGCATCGTCTACAGTGGGGACCGCTGGCAAACGAGTCCCGGCGAAGATGCGCATCGACGATCGCTCTACACCTTTTGGCGACGCACCAGCCCCTACCCGTCCATGACGAGCTTCGACGCCCCGAGCCGCGAGTTCTGCGTCGTCAAGCGTTCGCGAACGAACACGCCACTACAGGCATTGGTCACCCTGAACGATCCGGTCTTCGTCGAGTGCGCGCGGGTGCTCGGACAGAGGATGGCGAACCACGACGGATCCTCGCGTCGGGATCGACTCGAGTTCGGATTCCGCCTGTGCCTGTCGCGCCGCCCGACTGCAGGCGAGATCGATCGGCTCGAGCACCTGTTCGACCATCCGTCGGTCGACGATGCTTGGTTCGCCGCAGCGAGCGTGTTGCTCAATCTCGATGAATTCCTGGTCGTCCGATGATCGATCCCCAATCTGAAGCAGCAGCCTGCCTCACGCGGCGCGAACTCTTTCGGCGAAGCGCCCTCGGCCTTGGCGCCATCGCCACGAACGCCCTAGATCTCGCGGGCAAGACGCACCACGTGCCTCGCGCGCGGAGCGTCATCTGGTTGCACATGGCAGGTTCGCCATCGCAGCTCGATACCTTCGATCCCAAGCCGGCGTTGGACCGGTGGAACGGCAAGGAATGCCCGAAGGAATTCCTGGAGCGCGAGCGCTTCGCCTTCATCAAGGGGACGCCGAAGCTGCTGGCGTCACCACACACGTTCTCGCCGCGCGGGGACAGCGGCGCCATGGTGGTCGATCTCTTGCCGCACATCGGCAGTGTGGTCGACAAACTCACGATCGTGCGGTCGATGGTGACCGATCAGTTCAACCACGCGCCCGCACAGCTCTTTCTGCAGACCGGTTCTGCGCGGCTCGGGCGGCCGAGTACGGGAGCCTGGATCAGTCATGGACTCGGCGCTCTCAATCGCGATCTCCCGACCTTCGTCGTGATGGTCTCGGGCGGCAAGGTGCCCAGCGGCGGACGCAGCCTTTGGGGATCAGGCTTCTTGCCGACCGTTCACCAGGGCGTCGAACTTCGAAGCAGCGGTGAGCCGGTCTTGTTCCTGGCCGACCCGCCGGAAGTCACGCGCCGTGCACGCCGCGCGAGCCTGGACGTAATCGGAGAACTGAACGCCATGGCTCACGCTCAGCATGGCGATCCCGAGACGTTGACACGCATCGCGCAGTATGAACTGGCGTACCGCATGCAGATGTCGGTGCCGGGCGTGTGCGACCTCACCCGCGAGACTGCTGCCACGCTGGATGCCTACGGTGCAAAGCCCGGTGTACCCAGCTTCGCGAATCACTGTCTGATGGCAAGGCGCTTGGTAGAAGCCGGAGTTCGCTTCGTGCAACTCTATGACTGGGGTTGGGACGGACACGGCACGGCGACCAGCGACGACCTCGTCACCCAGTTTCCAAAGAAGTGTCGCGAGACCGATCGGCCGATCGCCGCACTCATCCACGACCTCGATGCCCGCGGTCTCCTCGAGGAGACGATCGTGGTCTGGAGCGGAGAGTTCGGACGCACGCCGATGAACGAAGAACGCAACGGCAGCACTTTTCTCGGACGCGATCACCACCCACACGCCTTCTCCCTGTTCGTCGCGGGCGGCGGCTTCCGGCGCGGTCTCGTTCACGGGAGCACGGACGAATTCGGCTACCACGTCGTGGAAGGTCGCGTCCACGTCCACGACCTACAGGCGACCCTTCTCCATCAACTCGGCTTCGATCACGAACGACTCACCTATCGCTTCCAGGGCCGCGACTACCGACTCACGGATGTGCACGGCCGAGTCGTCGATGCCCTCTTGAGCTAGCCTGGACCAGTCGGGAGATCGACGGAGGTCGATGCCCAGAAAGGAGCTGCGTCAGACGACGACCGAAGCGCAGCCCTAGCCCGAACTATTCGTGAACGTCTGCTGCGATCGCAGCAGGAGTTCACGAAGAGTCCGGGCCATGAGACCGAGCTCGCGGCCGCGGGCAATCACTTCCCGCTGCTCTGTTCGCCGTCTTTCTTCGAATCCGGCGCATCCGACTCCAACTCGATGAGCGGTTTGACCCAGGGCTTGCCGGAGCCGTTCAGCCCCATGCCGCCGTTGAAACTCCCGCTACGATCGAGGAGCACGATCGACGGAGCGCCGCTGATACCGACGGAGGCATGGATGCGCGGCTTCTGGTCTGCGTCATGCAGCATCAGGTGCGGGAAGGAGTCGACCGCGATGCCGGCGCGATTCTTGAGCTTCTCGTCCTTCAGCAGGAACAGCGCATTGAGGTCGTCGCAACTCAGTTCGATCCGCGGCTTGCCGTCCAAGTCGAGAATCGTGAGCGCAGCCTTGTTGGCGCCGTCCATCGCCAGTCGAGCCCGCGGCTTGTCGGCGGAGTCGAGGAGTTCGAGCTTCTTCACCGACAGTTCCTGCACGTTCAGCTCGGCGGTGCTTCGACTGGAGTGCTCGGACGTCGCGGCGACCGCGAGAAGAGCAGCGAGCGCAGTGAGCGAAGTCGCAAGTCCCCGACGCAGCGTCCGATTACTTCGTTCGAGTCGATCGAGGCGACGAGATAGCGATGCGATGTCTTGGGTCATGATGACGACGGCTGGGAAGAGGAGAATAACGTAGGGTCCGGTACGCGCGAGCGCGACGACCATGCACTCGCATGATCGTCGCGCTAAGCACGCTCAGACGTCACTGAGTCGATCTTGGACTCAGTTGTAGCCGCCCTGCAGGAGGCGAACCGCGTTGCTGTAGGTCAGCGGAAGCGGACGCGGCGCGAGCGGATCGATGAAGCTGAACGTCGTGTAGGACGGCGCACCGACCAAGGCCGGCTCGACCGGGATCGTCAGGTTGTAGGCAGCCACACCCGCAGCCGAGGAGTTGGCGCCTTCCGTGACGACGACGTCGTGGTAGAGCACGCACCCGTTACCGCCGATGATCGAGAGATCCAGCGGAAGAACGAACGCGCCCCAGTTGGTCGTGCTGAAGCCGAAGAGCAACACGCCGCCAGAACTGGCCGGCGCACCCGTGCAGCGGAACGTCATCGGCGTTCCCTGCACGTAGTTGTTGCCAGCCTGGACGATCGTGTGCACCGGCACCTGTCGGTTGCCGCCGACACAGCCCGCGCCGATCGAGTTCCAGCTACCTTGGACGAAGTCCCAGTATTGGGCAGTCGCGGTCAGGTTGCCGGTCATCGTCAGGTTGATCGAGTTCTGCCCCTCTGGGTAGATCGTGCGACCGACGACCCAGCGACGGAACGGATCCGGACCGATCGCGGCCGGAGCCGTGAGCGTGACCACTTCGTCATCGCGGTAGAAGCGCGTGAAGCCGGTCGTGCCGTTGCCGTTGCCGTTGATGTCGGTCGGGCTGATCGTGATCGCGACACCCGAGCTCGGGTTCGAGGAGTTCACGGTCAGGGTGCGACGGATCTTGTAGCGAGCTTCGGCGAGGTCGTCTGAACCGCCGATCGACGTCGTGTCGTAGGTCAGCTCGCCGATCGGTTGCAGCACGTAGGTCGTGCTCGTGGCCACGGCCTTCGTCGCCCAACGTTCGAACGAGTAGGTGACGGAACCCGAGACGACGCTCGCCGGCGCGGTGACCGCGTAACCCTGACTCGGCGCGAAGCGACGGCTGAAGTTGGTATTGCCATCCTTCAGTCCGTCGAGCGAAGTCACGCTCAGCGTGATCGGCACGCCGGCGACCCCGGTGGACTCGACCAGGAGGTTGACCCAGGTCGGCTCGAAGTCGTTGCGACCGAACCAGACGTAACGCGGATCATTGTCGGCGCCACCGGTCCCGCCGTTCTGCGCCATGCCGGTGCCGATGAAGGTCCGGTTGTACGTCGGGTGCAGGTGCACGTCGAAGTAGTCACCCCAACGATTGCTGCTTGGACCGTGCGTGCCGGTGTTCATCGAGGTCGTCGTCGTCGAGCCACCGAAGGGCTGGTAGCTGTCGTAGATCGTCGACGTGGAGCGGACGTAGGTGGACGGTCCGCCCAGAGCGAAGACCATGCCGACGTCGCCCGAGCTGTTCCCGCGACCCGTGCCGTAGGCCCAGGTGAGCGTCGAATTCCAAATGTCCTGCTCGCCGATCAACGTGCGGTTGGTATCCGCCGTGAACCGAGCGATGCGAGTGTATGGCAACGGACGACTTCCGCCGTTCCCCGCACTGGTCCAGACGAACCCGAGTTGTGTCGGGGTGCTGAACGCGCCGCGGAATCGGCCGACGACACGGCCGCACCAATCGCGACCATCGGGGCCGGGGCAGGAAGCGGTGGCGTTGGTCCAAGAGCCCACGGTCCGACTGACACGGCTCCACGTCCCCGTGTTCGTGTAGTAGTAGACGAACACGCTCGTCGTGGTGTCGAACGCGGCGAAGTAGCAGCGGTCGTCGGTGGACGGACGATCGGCGATCCGATAGGTCGCGCCGTCGATCGTCGAGTTGGTGAGGAAGGCGAAGCTCAACGCGGAGCCGGCGGCGAGATCGGCAATCTCCATGCGCCAGATCACGGATCCGACATACGAGCCGCCGGCGCTGAAGACGTTGGCCGAGGCGTAGAGCCAGTCACCGCCCTGGGCGATGTCCGGGAAGTCCAGCCAGTTACCGGCGGCGAAGCCGAAGCTCTGGGGGTTGAAGGTCCACGTGGTCCAACTGCCGCTGCTCCCCGCAGCCAGGTCTGCCCGACCATTGGCTACCGCGATGCGGTAGGAGCCATTCTGCGAGGTCGAGCTGTAGCTGTACTGAAGCAGCCACACCGCGATGTCGGAGGAATCGACGTAATACATCCGCTGGTCACAGCAGAAGCCGCCGTCGATCGCACCGAAGCGCGAGTAGGGGCTGACGTAAGCCCAAGTCTCGCCGTTGTCGAGGGAGCGGGCGGCGTACCAGTTGCCGGTCTGCCACACGGTGTCTTGCGCCAGCGCAACCGAAGGCTCACCAGTGCTCGAGGTGGACGCGCCGGTCGGCTTGACCACTCGGTTCTGGAAGTAGGTGAACGCGCCGGTCCCCGTGGGCTGCGGGGCATCGGCAGAGATGTCCATCGAAGGCGGCGTGTTCGGGCCGGGGACGGGGGCGCCGTCTGGGATCGCCGGCGCCGCATGAGGCGGCAGACCGCCGACGAGCGGACCCGGCGGAACCGGGATGTCGAGTGTGGGCTGGGCCGGCCAGAACTCCGGTTGAATCGGAATACCTGGCGTGTCGAAGCCCTTGACCTCCGTGGGGTCTTGGGCTGACGCGGCCGCGATGGGCAGCATGGCCGCCAAAGCAGTGAGCAGGAGCGAGTGTTTCATGGGGATGAGAGGAGAAGCGACAAAGGACCCGCGGGAGTGTACTCGAATTCCGAAAATCGCTCGCACCTCGAGAACCTGGGGCGATACCGGCAATCCGCTCGTCCGCAAGTGTCATTCGGGGCGAAACCACGCGTGGCCGTGGACTAGACTGCCACCGCCGACACACGCGAGCCATCCAGACTCAACTCGAAGCGATTCTTCATGACTTACGCAACCTGCGTGTCGGCCGTGATGGCCGGCGCCATGGCCGTGTCGTTGCTGGCCCAAGACGGCATCGAATCTTCCCCGCGAAAGCGTCCGACGTCCTCCCGAATCATCATGCTGACCGGCACTCGCCCGTCGCTGGATTCGGTGATCGCGGCTCGCCTGTCACCGATCGACTCCACCAACGCGACTCGCCAAGCCGTCGCCGATCTGGAGGCCGAGACCGTGGCACGCCGTGCGTCCCTCTGCAAAGCGATCGAGGACTCCGGCGGTAAAGTGATCCGGCACTTCTGGATCATCGATGCCGTGGAGGTCGAAATCGGGCCAGCCGCCGAGTCCGATCTTCTCGCTCGCCCCGAGGTCCAAAGGGTCGTGGAGAACTCGCAGCGCGAGATGGGTGACGCCGGGCGAACGCTGCCGATCCTGTTGTCGACAGACTTCCAGAATCACAACTCGGACGGCGTCAACGTCCGCGGCATCCGCGGCAGCGGCGTGGCGATCGCGATCGTGGACAGCGGACTCGACGTCGACATGAACGGGATCGGGCGTCCGCACCGAACCTTCTACCCCGGCGGCAATCCCAGCAATCCCGGCGGCGGAATCGGGGGCTCTCGCATTCTCGCCAACCGACAGATCGGTGCCCAGCCCGCCGGCGACATCATCGATCACGGTACACGCGTGGCCGGCGTCGCCGCCGGTGCACGGTGGAACAACAGCGTGTCGGCTGACGATGGCCATGCTCCGGAAGCCCGCTTCGTAGGCTACTCGCTACCCGACCTACAGAACGGCGCGACCGAGTTGTCGTCGATGGTCCAAGCTTGGCAGACTTGTGCAATCGACGCCGCGGCGCTCGGGATCCGCGTCGCCGTGATCTCCTACGACGGCACTTCGGATCCACTCTCTCCGGAACAAGCCGCGATGGACGCTTGCGCCGAAGTCGCCGACATCGCGATCTGCGCAATGGCGGGCAACGATCCCAGCGCGCAGAGCTTCTATCAAGGGGCCACCAACATCGTGTCGGTCGGTTCCGTGCAGCATGACACGCATGCGATGAGCGCATTCAGTGCCCGCGGGCCGCTGATCTCGCCGGGACTCGGCGGGCGACGTTATCCAACCTGTGTCGCGAACGGCGATCTGATCACCATGCCGTCGGCCGACCAAGAAGGCGCCAGCGTGCTGAGAAGCGGCACTTCGTACTCCGCGCCGCAGGTCGCAGGCGCACTCGCGTTGTTCCGCTCGGTGAGCACGGCAACGGCAGACGAGGCCCGCGCCGCGCTGGTGGCAACCCTCGACTCCGCGGCGGAGAACAACGCACCGAACGAGCGTGGTCTCGGCTTCGGCTACCTGCGTGACGACCGACTCGTCGACCTCGCGCAGGGCCGACTCCCCGGCCAGATTCGCCGCGGCGCAGTGGATTCCCTCGCGCGCACCTGGAGCGCGTCGCAGCAAGTGAACCGCGGCGAGACCTGGAGCGCTGCGGTCGCGTGGTCGCGGCGCAACACGACGTCCACTTCATGGGCGAACTTGCGATTGCGTGTGGTCCTCAATGGCCAGGAAATCGCCAGCTCCGACGGCGAGTTCGACACGATCGAAGCGGCGATCTTCGCCATCGACCAGACCGGGACGCTCACGCTCGAGGTGACGGCAGTCCAATTCGAGACCGGCCGTCTGTCGCAGGGATTCGGATTCGCACTGGCCCGCAGTGTGCGCCCGACCATCGCGAAGTTCGGCGAACCATGTGAAGGCCCGCGACCGGTGCTGTCGCGCGCGATCGGGATCGAGCCGGTGAGTGCGGCGAGCGGGTTCAGCAACGGATCGAGCAACGTCTTGTTCGGCGGTCAGCCACATCGCGTGTTGCAGTGGATCGACACGCCGGGCCTCGCCTCCGCGTTCTCGGCGAAGGGCATCGGCTTCCGGCGCGACGAGAGCACGAGTTCGTGGCAGCGTACGGTCGTCGATCTCGCGCTGACCCTCTCGCAGACCGAGGCTCGGAATGCAACCGCTTCGCCGTCGTTCGCACAGAACTACGGACGGTTGGTCAGCACGGTCATCGCAAGACGTAGCTTCGCGCTGCCGGCGTTCGCTGCGCCGCCGACCGACGCTGGAAACTTCGACGTCGTACTACCCTTCGATCGACCCTTCGCCCGCGTCTTCGATCCGTTCCAGGGAGGCGTCGCGCACAGCCTGATGCTCGACCTCCAGGTGTTCGGCGGCGCGACGAGTGGCGGCCCAGTCAACTACCCGCTCGACGCCGAGCTCGGCAGCAACGCGGTCACCGTGTTCGCCAACAATCCCATGGCCACGAGCGGCACCGTCGGTCGCGGGATCGCGACCGTGTTCGGCTTCCACACCGCGTTTGGGAACGGCGCCCGCGGGCTTCTCGAACCGTTCGGAACTCCGGCGCTCGGGACGACCTTCGGGGTCGACCTGAGCGGCGCGAGTCCCCTCTCGCCGGTGATCCTGTTCCTCGGCTTCTCGAACCAGTTCGTCGCCGGCACACGGCTGCCGCTGTCGCTCGCCGCGTTCGGAGGAGAGGGCTGCTTCCTTCAAGTCAGTCCTGACCTGTCGCTGTCGTCGACGGCGACCGCGACCGCAGAAGCGAGCTTTCGCTACGCGATGCCGGTGTCGGGTGCCGCGCTGGGGATTCGGCTCTACCATCAGGCGATGATCGCCGATCCGAACGTGAACGCGCTGGGCTTCCGCACCAGCGACGGACTGCAGGCGGTCATCGGCCGCTGATCTCGACCACACCATGCCGCTCTATCGCTATCGCTGTGATTCCTGCCGCCACGGTTTCGAGGAGCTGATGTCCGCTCGCGAAGCCGAGGTGGCGACCGCGGTCCGGTGCCCGCAGTGCAACTCGGATAAGACCGAGCGTGAGCTGACCACCTTTGCGGTGCGCGGCGACAGCGCGAGCGAGGCAAGTGCTGAGCCGTTCTGCGGCCGCTGCGGCGAGAATCGCCCACCTTGTGGGGCGTGAGTCACGGCGCGGGAGGCGCAGGGACGAGGCAGCAACCCAGTCGCCGCCTTCACCACACGCGCGCACGCGCTTGCACGAAGGAATAGAAGAACACCGCGTTGGGGTCGCGCCCGACGATCGCGAGTTCTTCCTCCATTCCGCGCACGGTTGCCTCGGCGATCTTGCCGGTCTCGAGCAAGCCGGGCGCGGCGCTCAACAGCAACTCCGTCCAGTAGGCCAGCATCTCTGCGCGCTCCCCGGGGGCGCGGTTGTCGAGGAAGAAGGTCTTCACCGTCGTCACCACGTCGCGAAAGCCGACTGCCTGGAGCAAGTTGCCGAGCTTGGCGCCGACGAAAGGATCGCCGCCGATCTCGAGTTGGTGATCGTTGAACGCGCGCCAGAAGTCCAGGGTGTGCGGGCTATAGGGGTCGACGAAGAAGCTGGCGTTCATCACTTCCGTGCACACCACCGGTGAGCCGGCGCGGAGCACTCGGCGAGCCTCCGACAACACGCGCATCGGCTCGCCCACGTGCTCCAGGATCCAGCAGAGGAACGCGGCATCGAATCGACCGGCTTCGAACGGAAGTGACGCCGCATCGCCCTCTTCGAAGGTGTAGCGATCGGTCGCCCATGGCTGGGTGACGAGATAGGTCCTCGCCCGGGCGAGGTTCTCCTTCGAGCGATCGATCCCCGTGACCTGCAGTTCGGGGAAGTAGCGCAAGAGGATCGAAGTCTGAGCCCCCACTCCGGAGCCGATCTCGAGGAGCTCGTGCGAGCGCCGGAACGGAAGTTGGTCGTGGATGTGCGGCTCGAGTTGCCGCGCCTGACGGATCAGGCGGTCCTGTTCGGTCGCGGTGAAACCGTGGAGATACCCAGTCGCCTTGCGAGTCATCGGTTCGCCCAGATCCTAGCTCGGACCATGCGTGAACGTCGTCGCGAGATCGCAGCAGGTCGATGCCCGGCAAGGAGCTCCGTTCGGCGACGACCGAAGCGTAGCCGTAGCTACGCTGCCAGGGAGGAGCCGACGTAGCGACGCCGCCGGGCGCGAGTTGCGGCGATCGCAGCAGACGTTCGCGAAGAGTCTGGGCGAGCCACGACGGAATCGGCTTCCCCGCGGTCGCAGCGGACTGCACACTGTGACGCTTCGCATGACCGGTTCGCTCGCGATGGAACGGACGGCCGACGCGCGCCGCCTCCTGCTCCGCGGCCGCCTCGTGCTCAACGACGGCCAGCCGAGTTGGGCCGAATTGCGAGAGGCGGTGCGTGCAAACCCCGACCTCGAATCGCTCGACCTGTCGGGAATCGAACGCATCGACGGCGCCGGCGCGGCCTGGCTGCTGGCGCTGCGGGCCGACGCCGCGCGCGGGGGGCGACGCATCGAGTTCCTGCATCCACGACCGCAGACCCAACGGCTGCTCGACCTCTATCGCTGCCCAAGTGAGTTCTCCTGCCTCAAGGATGCCCCCCGTGAGACCCCGGTTCTGGCGGAGATCGGCGCCACCACCATGGATCTCGTCCGCGGCTTCCGCGGCGTGTTGGTCTACTCCGGCGATCTGGTCTTCGCGCTCTTCCGTGTGCTGCGCAACCCCCGCAGCCTCAACTGGGGGGAAGTCCCACGCCTGATCGAACGCGCCGGCGCCGATGCCGTGCCGATCGTGCTGATGATCAACTTCCTCATCGGCTTGATCGTGGCGCTTCAGGCGGCGGAGCAGCTCCAACGATTCGGCGCGAACCAGCTGCTCGCCGATCTGGTGGGGCTGTCACTCACGCGGGAGCTGGCGCCGCTGATCACCGCGATTCTCGTGGCCGGCCGATCCGGTGCCGCGTTCGCGGCCGAGCTTGGAACGATGCGCGTCAATGAAGAGATCGATGCCCTGCGCACCCTCGGCATCGACCCCGAGCGTCATCTCGTGCTGCCGCGCGTCGTCGCGCTCGCGCTGGTGGCACCGATCCTCACCGCGCTTGGCATGGCGATCGGCATCCTCGCCGGGATGCTCATCGGCATGATCCGCCTGGACTTGACTCCGATCGGTTACTGGAACGAACTGGCGCTCGCCGTGCGGAGTCTCGACGTCGCAGAAGGCCTGACCAAGAGTTTGGTCTTCGCGATGATCGCGACGTTCATCGCGTGTCAGCGCGGCCTGGCAGCGCGCGGTGGCGCGGCGGGGGTCGGCTTGTCCACGACCTCGGCGGTCGTGACCATCATCTTCCACTTGGTCGCGGCGGACGCGCTGCTCTCCATTACCTTCAACGCGCTGCGCGGATGATCGAAGTTCAGGATCTCAGCGTCGGCTGGAGCGGCAAGGCGATCCTCTCGGGCATGACGTTTCGCGTGGAGTCCCGCGAACGATTCGCGATCCTCGGCGGGAGCGGCTGCGGAAAGTCCACTCTTCTGCGCCATCTGATCGGCCTCGAAGCGCCGCTGGCCGGCAGCGTGCGCATCGCCGGTTCGGCGCCGACCCTCAGCGATGAAGAACCGCCCAGAGCGGGAGTGCTGTTCCAATCCGCGGCGCTCTTCGGCTCCGAGACCTTGCTCGAGAACGTCGCGCTACCGTTGCGACGCTGGACTTCGCTCAGCCGCGCCGCCATGGAGGAGGTCGCCTACGCACGGCTTCGGCTCGTCGGGCTGGGCGGCTTCGAGAACCACCTCCCGGCAGAAGTCTCGGGCGGCATGCGCAAGCGGGCCGGCATCGCTCGGGCGCTCGCGCTCGAACCGGGGCTCTTGTTCCTCGACGAACCTTCGGCAGGACTCGACCCCATCACCTCGGCGGAACTCGATCGACTGATGCTCACACTCAACCAGGATCTCGGCGTGACGATCGTGTTCGTGTCGCACGAAATGGAGAGCATCCTCACCGTCGCGACCCGCTGCATCGTGCTCGATCGCGAGGCAGGCGGCATCATCGCCGACGCCAGTCCACAGGTCTTGCGCGACGAGTCGAGCGATCCTCGCATCCGCGCATTCTTCCATCGTCTTCCGCGGAGTGCGTGAGAGGTTTCGTGTCCCCCACCAATCATTGGAAGCTCGGACTGTTCGTCGTCGTGGGACTCGCGACGATGCTCGCGCTCGCATTCTGGTTCGGCGCGAAGAAGTTCCGCCAGGCCAGCTTCACCGCGATCAGCTACTTCGACGAACCGGTCACCGGTCTCGAGATCGGTTCCCCAGTGCGATTTCGGGGCATGACCATCGGCAACATCAGCGACATCCGCGCGGCCACCGATCGCCATCACCTGGCCGTGCAGATGTCGATCGACGTGCAGAAGCTCGAGGAGATTGGACTGCGCGATCCCGAAGACCCGGATCCACGCGCTGTTCTCATTCCCTATGGTCTGCGTGCCCGCATCGAGCGCTCCTTCGTCACCGGCGTTGCGTTTCTCCAGACCGATTTCTTCGACATCTCGCGCTACCCCATCCCCCAATACCCGTTCGAGATCGAAGGCAACACGCTGCACTCGGTGCCGTCGTCACAGAAGACCTTCGAGCGCGGAGTCGAAGACCTCCTGGTCTCAGTGCCTCAACTCATCGTGTCGCTGGAAGCGCTGACCGAGGAAGTGCACGTATCGCTGCAAGGCGCTGAGGTCGGTGAGACCATGAACGTCCTGCGCGCGACGCTCGAGGACACGCGGCGAGCAATCACCTCGTTCGATTGGCCAAAGGTCTACGGCGAGACGGTCGAGACGATCGCCGCGGCAACGGATGCCAGTGTCGAGTTGAGGGATCTCGCCAGGGATCTGCGCAAGGACGACGGCGTGCTCGCGAGACTGTCCGCCGACGTGCACTCACTCACCTCGCAGATCGAGGCTGCGGTGCGCGACGCCGGAATCCCCGCACTGACGGCATCCCTTCGCCGTGCCGCGGATGGTCTCCAACCGTTCACCGACGACGCATCCGACACGCTGATCGCACTGCGCCAAGCAGCCGATGCCTTCCGTCAACTGACCGAACTCCTGGAACGTGACCCTGGAGCGCTGCTCCGCGGTCGCGAAGCCGCCGCCGATCCGCGCCGCCGATGACACGAAATCGAATCGCTCGCCGCACTCCCTTCGCAACCGTCGGCGTCGCTCTCTCCGGCTCGCTGCTTCTCACCGCATGCCTCTCACCCGGATCGGCACCTTCGATCCGATACTTCCTGCCGGCCGGCTCGGTGACTGCCGCAGGCGATTCGACATCCGACCCCGTGGATGCTCCGATCGCGGAGGTGGGCCTGGAACTCGCCAACCTTCGTTCCGACGCGCACATCGACGAGCGCATGCTGCTGCGAAGTTCCGACGTCGAAGTATTCCCCGACGAACAGAATCGTTGGATCTCGCGACCCAGTGTGTTCGTGGAGCAGAGCCTTCGACAGGCCCTGTTCGGAGAACGCGGCTTCGCCGAACGCAGTGGCGAGGCCAAACTTCGGGTAACGCTGCGCGCCTACGAAGCGACACTCACCGAGCCTGCTGCGGCAGTCGTCGCGTGGGAGTGCGTCCTCGACCAAGCCGGCAAGGCGCACAACACGCTCCTACGCGAGAGCGTGGGCCTCAGCGATACCCGACCGGAGTCGATCGCTCGTGGGATGGCGATCGCTCAGGAGAACTGCGCGCAAGCGACGCTCGCTTGGGCGCGACGCATCATCGCACCCGAGAAGTGAAGGACTCAGCCGCTGGAACGCACTGCCGGCCCGTTGCCGACAGCGGTCGGTCAGAGTCGGCGCGCCCAAATGCTGCGAAAGCGCACCGGGTTGCCGTGGTCCTGCAACTTGATCGGCCCCTCCGCAGCGTGTCGCGAGTACTTGGGCACGCTGCGATGGCCGCTGGGACCCAACATCGCACGATGATCGTGCACCAGGATTCCGTTGTGGAAGACGGTCACGATCGCCGGTGACTGCAACGAACCATCGTCGTTGAAGCGCGGTGCGCGGAAGATGATGTCGTAGGTCTGCCATTCCCCCGGCGCACGACAAGCGTTGAAGTCCGGAGGGAACTGGCCATACAACGCCGCGGCCTGGCCGTCGGGATACGTCGCGTTGCCATGGCTGTCCAACACTTGGACCTCATAGCGCCCGAAGAAGAACACCCCGGAATTGCCGCGCCCCTGTGACTCACCGCGCACCTCGGCCGGTGTGGCCCATTCCACATGGAGTTGGCAATCCCCGAAGGTCTCCTTGGAGTGGATGTCTCCGGTGCCGTTCACTTGCATCGCACCGTCGACGACCTCCCAACGCGCGTCACCGTTGCCGGAGCGCCACCGGGCCAAGTGCTCCGCGGCTCCGCCGAAGAGGACCACCGCGTCCGCGGGAACCGGTGCTGGGCCGGTCGCAGGACCGGGATCGACGACCGGTGGATACGGCCGCTCCGGGTCGTGCACACGCCACTTCTGACCAGGAATGATCGGGGTGTCGGTGTAGCCGGGCTTGGGCTTCTCGCCCTCCTGGGACGCGAGCGGCGTGGTGGAGAGCAGCGCGGACAGCGCGGCCAAGAGAACTGGGCTCAGCGAGCGGGCGGATCGGAGCATGGATTCCGTCCAGGTTAACCCGACTGCGACACCGAAGGAACGTATGCCCCCTCGCAGTCCGCCCAGAGAGGCGTAAGGATTCCCCGTCATGCTCAGGTCCAGGTTCTTCGTCGCCGGTCTACTCCTTGCCGCGGGTGCGGTCGCGCAACGCAACGTCTCCGGTGGCACCCCTATCCCCGAACAGACTTGCTACGACGTCTCGCACTACCAGCTCGAACTCGTCGTGGAGCCGAAGGCCAAGTCGATCGTCGGGGCACTGACGATGACTGCGCGGGCGCTGAAGGCCACGCAGCGGATCGCACTCGACCTCGACGAAGCCTTCACGGTCACCAAGGTCCTCGTCGGCGAGCGCGAGGCGGAGTTCGAACACGAGGACCTTCGCGTCTGGATCGATCTCCCCGAGGCGGTGATCGAGGGCGCCGAACTCCGCGTGCAGGTCGGCTACGCCGGAGCGCCACTGGTCGCCAAGAACCCGCCGTGGACCGGCGGCTTCACTTGGTCGACCACTCGCGACGGTGCGCCGTGGATCGCCACCTCCTGCCAGGGCGAAGGCGCCGACCTGTGGTGGCCCTGCAAGGACCAGCCGGATGACGAACCGGACACGATGGACCTGATCGTCACCGTGCCGAGCGAATTGGTCGTCGCTGCCAACGGAACGCTGCGCGAGGACCGAAGAGAAGGCGAACTCCGCACCTTCCATTGGCACATCGCCAACCCGATCAACCCGTACTGCGTCGCCCTCAACATCGCGCCGTACGTCATCCTGAAGGACACCTACACGTGCATCGACGGCACGAAGACTCCCGCTTGGTTCTTCGCCTTGCCGGAGAGTGAGCAGAAGGCGAAGGATGCATTTCCGCACTTCCTTCGCCACTTGCGTCACCTCGAGGAGGTCTGCGGTCCATACCCGTTTCGGAATGAGAAGTACGGCGTCGTCGAAACCCCGCACCTCGGTATGGAACACCAGTCGATCATCGCGTACGGCAACCATTATCGGTTGGAGGACGACGGCTACGACTGGTTGCACCACCACGAACTCAGCCATGAATGGTGGGGCAACCTGGTCACCAATCGCGATTGGAAGGACATGTGGATCCACGAAGGGATCGGCACCTACATGCAGGCGCTCTATCTGGAGAAGGCCCGCGGCTTCGATGCTTATCAAGCCAAGATGCGGAGCGATCGCGGCAACCTGCAGAACCGTGGACCAGTGGCCCCGAAGGAACATCGCGACAGCCACCAGATCTACTTCACGCTGACCGGCAACGACATCTACTACAAGGGCAGTTGGATCTGCCACTCGCTGCGCTGGGTTCTGGGCGACGAGATGTTCTTCCGAGTTCTCCGGCGCTGGGCGTATCCGACGGCGGAGTGGGAGTCGCGAACCGATGGAACGCAGTGTCGCTTCGTCGACACCGACGAGCTGCTCGCGATCGCCGAACGCGAGTCCGGCATCGAGCTGGATTGGTTCTTCGATGTCTACCTCCACCAGCCGCGCCTGCCGGATCTCGCCGTGGAGGAAGGCGACGGTATCGTCCGCCTGCGCTGGAAGACTCCGAACGATCTCCCCTTCCCGATGCCGGTGCCCGTCCGAATCGGCGACGAGTGGCATCGCGTCGAGATGAAGGACGGCAGTGCGGAAGTGAAGACCGGCGGCAAGTCCGTCGCCGTCGATCCGGACGATCGCATCCTGCGCACCACGCAAAGCGCCGGTCGATCGCGGCGGCGTCGGGGCTGAACGCGAGGCCGTCGAACTCGAGTCGTCGGGCTCTGTGGCCCGGAGTATTCGTGACCGTCTGCGGCAATCTCGCGACGACGTTCGCGCCCGCTACGGGCCAGCGACGCAACTCAGAAGAGCGGCAGCCGGAACGCGTCCGAAATCGACAGTCCGTATGGCCCTTGGGCGTCGAGGGTCAGCCATTGACCGAACAGGACCGCCCCGGCGGCGCCCGCCGGAATCGGCAGCGCGAGTTGGGCGACCCCATCGCCCGGCCCGGTCCCGGATGCGGTTCCAGGCACGGCGAACGCGACCATGGCTGGGCTCAGGCCAAGGTAGAGATTCTGCCCCAGCAGCGAGACCGGTGTGGGGTTCGCAACCATGTCGAACAACACGATCTGTTGGCTACCGCCGCGGACCCGATCCACCGCCAGCCTGAACTTCGAGTTGCCGGAGTAGGCCGGCAGAAGGGCAACGCTGCTCGGCACGAAACCGCCGCTGCCGGCTGTTCCCACACCGAACACGCTGGGCACGTTCGCGCCTTCTGACCACAGTCGTGGACGATCGAAGGGCGGCAACTCGGCAGCGACTCGGGGATCCGTCAACGTCTGAAGAAAGGCCTCCATGTCGAGGCGATCCTGTCCGGAGATCTGTCCAGGGATATTGATGATCAGCGGATCGGTCGTGAACTGCCCGCCGCGCGCGTAGAAGTCGATGACTGCCGCCAGGGTGTCACGACTGCCGTTGTGGAAGTACGGCGCGCGGATGGCGACGTTGCGCATTCCGGGGACTCGGAACGACCCGCGATCGAGAGGGTTGCCGGTGACGTTCGCGCGCCCAAGATCCTCACTCCATGGTCGCACACCGATGTTGCGATAGTCGTTGAGCACGGGACCGGTCGCCAGCACCGACGGCTCGACATCGGTGTGGCAGTTCGCACACAGGCCGCGAAACTTGGTGAGTCCACGCGATTCCGCAGGAGTCAGGGTGTGCTGATTCACCAGGTACAGATCGAACGGGGATCGATCGGAGATCAGCGTCCGCTCGTAGCTGGCGATCGCGAAGATGATGCGAACCGGAGTGACTCCCGGGCTCCCGAACACCTGCTGGAACAGCGACGAATAGGTGTGACCTTGGATGAAGCTCGCAAGCGGACCAGGGATTCGGTCCGCGAGCGCCAGCGGGGTTCGCGTCGCCAGGTCGCTCGCGATGTCGGTCCAGCTACGACCGATATGACTCATCTCGACGTCGCTGATCGGCGGACCGGCGATCTGGCTCTCGAGTGCGCCGCCGCTGGCCAGGACGACCGCGTTGGTCACCGGATCGCGAAACTGGGAGCTCGCGCGACCATCCCAGAAGAGATCGACCGCGTACGCGGCGTTGATCGTCGACGGCGCGCGACGCCCGGTCACTTGCGGACGCACGCCGAACGCGACATCCGACACGAAGCGGCCCTGCGCGTCGTGACGCGGAACCCCGAGCGAGCCGCGGATGTCGTCCGCGGTCTGCCGAACGCCGTCCGGCCCAGGGTGCAACGCCCCCGCCAAACGAGGATCGCTCCCGCCGTTCGACGGCAGGTGGCAGGTTCCACAGGCCAGCGTGCGCGACGACGAGAGTTGCTCGTCCCAGAACAACGCCTTTCCCAGCAGGACCTTGTCAGGGGTCAGCGGATTGCCCGTCGGGACCGGCGGCGGCGGCAGGATCTGCGCGACGATTCCGGACGTCGCGACGAGGCAGGTGGAGAGGAGGCGAAACACTCGGCTGAACCGGGACATACGAGGTCACTGGAGACTACCCCACCGAACTTAGATGACTCCGAAGTCTTCTGTGAGTCGTCGCCGCAGTCGCCGGGCATCCCCGCAGGTCCGTCGTGAGATTGCGTCGCAATGCCGCGGCGAAAGCAGTGGCGGACGACAATCGCGTGACACTTCTGTGACCATCGGCGCTCGGCCCGCGTTCTCTGCGCAGCCCCAGTGGCTCTCTCGCCGTCAACCGGGCGGTGCCCTCATGAACACCCTCAGAAACCTGGCGCTCTTCGCCATCTCCGTCGCTCCTGCGCTCGCGCAGGGCGGTCCGCCGCAGCTCCCGCCGGTCCCCTTCCCGCCGCAGAATCCGATCACTTCGCAGAAGGCCGTGCTCGGCAAGATCCTGTTCTGGGAGGAGCAGATCAGTAGTTCGGACACGGTGTCCTGCGGCTCCTGCCACGGCAACACGGCCGGCGGCGCGAATCCAACCTTCGACGTCGATCCAGGCCTCGACGGCGTCCGGCCGTCGCCTGACGACATCCGCGGCTCGATCGGCCTGGCGCACATCGACTCCGCCGGGCACTTCACGCCGTCACCGGTATTCGGCTTCGCCGCCCAAGTCACCGGCCGCGCCGCGCCGTCCGCGTTCACGAGCCAGTATTCGCCGCTCCAGTTCTGGGACGGCCGCGCCAGTGGAACTCTCGTCGACCCCTTGACCAATCAGGTCGCGATCCCCGCCGGTGCGTCGCTCGAAGTGCAATCGCTCGCCCCGATCCTCAACTCGATCGAGATGTCCCGCGAGGGTCGAACCTGGACCGAGGTCCTCGCCAAGCTCACGCAGTCGCGGCCGATGGCACTCGCGACCAACCTGCCGGGCGACGTCAGTCAGGCACTCGCCGGCGGCACCGATTACCCCGAACTGTTCCGACGTGCGTTCGGCGACCCAGCGATCACTCCGGTCCGCATCGCCATGGCACTCGCGACCTACGAGCGAACCTTGGTGCCGAACCAGACGCCGTGGGATCGCTTCGCCGCCGGCAATCCCAACGCACTCACACCCAACCAGCAGCAAGGCTTGCAGGCCTTCGGCCAGTCCGGCTGTGCAGCCTGCCATCGCCCACCGTTCTTCACCGACCACACCTTCCGCAACCTCGGCGTGCGACCGATCCAGGAGGACATCGGTCGCCAGGCAGTGACCGCCAACCCAGCCGATGCCGGCCGCTTCAAGGTGCCCAGTCTGCGCAACGTCGGTCAGAAGCGGACCTTCATGCACAACGGGCGATTCACCACCCTCCGCGAAGTCATCGACTTCTATGCCCGGGTCATTCCCAACTTCCCCGGCAACAACGACCCGGCGTTTCTCAACGTGCGCGTTCCGCCGCAGGCGCGCGGCCCTATCGACGACTTCGTCCGCAACGGCCTGACCGACCCGCGAGTCGCGGCCGGTCTCCCGCCCTTCGATCGACCGACCATGCGCAGTGAGCGACCGCAGGCGACCCGCCTCGGAACCGGCAACGCGGGTGCAGGCGGCTTCACTCCGAGCGTGCTCGACATGCAGCCGGCCTTCGCGGGCGCGACAGAATTCCGACTCGGGCTTCGAAGCACCCTCGGCGGTGCGCCGGTCCTTCTCGCGGTTTCGGCCGGCCAGGCCACCTACCCGTTGCCGATCGACATCGGCGTCGATCTGTCGGCCGCGATCCTCGAGACCGGTCAAGCACAGGGTGTCGGTGCGGGCAGTGGCCACTTCACCTGGCAATGGGCATTGCCCAACCGGCCGAGCCTCGCAGGGATTCCGATCTTCGTGCAAGGTTTCGTGCTCGACGCCGCCGAGCCGAGCTTCGGTGTCGCCACCAGTCCGGTCAGCCGGATCGTGATCGACGCCTGAAGACCCGGAACCACTCGCCCAGTGCGCAGTAGCCCGGCACCATGTCGACGACAGACATGGATGGCCGGTCCCATCGCAACCAACGCGCACACGAACGAGCGCGGATCCGAGCCGAGCGAAGCGATCGCGGCCGCGATGCAAGTTGGCGACGTCGCTTCCGCGATCTGCGGCGGAGTGCCGTGACCCGACTCGCAGCTTGGTTGGCGCCATGGCTGGTGCGCGCACTCGCCAAGTCGTGGCGGATCGAGTGGCGCGGACGCGAGGACTACTCCGAGCTGCGCCGTCGCGGGCCGGTCATCTTGGTTCTCTGGCACGGACGAATGTTGATGGGAGCTGCGACGCACCGCGGTCACGGCTACTCGGTGTTGGTATCTCCGAGCGGCGACGGCGAAATCGCTGTGCGCGTGCTCGCGCGCCTCGACTTTCGCGCCTTCCGTGGATCCGCTAGCCGCGGTGGCGCGCGCGCCTTGCGCGAACTGGCCGGAGAAGTCGTGGCGGGTCGTTCAGTGGGTCTCACCCCCGACGGTCCGCGCGGCCCTCGTCATGCCTTCAACGCAGGGGCCGCTTGGCTGGCGCGCGCCACCGGCGCACCGATCGTCGCCGTCGCCTTCGCCACGGACCGCGCACGTCGCCTACGAAGTTGGGATCGCTTCACCATCCCGAAGTTTCGTGCGCGCGTGCGAGTGGAGTATCTCGCTCCCGTCCGAGTTCCACCGACCGCCAGCGATGCCGAGCTGGAACGATGTTCCGCATCACTCCGCGATCGATTGATCGCCGTCGAGCGCGGAGCATTCGCGGCACTCGGAGTGGCGGACGATCACCCGACGGACGCCGCGATCTGCCCACCCGAGACGCTGGAGCGAGCTCGGCCTGGCGAGAAGGATGAGAGCCTTCGCTCTTCGGGCTGAGTCCAAGAAAGCAGCGTTCCGCAGTCGGCAGTTCGGCTGCAAGATTCCGGCATGTGCTCACACCGTGAACGATCGCCCGCGAGTCTGCTCCCGCTCTTGATCGCGCCGTGGCTCGCGACGCTCTCGCCGAGTCAGAGCGAAGCGCAACCGCAGCGAGGACCGTCGCTCATGGTCCCGGCCAACGCGACGGCGGCGGAGATCGTCGCCTTGGCGGCGAACGTCACCGCGTCACCCCGACAGCAGCGCTGGCTCGACCTCGGCTTCACTGCCTTCGTGCACTTCGGCATGAACACGTTCACGGATCGGGAATGGGGCGACGGCAAGGAAACCCCGGCGACATTCCTGCCGACCGACTTCGACGCCGAACAGTGGACCGACGCATTTCGGAAGGCGGGGATGCGCGGCGTGGTGCTCACCTGCAAGCACCACGATGGATTCTGCCTGTGGCCGACCGCGACGACCGAACACAGCGTGCGCAACAGTCCCTGGCGAAACGGTGACGGCGACGTCGTGAAGGAGGTGATGCTCGCGTGCCGCAATGCCGGACTCGAGTTCGGCATCTATCTGTCACCGTGGGATCGCCATGAACCGAAGTTCGGCACCGCGGACTACACGAAGTTCTTCCTCGCGCAACTCGAGGAGCTGCTCACCGGCTACGGACCGATCCACGACATCTGGTTCGACGGTGCGCACGCGCCGAAGGACGATCCGAAGGTCTTCGACTGGCTTGCCGTCTGGCAGACCTGTCGCAAGCACCAGCCAAGCGCATGCGTTTCCGTGATGGGTGCGGATGTCCGCTGGTGCGGTAACGAAGCCGGTCACACGCGTGCAGCCGAGTGGAACGTGATCCCGCTGACCACCGACGACGACCGTCCCGCGGAGGAATCCTGGAACGTGGCGAAGGCCTACTTCGACGTCGATGTCACGGCGCGGGATCTCGGCAGCCGCGAGCAACTGCTCGGCAATCGGCGGCTGGTCTGGTGGCCGGCGATGACCAACACCTCGATCCGACCGGGGTGGTTCTGGCACCCGCACGAAGATGCCTCGGTGCGCTCGCTCAGCGAACTCACCGAGCTCTACTTGCGAGCGGTCGGCGGCGGCACGCAGCTTCTGCTGAACGTCCCCCCGAACTCGCAGGGTCGGATCGCCGACGGAGACGTTCGTCGTCTGCACGAACTCGGTGAAGTGCTCCGCGCCACCTTCGGCACGGACTTCGCCCAAGGCGCGCGCACCAAGCACTTCCCGGACGTGCGCGAAGTATGGCTGGACCGCCCGGCGACCGTGGACTTGGTGGCGCTGAGCGAAGACGTTCGCAACGTCGGTCAGCGTGTCGAGGCCTTCCGTATCGACGCGTTCGACGGCAACCAGTGGCTGCCCATCGCGCGGGGCACGACCATCGGCCCGCGCCGCTACATCAAGATTCCGACCACGACGGCCGGCGCGTTCCGAGTGTGGATCGAGAAGCAGCGCGCGACCGCGGCGCTGGCGGCCTTCGCGCTGCATCGGCAGGCCGCGGTGCTGCCGGCGCCGCGGATCACACGGGACGCCGCGGGCATGGTTCAGATCGAAACCGCAGTCGATGCCGAGGTTCGCTACACGATCGACGGCAACCCCGTGACGACCGAGTCCGCCCTCTTCGCCGAGGCATTCCCCTTCGCCCTCGGCGGCGTCGTTCGCGCTCGCGCGTTTCCTCGCACGGGCGCCGGGGCGAGCGTCCCCGTCTTCGCCGTCGAGGCGAGTGCGCGTTTCGGTCTCTCCACCGCGCGCTGGCGTGTCCACGCCTGTTCGAGCGAGCAAGCTCCGAACGAGACCGCCGACCTCGCCTTCGACGGCGACCCCGATACCCACTGGCACTCGCAGTGGGATCCCACCGCGCCTGGCCATCCGCACTCGCTGGCGATCGATCTCGGCGCCGAACACACCCTCACCGGCTTCACCTATCTGCCGCGGGCGGAGGGCAGCAACGGCACCATCGTCGACTACCGATTCCGAGTCAGTCTCGATGGTCTGACATGGACCACGACGGTTCCCACCGGCAACTTCGCGAACATCGCAGCCAACCCGGTGCAGCAGTTGGTACGTTTCGCGAGCCCCATGCGCGCTCGCTACGTGGAGCTGACCGCCACCTCGGCAGTCGGCGGGAAGCCGTGGGCTTCGGTGGCGGAACTGGGCGTGCTGGTCGACTGAACGTGCGGCTCGAGCCGGAACCCGTCGAGCACGAGAGGGGGGTTCGGGGAAAATCACCCAGGTCGCGAACCACGGACCCGAGCCGACGATTCTCGTCGACCCCACTCTCGCGGCCCCGATTCGCGGACGTCTCTCCTTCGGACTGTGGCCGCGCTCGCCACCGCGCTCTCCAACCCTCGCCGCTAGCATTCGCAACTTCATGCGCACCCGATCCTTCTGTCTCGGCCTAGTTCTCGGCGGCGCGCTCGCGGCGACGCCGTTCCTGCTCGGGGCCGGAAGCGGAAGCGCACCGGGTCCGGAGGACCTCGACGCCGGCGGCGAAGCCGGGTCCAGTGCCGATCGCTCGGAACTCGACCGGTTGCGCGATGAGAACGCTCGGTTGCAGAAGGCCCTCGAAGCGGCGCGCGGCAACGGTCGTGCCGAAGTCGAGACCGCCGAGGCGAATGCCGGGAGTGAGGACGATGCCGAGGCGACGGAGGCGAGTGCCGGACAGCCGATCGACCCCATCGAAGCCGGCAACAAGGCCCGCGCGCTCGAGTTCTTGCTCGCCGAAGTCCGCGAGATGCTCGAGTTCGGGCTGCTCGCCGAGCGCTACGGCAAGGAGCCGATCGAACTCGGCCACCTCGTGCTGCAGATATGGATGCAGCTCGACAAGCCCGAGCGCGCGCTGCGCGTCATGCAGGCACTCTTCGAGATCGGCTTCGATGCCGACAACGCCCACTGGGTCGCACAGGCACTGGCACAGAAGGGCGACAAGATCCGGGCTCGCGACGCCCTCCTGCTCGGCCTGAAGAAGGAGCCCACCAATTGGGGCGTGATCAATCTCCTCGCCACCATCGACCCCGAACTCGCACTGCAGTCACAGGCCGAGCTCCTCGCTTCGAGCTCCGAGACGAACGACCAAGTCGACCACCAGCGCGCGTTGCTGCTGCTCTCGGCGAAGCGCACCACCGATGCGCTCGCGCTGATCGATCGGCTCATCAGCGAAGGCAAGATGAGCGACGGCACGTGGGACAACCTGGTCCGCCTGGACCCGACCAGCGCCGTCGCCCGGTTGCGCAAGTTCCTCGAAGCCAGCCCCGACCAAGTGCAGCATCGGCTCCGACTCGTGACCGCACTGCGAACCTCAGGCGACACCGCCGGCGCGCGCACGGAGATCGATACGATGCTCGCTCAGGCGCCCGACAATCAGGCCGCAGTGCAGGCCTTCGGCGAGCTCGACCGCAATGCCGCCTTGCGCTGGTTGGAATCGCGCATCGCCGGCACGCCGACCGGCGCGACCTACGGCCTGTATGGTGCGCAGCTCCAGGCCGCCGGCCGCCAGGAGGATGCGATCAACGCCTACTACCAGGCCTTCCAACTCGAGCCGAATTCCGGTCACCACTATCAGCTCCTCCGCATGGCTCCGGCCCGATTCGCCAACCAGATGGCGGAAACGGCGCGACAGCGGAAGGACGATGAGTTCCTCGGCGACATCGCCGACGCCCTCTGGCCCCTCGGCCAACGCGAACGCGCGCTGGCGCTCTGGGACGAGGCGCTGCGCCTCGACCCAGGTGACGGCGAGTGGGTCAACAAGGTGCGCAAGGCGCGAGCCGGCGAAGATCCCTTCAACTGAGCCCCTCGGGCCCATCCTCGCGGATAGTCTCTCGCTCCCGTGAGTGCGAGCCTGTCGTTCGAGAAGCCGGCCGCGTCCTGTGACGCCTGCGGCGCCACGCACGAGCCGGCGCAACTCTCGCGAGTCGCGCTGGCTCTTCGCGACCCGCCGCTCGAGGCCACGCTGTGTGCGGAGTGCCGGGCGCTGGTCTGGGATCCCTCACCCGAGCCAACACTTCCGCCGCCACGGTTGCGAGCGCATCCCGGCTTCCGGCTTCCTCTCGTCACGGATGTGGATCTCGACGCGCTCTTTCGCGACCTCGCGAGCACGTTGCCGCCGCGCGATCTCGATGTCCGCGACTTCTTGGAGCGATGCCGACACGGCGGAGCTGCCGATCTCGATCCCTATGCGCAGAGTCTCTCGAGCGCAGGGCCGTCGCCCCACGAAGCACGCTTCGCCGGTGCCTTGCTGATGGCGGCACGATTGCGAATGGTCTTGGCCCCGACAGAGACACTCGACCGTTTCGCGATGCGTTCGGAAGGTGACACGGTCCCGCTGTGTCTCGGCATCTACTATGCACGCCACGCGGAGCCGGTCACGCTGTCGACGACAGACGAGCGATCGCGCAAGTGGCTGTCGAGGGCTCGTCAACAGCTTCTCACCGCCAGCCCGAAGGTGCTGCACCCGATGTACGGGGCCTGGGTTTGTTTGAGGACCGCGGTGGACTTGGCGCTCGGGAATGCCGCAAGTACCCGCTCGATGTTGATGCGCGCGCCGAAGAACTCGATGCGCACCCGCTTGCACACCGGGTTGGCGGCGATGATCGAGGGTAACCACGCCGCCGCGGATCGCGAACTCCACGCGGCCATGAGCGATCCGCTCGCGGCAGCCGACCCCGACTACGGGAAGGCCGCGCTGTGGAACCATGCGGTGCGGGCGATCAGTGCGACTCGCTGGGACGGCGCCGTCGCAGCGCTCGCGAACCTGTGCAAGCTCGACCCGGGCGATCTCTCGGCACGACTG
Organism: Planctomycetota bacterium; assembly: GCA_050181465.1. GTDB lineage: Bacteria > Planctomycetota > UBA1135 > UBA1135 > UBA2386 > JACRLW01. The sequence goes on from JBFXDD010000020.1 coordinate 85,963, forward strand.
CTGCTCGCGCACGGCTGGCTGCGCCGCAGCGGTGAGCGAGTCGCTCGCGAGGTCACTGCGAGCGTGTTCGACGAGTCGCTCGTCGCCAGGTTGCGACGGGAACGATCGAACGCAACCTCGAGCCTGTCGGAGCGGTTGGACGGAGTGATCTTGCACGCAGCCATGCTCCTGCGTGCCGGCGATCACGGTGGTGCGGGTCGCGCGCTCGAGGAAGAGCTTCGCGACCTCGATGCCTTGCCGGCCGAACTCGACCGCGCCGAGATCGAGCGAATGCGCTGGCGAGTCGCCTGGCATTCGCATGACTCCGTGATCGAGCGGACCGCGAATTCGATGGCGCACGCGCAAGCGGCGGTCGAGCTCGACCCGACCGCGGAGGTGTCGCGCGAGGCGACGTGGTTGTGGCTCCAGGCAGCGCTCGCCGCGATCGAGCGGGGTGGGATTGCGGAACTCGTCGACTTCGCGAACGCCCACGCAGGCTTCGAAGCCGCGATCCAACGAACACTCGGAATCCGCCAGTCCATCGTGACCTGCCTGCTGCTGGTGCAACAGATCGACAGCGAGTTCCGCCCCGTCTCGACACTGGGTCTCGATTGGAGTCAGCGTCGTTTGCGCGGCGCCGATGCGATCAGTTCTCACGTGCAGTGCTTCTCGAGCCTCGCCGCTCATCAGTTGGCAATCGCGCTGCAGCACGCCCGCCGTGCAGTCGGACAGCAGGGCGGCTTCTTGCCGCTGTCACTCCTCGGCGCGGTGGTGACGGCGTTTCGCGCTGCCGAGCCGATGGATCGCGCGAGGTTTCGAGCGGCGCTCAGTGCCCTGCTGGAACGCCTGTTTCGCGGTGCGGACGGTCCACCCGATTGACCGCTGCGCCCCCCGTGCGTCCCGCCGCAAGCCGCAGGGCGGATCGGAGCCACGGGCGTTCGTTACCGTCCTGCGACGGATGGGGCTCCGAACGAACGCTACCGTGGACGGACCTCTCCAGGTCCATCATCCACCATGATCCGAACCAAGCTCCTCAGTGCTCTTCTTCCCCTGGCCGCACTCGCGACGCTGTCGGCGCAGTCGACCCTGCCGGTTCACTTCCCGCAGTCCGGGACCGACGGCAGCAACGGCAACATCATCCCTTTCGGATTCAGCACGTCGTCGACCAACTTCGACGAGGGACGCTGGCAAATCCTGATTCCGGCGCGGTACCTGCCGAGCTCGGGCGGCCTCGCATTCGGCCTCGACGTGCTGTCGCAGGCGACGCTGTCGGCGACATACGCCTCGCTCGACCTCACGCTGAGCACGCTGCCCGCCGGCTCCTCGCTGAGCACCGACTTCGCGACGAACCTGCCGGCGCCGCAATTGGTCTTCTCGCACACCAACTACACCATCGCCTGGCAGGCGCAGACCTGGCAGACGATCCCCTTCGACGTGCCGTTCATCTATGACGGCACCAGCGATGTCGTGGTGCAGATCCAGAAGACCTACGACCGCGTCGCGAATCCGCCGCCCGGCCTCGGCCACCACCAGACCGACGGCAATCCCGGCCGCAGCGACCTGCCGCTGAATCGCTACGCCTTCGGGAATCTCGGCTCCGGTGCGGTCAACGCAACGACGGCGACCTCAGCAACGCGCTCGTTGAAGGTCGGGTTGCGGTTCGCGACTGCCGGCACGCTCACGATCGATGGTCGCCGCAATTCCTTCGCCAACGGCTTCTCACTCGGCAACAACTTCGATGTGACGCTGCACGGCCCGGCCGGCACGCCGTTCGGCGCCTTGGTCAGCGTCGGCTATGCGGCGCAGCCGACCTCGATCCCCGGCATCGGCGGCCTGATCTACATCGACATCGTCTTCGCGACGGCCTATTCGAGCGGCGTCCTCGGCACGAGCGGCACCTCGACCCTGAACTGGACGGTTCCGAACAGCCCGGCGCTGGTCGGCCTGAACCTGGCGTTCCAGGGTGTCGTCGGCGGTGCCTCCTTGCAGATGACCAACACGGTCGACTGCATCATCAACTCGTGAGGCTGCGCGCGGAGCGCGCAGCTTCAATCGCCGCGAGGCCGTTCCGTGAGTCGGACGGCATCGACGACCAGCGCAGTCTCGGTCGTCGCCTCCAGGCGCAGCTCGCACGCCTCGCTGCCGAAGTCGAAAGTGCCGATGCTGCGCCAGTCGCTGACGTTGCGACTCGGCACGATCGTCGCTCTCGCGTCGCCGAGGACGGCGAAGGCGCGTGAGAGCGGCAAACCCTCCAATCGCGGCAGCAGGACATCGATCCGGTAGCGACCTGGGCGCGGCGCGCGCAGTGCGAAGATCGCGGCGGGCGCTGAGCCGTCGGGCCCCCGCTCGATGACGAGTGCGTCGGTGTCGATCGCGTTCGCCAGTCCTTCGCGCCGCTTGCCGACACCACTCGAGATCGTGGCGGCTTCCTCGTCGAAGCGATATCGCACGGCACCGCTCAAGAGGACCGCGTTCGCGACCTTGCGCTCGCCTTCGGCATCGAACTTCTTGTTGTCGCACGGGTGATTGACGATGCCGCGTCCGAGCGCCCACAGCGTGGAGGAGCCGCCGCCGTCGAGATTGAGCGCATCTCGACAACCGAGTGCGGCCATGAATGCACCGAGTTCCTCGAAGCTCATTCCGGCCGCCTTGGGTGTGCGACCATCGACGACAAGCAGGATGAGTTCGTCGCGCGCCGTCAACCCGATCGCGCTGCGCGGATGGCGGATCTTGCGCTGACGCTCACCGTGATCCACGACCTCGCCGTCGACCAGCAGCATCGGGCCGGCGCCGAGTGCGTCGACACTCTTCGGCCAGTCGCCGGCGGGGCGCACACCGAGAATGACCTTGCCGTCACCGGTCACTCCGACACTGGCCTGCCCCTCGTTCGCGCCTTGAACCAAGTTCTCGTCCACCCGCAGAAGTCCGACGGGATCGCCGTTCTTGGTGTTGAAGAAGCCGCCGTTGATCGCAACGAGCGCATCGTGACGCACCGCGAGCGAGCTCGTCGCCTCGAGTCCCGTACTCTGGACCACGTCGAGTCGCGTGCCGCGTCGCGCACGGATCACGGCCACGCTCTGCGGCGATCCGAACAGTGAGTCGAAGAGCGCACGGCGAAGAACGACTTCTGGTCCTATCTCGTCGATCGCCCAGTCGGCTGCGTTCAAGATCTCACGAAGATCGCGATTCGGCTCGATCTGCTGTGCGGAGGTCAGACTGCCGAGGAGCGGCAGGGCGAGCGAAAGCAGGCGGTGCACCGCGCCATCGTCATCAATCATTCCGCATCTGTCGACACCCGGCCGGCCGATCGCGACGATGTCGCCCGCATGTCCTGGACCGCCGCCATTCAAGTCGTCGTCGCCGTGATCGCCGGCGCGATCATCGCGATTCAGCCGGGCATCAACGGCCTCTTGTCGAGACGCCTCGACCATCCGATCCAGGCGAGCGTGATCTCGTTCACGGTGGGGCTGCTCTTCCTCATCGTGACCTGCCTCGCGCTCGGGCAGCGCTTGCCGCGGCCGACGATGCTCAAGGAGGTGCCGCTCTGGGTCTGCCTCGGCGGCGGCATGGTGGGCGCGTTCTTCGTCACGACCTCGATGATCGTGGCGCCGAAGATCGGCGCCGGTGTCTGGGTTGCACTCATCGTCGCCGGCCAGATGGCAGCCTCCCTCGCTCTGGACCACTTCGGGATCCTCGGCTTTCGCCCGCGAGCGATCGGCTGGCAGGGCTATCTCGGCGCGCTACTGCTTGTGGCCGGCGCGGCGCTGGTGTCGCTGCGACGGGCCGGCTGAGGGTGGGCGGGCGCGCTCGTTCGATCGCGCTGCGTCCCGTGCGGCAAGGAGTGGCAACCGGGTCGGCCGGCGCTACTGTCCGGGGCACGTTCTCACGCGCGTAGCTCAGTTGGTTAGAGCGCCTGCTTTACACGCAGGATGTCGGGGGTTCGAGTCCCTCCGCGCGTATGGTCTGCGCCAGCCGGTCGTCTCGCGAGCGTTCTCGCTGGTCTTCCAGCGGGTCGGCTCCGCATCGACTCTCACAACACATCGCAGTCCGCCATCGTGTAGTAGCAGTTCCGCAGACTCCAACGCGAGCTCTCACTCCAGCGGAAGCAGCGCGAGACGCAGGTCATCAGGGAGGACTCCACCCGCATGCCGAGTTCGCGCGCGAGCCGAAAGTTGGGATGACGGCGTGGCAACCACATCTCGATGCGCGTGAAGTCTCCAGAACGCGCCACGCGAAGCGCGGTGGTGAGCACTGCGCGGAGCGCGTCGCGATCCCCGGGCGCGAGGAAGATCTCGGCGACGGCGAGGATGTTCGGCGAACGCCAACCTTCGCGCAGCACGAAGAGACCCCGCGGTTCGCCGGACGCCGCGTCGACCACCCGATGGCAGAGGTACGGCACGGGCGCTCCCGCGAACCTCCAGTCCAGGAATACCGAATCGCGAACCGCCGACATCGGATACTCGCTGCGAAGCCGATCCCATAGTGCGTCGGCGAAGGACCCGAAGCTCTCGCACGGCTCAATGCAGACGGAGTCGGGCTCGTCAGCGACTCCATTCGAGAGCGCAGCACTTTCGAAGAGATTGAGGAACAACGTGGGCACCGGGCGAACCGTCGGCGAATAGCGGAGGTGCCGGCAACCGACCACCAGCGCCTGCCGATTCGGAAAGCCGTAGCACACGCGATAATGAGGATCGGTGGGACACAGCTCGAAGTAGCGCCGAGCCGTGGCGAGAAAGGCATTGCAGCAGGAATGGCTGCGCCGCCAGTTGGGATCGACCATGCTGTCGACGGCTTGGGCGAAGATGCACTCCTCGCCGGCAACGGTGAAGCGCACCGGAATCGCCGCGTACTGGGAGACAATTCTGCCGCTGTCCTCATCCACACCGACGACGACCTGCCGACCCGCCGGGCACTCCTGGTACTGCCACCGCCACGATTCGAGCGACCGCTTCACACCGTCGTCGCCGAATACGCGATGGAAGAGCTGCAAGATGCCAACCTCATCGCCTCGCTCGTAGCAGCGCACCGTCAAGGGTCCAGACCGCACTGGCGGGGCCACGAATTCACTCCTCACGCGCCGGAGGATATCAGGTCATCGCCTCACATCCCGCGCGAACATCTTGTCGAGATCCCGACGGATCCGACGATATTCCGCCGCGCAGCGTGCTGCACTGCACGCCGGTCCGCACGCCGGGCTCCATGCCTGGCTGCATGCCGGCCTCCGCCCGGACCGCAGTCGGCTCTGGATGCCTAGCCCGGATCATTCATGAACAAGTGCGGCGATCTCGCGACGACGTTCACGAATCATCCGTGCTAGCGATATCCTTCCCCGGTCGGAGGCCCCATGATTTCTCTCATCACGGCGACCCTGGAAGCCCACTTCGATGCGATCCGCGCCGAGTGCGACGCATTGCGCGACGATGAGTGGGTCCTCTGGCCGGAGGCGCGCGCGTTTCAGGGGCGCTGGCTCTGTGCAACCGGGAACATGGGTAACACTCTTGACCGGGCACATGGGTGACACTCGCTGCCTGATGTCGAGGGGCTGAGCATGCCAACCGCGGGGATCGGCTGGACCTGCAATCCGAGGAGCGGAGCG
>JBFXDD010000021.1:0-60160 GCA_050181465.1 Planctomycetota bacterium
GCTCCGGCGCGTGCCGCACCGATGGCCGGATGCCGGCCACCCACGCGGCGGGTGAGCAGGGAGCACGGCTGCGGCCTCGAGCGGGGCGTCGTGACCCCCGCTCGATCCGGCTCGGATGGATCGGCCGTCGAGAATTCCCAGGATCGGTGTGTGACATCGCGATCCTCACCCTGCTCCTCCCGGGCGAGCCGGCGAGTGCCGGAACTCGAGAAACCAAGAGGTTCAGAGATGTCACCGTTGTCACGATCCCCCCTTCTCCGCTGTGTCGCGTCGGTCGCCGTGTTGTCCTTGGCGTCGACGGCCCAGCAGCTTCTCTCCTATGCGCCCGCCAGCGGGAGCTTCGTCGAGGAGTGCCTGCCGTACGGCGCCTGCGGCACCACGGGCGTGGCGGTGTCGCGCAGCTACCCGGGGCCTGCGCTGGGCTTGGGAGCCGCTATGGACGGCGCGGTGGCGGTCGACGACCACCGCGGCATCATCTTCGCCACCAGCGGCACCGGCTCGATCACCCGAACCCGCATGCCGCGGCTCGGCTGCGGTTCGCCGTCGCCGCTCGCCGCGCTGCCGATCCCGTCGTCCATCGCGAGCGTGCGAGGGATGGCCGTCGACCCCGGCTCTCCCCTCATGTTCTTGACCGACGGCACGACGATCTCGGTGGTCGATCGGATCGCGGGCATGGCCGTGCTGGCGTCCTTCCCTTCGCTCATGCCGGTTCAGATCACCGGCTTGTGTTTCGATCCGGCAACGCCAACCGAGTTGCTCGCCGTGAGCGTGGCCGGAGACGTCGTCCGCTACCAGATCAGCGGCGGCGCACGGCTCAGCGTGACGCCCGCGCCCTACGCCTCACCCGGTCGCGAAGCCACCGGCCTCGCGATCGACCGCTCCCTGCCGATCGGCGGCACGATCTACGTCCTGCACGCCAGCGGTGAGATCTTCGACCATGCCACGGGTGCCGTTCTGCGCAGCGGTGTCCCCGATCGCGTGGGCCTGGCCTTCGTGCCCTCGGCATTGCGGCTGCCCGCAGGCGTGACCTGCGCGAGCGGGACGGCCGACCCGCGGCTCGCCACCCTCGCGGTGGCCGGCTCGACGAGCTTCGGCGTGGATCTCTGCGGCATCCCGGCCGGGACATCGATGGCGCTGCTGCTGGTCGGCATTCCCGCGGTCTCGAGCCCGGCACCGCTGCCGTCCGGACGCCTGTGGGTCGGCGCTTCCCCCATCGCGTTCGGTCTGCCGGTGCCGGCCGGAGCGACGTCCGTGCACGTCCCGCTCTCGCTGGGTGGGCTGACCGCCGGCTTGTCCTTCGACGTGCAGTGGGGCTTGCCCTGCAGCAGTTCGGTCACCGGGATCGTGCTGACCGATGCGCTGCAGGTCATGGTCGGTCGCTGAAACAGCGGGCCAAGACGAGCTACCATGGCCGCGATGTCCGGTGAGCCACACAACGACGGCGACCCCGAAATGGGCATCGAGACCTTGATCGCCGAAGCGCTGAGTCGAATCGAAGCGCGCGGCGACATTGGACTCGACGAAGTCGCAGAGGCACACCCAAAGCGCGCCGCCGAGCTGCGCAGCCGCATCGAGAAGTTGCGGCAGCGGGGCTTGGTCGCGCGACCGAACGGGATCGAGCTCGAAGGCCATCGAGTCCTGCGCACTCTCGGCCGGGGCGGCATGGGCGAGGTGTTTCTAGCCGAGCAGTTCGAACCGATTCGTCGCCTGGTCGCGATCAAGGTGCTCCGCGGCGACATGGTGGACGACGCCGCACTGCAGCGCTTCTCCGCCGAACGCGAGGCCCTGGCCCGCATGGAACATCCCGGCATCGCTCGCATCCTCCATGCGGGGACGACCGAGCGTGGGGTTCCTTATCTGGTGATGGAGTACGTCCAGGGGCAGGCGATCACCCAGTGGTGCGACGCCAAGCGACTGGACCTGCATGCACGCCTCGAACTGCTGGCCGAAGTCTGCGATGCCGTGCAGCACGCACATCAGCACGGCATCCTGCATCGCGATCTAAAGCCGTCCAACGTCTTGGTTCGCGAACTCGACGGCAAAGGAGAAGTCAAAGTGATCGACTTCGGACTCGCCAAGAGCTTCGGCCCCGGCGCGCTGGACAGCGACCCGATGACGCTGGCAGGCCAAGTCCTCGGGACGCCGGCCTACATGAGCCCGGAACAGGCCGGAGCGAACGCCAGCTTGGTCGACTCACGGACCGACATCTACGCGCTGGGCGTGATGGGCTACGAGTTGTGTGTCGGCGTGTTGCCGTTCGAGGCCGATGAATGGCTTCGCGGCGGGCTGCCTGGAATGGCTCGCCTGCTGCGCGAAGTCGAGCCGCCGATCCCCAGCGTGCGCGCAGCACGACTCAGCGAAGACACGCGCACGTCGATCGCCAAGCAACGCGGCATGCACAGCGGCTCGACGGTGATCCGTCGACTGCGCGGCGAGATCGATTGGATCATCCGGCGTGCCATGGCGAAGCTGCCGCGAGATCGGTACGCCAGCGTCTCGGAACTCGCCGCCGACCTGCGCCGCTTTCTCGCCGGTCAACCGGTCCTCGCCGGGCCGCCCACCGCGAGCTATCGCCTGCGCACCTTCGTTCGTCGGCATCCTTTGGGAACGGCAGTCGTGTCGTCGCTGTCGATCGCGGCGATGGTCATCCTCGGCGTGATCCTGCGCCTGGGCGGAGAAGCCCGCGAGAGTCTGCGCAAGTTCGATCGATTGGCGGCGAGACAGTCCGTCCAAGATCTGCTGCTCGAGGCAGATCAAGACTTGTGGCCGATCCGACCGTCGACCGTGCCGGCGATGGAAGGCTGGTTGCGACGCGCCCGCGAACTGGCTCAGTCGCTCGCGCCGGCGAGTCTCCGCGCGGAGATCGCCGATCTGGAACTGCGACGGTCGTCTCTCGCGCCCAACGAACACGTGCTCCTCGATGGACTGCGCGAGCTCGTCGCCGATGTCGAGCGGATGGTCGGCCCCAAGGGTGCGATCGATGATGTGGCGGCGCGGCGCGGCATGGTCGAGACGATGGTCGAGCGGACGGTGGTCGCCGAGCAAGCCGCGTGGCAAGCCGCGCGCGAGGCGCTCCGCGCCGAGTTGCCGTTCGAACTCGAGCCGATCGTCGGGTTGATCCCGATCGGCAGGGATCCTGACAGTGAACGGTTCGAGTTCGTGGTGGCGACTCCGGGTGGCCAGACTCCGCAGCGCGACGAGCGCGGCCGCCTGCCCTCACCCTCACCGCTCGACGATCCGATCCTGGTCCTGATCCCCGCAGCGTCGCGCATCCCGGTCGGTAACCAGTCGGAGGATCGCGGCCAGCCGCACTTCGATCCCGACCGCGGCGCGGACGAGACGCCGCTGCAGTACTGCGATCTCGATGCCTTCCTCATCGGTAAGCACGAGATCACCCAGGCACAGTGGCAGCGTGTGATGGGGACCACGCCTGCGGTCTTCGCTCCTGCGGGTCAGGCCGGGCGTGCGGTCGGTGTTCTGACCACCACGCACCCGATCGAGTCGATCTCCTGGGCGGAATGCTTCGCGTTCTGCGCTCGGTTGGGACTCGAGATTCCGTCCGAACCACAGTGGGAGTACGCGGCACGCGGCGGCAGCGATTCCCCGTATCTCGGCGGCGGCGACCCCGGTGCGTTGGTCGGGTTCGGTAACTTCGCCGACAAGACGCGCGCGGACCGCTATTCACTGAGCAGCGGCTGCGACAAGCGCTTGGACGACGGCCATGCAGTCCACTCACCGATCGGGGCCTTCGGCGCGAACGGGTTCGGATTGCATGACGTGCTCGGCAACGTCTGGGAGTGGTGTCGATCGCTCGAGACGCCTTGGCCCACGACCGCGGACCGAGCCGAACTCGTCCAACCGTATTGCGGCGGCAGTTTCGCGACCGAACCGCGCAAGGCACGATTCAACGCCGTGCAAGCCGAGCAAGGTGTGAATCGCAAGCACGTGATCGGCTTCCGTGCCGCGCGTACCCTCGCCCAACCCTGAGGAAATCCCACAAGGAACGATTGCTGATCCACCCTTGGAAATCGTGGAGCTCGATGATGCGACGTCCCATGTCTACCGACCACCCCATCCGCGGGATCTTGTTCGCCGCCTTGTTGAGTGCCGTGCCGACTGCCGCGCAACAGCCCCGTGACCGCGGGCCCGCGGTGGCGATCCCGTTCTTCGGCACCGTCACGCCGTCGAGTCCGAACCCCGGCGGAACGGGCCCCGCCGGCCCCGGTCGCCTGCTGGCCCGCAAGGCGGGGTTCTCGGCGATGAGCGACGCGATGCCTCCGCCCGGACGCCCGGACTTCAGCTTCGGTGCCATGTTCGGGTCCGCGGCGATCCGCATCGACGCCTTCAGCATCGGGATCGAGGAGATCCATGCGAACTGCAGCGGCACGATCGATCTGCGTACCTGCAACTGCTGGAACATGGTGTTGTTCGCGGTCCAGCAAGGCATCGGCGCGGCCACCGCCACCGGCGTCGTCGCGCAGGAGCACGCGCGACCCGATGGCGCGGGGGCGGACGTGTTCAGCTACGTGCCGCTGACCGCGATCGGCGTGAACCCGGCCTTCGTCGGTGTGACGCATCGCGCGGCCGATTCGAGCGAGCTCGGTCTGTTTCGCGGCGGGCCGACGCCCACCCGCGGGCAGATCGAGAGCCTCGACATGTACACGTCGCTGTACGAGTTGGACCCGGAAGTCCTCGCCCAGCTCGACCCGGAGCCGTCGATCTACTTCTCGATTGCCGGAACGAGTCGCGACCTCACCGCGGTTCCGGTGTCGTGGTGGAACGGCTCGACACCGAGCGGCGCAACGATCCTGGTTCGCAAGTGGAGTGCGGCGACCAACCAATGGACCACGCAACCGCCGCTGTACACCCACGCCGATCTCGGCCTGGCGGCGACCGCCGACATCGATGCGCTCGCGCACAACGCGATGGCCAACGACACGGTGATCTCACTGACACGCGCCACGACCCCCGCCGGACTCTCGCAGCTCTTGTTCGTCGAGAACTGCACGGACGGCACGTCTCTGGTCGACCTGACCGAATCCGACGGAACCCCGACCGGAACTCGCGTGGTCGCCGACGGCACCGGCATCGGCGGCAGCGGCGAAGTGCGTGGAGTGTGTGTCGACGATCCCTCGACTCGCGCCAGCCAACCGCCGGCCCCAGCGGTCGGCCTGATGGCTCACTTCATGGGAACACCCGGGCCGGAGTTGTTGCCGTTCATGCCGTCGATGGACGCACAGACCTATCGCAGTTGCGATGCGCTCGGCAACGCGACTTACACCGCGCACGTGGTCGGTCTGCCGCCCGGCAGCGGTCCGAGCCTCGCCGTGTTCGTCATCGGAATCCCCGATCTGATCACGTCTTCGACGCCGCTCTTCACGGTGCCGTCGCGGGTCGCGTCGCCTGATGGTGCACCGGCCTCGGCGTCGTTCGTGATCCCGTGGCTGCCGGCCACGCTGAACAGCATCCCGGTGCAGGGAATGTGGATCGGCATCGACACGGCGACCGCGCAACTCGCGTTGTCCTCTCCCGTCACGATGTTCCTGTGAGCGAGAACGATCACGACCGAGAACTCCTCGAGCGGACGCGTGGCGGCGACTCGCGCGCGTTGGAGTCCTTGCTTCTCGAGCACAGTCCGGCGCTCGAAGCCTTCGTGCGTCTTCGTCTCGGCGCGAGGATCCGCGGAAAGGAATCGATACGCGACGTCGTGCAGTCGGTGTGTGTCGAAGTGCTGCGCGACAAGGACGGCTTCGAGTATCGCGGGGACGAACGCTTCCGTGCCTGGCTGTTCAAGCACGCGCTACACAAGATCATCAACAAGAACGAGCACTGGCAGCGAGAGTGTCGCGACGTCGACCGCGAGCGTCCGATCGCCGCATCCCCCACCGGCGATGGATCGGCCGTCGTCGCCGACGTGTATGCCACGCTCGCCACGCCCAGTCGCATCATGCAATCGCACGAAGCCGAGCAAGCCTTCGAGGCGGCGTTCGCCAGCCTGCCGGAGGACTACCGGGAAGCGATCACGCTGCATCGCCTGGTCGGTCTGTCGCATGCTGAGATCGCGGAGCGCATGAACCGGAGTGAGGGGGCGGTGCGGAATCTCGTGCATCGCGGCATCGCTCGGCTGTCGATGGCGCTCGATCGCAACGAGGACTGAGACGCGGACGTCGGACGACCGCGGCCCGTCGTTCGCGAGCCGTCAGAGGCCGAGCTCGCTCAACCCGGGATGCACATCGGGTCGCCGGCCGAGCGGCCAGTGGAACTTCCGCTCGGACTCCCGAATGGGGAGGTCGTTGATGCTGGCGATCCGGCGATGCATGAACCCGCGGTCGTCGAACTCCCAGTTCTCGTTGCCGTACGATCGGAACCAATTCCCCGAGTCGTCATGCCACTCGTAGGCGAACCGCACGGCGATCCGATTCTCGCGAAAGGCCCACAGCTCCTTGATGAGTCGATAGTCGATCTCCTTGTTCCACTTGCGAGTGAGGAACTGCACGACCGCCGCGCGCCCCGTCAGGAACTCGCCGCGATTGCGCCAGATCGTGTCCGGCGTGTAAGCCATCGACACTCGCTCGGGATCGCGCGTGTTCCAGGCATCTTCTGCGAGGCGCACCTTCCGGACGGCGCCCGGGAGATCGAAGGGAGGGATCGGCAGACGAGGTGGTTCGGTCATCGGTCGGTACCTGCCAGAGGGAAGGTGAGCAGGTTCTCGGCGCGCGACTACGCCTGAGCCGGGATCGGGATCCGCGCGGCGACGCCGAAACGATGGCCGAAGCGTCCTGGAGGTGGGACTCTCGCACGGCGTACGCGGAGCCTAGCCCGGATTATTCGTGAACGACGTCGTGAGAACGCCGCAGGTCGATGTCCAAGAAGGAGCTACGACGGTCGACGACCGAAGCGTAGCTGTAGCTACGCCGCCAGGGAGGAGCCGGCGTAGCGACGCCGCAGGGTGCGACTTGTGCCGATCGCAGCAGACGTTCACGCATCATCCGGGCTAGTTGAACGGATATCGTGGAGGCGACCGTCCCACCCGCCGTGATGCCGAACCGATTCCGTCGCTCTGTGCTGTCGCTCCTGTGGCTCTCCGCGGCGATCGCAGCGCAACCGGCGCCGACGCCGGCCCGCCTCGGCGGCGACGAGTTCACCTACCGCCGCGAGCTCGGCATCCCCTTCGTGGAACGCGACGGCCGCGCATTGCACCTCGATCTGTGGATCCCCGACACCGTCGGGCCACACCCCACCGTCGTCCTGTTTCACGGCGGCGCCTGGCGGCACGGCGGCCGCGGGCTCCTCGACGCCTTCAATCTGGCCCAGGCTCTGGTGCGCGAAGGAGTGGCCGTCGCGAGCGCCTCCTATCGACTCGTGCCGCGGGCGACCCACCCCGCACAGGTGGAAGATGCCGCGGCGGCCTATGTCTTCCTGCAGAAGGAAGCCGAGCGATTCGGCCTCGACACCGCGCGCTTCGCCGTGATGGGCGCGAGTTCCGGCGGACACCTGGCCAGCATGGTGGCGACGCGGGGCTCGCTGCGCCCCGATTGCACCGCCCCGCGTTGCGCGGTCTCGATCTCGGCGCCGTACGACCTCGTGCCGGATCCCTCGTACACCCCGACCGTCACCCAAGTGATCCTGGTCTACGCGCTCCTCGGGGTCACCGCCGCGACGCCCGTCGAAGAGGTGGATGGAATCCTTCGAGAGCGCGGCGCGGATGCCTCGCCCCTCCGCTTCGTTGATCGCACCGATCCCCCGTTCCTCATCCTCGATTCCCCGAACGACCACCTCGTTCCCCCGTGGCAGGGGGAACGGATGGCCAAGGCCCTGCTCGCCCACGGCGTTCCCTGCACGCGCGAACTGGTGCCGACGACCTTTCACTGCCGCTTCCTCATCGAGGACCCACGCGGCTGGCTGACCGAACCCCCACCGTTCTGGCGATCCACCCGCAGTTTCCTCCGCGAACACCTCCTGCCCACCACGCAGCCAGCAGGACCCTCGGCGACCGAATCCGAGCCGAAATCACCCAGGAAGCGATGACGGCGAGGAGCAGGGCTACTATTCGACTTCGAACCTGCCCGTGAAGCCCAGAGACCTGATCGTCTGCATCGCCACGCTCGGCGCACTCGCGCTGGCCATCGTCTTGCTGTCGCAAGCAGGCGGCGAGACGACCGAGTCCGGCCCGGATGGCTCCGGCGGTGCCGAGAACGCCTCGATCGCGGGCGGTCCGAGCGGCGATTCAGCCGAGCGCAGCACGGAGATGACTCGGCCCACGGTCAGCTTCCAGGAGCGCACCGGCGATGAAGGCCAGCGGGAGACGACGCCCAGCCAGAGCCCGCCGACAGCAGGCATCATCGACGGCAAGATCGTGCTGGCCAGCGGCCTGCCGCAGCCGGTCAGCACGTTCACGATCGTCTTTCAGGAATCGATCAATCCGAACGCCCAAGCTCGTGACCCGACCCGGCAACCGCGAGCGTGGACGAAGGCCTTCAAGGCGGATCCAGGCGTGTCCCCGCTCTACTTCACGGCAACCGAGGTGCCGTTCAGTGAGTTCGGCTACCGCGTGAGCGTGTTCGTGCCCGGCGTGAACGGCTCGAGCCAGTTCACGCGGTGCGACGAGTCGTCACCGATCAACGAAGTGACTCTGTCGCTGACCCCACCGTCGCCATTCAGCCTCCGCCTGATCGATCAGTATCGCAATCCCGTCGCCGACAAGGAGGTCCGCCTCGAACCCGACGGCGAACCCCTCGGCCGCAGCTACGCGACCGCGCGCTCCGACAGCTTCGGCGTCGCGATCTTCACCGATCTGCTCGCCGGGCCCTGGCACGTCAAGGTCGAGGACCTCGTGCGTGGCCGCTTGGAAGTGCAGCCGCCGGGCGTCGTTTCGGACGACGCGGGAGTCGGCGTGCAATCCTCGGTCATCGTCGTGCCGCGCGGCAAGAACTTGCGAATCGAGGCCTTCGACCTCGCCGGGCACGGGCTGGTCGACGTCGAACTCCAGTTGGTCGCCGTCGACACCGTCGAGAATCGTCGCCTCGAGGCGCGAACCGATGAGACCGGGACGTGGACTTTCGACAACGTTCCGGTCGGGCGCTGGCAACTCAACGCGCAGGGCGGCGGTCACTACGCGCCGATCTCACGCACGGTCACGATCGCGGAGGATCGCGATCCCGAGCCGGTGCGGATCCGACTCGCCCGCGTGCGGTGAGCACGCGCGCGAGCGGGCCTCGCGATCAGTTGAGGGTCACGCCGACCGCGTTGGTGAATTCGAAGGAGGGAGTCACCAGACCCTGCAGGCCGATCGTCAGACCGGTGCCGGCCGGAAGTGCGTTGATGCCGGCCGTGATGACGGTGAACCGGGTGCCGTCGGTGGTGCCTGCCGGGAATGCGATCGGCGATACGACCGTGGACAGGTAGAGGCAGTTGTTGAAGCCAAGGACACCGACCTGCGGGCCGAGACCGGCGATCTGCACGAAGCCGATCAACGTTCCACTCGCGCCCAGCGGGTGGAAGCAGCGGATCGAGATGCCCTGTGAGGACGCACCGGTGAGTGCGGTGTTGGGGAAGTAACCGCCATTACCGAAGCGAGTCCCTCCCGGCGTGATGTTGCCGGCTTGGAAGACCGGCGCTGTGGCGAAGCCCAACGCGAACCGCCACGTGAGTTTGATCGGCGGATGAGATACCACGCCGTTCGCCGGAATCATCTGCCACGCGATGTCGGCTGCCGACGCGTGCTGCTGATGGACGTCCCCGGAACCCGCGCCCGACGCCACCTGCATCAACAGGCCGTCTGCCGGAAACAGCGCATTGGGGGGCAACTCCAGGCCACCGACGAAGAAGTCCTCGCAGGGGATCGGAATCGGCGTCGTGAAGTTGACGGTAACGAGCCAAGCGGAGGGAACGGCCGTCCCCAGTGGGCTGGCGACCGGTCCGAGAGGTCCGCCGCCAAGGTAATCGGCCACAGTGTTGCCGGGTCCCGCCACGTCATTGCCCTGCCTGAACACGACGAAGTAGTTCTCGACGGTCGACGCGTTCTGGTCCTGCAGTACGAACCGGGCGCCATCGACAGCGCAGTTGCAGGCCTGATCGCCGATGCCCCGATTGTTGGACCGGTGAAAGCCTTGAAGCAGTTCGCCCGCTCCGGCGTCCAGATTGCCGCGGCTGGCACCCGAGGTGAAGCCGGGATAGATCTCGAGATAGCGTTGGGCCGTGAGCGGAAGCGCGATGCCGAGTGCGGCGATCGCGAAAGACGCGAGCTTGTTCATGGGAGGAAGCTTGGGTGGTGGGCACACGTCCGAAATCGGGCGGTGACGGCAAGACTCTCGTGCAGTCTCGACGAGACGCAACGCACTCACAACCCCCCGTCAGCGGCGGGTCCGGGGCCATGGGCTTCGCAGTCCTCCGCCGAGAGGGGTACATTCGCGCCGCCGCATGCCGTGTCGTGCACCGGCCGACGGACGCCACCTACGATCGAGCGCGAGTTTCTTGGACTGCATCGCTTCGGGCGGGCGACGACTCGCCCCCCCAGCGGCGTCTGTCGATTCGCATGACGACGCTACTCGACCTTTCGTATCGCAGCCTCGCGCTGCTCGCGTTCGGCTGCTGGGCTTCCGTTGCCCCAGTCGACCTCCGAGCGCAGGCGCAGGGCAATCCGTCGGCCCCACCCACGCTCAACAAGCCGGTGCCACCTATCGAAGAGGAGATCGAGGAAGTCCAAGACGACGACCTCTGCATCGTCTCCCTCGATTTCCCTGGAGGCACGCTGAGCGAGTTCCTCGACCTGCTCCGCCAAGTCCTGCGGACGACCGAGACCCGACAGTTCCACAACCTCGTCGCCACCGGCCCCACCTCACGGATCTCTCTCGAGGCGATGGCGGTACACCGTGTGGAGATCAGCGACCTGTTCGAGGTGATCGCGTTGATGGTGTCGATGCCTCACATGGTGGAGTTCCGCATCGTTCACAACGGCAACGGCAACCCGGTGATGGTAGTCCACACGATGCTCGACGAGTCCGGCAGTGAGGACTCGGGTCTCGCCGCCAAGGTTGCCGTCGATGCGTTCTCGCTGCGAAACCTCACGACGGCACTCCCTGGCGAACCGAGTTCCTTCGCGCTGATGTCGGCCACCGTGCTCACCGCCATCGAGACCGCATTGCAGATGACCCCGGGCGAGATCCAACCGGCAAGGCTCCGGTTCCATGAGGACTCGGGCCTCTTGCTCGTACAGGGCACGAACCGTCAACTCGACACGATCCGCATGGTCCTCGCCACGATGAACGATGACTTGGAACGGCTGCGACAACGGCACATCGACGCCGGTAGGCAGCCGGCCGGCGGACCCAAGAAGGACTCTTTCGAACCCATCACCCTGCCACCCGGCGAGTACGAGACTTCGAAGCAAAAGGGCAGATGATCTCGGCAGCCGCAATCACCGGCATGGCCTGCCCGGAATCGGCAGCCGACCGCGAGGTCGCGCAACTGACGGCGGCGATCGCCCGCGGCGATCGCGCGGCCTTCGCGACGTTCTACGAGGCGTGGTTCGAACGCGCGCTCCGTAGACTCCGGTCGCTGTGCGGGGCCGACGAACACGCGGCCTTCGATCTCGTGCACGATGTCATGCTGAAGGTTGCGGAGAAGATGCCCCCGCTGCCGGACCAGCGCGCACTCGATGCTTGGATGGCAAAGGCGATGCTCTCGACCGCGCTCGACCGGCGACGCACAGAGCTGCGGCGGACGCGGCGCGAATCGACGGCGGCGCGGCCGGAGGTCGAGGAAGGCCCAGGGCTCCTCGACGAGCTGTGTGCAGGCGAACAAATGCACTGGGTTCGGCTCGAGCTCTCGCGCCTTTCCGATGCCGACCGGTCGATGCTCGAAGCTCGCTACTTCGGCGAGGCGTCGCACGCGCGGATCGCGCAAGGACTCGGCAAGACCGCCGACGCCGTCTCGAGTCGTATCCGGAGGGTACTCGCGAGCATCGCCAAGCGGGCGAGGGGTTGGTTCGATCATGACTGATTCGCACGATCCACTCCGCACCGACCCCGAGTTCTCAACGCGCAAGGCGGCCATACTCGCGGATGTCTTGCATGCCGTGGATCGGCGTCGAGCGCGTCGACAGCGGCGACTGGCTGCCGTCGGATCGATGCTGATCCTGACGCTGATCTGGTGGTCACGAGAGGTGTCGCGGACGGCCGTTCCGCTCGCTCGACCGGTGCCGACCGAGATCGCGCACCAGCAGACGATGACCCAGCCGTCGATGGTCCTGCCGACGGTGCCCCAGCCGAGGGTGCCCGAGCCGAGGGCGACACAGCCCTCGGCGCCGGCGGACTTCGTCCACCTCGTGGTTCGCGACGATGGCGAGATCGTTCATCGGCTCGCCGTCGCGAGTCTCCGATCCGGAGGAGTTCAGGTCATTCGGGATCGAGAGATCGATGACGGCATCCGAATCGACGACGAGAGTCTGCTCGACTGGCTGCAGCGGGCGGGGCGGCCAAGCGGCTTCCTCCGCACAGCCGATCGATTCCTGCTCGCGCCCGTGTCGCAGAGTGACTGAGGCGTGTGCGCCGGGCGCACCGGCCATCCGGTTCGCGGTCATGATCGCGCGGCTCGGCTCGTGTGCGCTTCTTCCGGCCTTCGCGACCGCGAGCGCGCAGAGAGCCGCGATCCCTTCGCAGTCGCAACTCGAGGCCGAAGGCGCCGTGACACTGCGGCTCGTCATCGATGAGTTCGCCGAGGGCAGCGGCGCTGCAACCGCGAACCGGCTGTGGAACCCAGCCGCAAGGAACCTTCCAGCGTCGCGCACTGGCTGCTGCTGGAGCACGCAGCCCGCGTCGCGACAGCCGCCGGAGAGACCCGCTTGGTGATCGCGATCGCCGACGAGACGGCGAGTCGGTTCGCCGTGGATCCAGTCGACCACCTGGCTTCGCGGATCGCGGCGTTACGTGACCTTGGCGTGATCTCGAGTCCGAGGATCGCGAGCACTTGGCAGCCCGGAGGATTCGTGAACGTCGTCGCGAGATCGCCGCAGGTCGATGTCCGGCAAGGCGCCGCGTCGGGCGACGACCGAAGCGCAGCCGTAGCTACGCTGCCAGTGAGGAGCCGACGCAGCGACGCCGCCGGGCGCGAGTTGCGGCGATCGCAGCAGACGTTCACGAATCATCCGGGCTAGAGTGCGTCGTGGGCTCGGTGGATCGGGAAGGCCGAACCTCGGGAGAGCACTCGCCACTAGGCTCCGCATCCAGCGCCGGCCACTCATCGAAGCCACCCAACTCCCCATCGGGGGCGTGCCCCCCGCGAACCAGCTCGAGCCATGGCCCAAGTCCCGACCCTGCGCATCCGTCCGATCAACACCGCGCCCGTGGCCGAAGGCGACTACGTCGTCTACTGGATGATTGCGCAGCGTCGGCTGCGATCGAACTTCGCCCTCGATCGCGCCATCGAGTGGTGTCAGCAGCTGGGCAAGCCGCTGGTCGTCTTCGAACCGCTGCGGCTGGGCTACCGCTGGGCCAGCGACCGCCACCACGCCTTCGTCATTCAGGGCATGCGCGACCATGCGGCGCAGGCTGCCGGTGCCGGGGTCACCTACGTGCCGTGGGTCGAACGCTCGGTCGACGACGGCAAGGGACTGCTCGAAGCCCTCGCCAAGCGCGCCGCGGTGGTCGTGACCGATGACTGGCCCTGCTTCTTCCTGCCCAGGATGGTCGCAGCCGCCGGCGCACGGCTTCGTGTGCTCCTCGAAGCGGTCGACGGCGCCGGGATGCTGCCCGTGCGCGCCGCAGATCGTGCCTTCGGCCGCGCCTTCGACCTCCGCCGATTCCTGCAGAAGAACCTGCCCGATCACCTCGGCGATCGGCCGCGGAAGGATCCGCTGCGCAGCGCCGCGAAGTTCGGGCACGCGAGCCTCGAGCCCGGCCTCGTGCGCCGGCTGAAGAAGGGTGTCGTCGACTTCGATCGCCCACTGTCCGAACTGCTCGCCGAGTTGCCGATCGATCACGCGGTGCCGCCATCGGCGGTCCTGACCGGCGGGGCGTCCGCCGCGCACGCACAGCTTCGCCACTTCCTGGCGGAAGGCCTGCCGCGCTACGGCGAGGAGCGCTCCCATCCCGACGCCGACGCGCAGAGCAACCTGTCCCCGTGGTTGCACTTCGGCCATCTCGGGGTGCACGAGGTGTTCGAGGCGGTCACCTCGGCGGAAGACTGGTCGATCGATCGACTGAGCGAGAAGGTCAGCGGCTCGAACCAGGGCTGGTGGGGTACCTCGGCCACCGCGGAGTCCTTCCTCGATGAACTCATCACCTGGCGCGAGCTGGGCCTCAACTTCTGCCACTTCCAGCCCGACGACTACGACCGCTACGAGTCGCTGCCCGGCTGGGCGCGCGCGTCGCTCGAAGCGCATCGGGCAGATCCGCGACCGCACCTCTACACCCCCGCCGAACTGGCCAACGGCGAGACCGACGACGAGATCTGGAACGCCGCGGCCAATCAGCTCCGCACCGAGGGCCGGCTGCACAACTACCTGCGGATGCTGTGGGGCAAGCGCGTGCTGGAGTGGACGCCCGGCCCGCGCGAGGCGCTCGAGGTGCTCGTCGACCTCAACAACCGCTACGCCCTCGATGGGCGCGACCCGAACTCCTACTCGGGCATTTTCTGGTGCCTGGGCCGCTACGACCGACCCTGGGCACCGCAGCGCGAGATCTTCGGGATGATCCGCTACATGTCGAGCGCCAACACGCGCCGCAAGCTGCGGTTGAACAACTACCTGGCGCGCTACCGGAACCCCGCCGGCCGCGGCCTGCTGCCCGGCTTCGCCTGAAGCTAGCCCGAACTACTCGTGAACGTCTGCTGCGATGGCCGCAAGTCGCGCCTGGCGGCGTCGCTACGTCGGCTCCTCCCTGGCAGCGTAGCTACGGCTAGGCTTCGGTCGTCGCCGAACGCAGCTCCTTGCCGGGCATCGACCTGCGGCGATCTCGCGACGACGTTCACGAATAGTTCCGGGCTAGACGGCACACTCTCGACCGGTAGAGCAGATCTGCGATCATGACGGCTCTGGAACCCGCCTCGAACCACGATCGCGCACAGGTGACGCCCGAGCTCGGCGTCGTGATCCCCTGCTTCAACGAAGAAGCCGTCCTGCCGAGCTTGTTCGCAGCGCTCGACGTCTTCGCCGGCAAGTGGGGTGGGCCGGTGTGGTTCCTGATGGTCGACGACGGCAGCCGCGACGCCACCGCCCGCCTCCTGCGCGAGCAGGCCGCGCGCGATCCCCGCTTCGGTTCGCTCCACTTCTCGCGCAACTTCGGCCATCAGGTGGCGGTGAGCGCTGGACTGGCGCACGTGCGGGGCGACGTGGTCGCGGTCCTCGACGCCGACCTGCAGGACCCGCCGGAAGTCGTGCTGGAGATGCTCGCGGCCTGGCGACAGGGCTACGACGTCGTCTACGGCGTGCGGCGCAACCGCAAGGAAAGCCTGCTCCTGCGCGCCTGCTACGCCGCCTTCTACCGGCTCATGCGCAAGGTCGCGAACGCCGACATTCCGCTCGATGCCGGCGACTTCTCACTGATGGATCGCCGAGTCGTCGACGTGCTCAACTCGATGCCGGAGCACAACCGATTCGTCCGCGGCCTGCGCGGCTGGGTCGGCTTCCGCCAGCTCGGTCTGCCCTATGACCGTGCCGCGCGCGCTGCCGGCGAGGCGAAGTACGGCTTTCGGAAGCTGCTGCGCCTGGCTCTCGACGGGCTGGTCTCGTTCTCCTCGCTGCCGCTGCGCCTCGCAGCGTGGCTCGGGCTCTTCGCTGCCGGGATCGGCTTTCTCCTGATGGCATGGGCGCTGTTCGCGGCGATCGTCCTCGAACGCACCCCGCCGGGGTGGGCCTCGACCGCCGTCATCGTGCTCTTCTTCGGCGGCATCCAACTGTTGATGCTCGGGGTGCTCGGGGAGTACCTCGGCCGCATCTTCGAGGAGGTGAAGGGCCGCCCGCATTGGGTGATCGCGAGCGAGTCGGGGTGGCTCGCGAAGGACCGGCGGCGGGCCGACGCACGACCGCTGCCCGGCGGCGACGAGCCCTCGCCGTCCGCACACTTCTGAACCCCACTTTACGAAACCGCGAAACTTGCCGATCATATTGAGCAACGTCGTCGCGACGGAGTTCGCTCGCCACGACGTCACTCACGATCGATGATTCAAGGTAGCGTGTCGGTGGGCGATCCCGTGATCTACACGGTGCGCAAGGTGAGTTCGCATCCGGGGCGCCGAGCCCACGATGTGGATCCGGCTCCGCGCGGCGAGCTCTACACCTATCTCGTCGACAAGCTGTGGGTCATCGCCGAGCTGTTGGACAACGGCCAGGTCGTGGTGCTCACCCGGCGCGGGAAGCGCCACGTGATCGCTCTTGCGGACCCGGCGCTCCGACGCCCGACCCTGTGGGAGCGCTTGCGTCTTCGCGCTCGCTTCCCGCGGGCAAGCTGAGACGAGCTTCCGCCGCTCCCACCATCAGCCGGCGAAGCGTACCGCGTCTTCGGTGCGGATGCGGAGCGCACGCCAACTCGGCACAAGGGCTGCGAGTATTCCGACGCCGATGGCGAGCACGGGAATGAGCGTCAACACGTGGGTCGGCACGGCATAGGGCGCGTTCAATCCCGCGACTTCGTTCATCCCGCTCACGACCAGTCGCCCCATCGGTACGCCGAGTCCGAGCGCCAGCGCCGCGGCGAGCACTCCCGTGACCGCGCCTTCGAGCACGAAGGCACTGCGGATCTGACCGTTCGACGCTCCCAACGCGCGCAACACTCCGATCTCGTGAACTCGCCCCATCGCGGCGATGCTCATCGCGTTCACCACGCCTGCAGCCGCCAGCACGAGGATGAGCCCGAGCAAGATCTGGAACAGCCGGAAGTCGCGGGTGACGTCGTTCAGCAGATACGCGAGCACTTCTTCGCCGCGCTTGGCGAACGAGAAGGGGACGATCGCGCGCGCATCGCGAAGCACCTGGAGCGCGTTGCTCCCGGGTTCCCGCCAGAGGATGGCTCGCTCGATCGATTGATCGTCGAGGCAGAAGTCCTGTGCGAGCCAACGCGGATGTGCGAGCGCCCACGCCGGTTCGTCGGGAAAGAACCCGGCCTTGTCGCTGATGCCGAGCACGGTGTACGCGACGGGTCCGGAATCGGTTCGCAGGGCGACCGCTGAGCCGACGCTGAGGTCCATCAACCGCGCGAGTCGTTCACTCACCACCAGGCTGCGCGTCTCTCCGTAGCGCGCGACTTCGCCCGGGCGTCCGGCGAAGGGACCGCCTTTGCGCTCCAGCATCGTGACATCCGCTCCGAAGAGCTGTAGTCCCGGAAAAACCGGGCCGATGAGCGGATCGACGGCACGCACGGAGTCCAGCTCCGCGATCTTCTCGAGCTGAGCACGCGAGGCCCCGCTGCCGCGCACGAAGATCGCGTGGTCCATCGCGTTGGCGTGGAAGCGACGGGCATCGCCATGCAATGCCGTGGTGAGACTCTCGAGAGCGATCGCGGCGAGCAACACGACGCCGAGCCCGCACACGGAAGCGGCGATCCGACCCGACTGGCGCGCGAAGGTCTTCGTGGCCAAGTGCGCCGGCAGCGGCGCGATCCAACGTGCGGGCGCGAGCAACCATCGAGACGGAACGCGCACGAGCGCCGGAGTCAGCAGCAGCAGTGCGCCGAATGCCAAGAGCAGCCCGGCGAGCTGGAGGAGCACGATGCGCGATTCCCGCTCTGAATCGGACAGCAGCGTGGTCGTCGCCAGGTAGCCGACCGGAACGACCAGCACGAGCATCACGAAGAGGAAGACGTTCACGCCGCGGAGCACGTCGACCTGTCCGCCGAGGCCGCGCGCATGCAGGATGCGCACCGCCGACAACGAGCGCGCCCGCACCAGCGGGAACACCGCACCGGCGAGCGTGAAGCACAGGCCCAGGAGGGCGATGAGTCCCAGCGAAGCCCACGGGATCTCGTGGAACTGCCAGTCGTGCAACATGCCGAGGGTCGAGATCCGGAACTGCTGCAGGGTCCACGCGAGTCCGAGACCGAGCGCGATGCCCAGAACCACGCCGACGCCGGCCATCACGACCGCATCGAGCAGGAACACGCCGCCGATCGTGAGATTGCCGGCCCCCAGAGCGCGAAGGATCCCGATCGCGCGCAGGCGTTCGACCAGCGACTGCGACAGCGTCTGGAACACGACGAACATTCCGAGCATGAGCGCGAGCCCGCCGAGCAGCTTCACGCCGTTTCGATACGCGCGCTCGTCGGCCGACTCGCCGAGCAGTGCACTTCGCTCGTCGCGAACCAGGAACTCGGCCGAGAGGCGGGCGCGCATCGCGTCGAGGTCGCTGCCTTCCCGACGCTCGACGCGGAACACCGTGGTCGAGCGCGGTGCGATCGCCTGCGAGAGTCCGAAACTGGAGACGACGACTCGACCGGCTTCACGACCGCCGAGCAACCGTCCGGCGAGCACGCCGCGCACCACCACCGGACGTCGCAGCCGCGGACTCTCGGGAGGATGCTCTTCGACGCGCACGCCGTTCTCGCAACGAACCACTGCCCGGGCGTTGGCCAAGCCGAGTTCGATCGAATCCCCCGGCTCGACGCCGAGCTCGCGAGCGAGCTCCTCGCCGATCAAGACCGCGTCGGGCGAATCGAGGTCCGACAGGTCCTCGCCGCGCGCGAGTGCGTAGGGCGCACCGAGTTCGGCGCCGAGAGGCGCGACCCCGAACAAAATCGCATCACTGCCGAGATCACCGCTCGCTGTCTTCGTGATCGCGGCAATCGGCGTGCGATGCAGGACGTGCACGGCTGCGATCTCCGGATCCGAGGCCAATCGCTCGCGAACATCCTTCGGCGAGCGCTGCGGATCCATCGGCAACAGCTCGAAGTCGGCGGCACCGCTCATGGCGCGGCCGTCGTGCAATCGACTCTGCACGGTGTTGTGGTCCATCACCTGGATGGCCGCGACGATCGCTACGCCGAGTGCGACCCCGAGGATCGTCAGCGCAGTGCGCAAACGGTGTCCGGACCAGCCTCGCAGGAGCAGGAAGAGGATCAACCGCATCGTGGTGCCTCAGATCTGCAACTCTTCGAGGCGAGCATGGACCTGATGGAGTGAGAGGCCGGGTCCGCTCAAGTCGTGCTCACGCGCCATGGCACCATCGCGCAGGAACATCACCCGGTCGGCAGCGGCGGCATCGCGCGGGTTGTGGGTGACGAGCAACACGGCGGTGTTGCGTTCCGTCACGATCCGCCGAAGCGTGGCGATGATCTCCTCGCCGGCCTTCGACGCGAGATTGCCGGTCGGCTCGTCGCAGAGCAGGATCGGCGGTTCCGTGACCAGCGCGCGAGCGATGCTCGCGCGCTGCATCTCCCCGCCGCTGAGCTGCGCGGGCAACCGATCCGCGAGCGCCAGCAGACCGAGCGAGTCGAGGATCTCGTCGACGCGACGAACATGCCGCTCCACGCGATCGCCGGCGATGAGCAGAGGCAGACCGACGTTCTCGCGCACGGTGAGATCGGGCAGCAGGTGGAAGAACTGGAAGATGAAGCCGATGCGGCGACGGCGTTCGCGCGTGCGACCGGCTTCGCTGAGCGAAGTCAGCGCGATGTCGCCGAGCAAGACCTCGCCCGAGGACGGCAGATCCATGCCCGCGACGATGTGCAGCAGAGTCGACTTGCCGGAGCCGGACGGCCCCATGACCGCTGCGAAGGTCTGCCGTGGCAGGTCGAAGCTCACGCCGCGGAGGATCGGAATCGACCGCCCGTCCACCTCGTGGAACCGGTAGACGTCGCGAACCGAGAGCACCACATCGGGCTCGGTTGGATCGGCGGACTTCCTCTCCGGCGCGGATTCGCTTCGCAGCATTCCGCCATGCTAGCCAACATGCACCGACTGCCTAAGGTCTTGGCGAGCGAAGTGGCGCAGAGGCCGACTCGCCGACGGCAGCCGAATTTTCCCGGCCCGCGATTGCACTGCCGTGGTGCGAACTCTCTCTCATTCGGTGCCCTTCGGGGTCGCTCTCCGGCTCGCTCAGGCGCTCCTCTCTCCTGACCCGCAACTCACCCACCGCGCGGCGCCTGGGGACGTCCTCGAAGTCCCGACGTCGACGATCTCCCATCACGCCTGGATCGCGAGAAGCAGCGGCGAGGTGGAGCGCATCCAGAGTCGACAAGGCAAACTTCGGATCGCCGTCCCCGACTCCGCCGCTCGCGGCTCCACACTCGTCGTGGTCGCCGGCGACGCGGTCGCGCGGATCGTGGTGGAGTAGGGTGCGAGTCACGGCGGGGACCCGGGGCAATGAGGAACCCGCTCCACGTCCAACCGACAGGACTGCCGGTCACACCATCTTCGAGCAACGCTGGGTCGCGCCGTGTCGCGCGACGTGAGCTGCGCGGTCGACCTGGCCTCTCGCGGGTCCCGCCAGGAGCAACTCGCATCCTCCAGTATCTCAGCCGATCACTCTGGAGAGTGCGCTCCGCCGTGCAGACTTTGCTCGGAGCCTCGCTCCTCGCCGGCACGGCAATCCCCCTGAACGGTTGGGCGCCGTCGGCTGGCCCAACCCGTCCTTCGACGAACGGGTAGCTCGACAAGGATCCGATCGCCGGGAGTTCGTGCCTGAGCGGAGGCCGTGCGATCAACGCGCGACGGCCGGCCAGTCCAGGTCGCCGCCGTCCGACTTGCGGCGCGACGGCTGGGCCCCGACCGCGGTCGCCAACTCCCGCATGCGCGCGGCGAGCCGCGCAACTTCGTCGGGCCGGTCGCCAGCCAGGTCGTTCGACTCGCCGACATCCTCGGCAAGGTCATAGAGCTCGAGCCGCGGCACGCCGCTTGGCGAATCGTGGAACCAGATCAGCTTCAAGTTGCCGTCGCGAACCGCGGTGAAGGGTTCGAGACCGGGCCCCTTGGGACCCCACAGATGGGGCATGTGCCAGAGCAGAGTGCGATGAACCGCCGTGGATTCGCCGGCAAGCACCGAGCGAACGTCGATGCCGTCGGCGTTGGGTAGCGAACCTGCGCCGGCAGCAGCGAGCAAGGTCGCTGTCCAATCCATCGTGATGACCGGAGCAGCACACTTCGTTCCGGGCGCAGCGACACCGGGCCAGCGGAGGATCGCCGGCACTCGGATCCCGCCCTCGTAGGCCGAGCCCTTGCCGCTGCGCACCGGGCGATTGTGTGTATGGGCCTCACCGTCACGCGCATGCGCCGACAGGCCGCCGTTGTCGGACGTGAACAGGATGATCGTGCGATCGAGCCGGCCGCGCCGATCGAGTTCCGCGACGATCTCGCCGACCGCAGCATCCACGCTCTGCACCAGCGTCGCGTAGGCACGCTCCCGCGGCGGCAAGTCAGGATAGTTCGCAGAGTACCGCGGATTCTCCATGATCGGCGCGTGCACCGCATAGGGCGCGAAGTGCAGGAAGAACGGAACATCGGCGTCGATCGCCGCACCCATCTCCGCGACGGCTCGCTCGGCGAGCACTTCGGTCAAGAAGCGATCGGTGCCGTATGCATCCTCCAAGCCGGGAACATCCCACTCGCTGTCCGCCTTCGGCTTGCCCTTGCGCAGCGAATCGCGGAACTCGTGTGCGGCGAAGTAGCTGCCCGGGGCTCCGGCCGCGTGACCGGCGACGTTCCGATCGAAACCCAGAGCGCGCGGGTCCGCCGCTTCCGTACCGTTCGCGCCAAAGTGTGCCTTGCCGACGTGAATCGTGCGGTAGCCGACTTCGCGAAGTCGATCCGGCAGCGTGGTCGCGCTCGCATCGAGTCCGCCGATCCGCCAAGCCGGCGGCAGCAACCGAGGGTGATTGCCGCTCGTGTCGCGATCGGAGTGAAGCGTCCAGAATGTCGCGTGATGTCGGGCCGGTATCTGTCCGGTGATCAGACTCACGCGCGTCGGCGTGCAGACCGGAGCCGCGGCGTAAGCCTGGGTGAATCGCACGCCCTCGCGTGCCAGCCGATCGATGTTCGGCGTCCGGAAGTGTGCGTGCGCGGCACTGTCCACCGACTGACTCCCGGGCCCGACATCGAGCCAGCCGAGATCGTCGACCATCACGACCACGATGTCGTGGACGGCGACGCCGCCGGCGTCGCGGTTGGCGCGACTCAGAGAGCAACCGCACAGCACGGCAAGGAGAGCCGCCCAGAACACGAGCGACCTCGGATCGTCGAAGCGATGCATGCCCCCATGCTGCACCTCTGCCGCGATGCACTCCAGCGTGAGAACGAGAAACGACTTCGCACGGCCTCGAAGTAGCATCCCAAGCCATGCGCAAGCGCATACTCCGCCTCCTCTTCACGCTCGCGATTCTCGCAGCCCTGCTGGCACCGTGGTTCTCCCCGCCGCCCATCCAGAGCGGCGTCTACGTGCAGGCGGTGACGTCACGCGGCGCCATCGTCGCCCAATGGACCGCGAACGAGAGTGAACGCAAGCTCCGACTGCGCAAGGACGGCAAGGAGGTTCGCACCCTGGGCCCAACAGCGACCGGTCGACGGCACGAGTTGCCACTCGACGGTCTGGAGCCGGCGAGCGACTACACCTACGAGGTTCTGGCGGCGGACGACTCGATCGTGGGGTCCGGCCGCTTCCGCACTCGATCCGAGTCGGACCT
The DNA here is from genome assembly GCA_050181465.1 of Planctomycetota bacterium. Taxonomy (GTDB): domain Bacteria; phylum Planctomycetota; class UBA1135; order UBA1135; family UBA2386; genus JACRLW01. The sequence goes on from JBFXDD010000021.1 coordinate 22,602, forward strand.
CGAACGTATCGAGTTCGCGATCGTCGGGGACACGGGTGGACAACCATGGTGGGTCTGGTTGCAGCAATCGCCGCTAATGGTCCTGACTCGCGGCCGTGATCGACTCCCGCCGCGGTCGGAACCGGCCCACGTCGGTGAAGCGCTCGCCGCGGCAGCGCCGCACTTCGTCCTCCACACCGGCGACGTGATCTACCCCAAAGGTGCTGCGGAGCACTACTGGAGCGGTCTGTTCCTGCCGTTCGAGAAGCTGATGGCAGAGTCGCCGGTGTTCCCCGTGCTCGGCAATCACGACTGCATGACCGAGAACGGCAAGCCGTTCCTCGATTCGTTCGTGCTGCCCATCGACGAAGGCGCCGAACGCTGCTTCACCTTTCGTGACGGTCCCCTGCGCGTGATCGGCCTCGACCTGAACGACACGATGCGACCCGACCACCCCTCGCTGGCATACCTGCGCAAGGTCGCCTCGAGTTCCACCGAACCGTTCCTCCTGGTCTTCAGTCACTACCCGGTTCGTTCGGTGTATCGGGATCATCCCCGCAAGGACCTCGAGACGCACTACGTGCCCTTGTGTCGTGAGCTGGGCGTCGACCTGGTCTGTGCCGGCCACGACCACCAGTATCAACGCTACGGGCAACCGGGCGAGACGATCGAGTTGGTGACCGGCGGCGGCGGCAAGAGCCTGTATGCGATCCACCACCAGCCGGAGGGACTGGTCACCGCGCGCAGCGAGTACCACGCTTGCTACGTCACCGTACAGCGAGCGCGCCTGACTCTGACCGCGCGGACGCCTGACGACGTCGTGCTGGACGAGTTCACGATTGACCTCGGCAAGTCCCTGCGCGAGGGGACCTTTCGCGGCAGCGCCGCGCGGCGCGCTCGCATCGAGGCGATCCTCGACTGAGCGCGCCCCGCGGGCGCCAGCGATGGGCTCAGCTCAGTTGGTGCCGATGACCTGGAAGAGCTGCGTGCCGCTCGGTGCGCCGGTCAGGGAGACCGGAGTACCACCGTTGATCGAAGTCCACTCGACGCGAGCGTTCGTCACGGGGACCGTCGTCGAACCTGTGCCGATCGACCACACCACGCCGAGGAGCGGCGAGCAAGTGAAGAAGATCGATCCGTCCGTGATGGACTGGCCGGTCGGGCTCGACACCGAGAGTTGCTGGATGGCACTCGTGCCAAGGTTCAGGTGGAACACGTCTTCGCTGTTCGTGGACACGGTTCCGATCCGCTGCGCCCAGGCCACGTGGTTGCCGTCCGGGGAGATCGCCAGGCTCTCGATGTTGAGAATCGCAGCCGCAGCGCCCGAACCGGAGTTGGCCGTGAGCTGCACCGCCTGCCCGCCGTTCTCGATGTCGAAGCGGAACACGTTCGCGTCCTCGAACACTCCAGCGACACCGGTCTCCTTGCGCGCGGTGAAGTAGGCGTAATCGCCCACCGGCGCGCGGCGAACCTGCATCTCGAGCGCAAACCACGGATCCGCGGTGGTGTTGAACGAGCCGGTGCGGATCGTTCCGACCGGGCCGGGCGTGCCGAACTCGACGCCGGTGACGCTGAACACCGCACCGGTCGTGCAGTTGACACCGACGATGTCGTTGACATCGCTCGCCGCATTGCTGCGGATGAAGTACCAGAAGTTCTTGTTGAGCGACCAGAACTGTCCGCGCGTGCGGATGTCGGCTGCGACGCCGACCTGCGTGATCGTGCCGGTGGGCACGTCGAGGCTGTACAGCGCCTGCGCCGTGTTGCTGGCGCCCGCGAAAAACATCACCGTGGTGTTGTTGATGAACGCGACTTCGGAATAGAAGAGCGCGCCGCCCACCGTGTGGAGGGTCGGGTTCGCAGTGCCGTCGGCGACATAGAGACCGGGGAAGTCCGAAGTCGTCGCGGTCGCGGCGAGGAACGCGATCTTGCTGCCGTCAGGCGACACCGAAGCGCGGATGCCGTTCGACGAGTTGTTCGTGGTCGGGGGGGAAATCGCGGAGTAGCCGAACTCGGCGATGCCGGTCGGTGCCGCGAACTGGGTGTAGTTCGTGGCGACGGGCACACCCGCGACGTTCGTCACGCGCACCATGTCCATCTCGGCGCGCGAGGAGGTCGCATTGCTGCCGATCGGGAAGTAGTAGGTCGAGCCGTCCGGCGAGACGCGCCAGGAGAACGAGAACACGACGACGGCCGGGGCGTTGGTCGCCGTGGTGTTCGGCACCGGCAGGCTCTGCAGCGCGCCGGGCGCCGCGAGTGAGGTCCAATACCAGCCGCCGTCACCGACGACGAAGATGAAGTCGTTGGTGACCGCGATCGTCGCGTCGAAGTAGGTCGTGCTCGGACCCGTGACCGCGGTGATGTCGAGGGCGGGTGATTGACCGTCGGTGCGGAAGGCCAGCACTCGGTCCGGGATCGCCGAGGCGGCGTTGGAATCGTGGATGATGTAGACCATCCACTGGCCGTCGCGAGACAGCCCGGGGTAGAAGCGCTGTTGGGCCGGGTCTGCAGACGTTCCGGTATCGGTCCACTCGGTGCCCGGCACGACCCGGGTGATGCCCGTTGCCCGCTCGTGGCTGATGATGCGGAAGATGTGGCCGTCGGTCTCATCGCGCACGACCGACAGATCGAAGCCGCTCGGGGTCGAGATCACCTGATAGGCGCCGTTGGCCAGGCGACGACCACCTCGCCGATAGCTCACCGAGTCGATGTCCGAGTTGTGCGACGTGCTGCTGAACGTGCCCGCGTAACCTTCGATGAAGCCCTCGTCACCGCGATGACGGAACGGCAGGTACGCGAAGGTCGGGATGCCCTGACTGACGGGTGCGCCGATCGACTGGTCGTCGACCGCACGGATGTCGTTGTTGCCGGCGGTCAGCGAGGAGGTCGTCGCGCGAGCGATGTTGACTTGGCAGATCCCGCCGCCCACCACGATCTCGAGATCGTTGTCGGCGAGATTGACCTCGTTCAAAGACTTGTCCAAGTCTGCAGACTGCAGGTCGAACGCGAAGCCGAGGAAGAGAGGATCGTTCGGCACGGGGAACGCCACCGCGGTGCTGGTCGCGTTCGCGTAGTTGCCGATCCACGGCGTGACGGCCGTGGCCAGATCGACTCGAAGGAGACCATTGATCCCAGGCGTCATCGGGTCGACCGTCCCGGCGAAGGGAGTCGACCAGAGGAGGACATAGAAGTCCCCCGCATTGGCGATCGGATGGTTGATGACGATGTCACTGGAGTAGCCGATCGCGACCGGCGCGCTCAACGACATCGTGCGGCCGGTTTGGGCTGCAGCAGTGGAGACCAACGCCAGCGCACAGGCTGGCAGAGCATGCTTGAGTTTCATCAGGGTGGGGACAGGTGAGAACGGACCTCGGAGATCGATCCGAGGACACCGGAATGGGGCGAGAACATAGAGCAGACTCGCAGATCGGCAACGGGCTCGGTCGGACGAGCTCGCGGCCCACGGTGCGGCGAAATCGCCCGCTGCATCCCCGACTCGGGAGAGAGCGAACGGTCTCTCGTGAGCAGCTCCGTCCGTGCCGCCCCGGAATCCACCTTCCGATCGACGCTTCTGGCCAAGAGTCGCAGCCACGATCCCCGGGGTCTGCGCTGGATCTTCGTTCCGTACGACCAACTCAACCACTGCCTTGGGCCGCTCGCGAGCACTCCACCGAACGAAGCCGGCATCGTGCTCATCGAGAGTCGGGCGAAGGCCAACCGTCGACCCTACCACAAGCAGAAGCTCGCCTTGGTGCTCGCGAACCAACGTCAGTTCGCACTCGAGCAGGCCGAGCGGGGCGTCGCGGTCCGCTATGTGATGTCCGAGCACGACTACGCGACCGTGCTTCGCGAACTGAGTCGGGAGCTCGGCCGTCTCACGATGATGCGCGCTGCCGAGCGCGAACTCCGCGCAGAGCTGCGGCCGTGCATCGCCGACGGCATCGTCGAAGAAGTGCCGCACACCGGCTGGCTCACCGATCGCGACACCTTCCGACGATCACAGCGCAGCGCACCGTGGCGGATGCAGCGCTTCTACGAGACGGTTCGGCGCGACTCGGGGATCCTGATGGAGAGCAACGGCAAGCCGCTCGGCGGCCGCTTCAGCTTCGACACCGAGAACCGGCAACGCTGGCGAGGTGAGCCCCGGCCGCCCCAGCCACTACGTTTCGTTCCCGATCCCATCACCACGGAGGTCGGTGAACTCGTGATGCGCGACTTCGCATCGCATCCCGGTCAGCTCGACCTCACGAAACTGCCGACGACAGCGGCCGACGCAGAGCGAGTCTGGAATCACGCACTCACCGAGTGCCTGCCTTGGTTCGGGCCCTTCGAGGACGCGATGTCCGCCGGCGAGAGCACGCTCTTCCACACTCGCAACTCGCCACTCCTGAATCTGCACCGGCTGCTGCCGCGCGATGTCGTCGACGACGCACTCGCGGCGAACTTGCCGTTGGCTTCGAAGGAGGGTTTCGTCCGTCAGGTTCTCGGCTGGCGCGAGTTCATGCGCCATGTTCACGAGGAGACCGACGGCTTTCGCACGTTGCCGAAGGGATCTCGCCTTCACGAAGACGGCGAACCGTTGCCCGCCGCGTTCTGGGGTCGCCCGTCCGGCCTCGCCTGTCTCGACCACGTCGTCGATCAGGTCTGGCGCGAGGGCTACAGCCATCACATCACTCGGCTCATGATCTTGGGCAACCTCGCGACGCTGCTCGAGGTGAGTCCGCGCGAGTTGTCGGATTGGTTCTGGGTCGCCTACACGGATGCCTTCGACTGGGTCGTGGAACCCAACGTCCTCGGCATGGCGAGTTTCGGGCTGCCCGGGCTGTTCACGACGAAGCCCTACGTGTCGGGTGCGGCGTACATCGATCGTATGAGCGACTTCTGCGGCCGATGTCGCTTCGATCCCAAGCGCGATTGCCCGATCACTCCCATGTACTGGGCTTGGCTCGCGCGCCACCGCGAAGAGTTGGCTGACAACCCGCGCATGGCGCTCCCGCTTCGATCGCTTGCCAAGCGGACCGACGCTCAGCGCGCGGCCGACCAGCGGGTCTGGCGTGAGACCCTCGCTCGCATGGCCGACGATGCACCAGCCGTCGGGCCCGACTGAGAATTCTCCGCCCGGCGTGTCTGCGGCAGGACCGTTCCCCGATCCATGGAACAAGCACCGTCCCACAGGATCCCTGATGACCCGCCTCAGCCGCTACTTCCTCGCTCTCCTCTCTGCTGTCCCCCTTGCCGCTCAGACCGTTCCTGAGTTGATCGGCGTCACGGCGGCCACGCCGCTCCTTCGAACCCGCGACATGGGGACGTGTGCCGAGCGCGCCTGCCCACCCACCGGATTCCCACCGATGGCCGCGCACCCCGCCGCGGGCGGGACCGCCTTCGATCCCGGCCGGGGCGGTGCCTGGATCAGCAACGGCACCCATCTCGCGTGCGTCACCAAGGATGGATGCCGCTTTCTGTGCCCGACGACGCCGCTGAGTCTCGCGAGAGAGTTCGTCTCCGGACTGGCCGTCGATGAAACCCGCCGCCACCTGCTGCTGTCGACCACATCGAATGCCATCGAAGTGTACGAACTCGACTGCCCACTCGGACGACGCATCAGCCGCTGCATCGCCCCGGTTCCGGCCACCCACACGATCGGTGGGATCGCCACCGCCGACGTCGAAGACTTCGTGATCTTCTCGTCGTCGGACTTCTCCGGCACCGCACCCCCTGCCAACACACTCTACGTCGCCGCGCGGAGTGCCCCCTGCACGCCACTGTGTTCGGTTCCGATTCCGCGCTTCTGCGGCACGCTCGGACCGATTCACGGCGTCGCCTACGATCAATGCACTCGGACGGTCTGGGTCACCGACGGCTTCGCCACTCTCGGAATGACGATCGATCTGCGGACTTGCACGATCTCGCCCACGCACTGCTGCGCGATGACGCCGCCAGAACCGTTCATCGGACTGTGCGTTGCGCCCAGCGAAGGCACGACGACGGGGCGAAACTGCATTCGCCCGAGCTGCCCACCGTGTGCGGCCTCGATGACGATCGGCACCAAGGGCTCGCCGGCGATCGGCAACGCGGACTTCGCGATCACGCTTGAGAGCGCGCCCGCCGGCGGCGGCGCATGGCTGCTCTTGAGCTTTGCCGGTCCGTGCACCGGAGGCATGCCGACCCCCACTCCGTTCTGCGGTCTCCTGCACGTCGACTTCAGCTTCCTGATCGTGCTCGGCGGTGTGCCGATCACCGGTGGTCCTGCCGCGTGCGGAGGAACCGCGACCATGCCGGTCCCGGTGCCGGCCGACCTCGGACTCTGCGGTCTTCACGCCTGCGGTCAGTGGCTCGGCATCTGTCCCCTCGGCGGCGTATTCACCAGCAACGCACTGTCATTCGCGCTGAGCGGGACCTGAGTCGGTTCCGGTCGCATCCCCGCCCGCCGTGGCAGCTCGGCGGGCGAGTTCGAAGGTCCGCCGCAGTCGATCGAAGGCCCGCAACCCCGCGCGTTGGGCCGCAGCCTCGCTGACTCCCAGCCGCGCCGCCTGCTCGGCGATCGACAATCCCTCACCGGCCATCCGCACCAGTTCTTGATCCCGGGGCGGCAGCGCGGCCAGCGCGAGATGAATCAGACGGACGAGTTCACGACGTTCCGCCACCGTCGATGGGCCGACGCCACGAGTTGCCGGCGGCGCCACTGCCTCCGGGTCGTCGACGCCGCTGCCGAACGTGATTCGCAGCAGCCGCGACGCACGTCGCTTCGCCGCCGAGTAGTGATCATGACGATCCGCGACATGAGCGCGCGCGATCACGAACAACCACGCACGGAACTCGGGGTCGCCGAGGTCCACGAAGCGGCTCTGTTGATTGAGCGCGCGCGCCTGGACACCGAGCACGAGGTCTTCGAGCGACTCGAACCGAAGCAGACCGCGCGCATTGCGCGCCAGGAAGCCGCGAAGTGCCGGCTCGTGTGCGACGAGCAGGGTCGACAGCCCACGCGGATCTTCATCCCGTCGCTCGCTCATCGCTGTTCGCCTTCTCGGATCCGCCGCAGCGCGATACGGAAGCCGACGCTCTCGTCCCGAGCGGACGTCGGCATGGAGCGCCGGTCGATACGAAACGACTCGCCGGTGCGGTCGCGCCATGAGCCGCCGCAGACCGGTGCTTCACCATCGCGCGTCGCACTGTCGCGATCGCACCACTCTGCGACCGACGCGGTCATGTCGTAGACCCCGAACGGAGACTCGTCGAAGGCATTGCTCATCACGGGCGGAGGTCCCGCGGAGTTGCGCGAAACACCGAGCGCCCAGTCGATGCGAAACTCGGCGCCGAACACGTAGGCGCGTCCATCGCCACCCTTGGCTGCTCGAATCCATTGCGTTGGAGTCGGCAGGTCGTAGCGATGACCGGCAATCGGTCCCGGGTTCGCTCCGTTACGCCATCTCGCATAGGCCTTCGCAGAAGTCCAGCTCACTCCGCGCACGGGAGCGTCGAGATCACTCTCGTCACCGACGAATCGAATGCCTGGGCGCTCGGCATCCTCGGCGTGACCGGTCCATTCCGGAGAACTCGGCAGATGTTCTTGGGAGTCGTTCGCGCGGACGAACTCCGCATACTCCCTGCAAGTCACTTCGCGCTCACCGAGGAAGCAACCGTGCTCGCCCCAGGAGTATGCCTCGGCAGCGATCCTGACGAAGCCCGGTGGCGTCGAGCCCTTGGGCATCAGCTCGACACGCAGCGCCGCGCATTCCGCGAAGTGCTCCTCGGCATGGTCCACGTGGAAGGGCAGAACCAGCGATTCGTAGCCGGGGGATTGCAGCACGACGACGAACCAAGCCGGGAGCAGCGAACGGTCGACGAGTGGTGTCGTGCCGATCCGGCGAGCCGTGGAGAGGAAACGCGGCGCTCTCGTCGGCCGAAGGGTTGCGTTACCGTCCCAGGCGACATCCTCGAAGCGATCGTTGCGCCAGCAGCGCAGCACACGGCCTGGCTCCGGCGGACGCACCAGTTCGTCGGGCTCCACCAACAGAAGGTCGCCGCTTCGCCAGGCTCCCGAGTCGTGCACGACTCGGAAGGCAGCGCTGCCGACCATGCCGACTTCGGCGTCGCCGAGCGCACGCATCGGCACGATCCGCGGACTCTGTGCGGGATCCAAGTCGCTGAGCTGAGCGAACTGGAAGAGTTGGACCTCGGCGCCCGGGGGCGTGGTCTCGATGCGCAAGACACCACTGCCTTCCAGACGCTTCGTCCAAACGCCGGCGGGATCGTGCGCGAGCACCTCCTGACGAAAGAACTCGACCAATCCGCGCTCCGAGGTACCGCGCACCTCGAGCCAACGCAGGAAGTGCAGGTGCGCCCAGGTCGTCTCGAACTCGGCGATGCGGAGACCGGCACTACGAACCAATCCCAGGTCCGCGTGGGCCTCCTGCAGCACGCGCGCGCGGCGGGCATCGTAGGCACTGACCTCGATCCGCAGTCGTTCGGCGCGCTCGCGTTCGGCGTCGGTCCAATCGCGCTCCCGTCGCAACCGCTCGAGATCCGCGAGATGGAACGCCGTCGCATCGCGAGTCGGACGGCCAGCCTCGAGTTCCGTGAGTGCGCGCGCGGCCGCGGCAAGGCGATCCGCTGCGTCGGCTCTCGCTCGCTGCGACCCCCACCAACTCAGACCGACGATGCCGCACGCGCCGATGCTCAACGCGAACAGCGTCGCCGAAAGGCGCGGATGCCGTCGAATCACCTTCCTCAGAATCGTCCAACCGCCCGCAGGAGCGGCGCGCACCGGTCGCAACTCCAAGACGGCGCGGAGGTCGGCAGCGAACTCCGCGGCTGTGGGGTAACGGCGCGCAGGCTCCTTCTCCAGTGCGCGAGCGATGACTACTTGCAGATCGCGCGGACAATCCGCTCGCAGCCGCCGCAGCGGTACCGGGTCGGTCGTGAGCACCTGGTGAAGCACCGCCTCCACCGTGTCGCCGCGGAAGCAAGGCCGGCCACTGAGTGCGTGATAGAGGGTCGCACCGAGCCCGTAGATGTCGGCGCGCGCGTCGATCGCCGTTCCGGCCCGCAGCGCGATCTGCTCAGGTGCCGCGTAGGCCGGTGAACCGGCGAACTCGCGGGTGATCGTCGCATCGGCCGAGTTCACATCGCGCGCGAGTCCGAAGTCGAGCAGCACGGCGCGACCGTCCGGCAGCACGCGGATGTTCTGCGGCTTGACGTCGCGATGGACGATGCCGGCGCGGTGCGCGGCATCGAGCGCGTCCGCGATCTGAGCGCCGAAGTTCAAGACGAGCGCCGTGGGCAAGTTTGCGCCGGCCTCGCGTTCCGACCGCTCGATGCGCTCGTCGAGATTCTCACCCGGCAGCAACTCCATGGTGAAGTAGCGAACGCCTTGGTCCTCGCCGAACACATGGACGTTCACGATCCCGGGATGCTGGAGCCGAGCGAGCGCGCGGGCCTCGCGCGCGAAGCGCTCGATGGCGACCGGCGAGAGCGCGAGTTCCGCCCGCAGCACCTTCAGTGCGACGAGCCGACCGAGGTCGGCCTGCTCCGCAAGGAACACGACACCCATTCCGCCCTCGCCGAGCTTGCGCACCAATCGGTAGCCGCCGAGCGTGGCCCACGGCAATCCCGGCTCCGCATCGAGGAGCACCCGCCCGGGCATCGCTCGTTTAAACAAAACCGAGCGGGCGAGTTCATGCAGCGCTCGCAACCAACCGGCGTCCTCCCCGAGCGCCGCATCGTCGAGCGACTCGCCGCGAAGCGCGCGGGCGAGATACTCGTCGTAGCGGGCTTCCGCGCCACCGGTGGAGGAGTCCATCGAACAGAAGCCTGAGGAGTCTGCGAGGATCGGTCAAGCCGCACGAGGTCCGCTGTCTTGGCGAGGCGCAGCCAGGCGACGGCTCCGCCCGGTCCCGCCGCGGGTTCGGGTGGCTCGATCATGCATGCACCGACTACCCTAGCCCGAACTATTCGTGAACGTCTGCTGCGATCGCCACAAGTCGCGCCCGTCTACGTCGCTCCATCGGCTCCTCCCTGGCAGCGTAGCTACCGCTACGCTTCGGTCGTCGACCGACGCAGCTCCTTGCCGGTCATCGACCTGCGGCGATCTCGCGACGACGTTCACGAATAGTCCGGGCTAGCCCGTCGAGTTCCAGCGCCGGATCCATGACCGACTCCAATCCACTCAGCCATCGCAAGGACTATCGCCGCGAGGAACTCCGCCGCGCGCAGCTCCCTTCGGAACCCCTCGTGCTGTTCGAGACCTGGTTGCTCGACGCGACCCGCAGCGGCGTGGAGGAACCGAATGCGATGACGCTCGCGACGGTCGGCTTCGACGGCCGTCCCAACGCGCGCGTCGTGTTGCTTCGCGCGTACGACGACCGCGGCTTCGTCTTCTACACCAATCGTGACAGCGACAAGGGCGAGGAGCTCGGCCGCGACCCTCGCGCGAGCATCACGTTCTGGTGGGGAGTGCTCGAACGACAGATCCGGATCGAGGGCTCGGTGACTCCGTGCACGGACCTCGAGTCCGATCGCTACTGGCAGTCGCGACCGCGCGCGAGCCAGATCTCGGCTTGGGCATCGCCGCAGAGTCGGGAGATCGAGAGTCGCGACTGGCTGGAGTCGCAGATGCGAGCGATCGAGGCTCGATTCGAGAATGCCGAGACGATCCCACGACCGCCGTTCTGGGGTGGCTACCGACTGTTCGCCGACGTGATCGAGTTCTGGCAAGGGCGCCGCGCGCGATCGCACGATCGCTTCCGCTACACGCGCGAAGGCTCGGGCACGTATCGCATCGCTCGGTTGGCGCCCTGAGTCGGGGACGTCGGCGCCGATCGACTGGCCCGGATGATTCGTGAACGTCGTCGCGAGATCGACGCAGGTCGATGTCCGGCAAGGAGCTCCGTCGGTCGACGACCGAAGCGTAGCTGTAGCTACGCTGCCAGGGAGGAACCGACGTAGCGACGACGCCGGGCGCGACTTGCGGCGATCGCAGCAGACGTTGACAAATAGTCCGGGCTAGATTCTTGCCATCGTCGTCGCCTCTCCCCGTGAGGCGATGCGATTCGTGATGCACCGCCCACCCGCGTCGCTTCACGGATCCCATCATGATCGGAACGAGAGTCCAAGTGTTCGCCGCTGCCTTTGCAGCAGCACTCGTCTTCCCCAGCCATCGACTGAATGCACAGACTTCGCCGAACGGGCGATCGACGTCGCTGGCGATCCCCGAGATCACGGTCCCGGCGTTGGACCGCATCCGCATCGCCGCGGAAGATTCCGTCGCCGACTCCCGCGGATCACCGCCGCGCTTCGCGATCCCCTTCCCCGTGAGCCTCTCACCGGACTCGGTCGGAGCCTGGGATCGCATCGATGCGGTCACGTCCCGCTGGCGACTGCGAGTCCGAGCACCCGGCGCCAGCCACGTGAACCTGGGCTTCGGCGAGTTCCATCTTCCGGGGCGAGCTCGCCTGACCATCGCGTCAACCGACGGCAGCCATCGAATCCGCGAGTTCACCGACGCCGACAACTCGCCCGCGCGCGAACTGTGGACTCCGGTGGTTGCCGGCGACGACATCACCATCGAGCTGCGGATCGACAGCGGCAGCCGCGGCCGACTCGCGCTCCGACTCAGTCAGGTCGGTTCCGGCTACCGATTCTTCGGCGCGGGACCGGCCGCGCTCGCTTACCAAACCACCGGGTCGGGCGCCTGCAACGTCGATGTCGTGTGTCCGGCTGCCAACGGCTGGCAGAGCGAGATCGACGGCGTGGCGGCGTACTCGACCGGCGGAACGATCTTCTGCACCGGCTTCTTGGTGAACAACACGAGTCAGGATGCGCGGCCGTTCTTCATGACGGCATGGCACTGCGGAATCCGTAGCTCCAACGCAGCGTCGCTCGTCACCTACTGGAACTACGAGAACACGAGCTGCGGCGGACCGGACAACGGAACGCTGACTCGCTTCACGACCGGCGCCACCTATCGGGCCGGTTGGTCGACTTCGGACTTCACGCTGGTCGAGCTGGCGCAGGCGCCGAATCCCGCATGGGGTGTGAGCTATCTCGGTTGGGATCGCAGCGGACAAGATGCACCGAGCGCAGCGGCGATCCACCATCCGAACGGCGACCCGAAGAAGATCTCATTCGAGAATGACGCGACGACCACGACCAGCTACAGCAGCAACTCGGTTCCCGGTGACGGCACGCACATTCGTGTCATCGACTGGGATCAAGGCACCACCGAGCCGGGTTCGTCGGGCTCGCCGCTGTTCGACGACCAGCATCGAGTGATCGGTCAACTCCACGGCGGTGCGGCGGCGTGCGGCAACAACCAATCCGACTGGTTCGGGAAGTTCGCGCGTTCGTGGACCGGCGGCGGCACCAACACGACGCGACTGTCGAACTGGTTGGATGCGAGCGGCTCCGGGCGCGTCACGCTCGATACCCTGGCCGGTCCGGGTCGCGCGACCGCGACGAACTACGGTGCGGGTTGCGGTGCAGGTTGGAGCAGCTTCGCCGAACTGTTCCCGAACAACGGCTTCGATCTAGCCGGTTCCGCGAGTGCCGTGCGCACCATCGTTTTCGTGCCGACGCCGACGGGCTATCGGGTGGAGTTCACGAGTTCGAACTGGATCACTCCGGCCGCGCCCGATCTCCGCCTCGGTGACGACGCGCTGAGCGCCGCACTCGCTTTGCCGTTCGCCTTCCGCTTTCACGGCACAAGCGTCACGCAGATTCGCATCGCATCGAACGGCTTCGTCTGGCTCGACGGCAACGCGGTCTCACCCGACTTCTCGCCGAGCATCGACGAACTCGTCACCGATGCCCCGCGCCTCGCTCCGCTGTGGATGGACCTCGACCCCCAGAGCGGCGGCAGCGTGCACTTCGATGCGCTCAGCGGGCGAGTCGTATGCACTTGGCTGGATGTCCCTGAGTTCGGACAGACCACGACGAACTCACTGCAGTGCGAGCTGTCGGCGAGCGGCCGGATCGAGTTCCGCTATCGGTCGTGCAGCAACGTCAGCCACGCCGCGCTCACCGGAGCCAGTCCCGGCCTGAGCGTCCAGCGACCGACGAGTCTCGATCTCTCGGCGGCCCTGCCGATCGAACTCGGCCCGGATCGAGCGGCGTTGACTCTCGATGCAACGACTCGCCCGGTTCTCGGCTCGACACAGGCTCTGATGCTGCGCGACCTCGCGCCGACGGCACGGATCGCCGTCTTCGCGGTCGGGCTGACTCGCCATGATCCGGGAATCGACCTGACTTCCCTGGGGATGCCGGGTTGCCGCCAGCACTGCTCGGTCGAGTTCAGTGCAACAGCACCGATCACGGCGGGCACTGCGACGCTCAGCTTCGCGATCCCGAGTCTGCCGAGCCTCGCGGGGACGCGGATCTTCGCGAGCGGGTTCAGCGTGACGCCGGGAGCCAACACGATGGGCATCCTCGCGTCGAACGGCGTCGAACTGCAACTCGATCGCTCGTGAGCGAGCGACGGCAGTCAGCTCAGTGAGGGGAGAGTCGTCCGCGCGTCGCCGGAAGTGCGGGCGCAACCGGGGCCGTTGGTGTCGCGGGATCGACCGGGATCGCAGGCTCGGCCGGGGCCGCGGGGCTTGCGGGCTCGACCGGCACCATGGGATCCGCCGGCGGCACGGATCGTGACAGCCTCGCAGACCTCGTCGGGAACAACGGGGCCACGGTGGTTGCAGGCAGGTTCAGCGGCGCGGTCGGAGCGTCCGGCACCATGAGCACGCCAACGCGATCCGAACGGCCCTGCATCTTCTCCATCAGCCCGCGGATCGCGCGCAGTTCACCGTGCATGGCCTTCAGGAGGTCTTCGAGATCATCGCACTCGCAGTCGATCTCGATCTCGATCTTCTTGCTGTTGCTGGACTCCTTGCCCTCGGGCGCCGTCGCCGCCGCTTTGGCATCACGGGCGTGGACCGCGGAACTCGCGGCCGGTCCGGTAGCGACTCGATCCAGGCCGGCTACCCTCGGTGCAGAGGGCACCGATTGCTTGGATCGCACGAGTAGGCCGCTGCCCGCAGTCGACGACTCCGCAGTCACCAACGGTGGCCGTGGCCCCGCCGCAAGCGGCTGCGACACCGGCTTGGGAGAGCGAACGCGCCCGATGCGTCCCGCGGGCTGCGGCGCCGCCTCGGTACTCGCGCGCTCCTCCTCCACGATTCGCTCGGCCTCCTGACGATCGCGCGCTCGCACCGTCTCCACCTCGCGACTCGCGGCTTCGCGCAGACGCACAGCCTCCAACTTCGCACGCTCCGCCTGCTGCTTCGCGCGCATCGACTCTTCGCGCGCCCGTTCCCGGACCGCCTCGACCTCAGCACTTGCCTTCTCGCGGACGCGAAGCGCATCCTCGATGGCACGCCGAGCCTCGACCTGTGCACGCTCGCGCACCAGCTCAGTCTCGCGCATCACCTTCTCGCGCATACGTTCCATCTCCTCGCGCGCCCGGTCGAGTTCCTGATGCGCGCGCTCGATTTCTCGCTGCGCTCGCTCCGCATCACGATCACGCTGCGCCTCGGCGCGCTCGTTCGCAGCCCGCGCCTCACCCGCCGCCTCGGTGCGACGACCGGGACCGCGGAAGAAGCCTTCCGAGGACCGCGGCGCGGCGTCACGGGAACCGCTCGCCAACTCGATCGCGGCCATCACCGCGCGTCGCGCGGCATCATAGTTCTCGCGATCGAGCGACTCGCGAGCCTGCTCGAGCACGCGGATCAGCTCGGGATTGCGCGGCGCGCGGCTCTCGGCACGCACGGAATCGGGCTCCTGCGCAGCAGCAGGGGCGACGAGCATCGCCCAGGCAGCGAAGGCACCGGTCAGCAATGAGTTCTTGTTCATGGGTTCACCTCGGGTTCTCGGACTAGCGAGCCGACGATCCATCGTCGGCGGAAGATCGGGATGGCGCCGTGATCGCGGCAGTCACGCGCGATCGCAGTCGATCGAGTTTGGCGATGCGGAGTTCGATCTCCGCGAGCAGAGCGCGTTGGTCCGCACTCAGCCGCTCTGAGCCGCGCCGCAAGATCTCGACCTCGGTGGCCAGGGCAGCGCGTTCGGCGTCGAAGACGACCAACAGCGACGTGACACGGGCGATCGCGGACGTGGACGCTGCGGCCGCGGCCGGCGCTGGGACGCCGAGCACCTCGATCGAGTCGGCCGGTGGCTCGGATTCGGTCAGGGCCGATCGCACGGTCGCGCCCGGCAAGGCTGCCGAGAACGCGGCTGTCAGCACCGCAACGATGAGCACGCTGCCGGGCGACGACAGGCGTCGCGCATCGCGCGCTTCGTGCTCGAGCAGGTGCTCGACCCGGCTGCGCACACCTTCCTTGGCGACGGCCATGGAGGCGAGCAGGGCACTCGGCTCATGCCGCGCATCGCGCACCCACTGGGCAACCTCCACCAGACACTCCGCGAGCGCGATCGGTCCGACCGCACGAGCGGCCATCGCGTCGCAGCGCCGCTCCGCGACCGCCCGCATGCGGCGTTCGGCGAAGCCCAGCAGCGGTTGCCACGGGAACACCGCACGCATGCATTGCACTCCCGCCAACCACAGCGGGTCGCGACGCCGCAGGTGCGCGAGTTCGTGCGCCAGCATCGCCGGAACGTGCGCAGTCGCGTCGACCGCGTTCGCGCGAGCGGGCAGACAGATCTCGTGACGGAACACGCCGAAGGCCACCGGGGACAGCAGTCGCTCGCTGCGCGAGAGTCGGACTCGCGAGCGGACTCCCATGGTCGCACGCAGAGAATCGAGCGTCGCCCGGATCGGATCGTCGTAGGCAACCACATCGCGGTCGCGCAACCAGGCCGACAACTGCAGGCGCCGAAGCAGCAAACGCCAAAGGCCGACGCTCGCCAGCGCAAGTGCCCCGAACACGCCGATGTTCGACCACGACGCCCAACCCGCGGAACCCACGGTCGCATGCGACGAGTCGTCGACGATCCGATTCCTACTCACCTCCCCATCGCTCGAGAACTCGGCGACGCGAAGCGGCTCGAGTTCGATCCGCGCCCGATCGATCGGTCGCAACCTAGACGGCGACGCGGTGCCGGACACGGTCGCGTCGTCGAACCCGGTCGACTCGAGTGCCGATGGCGAGTCCGCCGGGTCGTGCGCCACGATCTCGACGCCGCGCATCTCGATGGGCAGCGCGAGCCAAGGTCCGTCGTGCACGAGACACTGCATCGACGCCGTCAACAACCCCGCGAAGCAGGAGTAGCGCCAGAGCAGATCGAGTCGCGCCGCATCGCGGGAAAGCCATCGCGAGACCACCATCGCGGCGAGCAGGATCGCGGATCCGTGCAGCGCGAATGTCCACAGCCACGCCGCGCCGTAGGCGAGCGGTGTCGCGAGTTCAGCGATCATCGCGATTGCCCTCCCCCGCGGACTTCCTGCGCGCGATCTGGCGCCGCAGGTCGTCGAGCGCCGACGCATCGAGTTCGCCTTCGCGCACCAAGTGCTCAACGAGTTCTCGCGGATCGCCGGCGAACAATCGCGACAGCAGATCACCGACCATCGTCCGACTGATCTCCTCGCGAGAGACCGCGGGTCGGTAACTCAGGGCCCGCCCCTCCTTCCGCGAGACAACCAGACCGCGGTCTTCCATCTTGCGCAACATGGTGGCGATCGTCGTCGTCGCTAGACCGCGCTCGATCAGCAGATCGGCGTGCACCTCCGCGACGACCGCCTCACCGCGCTGCCAGAGGACCTCGAGGATCGCGAGTTGAAGATCGCCGATGCGTTGGGGAGCCATGGGTTCGAACGGTGAAGGCCGGGACCGCGATGACGTCCGGCGCGGGCGCAAACTACCGCGGTAGTTCCAAAATATGGCGACTTTGACCTCCGTTCGGGCAATCTTCCTCGCCGTTCCGCTGAGCGTGCGTCGCGGCTACGCTCCCAAGTCCGGATCCGACGCTGATCCGAGGGCCGATCCGACCCCTCAACGTCTTCCCAAATGCCGCGCGCACTCGTCGATCTCAAGACTCTCGACCTCGAACGCAACGTGATGTCCGAGGAGGAGTTGCGATCGCTGCTCCCACATCGCTTCGAGTTCCAGCTGATCGATGGAGTCTGCCACCTCGATCTCGATACCGGTGTGATCGTCACCTACAAGGACTGGGACGTCGACGCGTGGTGGGCGCGCGGGCACATCCCGGGGCGTCCGCTGATGCCTGGGGTCCTGATCGCGGAGGGCGCCGCGCAGACGGCTTCCATTCTGATGAAGAAGACCGGAGCCACCGCTCCGGAGAGCTTCATCGGCCTCGGCGGACTGGACGACGTACGCTTTCGCGGCCAAGTGATCCCGCCGACGCGGATCCACTGGGTCTCCGTCGTGGGCACGCAGAGCGGCGGACGGCTCGCGCGCTATCCGGCGCAGGCCTTCAACGAAGGCAAGCTCGTGATGGAGATGAGTCTGCTCGGCGTGATCTTCTGATTCCTCGCTCTGCGGTTCGCGCGCGTGAAGAACCTCCTCTTGCCGGAACTGCCCGCCGTTCTCGGCGGAACCGACTCGCGAGATCTGGGTGACGCCAGGTCGACCACGCAGCGGATCCCGGCGCTCTGGCTCGGCCTGCTGGCGATTCTGACCGCTGCGGTCTGGCTCCCGCTCGGCGCGTATTGGCGCAGCGATGACTTCCTCGCCGTGCACTACGCCGGCGACTTGGGCCGCGCGCTCTCAGACTTCGGCCACAACCAATACGACCTGTCGGGAGTCGTGTGGTTCTACCGGCCGCTGGTGACCCTGAGCTTCTGGATCGAGCAAGCGGTCTGCGGCGGACCATCGCCGATGGTGTCGCACGGCGTGAATCTCGCGCTGCACGTCGTCTCGACGATCCTGCTCGCCGGACTCGCGACTCGCTTCGTCGGGACGCGCGCCGCACTCCTCGCCGCACTCGTGTGGGGAATGATCCCTGCTCACGACGGCGTGGTCTGGTGGGCAGTCGGTCGGGTCGACGGGCTCGCGACCACTTTCATGCTGCTGTCTGCGCGGGCCTTCGTTCGCAAGCTCGACGATCCAGCCGGCAGCTTCCTGCCGTGGTTGGGTTGGTTCGCGCTCGCACTGGGCTGCAAGGAATCGGCGCTGGCTCTGCCCGGCGCGCTCGTAGTCGCGGCATGGTTGCTGAAGGGCAAGGGCGCGCGTGTGCGCGCCGTGCTCCAAGTGGCACCGGCGATCCTGTTGCTCACGTTCTACTTCGCGATTCGACACCTGGCACTCGGCCGAGTCCTCGGCGGGTATCAGACCGAATCGCAGCAAGCGCTCGACACGTTGCGCGGCTTCGCGCTCGCAACCGGTCGCGTGCTCTCGCCGTACTGGTTGGATGCGACGACGACCGTCGGTCCGATCGCACATTCGGTCGGACTATGGGTTCTCGGCGCGGTCGCGATCACGTTGCTGTCGCGGGCGCGCGTGCGGCGCGCGATCGTCCCCGCGATCGCAGCCTTCGCCCTGTTGTGCGTTCCCCTGGCTCCGCTGGGCAGTCAGCTCGATGCACCGATGAACCAGCGAGTCCTGCACGCCGCGACGATCCCGCTGGCGATCGCGATCGGTGCTGCGGGCCCCTTCGCGGTCCTCCCGCTCCTTCTGGGCTTCGTGCCGGTCCACGTCGAACGGCGCGAGCAGATCCACGCAGCCTGGCAGACCTCGAGCGCGATTCAGGCGCACCTGCTGGATCTCTCGATGGAGGACGCGCGGCTCGGCGAGGTCGCGACGAACTGGTTCGTCGCCGGGTTACCTCGCACGGATGCGAGCACCCGCTTCGTCGTGACGCACCTCGCCGCAGATCGTCTGCTCGAGCCGCCCTTCGCTCCGATCTCCGCGCGCCGGCGAGTCTTCGCACTGAGGCCGCTCGATGGTCGCGCCGACTCCATCCCACTACCGCACGGCGACACCTTCGGCCTGCCGTTCGCGTCGCCCACGCTGGCATTCGACGGACCGGGGATCCTCGCGCGACTCCCCGCCCGCGAAGGCCCCGAGTTGACCGCGCGCTTCGATGGCCCGGAGGTCGTCTCGACGGGACTCTTCCTGGCGCTCCACGAACGGAAGATCTCACCAAGGATCTTGGTGCAGGGTGCTTCGACACCGCTGTTTCGGGTGACCTTGTTCACGGCCGGCGGCTACGTGTCGGCAGTCATGCCGGGATCCCCCACCGAAAGCGGCCACGCGATCGAACTCGCGTCGTTTCTCACCGCGCGATACGTCGACAACGATCACCGCGACTCGGCGCACGTGCTCTTCGCCCTGGGCATCGCGACGACCTTCGACCTCGAGACTCGTTTTCCGGTGCTCATCGAGAGCGGCGAATGGCGTGAGTCACCCGGCGCCGTGCGCACGTTCGAAGCGCTCGCCGCCGCCCGCGAGCCGATCTGGCTGACCTTCGATCGCGGCGTCGCCGAGTTCCTCGCCGGCGGGCGTTGACGGCTCACGATCATCGAGGATCTCCAAGACGTCGAGTCGCGCGCACTGAGCAGGCAGTCCCAGCCACGACGAGAGGGACGGCGACGTCCGTTGCTCGTCGCCCGACACCCACTCCTTCACGTAGGTTCCGCCCGCCGTCTCGATCTCGACCTCGAAGTCGATCCCTGGGGCGATCGATGCATCCCGACGCAATGCAACGACCCGCACTCGACGATCGCGGACGAGGTCACCGCGCCTATGCACGACGCGCAGCGGCGTTCGCTGGGCGATCGTCACGTCGACACCGACCCATCGTTCGATGGTCTGAAGTTCGAACGCGCCGTCGACGGCCACACCGAGTCGGTAGCGCTTGTCGTGATTGGCTTCCTTGAGGGCAGCGACGCGCGCGCGGTCCACGACGACGAAGGGATCGATCGAGACGCGGCCGGCTTCCTCGCGATTGAAGCGAGCCACGATCTCATCGAGATCGACGTCGCCCCGGCGCGGGCCGACCACCTCATAGACGAAGGGGCGACCGCGACCGAGCATACAGACGTCGATGTCTTCGCGACCGGCGCCGTGGAACTTGCCGGTGCGCGCTCGATACGCCGGTAGCAATCGACGGCCGAGCAACTCCTGCACCGAGTCGGCACTGAGCTTGCCGCGACCCTGGCACTCGCCGCACTGCCGGCGGCGGCGCCGATCCCCTTTGCAGACAGGGCAGTGGAATATGGTCTGGGGAAGGCCGCGAGCGAACTTGCGATAACGAGATTCGAGATACAGCGAACCGACGGACATGCGCGAACGGCGCGCACCATAGCGGGCGCGCGATCACCGTGCACTCATCGGGCTTCGTCGCGCACGCCGCCGCTCAGATGAGCGCACTGCGCGGGTAGCGGCCACTGCCGCCGCGCGGGTCGGAGCCGAGCCCGCCCACGTTCGCATCCTGCGACCGCCGCTCGCGCAGGCGTGCGACGAGCCGGAAGAAGTCGGTCACGTCCAGCGGCGTCGGCATGATCGACCAGATGTCATGCCGCGGCTTCTCGGCGGCGAGTTCCTTTACCATGCCCGCCTCCACCATGACGACGAGGTCGACGCCGCGATCGATTCCGCGCAGGTGTTCGATCATGCGGCGCGCCTCCTGCTGGTCAGCCGGCACGCCGAGGAAGACGGCATCGAAGGCTTTCTGACGCAGGGTGTTCATTCCACCGTAGCCTTCCACGCACGTGACGTGGAACTCCGGGAACTGTTGGAGGCCGACCTTGACCTGATCCCGCACGAGGCGGTCCTTCTCGACGACGAGCACTTCCATCGTGACGCTTGTTCCTCGCCTGCGCAGCGCCGACGATCCCGACCGACCGCAGCGGCGGTCGCGCCTTCGATTCGTCCAGCGGACAGACTCCGCACTCTTCGGCCACCGCCATGCAAACGCTGAACTCGCTGCGCTGCCTCGCCGGGCTCGACGAAGCCGGACTGGGACCGATCCTCGGTCCGATGGTGGTCGCCGGAGTCGCGCTCGAAGGACCGGCGGGGTGCGATCCGTGGTCCGCCCTCGCCGCCGCGGTCACGCGCAATCGCCCACGCGAACGTCAGATCCAAGTCGCCGACAGCAAGAAGGTGCACCAGGGCGCTGCGGGATTCGCCCGCCTCGAACGCACGGTGTTGGGATTCTGGGCAGCTTGGACCGGCGGGATCCCGACGACGATCGAAGGCCTACTGGCGAAGACGGCCACCGACCTGAACCGATTGCGCCGCTGCCCTTGGTATTCCGAACTGGATGTCGCGCTGCCGCTCGCGAATCGTCGGGAGGACTTGGAGCTCACCGGTCATCTCCTCGCGGCGGCAATGAACGACGCACGCATCGTGGCCGTGCATGCGACCGCGCTCGCGGTCGACGTCGAGGAGTTCAACGCGACGATCGCCGCCACCGACAACAAGTCGGACACGCACCTACGGCACTACGTGCGCGTGCTCGCGGATCTCCTCGCCCAGACTCCGCCGCAAGCTCACGTGATCGCCGATCGAGCCGGTGGTCGTGCGCACTACCAACGGTCACTCGCGAAAGCGTTTCCAGGTGCATCGGTTCAGCGCATCCAGGAGAGCGAGTCGGTCTCGAGCTATGCGATCCAGCAGGCCGACGGCGAGCGACGCGTGACCTTCGCGACCGGCGGCGAGGAACGCGCGTTCCCGACCGCGCTGGCGAGTTGCTTCGCCAAGTACGTGCGAGAACTCTTGATGCACACGCTCAACGATTGGTTCGCGCTGCGCATTCCCGGCTTGCGGCGAACCGCTGGCTACTGGGTTGACGGCCAACGATTCCTGGCCGACATCGACAGCTATCTCTCGAGTCATTCGTTGCCGCGCGAACGCCTCGTCCGCGTGCGATGACCCGCCTCATCTCCTGCCCCCACCTCATCCAATGAGTTACGAGTTCTACAGAGTTCTCCACATCGCCGGCCTCGCGGCCCTCTTCCTCGGGCTCGGCGGCATGCTTGCCGGACAACGCAAGTCGTTCGGAATGCTGCACGGGCTTGGCCTCGTGCTCCTGCTCGTGAGCGGATTCGGCGCGCAGGCCAAGGCGAGCCTCGGCTTTCCTGGCTGGATGATCGCGATGATCGGGATCTGGGTCGTGCTCGCCGTGATGCCGGTGGTCGCCAAGCGACAAGTCCTGCCGACTCCGCTCGTGGTGTTGGCGAGCCTGGCGCTTGGGGTCGCGACCGGCTGGTTGGCTTTCTACAAGCCGTTCTGAACGGTGGCAGCGACGTTCGACGGCCTCACCGATCGCGCGGCGCACCGCTCCCCGGCAACACTCCGACGCGCATCTCCACTTGCAGGCGGCGGCGCAGCTCCGTCACGTCGATCGTGCCGTCCAGCAATGCGCGATAGGCAGCGAGCGCATCCGTCACTTCGGCAGCGGTCTCGCGCACGAACTCGACACGGAAGCGCCGGGCGCCGCGATCACGTGCGGCGGCGAGCACGCCGGCCGCAGTCTGCAGCGTGCCGTTGAACACCGTGTTGCGGCATCCGGCATCGACGATCACCGGGTGCTCGAATCCCAGCCGATCGCGCAAAGCGACCCGATGCCGCTCGCACGGACGGCCGCAGCTCCGGTAGTCGCGCCCCTCGCTCAAGAGGTGCGCGTAGACACAGTGCTCCGTGTGGAAGGTCGGCATCCGCACGTGCAGCGTGAGGGTCACCTGAGACACGTCGATCGCCGTCAAGAGAGCGCGAAGTTGCTGCGCATCGAGATCGTGCGAGGGCGTGATCGTCGTCAGGCCGCGACCGAGCAACAGCTTCGCCGTCAGCGAGTTGGTGACATTGAGCGAGAAGTCGCCGTGCAACACCGGTCGTGATTCACTCGGTAATGCCGCGAACAGCTCCAGTGCACCGAAGTGCCGCACGAGGATCCCGTCGGGCGAGAGGTCCAACAGACGTTCATCGAAACGTCGTTCACCGGGCTTGGTCACGCGCAGAGTCGCCACCACCACGCGCAGTCCCGCCTCACGCGCCCGCGCCACCGCTCGCGACAACCCGGCGAGTTCCATCCAGTCCAACTCGACCTCCCGCACGCCCTGCTCGATCGCCGCCTCGAGTTGTTCCGGTTCGCGACACAGCGGAACGAGTTCGAGCGTGCCGTTCGATGCGGCCCGACGATCTGCTGGACCAGCCGCGAGCTGGGCTCGCACGCGTGGGAGCGCAGGCGTGGAATCGATCGCTCGGCGCGGCCCGGCCGCGATGCACTGTTCCAGTGTCGCGACGACCTCGCGCCGCATGCGCTTGAGTTCCGACACCGGCAGATGGAGCCCGAGTTCCAGTTCGTCGACGAGCAACTCTTCGAGACGCAGCGCCGTCCCACCCACGGCGCCCAGTTTCTCACGGATGAGGGCTGCGGTCAGACCGTCGCCCGCAGCAGGCGAGAGATCGGAGTCGCTCTCGACCTCGCACGTCAACTCACCGCTTCGGGCCGTGACCGAGAGCTTCGCGCCCTCGCGGCCGCGCACGTGCAGCGTGAGCGGATGACGTCCGGCCGGCTCACTGAGATCGGCGACGATCGACGGGTCGCTCGTGAGCCAGACTCGCTGGCCGGGACGGATGCGCGACAGCCCCGGATGGGACGGCGCGAGTTGGACTCGCCATCCCTTGGCACTCGCCGCGACGCGCCACAGCGGCCCGCCCACCTCGTCGGTCTCGGGGTGAGCGTCGTCGAACACCACGCCCATCCCTGCTCGCAGCTCGGGCGGAGCGACGTCGGCCGGATCGAGACCGGGCAACGGCGAACTCCGCTCGCCGCGCGGTGAGGATCGCGACGGCAACGCGCGCGCACCGGTCCAAGGTCGAGCCGCACCCTCGCGAGCGATCTCGATCGAACCCCCCTTCACTGCGGTGACGACTCCCAAGCAATGGCCGCGATGTTTGGGGAAGCGACCTTCGACCAGGGTTTGATGGTCCGAACCGGCGAGGAAGCCGTCCGAAAAACCGCGCGTGTAGGCGCTGCCCATCGCGCTCAGGTCCACCGCGAGTCGATCGCGGTCCAGAGCGGTGGGCGATCCGGCGAGGATGGCGTCGAGCCAACGCCGATAACCGCCGACCGCGGTGCTGACATACGGCGCGCCCTTCTGTCGTCCTTCGATCTTGAGTCCTTCCACACCGAGCTCGGCGAGAGCAGGGATCGCGCGCACGCCGGCGAGGTCCTTCGGACTCAGCAGGTACGCGAGGTCTTCGAGTGGGCGAAGCTCGCCGTCGAGGATCAGGTCGTATGGCATGCGGCAGGATTGCGCACATTGGCCGCGATTCGCGGAGCGTCCGCCCCACGTCTCACTCGTCAGGCACTGCCCGCTCCAGGAAACGCAGAGTGCGCCGTGCACGAAGACTTCGAGCTCGAGGTCGGTCTCGGCGCGGAAACGGCGGATCTCCTCCACGGAGAGTTCTCGCGGGACCACGACTCGATTGCAGCCCAGCGACGCCGCGAAGCGCGCGGCGTCGGCGTTGCAGATCGTCATCTGCGTGCTCGCGTGCAGCTCGAGAGCCGGACAGATCGCGCGTGCGAGCAACGCGATCGCCGGATCTTGCACGATCAGCGCATCCACCCCGCTTCGCGCGATCGCGACAAGCAGGTCTTCGGCCTGTCCCAACTCACCTTCGAACACCAAGGTGTTGAGGGTCACGTAGGCGCGCGCGCAGGCTCGGTGGACTTGCGCCACCACCTCATCCAGCTTGTCGCGCGAGAAGTTCGCCGCGCGAGCGCGGGCGTTGAACCCTTCATCGAGACCGAAGTACACCGCGTCCGCGCCTGCCGCCAATGCGGCCGCGAGCGCTTCTTGGCTGCCGGCAGGAGCGAGGATCTCGGGACGGCGTGGCTTGGCGCGATCGCTGGACGACACCCGCGGAAGTTTATCGTCCCGTGTGCTTGATCGGGAGATATCAGAGAGCCACACTCGCGACGGCGGGTTGCAAGCCAACCCACATCGTGTTGTTCTCGTGTGAGGAAGTCATGCCGAAGGGAAACCCGTTCTGCTTGGGAACGACGAGCCGCTTGGCGGCTGCGCTCGCGTCGTTGTGGTTGTGCAGTTGCAACACCGCATGGGCAGTCGCCGGATCGATCGCGACGGTGGGCATCGGAGCCGCGGTCGACGGCCACGAGATCGGGCAGATCTACTACGTGGGGGTCCTGGACCCTCATGAGCAGGTGCCTCCCGCGCTGTATCGGATCACACTCCGTGGGGAGTCTTCGCTCGTGAACTCGACGAGGTTTGCCTCGGGCTGGATCGACGCAGCCTTGGTCGATTCCCTCAGCACGAAGATCGGCTTCGACGACGCCGGCAACATCGCCGTCAAGAACGGCGAGAAGAAGCTCGCGTTGAAGACCGGGCGACGGATGTGGGTGTTCGGTCCGGAAGGCTTCCGGAAGGTGCCGGAGAATCACCGCTTGGTGATCGTCATGGGTAGCAGCCCGCAGGCCTTCTTCGCTGCGGTCGACCAGACCCTCGGCGAGCTGGATCTCGCGCGCCGCCTCGACAACGGTCAGGTCGCGGCCGAAGAAACTATCGCGATGCTGCAGTCGCTCGATGCGCAGATGGCGGACCTGACCAAACTGGAGGAGTCTCTCCGATGATGCGCGCTCGCCTCGTGTGCTCCACCGTGCTCGCGTGTTTTGGTGCCTGCGCGAGCCTTCGCATCGACGTGGACGTCTACAAGGGCCCGCTTGCCAACGAAGAGCAGATCCAGATCCAGGAGCTCATCGCACTCGCGACGGGCGCCAAGCCCTTGCTCGTGCAGTTGCGGGACGAACTGGAGAGCAACGAACGGTACATCACGACGAAGAGCTGGCGTATTCGACCCGACTACGAGGACGGTTACATGGAGCCGCAGGTGGGGACCGAACAACTCACATTCTGTTCCGCGCAAGCCCAGAGCGTGAACGAGGTGATCGGATTGTACGGCGATCTGGGCGACGCCCCACACGCCGAACGACTCGCACGAATCGCCCAGCTATCCGACCGTTATCGCTACCACTTCTGGCAGCTAGTCCGCCAGGCCCCCGAACAGGAGGCGCGCGAGGACAGGCTAGCGCGCTTGCTGACCGCCACCGGCTCCGACTCGGCCAAGGCTCTCGCAACGTTCTTCTCGATCGAGAATGGTCAGCGACCCTCGGTCCAGGTCGTGAAGTCGCTTCTGGACGCCGCAGTCGAATTGCCCTACTCGCCGATCGAGGGAGGGACACTCCGTACTCTCGTTTCCTTCGATAGAAGCAAGTTCGGAGCAAACGTCGCGTTCGATGTTCTGGCACGCGAGGAGGTGTGGCGCGCGTCGTTGCGCGTAGTGACTGGACTGGATGCGCAGCAGAAGAGCGAGATCAGCGCCGTCGGCACACGCGTCGCCCAGTCATTCCTCGATGCGCGAAGCACCCTCCGCGAACTCATGCGCGAGTGCGCTCGGCTCGCGATCGAACTGCTGGCGGAACCGGCACCGACGGACCAGGACACCAAGCGCGCACACGATTCACTGGTCGCCGCTCTCACGATGAGCTCCTGGCGAGTCTTGGCCGATGGGCTGCAGCCGCGCCGCGCGTTCTCCAAAGAGGAACAGGTTCGTTACCCGTCACTCAGTGCCGTGGCGCAACGGCTGAGCGGCCATCTGAGTTCGATCAGGGCGAGCATGCTGTCTTCCCCGGCTCGCGATTCCGGAGCTCGCCTGGCGTTGATCGCTCGCGTGCTGGATTGGATCGATGAGGACCCGACGCGATCGGTTCGCTTGACCGCGCAGGCATTGTTGGATCTGGATGAGCTGGCGGCCAGCGGCCGATTCCGCGACGGAGACTTGCAGAAGGTCTACGACCGCTATGGTGCCGCGGGCGGTCCGACAGCCGAGGCGTCCACGCCACTGCCGGAGTCGAGCACGATCGGGGACACGTTGGCTGAACTGCATCCACCCGGGCTCTCCGGCGGTCGAGCGACCATCGGACTCGACCGGCAGACTTCTCACTACCTCGAGAGCACCAGCAAGGGTGGTGCAACGGACCCGCAGCTACTCCGCGAGTTGCTGCGGTCGCTGATACAGTTCGGCGAGAAAGTCCGCATCCTTTCCGGGATGTCGCCATTGCTCGGTTCAGGTAGTCGCGATCTGTTCGACATCCTCCAGGCAGTGGGCAACTCCATCATCACCCAAGCCGATGCCATCCAGAGAAGCCATCATCTCCTGGATGACAACGACGAGCAGATGCGCCACGACGAGGTAGGCAAGGCCAGCTACGAGAGGGAGCTCGATGCGCGAACCCAGGCCGGCCGACCACTCGGCGACTCGGCTGCGCTCGATGGAAAGGCGCGAAACGTTCTCGATCACTTCGCGAGACAGCTCAGCTACGCGTTCGCGCAGGAGCTTGCGACCAACGGCGAGACCGAGCACGCGAAGCGCCTTGCCGCCGCGCACGCATACATCGAGGAGGAGATGACGAAGCACATCTATCTTCGCCACGCAGCGGCGTACTTGCGGAACTCGTATCCGTCGCCTGATCTCCAACCGGCCCCCTTGCACCTACAACACGGCACCGGTTTCACGCTGATTCGCGACGCCGATCGCCGCAAGACCGCCGAGAAGCTGGACAAGCAGTTCTGGCAGAACGTGAATCAGGTCACCGTCTCCGGCACCGGAGACACCAACATGGCCATGATCAAGGACGACATCGGCAACTGGCAGCTCAAGGAGTACAGCGGCGACACGCGCCAGATCATGAAGTCGATGGGAGGGCTCGTGCGCTTCGCGACCTCGGCCGGCGTCTCGCCGGCGGCGCTCATGGACGCCGCGCAGTTGCAACCGCTGCTCGACAAGGCGCGTTCGGATCGGCTCACCGGGGACGATCCCAAGACGCTGAAGGAGATTCGCGACCGGCAGTCCGAGAACTCGAGCCGCGCCGATTCGACGGCAAGCGCCATGCGGGTCGCCGTCCAGCAGGGCGCGGAGTTGAACGGACAACTGCGAACGTGGGCCAAGTCCTTAGTGGCCGATTCGGCCGCGATCGAGAGCATCGCCGTGCCGAAGTCGCCCGATGCCGGGGCGGGAACGTCGGAGTTCGCGGCCGCGATCGATGCGAACCACACCGAGTTCCGCGCCCTGTTCGAAGCCGCGAAGAAGCCGGCCAAGCCCGACCAAGTGGCGAAGCTCGCCGAGTTTCTTACGCGCCGCCGGGAACAGCTGCGCGGACTCCAGCTCGCCCTGTTCGGCTCCAAGGAGAAGACTGCGGGCGCGTCACCGGCGCAGTGATCGCCTGCGCCGGATCGCCTGCGATCCGAAGGACTGGGAAACTGGCGGAGTTCCCGAGGCTATCCTCCCGGCCGCGGTGATTCCCCGCGACCTCTCGACATGGCTTCCTTTGGCGCAGCTTCGCGGACGCTCCGCGGTTCGTTCATCCTGGTTCGAACCCTCGGCGTGACCTTGCTGGCGCTCGCGGCGGCGTGTGGCAGCGAAGAACCGAAGAGCGCGAACTCGTCTACGCCGAGCACTTCGGCTGCGGACTCCGCACCATCAGGCTCGAGTGAGTCGAACGATCCTCTTGCCTCCCACGATTCCACTCCGATCCCCACGACCGTCTGGTCGGAGGCCTTCGCGACGTGGTCGACGCGGCTGGAACAACGCGCACCGGGGGAGGACGCCCTTCGCAATGACTTCCGGCGCTGGCTCGCGAATCTCGCCGCAGACATTCGGACGCGCGCGGCTTCGGCGTCGACGCCAGAGTTCCACGTCGACTCCAACACGCTAGGACAAGCCTGTCAATTGGCCGAGAGCGTCTTCTCGGACGATCCGCTGCCGCTCGACGAACTGTCTCGATGGCTGTCCTGCCTGCCAAGATCCGGCCCATCCGTTCTCGCGGCATATCACGCCTACCTGTTGGCCTACATCCTCGCCTCCCGCGGCGAGTACGACGAAGCTCGAGAGGTTCTCATCGACGTCGAGAACCGATTCCCGTCGGAGACCTATCTCATCGAGGAACGCTGGACTGCACTCGCACAAGTTCATCGCGAGTTGGGAACGCGAGGCGACGCGCAGGCGGTCGTGGGAAAACTGCTGAATCGGTTGCGCACTATGGGTAGAGCGCAGAGCGAAGACTACGCGAGAGCACTCGCTGTGCGAGCCGACATCGCCATCGAACTCGGCCAGATGGAGCGGGCCCTCGCCGACCTGGATGCCGCGCGCGAAGTCAGCCTCGCCGTCGAGAGCCGGGATCTCGAATTCGAGATCTACATGTCCATGCTCGGCGCCTTGCTGGCCCAAGGCCGAAGTGAACGAGTCTTGCGATTGACGGCATCCCTGGCCAATCGGTCGCAGTCCGAGACCGCTCAGATCCAGGTCAGCCGAGGAACCGCCCTCCTCCACATGGGGAAGTCCGATGCTCGACATCTGGCGGAAGCTGCGACGACACTGGATGCAGCGCTCGCGTGCGCAACGCTGCCGCCCGAGTTCCGCGCCTTCGCTGTCAATCGCCGTATCGAAGTCGCACTTGCGCGCGGTCAGGACTCCGAGGCTCTCGACCACTTCTCCAAGCTCGGCACCGATCGATCTGCGATCCGTGATCGGCTACTCCGCGACGAAGCGACGGGAGCCCACTTCGATCTCGTTTCGCTCCTGAGTGAAATCGAGATCGCCAAGCGATCGGATGCGATGCATGAGCAACTGGATCTGCATCGGAATGCTCTTGGCTGTCTCCTGCGGAGCTGGCGAACCCTCGGCCTCGACGCGGAAGGCATCGGCAGAATGCACCTCGCGTGGCCGAATCGCCTCATCACGAGCCTCATTCAGCTCGAGCTCGTAGCTTCGCCCGGAGCAGCAGGCGAAACGAACGCTGTGGAGGTCCTGCTGCAAGCGCACGCTGCGTTCGGTCTTGCTGAAGCGATCCCCGGTCCGACGGCTTCGCTTGCTCAACTCAGAAGCTCTCTTGCCGCGGATCATGGGATCTTGGCAATCCAAGCCGCTCCGACCGCATGCTTGGCGATCTGGCTGGAGAAGACCGAAGTTGCGTTCTTCCAACTCCCGGGCTCTCAAGAGATCGAGAGTCTGGCGCGAAGTGTGAATCGCCAACTGGACGAGAACGGAACCGATACGGAGTCGATCGAAAGCTCGATCGACGCTTTGACCGCAGCACTCTTGCCTCCCGAACTGAAGCGAGAAGTGGAGCAGGCTCGGCTATTGACGATCGCCAGCGCAGACCTGCTAGGCAGTCCAGCCTTCGAAGTCTTGCCCCATTCCGCCGGCGGTTCGCTCGGCGAACACGTCGCAATCGATCGGACGACTTCGCTCGTGGCATGGCACCGTCTGCGCTCGCGGGACGGCGAGCTTCGCGACGCGGCACTGGTGGCCAGCCTCTCCCCGTCCTCGCGCCATCGGGGTGTCGATTCCGAGCGCACGGGAGCGGTTCCGGCGGACTACGCGACTAGAGTCCTCGCAGCCTGGTCAAGTCGGAAGGCGCTCGTTTTCGTCGACCAGACCGCGACCGTCGATTCGTTTCGGCTGGCCGCAGCTCAACCGCAACGTTTCCTCCATCTTCTCGGACACGGGGTGTGGGAGGCAGAATCCGATATCGGCGCGGTCATTTCGGTGACGCCGAGCCCGACGTATCCGGACGGCGTCATCTCAGAACGTGAGATTCGAAGATTGCCCTCGTGCGCACCGGTCATCATGTTGTCCTCTTGCCGAATCGGGGCAACCAAACAACGAATCGGTGACAGCGATCTCAACTCCCTGGGCGGAGCCTTCCTGCGGCAGGGAGCAAGGTCTGTCATCCAATCTCGCTTTCCGCTGCAGATCGGCCACCACAGCCGCTTCGCCGGACGAGTCCACGCACTGCTGGCCGCCGGAGCAACGGTAGCGGATGCGGTGCGACAGGCACGACGAGACTTCGCACAGCACTCGCGATCCCCCGATGTCTTGCGGGAAATCGCGATGGAAGTCCTCGGCTACGGACACTGAGCGACGACACGAACTTCGCCGAGCTCGTCACTGATTCGAGGTAGTTCCGGTGCTGGTACCGCTCGAACCCTGAACGGGCACGGTTCCGGTGGGAATCGGCGGCGGCACCGGAAGCGGCAGCTTCATCTTGGCGATGTGCTTTCGGACACCGATCGGAGGCCAGGGTGGAGGAAGTCTCTCCGCATCGAAGATGCACTCAGTCTGGGGCAAGCCCGGATAGAGCGGCGGCAGGATGTCCAAGAAGTCATTGTATGCAGGATCGTTCTGCTCGGCGTTGTCATTGAGCCCCATCGCAACCACCATCATGAAGCTGGGCTGGGCCACTTCGAGCGCCCCGGACCCAGCGTTTCGCTTCACGACCCGCACGAACGCGAGTAGGTGAGGGCGGTTGGTCAAGGAGGTTGACCATGTCTCACCGACAAACGGTGCCGTGGTCGACAACAACGCGCTATGCAAGTTGTGGACATTCAAGTTCGGATCGTTGCTTGTATGCAAGGTCCAGGACTGCACTCCGAGTCCGACATGGTTGACGGTGACTGCACCACCCGAGTGGGTCCCTTCGATCTTCCACAGATCCGCTTCGAGATGAGTCATCCCCTGGAGGATCCAACCAGGGATCATTAGCCGAAGCTCCAGCTCGCTCGTGGAACCTCGCCAGTTCGGGAAGCTGAGGTTCTCCTCGGCGTAGATGCCCCATGGAAGGTTGCCCAAGTTGTGCTGCACCATGTCGGCCACCTTGGGATCGACATCGAGACTCAGAGGCACCCCATCCACCCCATAGCGCAAGGTAGTCACGCCGGAGAAAGAGTAGTGATTGTCGAACTGCCCGATCGTCGGCGCGATCGCAGCCGAGGGATTGGTCGAGATCCCGACTCGACGATCGACAACCAGCGTTGAATCGAACCCGATGAGAGCGCCGCTATCCAAGTCGCCGATTCCACGCAGCATCAGCACATCAGGCACGTCGTTCTGACCCAGCGCAAGGTCTGCGACTCCGTCACCATCGAGATCCGCGGATGCCGTCGCATCGACACTCACGAACACGGATGGACCACCCGGGACCGAGGTCACCGCGAGCGTCATCGTCTGGTCAAAGACTGCACCTGCTTGCCGCAGCAGCCGCACACGATGGGTGCCGTTCGCATCGATTGGCTGAATCCAGGCGATGGACTTGTCGTCCGGAGCCACGATGCTTCCCGGAGAGCCGGCAGACGGAAACGACACCAGTGTGCCGCCTGCCAAGTTGCAGATCTGGAGCTTGCCCGAACTGAGGACCGCGATTTCCGGGACCGTCCCGGCATCCCAGTTCACCACTCCGAGGGCCAGCACCGGCCCCATCGCATCGAAGGTCGTCAGGTTGAGGAAGCCAAGGCCGTGCACATATCGCGCGACACGGATGGTCTTCGTCCCCGGCAGGAACCCGGCGATGAGACTCTGTGTGGTTCCGGCCAAGTGCTTGACCACCAAGCCCCCGAATCCCGCCCAGGTGTTGTCCGGGGCAAGCGTCGTCACGACGCCACTCCCGACGAGGTGATGACCCGCCAGGCCGTTGGTGACGTCCGCGGTGATGAGGTACTCGGGGTCGCCGGGGTTCACTCGGGCTACCGCAGCGACGCCGGTGTAGGTCACGACAGGTCGGAAGTTGGAGAACCCCGTCATGATCCCCGGGTCGTGGGCGATCCTGATCCCGCCGTCGGTCCCCAGCATGGCGATGTCGTCTCGCAGGTCCCCGTCGACATCCAGGGCAACGGTCGCGGAGATCGAGACCCCGACTGGCATGACGCCATTTTCGTGGCGTAAGAAGTAACCCGGATCGGGAACCGACTGCGCGGCGACCCCCACCGTGAAGGTGGCGGCCGCAAGCGCGACCAGGGAGCGCTTGGATCGAGGATGCTGGGATCGATTGGGGATAACCATGGGATGCGATTTCTGTGACTTTCCGGCGGAGGGCTGAGACGGGGCGGGTGCGTCCGCGGCTAGGAGACGAGTTGCAGAAATTCTTGGGCGGGACGCAGGGGGCTCTTCGTGCTCGAGAGACGACCCCGCCGAGCACCTCCGATGGGAAGGCGGGCGCAGGGCCGGAGGACGGTGCTGAACGGCCGAGTCCACGTGGTAAGGCTAGCCCTGATTATTCGTGAACGTCGTCGCGAGATCGCCGCAGGTCGATGTCCGGCAAGGAGCTGCGGCGGGCGACGACCGAAGCGTAGCTGTAGCTACGCTGCCAGGGAGGAGCCGGCGCAGCGACGCCGACGGGCGCGACTTGCGGCGATCGCAGCAGACGTTCACGAATAATCCGGGCTAGGCTGACTCTACCCCGCCTTCGCCGCCCCTGAGCCCGGCAAGCAATCGAACCGAATCCAGCGGCTCCGCGCAGCGGAGCAAGACTCGATCCTGTCGACCGAATCGTCTGCGGTCGATCTTCAGAGCGAGACCGGGAGTCCTGTCCGGCCTCACTGAGTCGGCGGCACCACCCACCGGGCAGACCGATGTCGCCCTCGCCGCAGCGAGGAGCTGTGAGCGTTCGGTCTCCGACCGAAGCTGCCCGCGATCCGTCCTGGTGAAGGCGGCGTCGAGAGGCATTCGAGTCCCGCAGCTCCGACTCCTCGATGTAGAGCGCGAGACCACGCTGGCAAGACCATCACCACTGCCCGATCTGCAAGCGGACACCGTGGCTCGAGATCAACCCGACCACGTTGGCCGCCGAGTCGACCGAGAGCACCTGCGCGAACAGTTCCCCGCCCACCAGGGCCGGCTGGAGTGGAATGGGTAGCCGGAAACTGACGGAAGCCCCGCTCGCAGTAACCAGAGCGCTGGCCTCGATCGAAGCGAGCAGTCGGCAACCGGTCATGCCAATCGGACTGAGATCCAGGGGCAGCGGCAACCCGGCGGCGGTACGGTCGGAGATGCCGAAGTTGAACCATGCCCAACGTCCGGGCTGCACGGGCGCAACCTCTAGCTCGAGCGTTCGGCCAATGTAGGGCCAGTTCCCCACCGGCACGGTCACGCCGAGCTCGCCTAGAGAACCGGCGCACGAACTGCCGTAGGCGGTCACTCGCGCCGGGTCGACTGGGCGATACACGAAGCCCGCATCCTCCGGATGCCCCGTACGCTCCATGCCGCCAAAGATCAGGCAGCCGTCGAGCCAGGGCACGAACGCCATGCCCGCCCCCGCGCGCCCCAACGGCGCGCTCACCGGCACCCGCTCGGTCCACGCAGTGCCATCCCACTCCCAAGCGTCGGCATGAGGCGCCCCGAGCGGACCGACGCGACCGCCGGTGAGCACCGTCACTCCGCGCGCGGCATCGAAGGCCATGGAAGCGCCGAAACGAGGCGGCGGGGAAACTCCGGCCACCCTCGGCGACCAGTCCTGTCCGTTCCAGATCCACGTATCCCCACCCACACCCCCGCCGGCTAGCGAACCGCCGAACATGATCGTTTCGCCGCGCAGCGGGTCGTAGGCCATGACCGCCCCGAATCGCCCCGGTGGAACGGTCGCTGGTTGACGCTGGATCCAATCGGTGCCGTCGAACTCCCAGGTCTGCGTGAAGGCAGCCACCGGAGCGACGGTCGACTGCCCGCCGAAGAGAACGACCCGATCGCGACCGGAGTCGAAGGCCATGGCATGGGTGAGCGTCGCCGGTGGTCGCGATGCCGGTAGGAGCAGGTTCCACCGCTGGCCGTCGAAGGTCCACGTCTCGTCGAAGATGCTGAACAGACTGTCGGCGCCGCCGAACACCAAGACCCGCGATCGGACTGAGTCGAAGACCATGCCGAAGCTGGTGCGTCGCGTCGGCTGAACCGTGGGCAACAGTCGCTGCCATCCATCGCGTGAGAAGGCCCAGGTCGAGGTCCCCAGCGATCCTGTATCCGAGCCAAGGAAGGCGAGCGCCCGCTCCTGCTCGGTGTTGTAGACGAGACCCAGCGACGAACTCGCCGGTGGGCGCGCCGCAACATCGATCAGCTGCCATCCACCTTCATCGAGCAACCAGGTCTCCGTATTGGGCACCGGGGTCGTCTGACCGTCGAGCATGAGCACTCCGCCCGTCGCCGGGTCTTCCACGACCGCGTTCGTGCCACCCCGTGACGGTTGCGCGATCTCGATCTGTCGCCAATCCTCGCCGTCCCATTCAAACGTCGCGGCGCTTGGCGGCGGCCAATGCGCCGCCTGCGCGATCACGCAGCCCCGGTTGCGATCGAACGCCAAACCCCAACCCGTCGTCAGCAGCGGATTCGCGGGCTGCATGCGGTGCCAATCGGAGCCGTCCCACTCGAAGGTCCCGAAGTGGGTCGAGGATGGACGCGTGTCTCCGCCGTGCAGGACGATCCGGCCTCGCACCGGATCCGCCGCCATGTCGAAGTTGACCATGGCTGGCAGCGCGGTAGCGACGGTGCGCAGCTGCCAATTCGTTCCATCCCACTCCCAGGTGTCCGCCCGGTTCGTGTTGAGGAATTCTCCGCCCACGAGAATCAACCGCTGAGACGGAGCGTGCCATGCCATTCGTGCACCCCTGCGCGGCGGCGGTTTCGTCGCGGGCTGCATCAGGGTCCATTGCACTCCGTCGAACTCCCAGGTGTCGTCTTGGAACAGCAACAGCCCGTTCGCGGCGAAACCGAGGCCACCGAACAGGACGACGCGACCACGAACCGGATCTCGCGCCATCGCTGCGCCGTCGCGAGCGGAAGGTCCTCCCGGAGCGATGACACCGTGCCACCCCGCGCCATCCCAACGGTGCATATCGGCGTGCCGACCGACGACCGAGCTTCCACCGAATCGCAACACCCCCGTGCCTTGCGGGTCCTCACTGAAACTCGCGCCCGCGCGCCCCGGCAAGTCCGGCACTGGGAACCAATCCACTTGCGCCACGGAGATGGAACAGGTCGCGACGATGGCCGCGACGATTGGCCAGATACCAGATCGAGACCGCAAGAGACTGCCCATGCTCACATGGTAGCAGGGGTCGCCGAAGTCGACTGGGGCCGGACCGCTGCGGCCGCCGAAGATCGGTCGGGCGACCTCGTTACGATCTCACCGTCCTCGCCATCGTTGCATGACTGCTGCCCCCCGTGACCAGCTCGAGCTGACTGCGCTCCGCGCCGAGATCGACGACGTCGATCGCCGGATCGTGGCTCTGCTCGACCGCCGCGCGCACCTCGTCCGCGCCCTCGCACCTCGCAAGTCGGCGTTGCGGTTGCCGGCCGTCGACCGCGAGCGCGAACGCGCGATGCACCCGACCTTCGAGAGCCGCCCGATCGACGGACTGGCGGCTCGCGACTTGGCCGCGCTGCGCGCCGCCGCCCGCCGGGTGTATCGAAGAATCGCTGCGGAGTCCGCACCCGCATGACGGCCGGCCACGCACCGCGACTCGACGCGCTCGCGATCGCCGGCGCGACGCTGGCGGTCTACATCTCGATCGCGCCGCGCATCCTGTACGGACCCGACGCGTTCACCTTCTTCCAGATGGCGCAGCAGGGCAACGCGGTCCACTGGATGCACGTCCTCTACGTCCCCATCCTGCGGCTCGCCGGCTGGCTCGGCGGGACGCTTCACGTCGACCCGCTCGCTGCGTTTGCGGGAGCATCGGCGGTGGGCTCCGCGATCGGCGTTTTCTTCTGCCACCGCGCGGCGGCCTTGCTCGGCTCGTCCCGCGCACAAGCCGCACTCTGCGCCGCACTCGTCGCCACGACGCCAGGAGTCGTGTTCTTCGGCGCGGTGCTCGAGGTTCAGGGGGTCTTCTTCGGATTCGCAGCCTTGGCTTGGTGGACCGGAGCGCGCTTCGTTCGAGCTGCCTCGACCGCTCGCGTGATCGAGATCGGTCTCGCGACCGGCACGGCAGCCCTGGTCCACAGCAGCGGCCAGCTTCTCACGGTTGCGGTCGCGAGCATCGCGCTGTCGCGACTTCCGCGCGGCACCCTCACCCTGTCCAAGGCGATTCGCTTCGGAGTCGTGGGGTCTCTCGCTCACCTCGCGCCGGCCGCGATCCTGCACCTCGTCGCGAAGATCGACGTCTTCCAGAGCTTGTCGAATTCCGCGAACTTCGTCTCGAACAGTTCGACGGGCGCCGGCGGGCTCGAGCACCTGTGGGCGATCTTTCGTACGGAGTGGCTGTATTCCTTCGCGCCGCTGTGCGTGCTGGTCTACTTCGCCGCGCGCCGTCGCGAGCTGCGCGCGACTCTGGTCGCGATGCACGTTCCCTTCGCGACCTACCTGTTCGTCTCCTGGGCGCTCCTCGGCTACACCTTCGGCGTTCACGGGATCGAGCACGGTGCCTATTTCCTGCCGCTGGCGTTCCCCTTGGCGTGGCTGTCCGCGCATGCCCTCCCGGGATGGGCAGCGATCGCATGTGTGGTCGTCGGACTCGCCGTCGGATTGGCGCATCTGCACCACGAGTCAGGCCCGCGCGACTCGAGCTTCGACCCTGTAGCGGTGGTCGATGCGTTGGGGAGCGACCAGGGTGTGTTGATCGTGCGATCGGCGAAGGAAGGCGAAGCCCTTGCGATTGCGAAGCCCGGCCTGGCTCTCGTGCCCTTCGATGTGCTGGTAGGCGGTGCGCCGCGTTCCTTCGACGAGATCGTCGCGGATCTGGGCGCTCAGCTCGACGGATTGCATGCCGCGAACCGACCGGTGGCGTTCGCAGCGAGCGTCTACGACCCGCTCCTGGCCGTCGACGATCTCCTGCCGCGCTGGCTCACCGAGCGCTATCGCGTCGAGTCGCGAGCGAGCGGCGATTTCCGCTGCTA
>JBFXDD010000021.1:60260-90941 GCA_050181465.1 Planctomycetota bacterium
GCGACGCAGACGGGCGCGAGTTGCGGCGATCGCAGCAGGCGTTCACGAAGAGTCCGGGCTAGCATCCTTCGCTTCACTTCGGCGACTCCACCGCCCTTCACGCCCTCCATGACCGACGCCAAGCCCTACGACCCCGCCTCGATCGAACCAGCCATCCTGGAGCGCTGGCTGACCGAGAAGGCCTTCGCCGCGACGCCGCGCGCGGGCAGCGATCCCTATGTCATCATGATGCCGCTGCCGAACGTGACCGGCGCACTGCACATGGGGCACGCGATGGACAATGTCATGCAGGACATGCTCACCCGTTGGCATCGGATGCGCGGCGATTGCGCGCTCTGGCAAGCGGGCACCGATCATGCCGGCATCGCCACGCAGCAGGTCGTCGAGACGCGACTGTTCGAACTCGAGAAGAAGACCCGGCACGATGTCGGACGCGAAGAACTGGTGCGCCGCATCTGGCAGTGGAAGGATCAATACCAGCAGCGCATCGTGCAGCAGCAGCAACGCATGGGTTGCTCCTGCGACTGGGACCGCCAGCGCTTCACGATGGACCCGGTGTGCGCGCGCGCCGTGCGCCACACCTTCTTCCGAATGTTCACGGACGGGCTCATCTTCCGCGGCGATCGCCTCGTGAACTGGGACTGCGCGTTGCAGACCGCCGTCGCCGACGACGAGCTCTACAAGGCCACCGTGCAGGGTCACTTCTGGCATCTGCGCTATCCGGTGATCGATCCACAGCCAGGAGAGCCCGCGCACATCGTGGTCGCCACCACTCGGCCGGAGACCATGCTCGGCGACACCGCCGTTGCCTGTCACCCGGAGCCTGGCACCGCTCTCGACGATGCGATCGCACGCGCGTCACAACGACTGGCGAATGCGGCGGCTCGTGATCGCGCCGCGATCGAAGCCGAGATCGACGGGCTGCGCGAACGCCGGCGCACGCATCTCGCCGCGCTCGAGACGATCGCCGCGATGGCGCGCGCGGGGCGCCGGCTGCGGCTGCCGCTCGCCGATCGCGAGATTCCGCTCATTCTCGACACGTGGGCCAAGCCAGAACTCGGCTCGGGTTGCGTGAAGATCACGCCCGCGCACGATCCCAACGACTACGACGTGTGGACCCGACACAAGGATCGCATCGGAATGCTCAACGTGCTCGCGATCGACGGAACGATCAATGAGCATGGCGGCAAGTATCGCGGCCTGGACCGATTCGTGGCGCGCAAGCAGATCGTGGCTGACCTCGATGCGCTCGGTCTGCTGCACGCAGTGGAGGATCGCGAGATCGAGATCGATCACAGCGATCGCAGCAAGACGATCGTCGAGCCGTACGTGAGCAAGCAGTGGTTCGTCCGCATGAGCGACGTGCCGGGCGGCATCGTCTGTGGTCGCGGCACGCCGAACGAGTTCCGCTCCCCGGGTCTGGCGCAGGCTGCGATCGACGCCGCGGATCCGAAGTGGCATTCACCGAGCGGTCGGCAGGTACGGTTCTGGCCCGACCAAGAGCGCTACCACAAGATCTACTGGCAGTGGCTGGTCGAGAAGCGTGATTGGTGCATCAGTCGCCAGCTCTGGTGGGGCCATCGCATCCCGGTCTTCCGTGGCACCTTCGATCGGCAGAAGTTGCTTGCGGTCGCCACGATCGCCGCATCTGCCTTCGACGGTATCCATGCGTGGGTCGTGCTCAGCGACGGCACCCAGACGAGCGCCAGAGACGCAATGACGCTCGCCGCCTCCGGCGACCCCCGCACCGAGTCCGTCGAAGTGTTGGTGTGCGTTCGCGACGAGGAGCGCGAGGCCGCGATCGCTCCGCTCCTGATCGGCGCCGGGCTCAGCGCCGAGGAGGACGTGCTGGACACTTGGTTCAGCTCTGCTCTATGGCCGCACAGCACGCTGGGCTGGCCCGATCCTGCCACTGCGAAGATCGATGCCGGTCAAACAACGCTGGCAGCCGACGGCGCGCGACCGGACTCGCTGTCGTTCTTCTACCCGGGTTCCTGCCTCGTCACCGGCCGCGACATCATCACGCTGTGGGTCGCGCGCATGGTGCTCACCGGGCTCTACAACCTCGGCGACGTGCCGTTCACGGACGTGTTCCTCCACGCCACCATCATGGACGGCAAGGGCGAGCGTATGAGCAAGAGCAAGGGCAACGGCGTCGATCCGCTGGACGTGATCGACGAATACGGCGCCGATGCCATGCGCTACGTGCTGTGTGAGATGCAGACCGGCACGCAGGACATCCGCCTGCCGGTGCAGGTCATCTCGCCGGTCGACGGCGCGCGCCTCGATCTCGCGACATGTAAGCCCGGGCCCTACAAGGGCACCTTCGTCGATCCGCGCAACGGTCAGGTGTTCGACATGGTCGGCCTGATGAAGGACCAAGGGATCCCGCAAGGCCGGGCGACTTCGGATCGATTCGAGATCGGCCGCAACTTCTGCAACAAGCTGTGGAACGCCGCGCGTTTCGCATTCCTGAATCTGGAAGGCACGAGCTTCGAACCGCGCGAGATTGGACAGCTCGAATTCGAGGACCGTTGGATCGCGTCGCGCCTCGACACTGCGATCGAGCGAGTGACCTCCGCACTCGAGTCCTACAACCCGTCGGCGGCGATCGGGGCCTGCCGTGAGTTCTTCTGGTCCGAGCTGTGCGATTGGTACCTGGAACTGATCAAGCCGCGCATGAAGGACCCCGCGCGCGCGGCTCTCGCGCGCCAGGTGTTGGCCTACACGCTCGACACCACACTCCGATTGCTGCATCCGTTCACGCCCTTCGTGACCGAGGAGTTGTGGGATCGACTGTCCGCGATCGCACCCGAACGCGGGCTGGATCGAGCGTGCATCGGCACGGACGGTCGCCTGGTGCACGCACGCTTCCCCACCGCAACGGCGGCTCATCGCGACCTCGCAATCGAACAGCGGATGCAACTCGTGCAGGAAGTGGTCACCGCGCTCCGCGAACTGCGCGCTCGCTACCAGGTGGCACCATCCGCACGGGTGCCCATGGTGCTGCGGGCGAGTGGCGAGACGAGGTCCGCACTCCTTGGACTGGAGAGCCTCCTCGGCGCCATCGCCGGTGCGAGCGAGCTGCGAATCGACGCCGACTTCCAGCGCAGAAAGGACGCCGCGACCGCCGTGGTGCGGGATCTCGAGGCCTTTGTGCTGGGGGTGGTCGACCTCGACAAGGAGCGCGACAAACTCGGCAAGCAGCGGGAGAAACTGGCACAGCAGGTCACGGGTCTCGCCGGCAAGCTCGCGAACGAAGGCTTCGTCGCCAAGGCGCCAGCGGAGGTGATCACACGCGAACGCGAACGCCTCGCGGATCTCCAGCGTCAACTCGCGAGTCTCGACGCCGCGCTCGCGGATCTGTCGCGCGACTGAGGCCAGAGCGG
The DNA here is from genome assembly GCA_050181465.1 of Planctomycetota bacterium. Taxonomy (GTDB): domain Bacteria; phylum Planctomycetota; class UBA1135; order UBA1135; family UBA2386; genus JACRLW01. Next base: position 63,650 of record JBFXDD010000021.1, read on the forward strand.
AGCGATCGGTCGCCGCGATGCCGGAACTACCCGAAGTCGAGACGGTCCGACGTGGTCTCGAACCGGTCATCACCGGTCAGCGCCTCTCTGCCGTCGAATTCCGCCGCGACGACCTCCGCTGGCCGATCCCCACCGCGGCGATCGAGGCGCTGGTCGGTCGTCGCTGTCTCGAGGTCGCGCGACGATCGAAGTATCTGCTGCTGACCTTCGACTCGACACCGCGGTCCGTGGCACTCGTGCATCTGGGGATGAGCGGTCGACTCGTCGTGGATCCGGCTCGGCCGCTGCCGCCGTGGCGCAAGCACGAGCACTGGCGCATGCGGTTCGGTGCGGCACTCGTGCGCTACGACGATGCCCGCCGATTCGGCGCACTCGATCTCGTTGCGGAGTCCGATCTGCCGAGCCACCCCTTGCTCGCGAAGCTGGGACCGGAGCCCTTGTCGGACGCGTTCGACGGCGCGTATCTGTGGACGAAGACGCGCGATCGCAAAGCCGCCGTCAAGGTCCTCATCATGGATGCTGCCGTGGTCGTCGGAGTCGGCAACATCTACGCCTCGGAGAGCTGCTTCCGGGCGCGCGTTCGACCCGCCCGCGCCGCCGGCCGCCTATCGCGCCCTGACTGCGATCGACTCGCCTCGGCGATCGTGACGACGCTGCGCGCTGCGATCGACGCCGGCGGCACGACACTGCGCGACTATGTCGGCGTCGACGAAGGCAGCGGCTGGTTCCAGTTGGAACTGTTCGTCTACGGCCGCGACGGCGAGCCCTGCCGCGTCTGCGGTACGACCATCAAACGGACGGTCCTCGGCCAGCGAGCGACGTATTGGTGTCCGAAGTGTCAGCGTTGACATTCGGCCACAGCCAACTCCCCAGGAGCCCGAACAACAGCACGCCGAGAACCCCGACGGCGTTGTACCAGAGGAATTCCACTCGCCAGAATGTGTGCACGGCGAGGACGCTCAGCATGCCGCCGACGAGGCCGATGAAGCCGGCACGTCCGCGGGCCCGGGGAACGAAGATTCCGAGCAGAAACACTCCGAGCAGCGAGCCATAGAAGAACGAGCCGACGCGATTCACCTGCTCGATGATGGAGCTGCCGCTGATCATCACGATCGCGGTGATCGTCGCGACCACTCCCCAGAGCATGGTCGTGATCCGTCCGGCGATCACCAGCGATCGCTCGCTGGCAGCAGGTCGCCACCAGCGGCGATAGAAGTCGACGATGGTCGCCGCGGACAAGGCATTGAGCACGCTGTCCACGCTCGACATCGCGGCGGCGAAGATGGCGGCGACGATCAGACCGAGCAACACCGGATGGAGGTTGTTGAGGATCCAATGGACGAAGATGAAGTTGACGTCCTCCTTGCCCTTTCCCTCGGCCTTCTCGGCCGCGGACTTGCGCGGATTGAAGTGGATCGCGGCCGACTTCTTCAGCTCAGCCACCTGTGCGACGGTCTCGCGGTAGCGCACGACGCGAGGATCCGCCGGATCGAGGCGATCTCCGTCGGTCGGCAAGGCGAGCATCGCCGCACGTCGCTCGGCGTGGGCCGCCTGGAACTCGACTTCGCGACGAGCGAGTTCATCCGGGTCGGTCGCCGCTGCGGCGGCTCGGTCATCGGTGCGGAACAACAGCGGCTCACTCTTCGTCGCGTGGAACAACCAGAGCAGTACTCCGATCGCCAGCACGAAGAGCTGCATCGGCACCTTCGCGAAGGCCGAGATGAGCATGGCCCGACGACTCTCGTTGGCGTCGCGACCCACCAGGATGCGCTGAGCCTGACTCTGATCGCAACCGAAGTAGCTGAGCTGAAGAAAGAAGCCGCCGATGAGCCCGGTCCACAAGGTGTACTTCTGCTCCCAGAACGACGGCGCACCGGTCGTCTCCCCCGCACCGCGCGGAACGAAGTCGAGTGACTGCGGGACTACTTCGAGCGCGGCGAGCCGGCCCGCCGCGCCCGCGGCACGCAAGGCGCCCTCGACACCCAGTTCACCCAACACCTCGCGCGCGAGGAGGAAGAAGCAGATGACCAATCCTACGAGGATCACCGTCATCTGTTTGACGTCGGTCCACACTACGGCGCTCACTCCGCCGAAGACGGTGTAGAAGGTGGTAAGAGCGCCCACCATCACGATCGTCCACTCCAAGGGCCAACCCAGCGTCGCCGACATCACCACGGACGGTGCTGTGATGACGACTCCGAGCGCGAGACAGCGCGAGGCAAGGAATACCAGGCTCGCCAGCGCACGCGTCGAGGAGTCGAAGCGTCGCTCGAGGTACTCGTAGACCGTGAGGATGGGCAGCCGGCGATAGATCGGCACCAACCACACACACAGCGCGATCATCGCGAAGGGCAGTCCGAAGTAGAACTGCACGAAGGACAAGCCGCCCTCGTGACCCTCGCCGGTGGTCCCGATGATGGTGATCGCGGAGGCCTGCGTGGCCATCACCGACAGTCCCGCGGCCCACCACGGGATCTTGCGACCACCCGCGTAGTAGTCCTCCAGCGTCGAAGAGCGGGCCGAACGCCGCACGCCGTCGACAACGACCCACACCAGGAACGCGAGGAAGATCACCCAAGCGAGGGGACTCATCGCGATCCACCCACGGGCAAGTGATACGAGGCCGTCAACCAACCCAGCAACAGCATGGTTGCGATCGCTGCCAACGCGATGCCCCAGTAGACGGTCGGCGGAAGATCGGGCTCGTCGGTTGCCGGTTCGCGATTCACGCCACGATCATGCCGCGTTGGGCTCCGGATCGCGTACGAAGAACACGACCAGCGTCAGCGAGAGTGCGACGAGTCCGCCGGCAACCACGAGGAAGGCCGGAAAGCCGTGCTCCGCGACGATGATGCCGCCCACCCACGGCACGACTCCCGTACCCAGGCTGTTCGCAGCGTTCCGCAATCCCATCAATCGCCCACGGGCGGAGGGCGAAACCAAGTGCGACAACAGAGCCAAGAGCGCCGCAGATCGCGCGGCCGACGCGATGGCAATCGGAATGCCGATCGCTGCGAAGAGCGGCATGCCGTCGGCACGACCGAGCAGCGGGATCCCCACCGCGACGACCAACGACGACAGCAGCACGAAGCGACGCTTGCCCATCCGGTCGATGATCGGCCCGAGCAGGGCACTGCCGAGTGCGGCAAAGACCCCTAGCGCGACCCACAAGATCCACTGTCGGTTCCGACCGAGTCGACCGGTCGAGTCGAGCCAGTCGCCGAGGAACTGCGTGGTCGCGAAGAACGCGCCGGTGTAGAGCAGCACCGAGATCAACGCCGCACTGACATCCCTCCGACCGAGCACGACGCGCATCGGCACCGCCTCCTCGGCACGCCCCAACCCGGCTGGCAGCGTGCGCAGCAGCAACAGGGCGGAGAACGCGGCGACGACAGCCTGCATCACGAACACACCACGCCAGTCGACGTGGGTCGCAAGCACGGTCGCGACCGGCATCCCGACCGGAACCGCGAGCAGGATCGCCGCCGTGATGATTCCCATTGCACGGCCGCGGCGTGCGTAGGGGATGAGATCGGCGACGGCCGACGAAGCACTGGTCAGGACCACACCGCCACCGATGCCGGTGATGACGCGCAGCAGGGTCCACGTCGTCGCATCCGCCGTGAGAAGGTAGCCGGCGCTGCCGAGAGTGAACATGGCGAGGCCCGCCAGCAGCGGGGTGCGGCGACCGTGTCGGTCGATCCGTCCGCCGAGCAGCAAGGACGCCGCCGCGGCCGCGAGCCCTGCCGCGGCGACCACCCGACCGAACGCGGCATCGTCGAGCGACAACGCCGGTTTCATCCAAGCGCCGATCGCCGCCAAGACGTTGACGTTCAGTGAGGTCGCGAACGAGGCCAGCGCGAGCGCCAGCACCGGCAGCCAGGGATCGGACGCGGGTTGCGGCTTCTGGTCACTCACGGGCGACTCGATTCGAGACGAGTACCGCTCGCGCTTCAACGGCATGCGTGCGAGCTTTCCCGATCAGCTCGACTCGATCGACGTCGTGGTGTCGAGAATCCCCTCGTCACGTCGCGTTCCGTTTGACGATCCCAAGACGGTGACGGAAGCTCTTCGCCCCGCCATGCCCGCCCTCGCCAAGTCCTTCGCCGTGGAGTCGTTCGCGTGAAGATCGCCATCCTCGGAGCCGGGATTTCCGGCACCTCGCTCGCGCGCTTGCTCGCGGCCGACGGCCACGTGATCGACGTGTTCGAGCGCAGTGAGCGCGCCGGCGGTCTGTGCAAGAGCCGCGTCGTCGACGGGTTCACCTTCGACGAAGCCGGCGGCCACATCATGTTCAGCAAGCGCGGCGACGTGCTGGACTGGATGAAGGCGCGTTGTGGCGGGGACGACGGAGTCGTGCGCACCGAACGGCAGACCAAGATCCGTTGGCACGACCGGTGGGTCCCCTATCCCTTCGAGAACGGCGTCGGCCACCTGACCAAGGAAGCGACGCTCGACTGCCTCGAGGGCTACATCGAAGCGTACGTCCAACGGCGTCTCGGTTCGTCGTGCCCGAGCAACTTTCGCGATTGGATCCACTGGCGCATGGGGCCCGGCTTCGCGCGCCACTTCATGGTTCCCTACAACGAGAAGATCTGGAAGTGCGAGCTCGGGACGATGAGCTCCGAGTGGGTCGCGGGGCGGGTTCCCGAAGCGCCCATGCGCGACATCCTCGAGTCCGCCGTCGGCAGCACAACCGAGGGCTACCAGCACCAGTCGGTGTTCTGGTTCCCAAAGCGCGGCGGGTTCGAGACCATGGTGCGGGGAACCGTCGAGGGCGGCGGATTCCGGCTGCACTGCAATGCGCGCGTCGAGGCGGTGCAACGCACTCGTGATGGTTTCCTGGTCGACGGCGAACGCTATGACCTCGTCGTCAACACGGTGCCGCTGCCGCAGATCGAACCGGCGATCCTCGATCTCCCAGCAGAAGTGCGCGGCGCCATCCATGCCCTGCGACCGATCTCACTGGTCAACGTGCTCATCGGCGTGAAGGCCGACGAGCCGCCGCCACCCTTGAGCTGGATTTACCTACCCTTCGCCGAGCAGGGCGCCGCGAATCGCGTCACCTACTTCAGCAACTACGCGCCGTCGAACGCACCGCCGGGCCACGCGTCCTACATGGCCGAGGTCACCCATCGCGGCGAACTGGTGCCGAACCTCGAATGGGCGCGTTCACTCTGTCGCGCCCTGGATCAAGCCGGCGTGCTCGATGCATCCAAGGTCGTCTCCCTGTCCTACGTGAACAGCGAGTTCGCGTACATCGATCAGAATCTCGAGTTCCCCGCGCGCGTCGCCACGGTGCGCGACTGGTTCGACTCGTCGGGCTACATCACCTTCGGCCGCTTCGGCCGCTACGAGTACCACAACTCGGATCAGTGCATCGCGCGCGCGATGGAAGTGCATGGGCACATCCGTGAGATCGCTCGCACGGGTGCGCCGGCTCGACCGCGCTTCGCCTGACGCAGCGCGTCCGGAGCCGGCTTCCTGCCGTCTCGGCGACGCCAGGGACCACCCGCCAGGAAATTTTCGGGGTCAGGACGGAACCTGTTGACGCGGACGCGGCGTCAGAGTGGACGCTTGGCAGGTGCCAGTCTCCTGCACGCTCTCTTCAAGCCGACTCCCATCCCCGACAGCCCAGGTGCCGGCCCGCTGCATGGCATCGAAATCAGAGGGGTCTGTTTCCGGGTGCAACGCCCGGTGCCACGGTTGATCTTGCGATCGGTCGACCGGGACGCCGGCTCCTGGGCCCACGCCCGGGGATGGGGGTAGCCCGCGCGGTGTGCGAGCCGCGCGGACACTCTTCGCGGGGTGCACCGGGGGGCCGGGGCGCCCCGCGCTCTTGTACGCCACACGGGATGGACGGTGGCTCGTCCTCGGCTGGCCGTTCGCCTGGTCCGGAGCGTTCGGAGACGTTTGCTCCGATCGCCGCAACTCGCGTCCTGCCGCATCGCCACGTCGGTTCCTTCCTGGGTTCCTTCCTGGCAGCTTGGCCACGGCTACGCCTCGGTCGTCGCCCGCCGCAACTTCTTGTCCGGCATCGACCTGCGTCGATCTCGCCACGCCGCTGACGAATGGCCCGCACTAACTGGTCAGGTCAAGTCGGACCACGCCCCGCTGCCCGGGCGTCTCCTCCACCCCGACCTCGACCGCCGTCGGACGAACCGTCGGCAATCGCCGCCCCAACTCGGCGAGGAGCCGGTCCGCGACATAGCCGGCGAGGTTCTCCGCACTCGAGTTGGAGATCGGCAGCAGCCGAATCTCGTCGGTCGGGATCACGTAGCGTCGCTCGTGGTAGCGGATCTCGGAGCTGCCGTCCGTCTTTGCCTCACAGGTCAAGACCGGGTGCTTTCCGGGCAGGATCACGCGCTCGTCCAGGTCGTCGACGATCTGTCGGACGATCGGCTTGATCTCCTTGAAGTTGATGACCAAGCCATGGCGGTCCAGCTCGGTCTCCACGCTCACCCACACCTTGTAGTTGTGGCCGTGCAAGCGCTCGGCGCTGCCGTCGGGGAAGATCAGGAAGTGGGCCGCGCTGAACTTGAGATAGTCCTTGTGGATCTGGATCGACCAGGTTCGCTGCATGGGGCTTCGTCGGATGGGACTGAGGAAAGGGTATCTTCGCGCGCGTGATCGATCTGGACGCCGTTCCCTTCGTCGCCACGCGCTATCCCGGGGTCAGCATTCACTTCTACCGGTCGGATCGCGCCTCCGGACACGCCGCGGTGATGATCCGCATGGAGCCGGGCACGGGCTACCCGGCGCATCGCCACGTCGGCCCCGAGGAACTGCTCGTCCTCCAAGGCGGCTTCACCGATGGCCGGAGCGAGTGGCGCGCTGGCGACTACGCCCGCTTCGAAGCGGGCTCGCACCACGCGCCGGTCGCGCTGAGCGACGGGCCAGCCTGCGTCTTCTTCGCGATCGCCCACGAGGGCATCGAGCTGCTCCTCATGGGCTCGTGACGCGCCCCCGCCGCGGCGAGTTGGTGCGTCCCGCGACGGCCGGCGGACGGGCTACCCCGCCGCAGCCGTCACTTCTGGGCAGCGGCTTCGGCGAGCACCTTCTCCGCGATGTTCGGCGGAACCGCCTCATAGGCGAAGGGCTCCATCGAGTAGTGACCGCGGCCCTGCGTGATCGAACGAAGCTGGGTCGAGTACTGGAACATCTCCGCGAGCGGCACCTTGCCGTTGACCGCGTTGATGCCGCCGGGCTTGGCGATCATTTCCTCGACGAGACCGCGACGAGAGGACAAGTCGCCGATGACGTCACCGACGTATTCCTCCGGACATTCGATCTCGATCTTCATGATCGGCTCGAGGAGCGTCGAGTTGTTCTCGATCGCCATGCGGAACGCGAGCGCGCCCGACGCCTCGAAGGCCATGTTGCTCGAGTCGACGTCGTGGTACTGACCGTCGTGTAGTTCGGCGTGGAATTTCACGAAGGGATACCCGAGACGACCACCGCTCTTCGCGGAGTTGCGGATACCGGCTTCCACCGAGGGGATGTACTCCTTCGGGATGGCGCCACCGGTGATGGCGTTCTCGAACGTGACGTCCTCGGTCTCCGTCGTCGGCGTGAAGCGGACTCGCGACACGGCGTACTGACCCGAACCACCCGACTGCTTGATGTGTCGGGCCTCGACCGCCTTCGGCGCGGTGAGGGTCTGCTTGTAGGCAACCTTCGGGCGACCCTGGATGATGCCGACCTTGAACTCGCGCTCGATTCGGCTGCAGATGATTTCGAGGTGGAGTTCACCCATCCCGCTGATGACCATCTGCCCGGTCTGATCGTCGGTCCGCGCCTTGAAGGTCGGATCCTCGCGAACCAGCTTCGCGATCGCGCTCGTCAGCTTGTCGCGATCCGCGTTCGCCTTCGGCTCGATCGCCAAGGAGATGACGGTGTCAGGGAACTGCATCGCCTCGTAGACAATCGCCTGATCGCGGAGACAGAGCGTGTCACCGGTGACGATGTCGCGAAGGCCGACGACGGCCACGATTTCACCTGCGCGCGCCGACTCGATCGGTTCGCGCTGTGCAGCGTGCATGCGCACGATTCGTCCGACGCGCTCCTCCTTGCGGGTGCGCGGATTGTAGTACTTCTCGCCCTGCTGGATGGTGCCGGAGTAGATGCGGACGAAGGTGAGGTCGCCGTTCGGATCGGAGATCGTCTTGAAGGCGAGGCCGCCGGGCGGCTCACTGGAGCGCAGCGGCCGAATCAGCTTCTCGCCGGTCTCCGGATCGGTGCCTTCGATCGGGGGAACCTCGGTCGGCGATGGCAGGTAGTCCACCACCGCATCCAGCAGGTTCTGCACACCCTTGTCCTTGAACGCCGAGCCGCACAGAACCGGCGTCAACTTCAGGTCCATCGTGCCGTTGCGGATGGCGCGCTTGATCTCGTCGATCGTGACGGGCTCGCCCTCCACGAACTTCTCGAGCATCGGGTCATAGAACTCGGCGACCGCCTCGATCATCTGCTCGCGGCGCATCTCGGCTTCTTCGCGGAGATCCGCAGGGACGTCGCCGATCGACACGTCGCGCGCGTCGTCGTCCCAGGTGTAGGCCTTCATCTCGACCAGGTCGATGACGCCGCGGAAGTTCTTCTCCGCGCCGATCGGCATCTGGATCGGGACCGCATTCGCATGCAAACGCGCGTGCATCGTCTCCACCGCGCGCTCGAAGTTGGCGCCGGTGCGATCCATCTTGTTGACGAAGGCGATCCGCGGGACTCGATAGCGATTGCCTTGGCGCCAAACCGTTTCGGACTGCGGCTGCACACCAGCCACCCCACAGAAGACACCGACCGCGCCGTCCAGGACACGCAGCGAGCGCTCCACTTCGGCCGTGAAGTCCACGTGGCCTGGGGTATCGATCAGCGACAGAAAGTGACTCTTCCACGAGCAGCTGGTCGCCGCGGACGTGATCGTGATGCCGCGCTTCTGCTCCTCTTCCAGGTAGTCCATCGTGGCCTGGCCGTCGTGGACCTCACCGATCTTGTGGCTCTTGCCGGTGATGTAGAGGATGCGCTCGCTGACCGTCGTCTTGCCGGCGTCGATGTGCGCGATGATCCCGAAGTTGCGCGTCTTGAGGAGGCGTTCCTCCTCCTTGGTCAACTTCGGCTTGTCCTTGGTTTCAGTGTTCGACATGGGACACCCTGCTGGGTGGGGTTGGGCGCGTGGACACGCCCATCATTGCAACTCGAAGGGGAAGCAGGTTAGCGGGCGCCGCGTGGCCGTCAAGGCGCCCGGCGGACGGCTCGGGGTGCCGGCGCTCCCGGCTAGCCCGGATCATGCGTGAACGTCGTCGCGAGATCGACACAGGTCGATGCCCAGGAAGGAGCTACGACGGTCGACGACCGAAGCGTAGCTGTAGCTACGCTGCCAGGGAGGAGCCGTCGTAGCGACGCCGCTGGGCGCGACTTGTGGCGATCGCAGCAGACGTTCACGAATGAGCCGGGCTAGCATCGTGGGCGATGTGGAGTTCGCTGCTCAGCCTCGCTGTTCTGACCATCCCTCAGGACTGGCCTCAAGGTCCCGGCCCGCGCGGGGACTGGGGAAGCGACGGCGAAGCCCCCCCACTTCAGTTCAGTGTGCGGACCGGCGAGGGAATCCGCTGGCAGACGCCCCTGCCGGAGACCGGCCAGGGCGGCATCGCCGTGGTCGGCCGCCGGGCATTCGTGACCTCGATGGCACCCTGGGACCCCGCGAACAAGCTGTCGCCGGAAGACTCGAGCCGCTTCGCCCACGCGACGGAGAATCGGGAGGTCGTCGGCAAACACATCGATGCTCACTGCCTGGACGCCGACACTGGCGAGCTCCTGTGGACCCGCCGCATCGAAGGCATCGTTCCCGCGATCTACACCTACCCCTTCTCCGATGCGACCAGCGCATCGCCGGTCGCCGATGCCGCACACGTCTGGTTCACCAACGCCGCCGGCAGATTGTGCTGCTTCACGCACGCCGGGGAACTGGTGTGGGAGCGGGTCTGGACGCCGTCCTACGACGGCCCCTTCAACAAGCAGTTCGAGCCCATCCTGGTCCGTGATGGCGAACGGCGGGTCCTCGTCTCGATGGAGCCCTTCGCGCCGGAGCAGGGCGAGACCGCAAAGGACGCCCTCGTTGGCCGCTGGCACCACCTCGTCGGTCTGGACGCGTCGGATGGCTCGCTCCTGTGGCGGAGCCGGGACGGCCTGACCCAATACAACGCCCCCACCGCGGTCGACACGCCGGCGGGCCCGGCGATGCTGATCGCGCGAGGGGGGCCTCATGCGGTGCCGGAACGCCCCGTCGGGATCTCACTGGTGAGCCTGGTCGGACCCGACGCCGGCAAGAGCCGCTGGCGGTACGAGGACCCGCGCGGAAACCATGAAGGCGCCCTTCAGACGATGGCGCACGACGAACGCCACGCCTACTGGATCCTGAAGGAGCCGCGCGACCTGCTGGTCGTGCTCGATCTGAAGAGCGGTGAGGAGCTTCGCACCATCTCGTTGAAGAAAGGAGTCGCGCGTTGGAGTCGACCATCCGACTCGGCGAGCGAATCGACGACGATGCAGCACGAGACCGGAGTGGACCTCGAGCAAGGCGTCTTCCCAGCCCGCTATTCGCTGATCGCGGCGGAGGATCGCGTCTTCTTCCAGTGCTACGCGAGCGCCTGGGGCAAGCCGACCGTGGGGCCTGCGTACTCCTTTGGTCGCGTCGATCCGACCACCGGCAGCGTCGACTATCTCGAAGTGCCGACCGACGTGACTTGGGACGGCGACGTCCCGCGGCGGATCTGGCGCACGAGGGGCGCCGCGCGACCGCTCAACAGCCGCGGCATCGAGGTGACCGGGGATGACCGTTGCCGATGGGACGGCTGGGACTGGGTCTTCAACGGCTCACCGACGCGGGTGAATGCGCACCTGTACTTCACGCTCGCAACCGGCGTCGTCTACGTGATCGACGCCGGGCGAGAAGAGTTCGATGCAGGTGCGCTGCTCGCGGTCGGCGACCTGGGCGCGGCCGGCCAAACCTGGACCGCGAACTCCGTCAGCTTCGCACATGGCCGGCTGTACCACCGCACCGCCAGCCACGTGATCTGCATCGGCCGAGAGTGATCGAACGGCCGGCAGCAGTCCTCAGAACCCGATCGTCAACTCGATGCCGTTTGACGTGACCGCGCCGAAGGGGTTCGTGCCCGCGGCAACGATGACGGCTTGGTTGTAGAGCAGCGCGCCGGCGAGCGCGGGCTGATTGGGGATGAGCAGCGAGAAGGTCCCCGCGGGCAGACTGAGGGGCGCTTGCGCGAGGTCCGCCGAAGTGAGCAAGGAGCAGCCGGTCATGCCGAGCGGATCGAGCGGCGTGTTGGCCTGCGCCGAGCCGAGGAGGACAACTGCCAGCACCGCGGTGCTCGGGATCGAACTCGCTTGATAGACGAGGTTCGTGTTGAGAGACGGCCGCGACGTGGACAGCGAGAGCCGAGGCCCACCGAAGCCGGTATTGAAGGGCACCGCGGTCGACAGGTCGGTCGACCCGGGGTCACGCCCCGAGTTGCCGGGCGAGTAGCCGGTCATCGTGGTGTGATTGAGGTTCGCCGCTGCCTGGTAGGTGATGATGAACGCGCCGCTGGGGAAGAGCTGGATCTGCGCGGTGTTCGCGCTGCCGGTGTTCCACTCACGGACGTTCATCCAGGTGATCAGAGCCTTGCCGGGAAGAGCATTGAAGTGGACGCCGCCACCGACGCTCGGGTCGAGATCCATCCACAACGCGGAGATCCGCTCCGGTGAGTTGAGGAAGAGGCCGACGTTGGCGTCGCAGCAACCATGCGCCAGGCTGCCGCCGGTACGGAGATAGATGAAACCGTTCGACGAGATATCGATCGCGGTGGTCGGCGGATTGATGGATCCAGCCATCGGGAATGCGAAGCCGAGTGCGATGTTCGTATCGAGCTGGTCATCGCCCATGTTGCGGTTGGGCCCGATGTTGTTGTCGAAGCAGTTCGTCGCGCAGTTGGTCACGCTCCATCCACCCGTCCCGTTCGGAGTGAACTGGAAGCTCCGATTGGCGACGTCCATCGTGCCGGGTGCGAACAGTTCGTAGACCACGGGCTCGACCGGGCAGCCGTTACCGTAGGTGCGGCTCGCAGCCGATTGGCCGGTGGTGTCGTAGATCAACACGATGCGCGAACCGGTCGCGACACAGAAGAGCGCGCCGTTGTTGAATGCCAGTCCGCGACCCACCGTGAAACCGCCGGCAACCGGGCCGGGGAAGTTGGAGAGTTCGGTGAACGTGGCGTCGTAACGGCGGAGCAAGTCACCTCCACGATCGAGAACCCAGAATTCGTTCGCGACCGGGTTGTGGGCGATGCCCGAATTCGAACTCCCCTGCAGCGCGAAGGTGTTCAGGAGCGCACCCTGCGTGTCGTACTCGAGCACCTGCGCGGCACCGCTGTTGACGATGAACAGGTGTGAGCTCGCCGCGACGTAGGCGATGCCTTCCGGGAAGCGCGGCTGCACGGAGAAACTGCGCTGGTAGGTGCCGTTCAGCGTGTAGACGTCGACGTCAGGGCCGCCGGTGTTCGCGCTCTGATCGACGACATAGAGGAAGACGCCGTCGGTGGTGACGTCGACCGGCGTATCGCTGTTCGTCGGCGTGAACCGCGAGGTCTCTACGCCGGTGGACGACAACGCGACGATCGTTCGTCCGGTGCCGATACCGGTCATGAGCAGACTGCCGGAGGCATCGTTCCCCAGCCCGACCGGCACGACGCCCGAAGGAGTGGGAAAGGAGCCGATGATGGTGCCGATCTGGGCACACAGACTCGTGGCCATGAAGCCGGCGACGACCGCGGAACGAACCGCGAAACGATGATTCGAGAGCATGAGGGCGTTGCTGCGTGGAGAACTCGCCGCCGCGGATCGAAGTGACGCGCGACAGCACAGGGATCGCCGATTCTAGCCCGGACCATTCGTGAACGTCTGCTGCGATCGCCGCAGGTCGATCTCGCGACGGCGATCACGAATAATCCGGGCTAGTATGGGGCGTATGGCCGGCGACGCCCTGTCTTGCTTCCACCCGACCGTACGAGCCTGGTTCCTCGACAGCTTCGGCGAGGCGTCGCCGCCCCAGCGCGAAGGCTGGCCGGCCATTGCGGAAAACCGCCACACCCTCATCGCCGCGCCCACGGGCAGCGGGAAGACTCTGGCCGCTTTCTTGATCGCGCTCGATCGGCTGATGCAGGACGTCGCCGCCGGTCGATCCGCGCGAACCGTGCTCTACGTCTCACCGCTGAAGGCGCTGAGCAACGACATCCAGCGCAATCTGCTCGCGCCGCTCGCCGAATTGCGCGCCCTGGACCCAACCCTCCCCGCGCTCTCGGTGATGGTTCGGACGGGCGACACGCCGAGCAAGGAGCGTGCGGCGATGCGACGCCGAGCACCGCACGTGCTGGTGACCACGCCGGAATCACTCGGGGTGTTGCTCGCGAGCGCGAGCGGCCGCGAACTGCTGAGCGGAGTCGGCACCGTGATCGTCGACGAGATCCACTCGCTCGCCGCGAATCGACGCGGCACACACCTCGCCATCGCACTGGAACTCCTGACGACGATCGCCGGTGAGTTCCAGCGCATCGGACTCTCGGCCACTCAGCGTCCCCTGAAGCGCGTCGCGAACTTCCTCGTCGGCGAGGGCCGCGCCTGCCACCTCGTCGACAGCGGCCACCTCCGCAACCTCGACCTCGAGATCGAACTGCCCGAACTGCCGCTGGGTCCAGTCGCCAGCGAGGACCAGCACCAGCAGTCTGCCGATCGCATCGCCGCGCTCATCGCGGCGCATCGCACGACGATCGTCTTCGCGAATACACGCAAGACCGCCGAGCGCATGGCGCGCCGATTGGCGGACCGACTGGGCAGCGACGTCGTGACCTCGCACCACGGCAGCCTGTCGCGCGAACGTCGACTCGACGCCGAGGAACGACTCAAGACGGGTGCCTTGCGGGCGATCGTCGCGACCGCGTCCTTGGAACTGGGGATCGACGTGGGTGAGGTCGACCTGGTCGTGCAACTCGGCGCCAACGCGTCGATCGCACAGCTGCTCCAGCGCATCGGTCGCGCCGGACACGGCGCGGGTCGCACGCCGAAGGGGCGACTGTTCCCATCGACGATGGACGAGCTCGCGACCTGCGTCGCGGTGATGCGCGCGGTTCGCAGCGGTCGTCTCGACGAGCTGATCGTGCCCACCGTGCAGGCCGACATCCTCGCCCAGTGCGTCGTGCTCGCGGTGCTCGCGCGCACGTGGCGGGCCGACGACCTGCTCGCGATGCTGCGCCGCGCGATGCCGTGTCGCGATCTCGATCGCGAAGCCTTGGATGCCGTGATCGCGCTTCATCTCGCGCGCGGTCGGTTCGCTCTGCTCTTCCATGACACCGTCGACGACACCTTGCGCGCGACCAAACGCGCCGCACTGATCGCCGTCACCTCCGGGGGAGCGATCCCCGACCGCGCGGAGTACGAAGTCGTCGCCGATCCCGAGGGGATTCGAATCGGTGCCGTCGACGAGGACTTCGCGATCGAGTCGACCATCGGCGACGTGTTCCAGCTCGGCAACCTGTCCTGGCGCGTGACGCGCGTGGAGCGCGGGCGACTGCGGGTCGTCGACGCCCACGGTACACCGCCCTCGATGCCGTTCTGGTTCGGCGAGGCGCCGGCTCGCTCCAACGAGCTGACCATCGCGCTCGATGAAGTGCGCGATGCGGGCCACGACGAGGATTGGCTGATCGCGCAGTGCGGTGCAAGTCCACCGGCAGCGGCGCAACTCGCCGCATTCCTTCGCAACGGCCGCGACGATCTCGGGGCGATGCCGTCGCGATCCCGTGTCGTGCTCGAGCGGTTCTTCGACGACAGCGGGGGCACGCAGCTCGTGATGCACGCACCATTCGGCAGCCGTGTCAATCGCGCGATCGGCCTCGCTCTGCGCAAGCGATTCTGTCGCGGCTTCGGTTTCGAGCTGCAGGCCGCGGCCAACGAGGATTCGATCGTGCTCTCGCTCGGGCCGATGCACGCCTTTCCGCTGGAAGACGTCTTCGACTACCTGCATCCGCGAAGCGCCCGCGACCTGCTGATCCAAGCCTTGCTGGCAGCCCCCATGTTTCAGACGCGCTGGCGATGGAACGTCGCCCGCGCGCTGATCGTGCCGCGCGCGAGCGCCGGCAAGCGCGTGCCGGCCAACCTGATGCGCATGCGAGCCGACGACGAACTGGCCGCTGCCTTTCCGCAAGTGATGGCTTGCGGCGAGAACCTGCCGCCCGGCGACCTTCCGGTCCCGATGGAACATCCGCTCGTCCGCCAGACTGTCGAGGATTGCCTGACCGAAGCCATGGACGTGGACGGCTTCCTCACGGTGGTGCGCGGCCTGCGCGACGGCTCCATCGAGAGGGTCGCGATCGATCGCAACCAGCCGTCGGTGTTCGCGCATGCGATCCTCAACGCGCGACCCTACATGTTCCTCGACGACGCACCGCTGGAGGAGCGCCGCACCCAAGCCGTGTCGACCCGCACGCGGCCGGAACGCGCGAACGGTGAACTCCTGGGTGAACCCGATCCGCAGGTCGTCGAGCAGGTTCGCGAGGATGCCTGGCCCCGACCGAGCTCCGCGGACGAATTGCTCGAGGCGCTGAGCTGGATGGGCTTCCTGACCCGCGCCGAGTCGGTGCGCGACGGCACCGCCGGATTCGTCGACGAGTTGCTCCGGGCCGGGAAGGTGGTGATCGAGGGCGACCGCATCCTGGCAATCCACGCGCCTCGCGACGAACTCGCACTCTGGCGCGGTCGCCTCGAGGCGTCGGGGCCGATCCCCATCCGCGGCGATGAGGTCGAGTTGCTCGCGCTCGAAGCGGAGGGCACTGCAATGCGACTGCGCATCGGCGGTGCGCTGCACATCTGTCATCGCCGACTGTTGGCACGCATCCGGCGCGAGTCGCTGGAACGAGTGCGTGCGAAGGTCGCGCCGGTGAGTCTCGCCGAGTATTGGCACTTCGTCGCCGGTTGGCAGCATGCGACCGCGGCGACGCGCCTGGATGGGACGGCGGGATTGGCGGAGGTGCTCACACAGCTCCAAGGCTTCCCGATCGCCGCCGAGCGTTGGGAGAGCGTGCTGCGACGTCGGCTGCGAAGGTACCGACCGGATGCGCTCGATCAGCTCACGCTGGGCGGCGAGTTCGTCTGGTTGCGGTTGTTCGGCAGCGGCAACGGCACGGTGCGCCGCACGCCGATCACGATCGTCCCGCGCGGTGAGCTCGCACGTTGGCTTCCTCTGCGCGACGTCGATGAGTCGACCCGCGAGGCGTCACTCAGCGGGCGCGCACAGGATGTGCTGGACCGCCTGCGACGCAGCGGAGCCTGCTTCGTCGACGACTGCCGGCGCGCAGCGGGCATGCTGCCGTCGGAGTTCGAGAGCTGCCTCGCCGAACTCGTGACTCGCGGTCTCGCCACGGTCGACTCCTTCGGCGCGCTGCGAGCACTCATCGTTCCGCCGAGCAAGCGCCGCGCCGACGCACTCGGCTACGGCATCGGTCGCGTGGGACCGATCGCCGCGGCCACGGGTGACGTCGACGTCGAGTTCGTCATCGATCGGCTCCTCGCCCGCTGGGGTGTGGTGTTCCAGCGCATGTTGGTCCACGAGGGCATCGGGATCCGCTGGCGCGATCTCTTGCAGGCCCTGCGCGTGCGAGAACTCGCCGGCACCGTGCACGGTGGCCGATTCCTCGCGGGGGTCGCCGGTGAGCAGTTCGCGGTTCCCAACGCGCTGCCGCTGTTGCGCGCCGCTCGCGGCCAGGAATCGGACGGCGTCGCCGCTGCGGCCGTCGGTGACGGCGATCCGCTCCACGTCGATCTCGGTGCAATGTTCGCCGCGCGTACGCCGCTCGCCCCCGCCGAGCGCGACGACTCGCCGTCAACGGTCCTTGCCGGTCGTTGATTCGAGCTGCTTGCGACCTTGTTGCCCGACGGCCGCGAGCCGCGCGAAGTGGGCTCGGTACCAATCGCGATGGCGCGACTCGTAGTCCGCCGGGACCTCTTCACCGAGCAGGTCGCGACGCACGAGGTCGAGGTGGGCGTCGATTCCGTGGCGGCCTTCGGTCAGGACTTCGATCAACAACTTGGCCAATGGATGCTCGCCGCTACCTTGCAGCACTCGGATCGTGGCGTCGGCTTGGTCGCGATAGGCCTCTTCCTGATGCATGTGGTAGAGCAGGTACAGCACGTGCGTTCGCACGCTGAGATCGTGGCTCTCGTCGTAGCCGTCCTCGATCACCGAGAAGTCCCTGGCACCCTTGGCTTCACCCAGCCAGCCGCGATCGAGGATTGCGTCGAAGACCAGCCGCGCCGCCAGCAGATTGCCCTTGCGGGTCGGATGGACGTAGTCGAGGAACAGGTCGTAACCGGGCGCCGCACCGCTCGCCGCTTCGCGAAACGCCTCGACGAGATCGACGACCGCCACCGCAGGATGACGCTTCGCCGCGGCAATCAGCCGCTCGAGCACGGCAGAGCTGGCGCGGAAGGGAGTCAGGTCGAGATCGCGTGCCGCGACATACTCTGCATGCGCCTCGGGCGCTTGCGACGCCCGCTCCAGCGCCTGCGCGAGATGGAAGGCGGAGTCGGCGCACTGCGGATCCAAGGTGCGAGCGTGCCGAAGCTCGACGATCGCGCGCTCGAACTCGCCCTCCAGCATCGCCTTGCGACCCGCTCGCGTCGCCGCCTGCCATTGTGCGAGAGCATCGCCTGCCAAGATCGTGCGCGACACGTTGGGTCGCCAATCACGCAGATTGGAAGGCACCGTCAGGAGTAAGGTCGGCACACCGCGTGAACGCGCTGCGCTCAGCATCGCATCGATCGTGAACTCGTAGTGGTCGAGGACGGCGGCGAACTGCTCAGGGTCCGCACGCAGGTCGAGAGCCACTTGTTCGAACTGCGCGAACATGAACGCCGCGGCCTCGCGGTTGTCGTCGGGCAAGACCTGCTTCTTCGCGGCCGCAACACCACCGAGCAGAAGTCGGAACAGTCGTGAGTGCTTCGACAGCGCGCGCGCGAGTCGTTGCGCTCCCGCCGTGGCCGCGTAGTTACGCTTCTCGACGAACTCATTGTTCCCGCTCCAGAGGATCAATAGGTCCGGTTCGAAGCGAAGGATCTCTTCGACCACGGGCCGCACGCGATAGGCCGGG
The DNA here is from genome assembly GCA_050181465.1 of Planctomycetota bacterium. GTDB lineage: Bacteria > Planctomycetota > UBA1135 > UBA1135 > UBA2386 > JACRLW01. The sequence continues at coordinate 81,835 of JBFXDD010000021.1, forward strand.
AACGCGTGGCCGGAGACGTTGAGGACCTCGACCTTCCGATCCGGATAGGCGGCGCGCAGCGCGGTCTCCAGATACCGGCTCCAGGTCTGCTCCGGTCCATGCGGCCAGCCGGCGCAGGCCGAGCCGCCGGCGCAGAAGATCCGCAGCGTTCCCGGTTCCTTGACGGTGCGGAAGCGGACGTTGTTGTGGGAATACAGGTCGGCGTGCTGGACCTGGAAGTGCGGCACGCCGTCGATCACGGTCTCGCCGAACTTCGAACCGCCGCCGGACAACTCCAGAAAAGGGTCGCGCTCGGCGACCTCGGGGACCAGCCAGCGGACCGCGATCTCCCCCACACCCAGGAGCAAGACCGGCGAGGCGAGGAGCAGAAGGCGCGCGAGCCAGCGTCGCCGTCGGGTGGGCGCGAAAGGTGGCGAGGTCACCATGGCGAGCATATCGACCGTTCACGAACCGCTCTGCCGGGATTGCCCGACGACAGATCGGACGGATGATGCGCGGATGGTCGACATCGTCCTCGCAACGCTGAACGCGCGCTGGATCCACGCCGCGTTCGGGTTGCGGTATCTGCGCGCCAACCTCGGGGATCTGCGCGAGCGCAGCACGCTGATCGAGGGCGAGGTCCAGCAGAGGCCGGTCGACTTCGTGGAGCGCATCCTCGCACATCAGCCGAGGATCGTCGGCCTGTCCGTCTATGTATGGAACGCCGCGGCGATGCTCTCGGTGGTCCGGATCCTTCGCGAAGTCGCGCCGACCGTTCGGATCGTGTTGGGCGGCCCCGAGGTCAGCCACGAGACCGAACAGCAAGCGATCTGCACGCTCGCGCATCATGTCGTTCGCGGTGAGGGCGAGATCGCCTTTCGCGACCTGTGCCGGCGAATCCTGGATGGCGGGACGGACCTGCCGTGGCTCATCGCCCAGGGTCCACCGTCGCTCGATTCCATCGCTCTCCCCTACGAGGAATACGACGACCGCGACCTGGCCCACCGCGTGGTCTACGTCGAAGCGTCGCGCGGCTGCCCCTTCGAGTGCGAGTTCTGTCTCTCCTCGCTCGATGAGCGCGTCCGCAACTTCCCGCTCGACGCCTTTCTCGACGCGATGAAGCGGCTCCTCGACCGCGGGCTCTCGCACTTCAAGTTCGTCGATCGCACGTTCAATCTCGGCGTGGCGACGAGCACCCGCATCCTGCGCTTCTTCCGCGAGCATTGGCGCGACGGAACGCTGCTCCACTTCGAGATGATTCCGGATCGACTCCCCGAGGCCCTGCGCGCGGAGATCGCGGCGTTTCCACCCGGTGCCTTGCAGTTCGAAGTCGGCATCCAGTCATTCGATCCTGCGGTCGGAGAACGCATCCGGCGGCGGCAGGACTTCGCGCGGCTCGAAGACAACTTCCGCTTCCTGCGCGAGTCGACCGGCGTGCACGTTCATGCAGACCTGATCGTGGGACTGCCCGGCGAGGACTTGGCGAGCTTCGCCCGCGGTTTCGATCGTTTGATCGCGCTGCGACCGCAGGAGATCCAGGTCGGGATCCTCAAGCGACTGCGGGGAACGACGCTCGATCGTCACTCGGCGGAGTGGGGTGGGGTGTACTCGACGGAGCCGCCGTACGAGATCCTGCAGAGCCGGACGTTGAGCTTCCACGAACTGCAGCGCATGCGACGATTCGCGCGCTTCTTCGACCTCGTCTGCAACAGCGGGAACTTTGGCGCGACCGCGGAGCTCTTGCTCCGCGCCGAGTCCCCCTTCGAGCGCTTCCTCCACTTCAGCGACTGGCTCTTCGACCAAACCAGCGCCGCCCACGGCATCGCCCGCGCTCGGCTCGCCGCGCTGCTGTTTCGCTATCTCACCACCGAGCTGCGACTGCCCGAGAGCGCGGTCGGTACGGCGATGGCCCGCGACTTCCTGCACGCCCGACCCAACGACTGGCCCGAGTTCCTGCGGCCGTGGCTGCGCGAGCAGACCTCGAGCTCGGCGATGGAGGAGAACCCGGCGGCCCGCCGCCAGCAGAAGCACTTGCTCGCGAGGCAGACGGAAGACTGAGCCGCTGCCCGCGGGTCATCATCGCGAGCGAAGCCCGATGCGGACGTCGCCGTTGTGAGTCGTGACGCGGACACGGCCTTTGCCCTCTCCCAGGACCTGTCGCAGCTGGGAACCGGACGAGATCGTGCCGTCGGCGCCCTGCACCCGGAGCTTGCCGTTTTGAGTCGACGCGTCGACCGTGGCCGACGTTTGCGGGTCGAGATGGAGCGTCACCTGCGCATTGTGAGAATCGACTCGGCAATCCGGCTCCAGGCCCGAGAGAGTCAGCTCGACGTCGCCGTTGTGGGTCTCGACCTCGACGGCAGGCCCCACGTCGTCGAGAGTGACTCGACCGTTGTGATTGGTCACCTTCACGGTCGATCGAGTCTTGTCGATGATCACATCACCATTGTGGGTCGAGACTTCGATCGGAGTGCCTTCCGGAACCGTCAAGTCGAAGGCGACGTCGAACGACGCAAACGTCGGCCCGTCGATTCGCAGCACCAGACGACCGTCGACCACCTCGCTGATCACGGTGGCGCGCTGCAGGACATCCTGAGCTTCGGCATCGCTGCTGCCTCGCGCGGTGACGTGTGCGGCTCCGGTCACCGTCCCCGCTGCTCCGCGTCCCAGGCGAACATCGCCGTTGTGGGTCTCGCAGCGGACGAGCATCGAAGGTGGCAGCGAGAGTTCGAGTTCGCGTGACTCCCTCGCCTCGAAGTCGAGTGAGTCGCAACCGCCAACGAACAGCGTGACGGCGACAGCAGCAAGCCGGGCGATGAGACCGGCAGAGAGACGAACCGAATCGTGGGATGGGACGACCATGAGCATGGGAGCGAGGCTACGAACCGCCGCCAATCTATCCTCAATCAGCGCGACGACCTTGCCGCGGTGTCGAGCCGACTCCAGACTCTCGCCGTGACCCAGCACTTCGACGATCCCCCACTGCGCATGCACCGGCTTCGACGGGAGGTGCTGATCGAGAACCCCTGGCATCGCTACTGCAAGGACACCTTTCGTCAGACCGACGGCAGCGAGGGTTCGTACTTCTACGTCGATATGCCGGGATCGGCCGCGATCATCCCGCTCTTCGAAGACGGCACGACCGTGCTCGTGCACAGCGAGCGCTACCTGCTCGGCCTGCACCTCTGGGAATTCCCGATCGGCGGAATGAAGGCCGGGGAAGACCCGCTGACGGTCGCGCAGCATGAACTCGAGGAGGAAGCCGGCCTGATCGCCGCGCGCTGGGACTCGCTCGGTGCCTTCGCGCCGTACAAGGGCGTGTCGAACGAACACTGCCACTACTTCCTGGCGCGCGACCTGAGCTGGACACGGCAGCGACTCGAGGCGAGCGAGTCCATGACCGTGCACCGCCTCCCCTTGTGGGAAGCGCGCGCACGCATCCTCGATCAGCCGCTTCCCGATGGTCAGAGCCTCGGCGGCTTGTGTCTGCTGGACCGGTTCTTCGCCACGCGTCGCTGAGCGGCGGATCCTCCGCGCGCAGGCTCCGACTTGCCAGCGCCCGCGCCTTCGCCACAATCCGGCGCATGCCCGAACTCGTCCTCTTGCGCCACGGTCAAAGCCAATGGAACGTCGACAATCGCTTCACCGGCTGGGTCGACGTCGATCTGACCGAACAGGGTCGACGAGAAGCGGCGGCGGCTGGCGAAGCGATGCGCGATGCCGGTCACGACTTCGACGTCGTGCACACTTCGTTGCTCAAGCGCGCGATCCGCACGATGTGGCTCGCGCTCGACGCGATGGATCGCATGTGGCTGCCGGTGCATCGAACCTGGCGGCTGAATGAGCGGCATTACGGCGCACTCACGGGTCTGGACAAAGCCGAGACCGCCGAACGTCATGGCGAAGAGCAGGTGAAGATCTGGCGGCGGAGCTATGACATCCCGCCGCCGGCAATGGCCGACGGCGATCCGAACAACCCCGCAAACGATCGGCGTTACGCCGAGCTGTCGCCGAGCGAGCGACCGCGCGCGGAGTGTCTGGCCGACACCGTGAACCGATTCTTGCCGTACTGGCAGGACAGCGTCGTGCCGGAGCTGCGCGCGGGCAAGCGAGTGCTGATCGTGGCACACGGCAACTCGCTGCGCGCCTTGGTCAAGCACATCGATGGGATGAGCGAAGCGGAGATCCTCGAGTTCAACATCCCGACCGGGGTGCCGCTCGCCTACCGCCTCGATGAAGCGCTGCGTCCGATTCGCAGAGGCTACCTGGGTGACCCAGCGGAGATCGCGGCGCGCGCGAAGGCGGTCGCCGAACAAGGCCGACGCAAGAACTGAGCCGGTCGGTTCGCGACCTGCCCGCGACGGGTCCGCGACAACCTGGGCGAACCGCCGGCCACGATGGCGCCCGCCGAGCCCTCTCGGCCGAACGCGCCATGATGCTTCTTCGCAATCTCCCCCTCGTCGCGGCTACTTGCTTCGCGACGCTCCCCCTCCTCGGCCAGGACCCCGCCCAGACGCCGGCCACGCCGAATACCGCCGAAGCGGCCGCAAGCGCCGCGCCGGCTGCAGACGACACGACCAAAGCGACCCGCGTCTTGGTGCTCACCCCGGCGGGCAGCTTTCTCGACCTCCCGGAGCAGGGCGCCGACCTCACCGCCCTCCTGCTGGGCGGCGGCGGTCAACCGAAGGACTTCTACGAATTCCTCGGCAAGATCGACGGTCTCGCGACCGCCGAGGCCCAGCACATCCTGCTCGATCTCACGCACGGCATGAGCTTCAACCTCGCGCAGCTTGCGGAGATGGATCGCGCGATCCAGCGCCTGCGCAAGAGCGGCAAGCAACTCTGGGCCTACCTCGAGGGCGCCGACTCCGCTGCGTACCAACTCGCCGCTGGGTGCGATCGGATCCTGATGGCCGATCTCGGGATCCTCGATCTCCCGGCACCGGCGCTCTCCGTCACCTTCCTCAAGGACGCGATGGACCTGCTCGGCGTGCAATACGACGTCGTGCGATGCGGCGACTTCAAGGGTGCGGTAGAGCCGTATGTGCTGCCGAAGATGAGCGATCACCTCCGCAAGCACTATCTCGCGATGGTCGACTCGATGAATCGATCGGTCGTCGATCGCATCGCGCGAGGACGAAACATCCCGGCAGTCAAGGTCCGCGACTTCCAAGCACAGCGTGTCTTCACCGCGCAGGATGCGCTCGCAGCAGGACTCGTCGATCAACTCGTGCCGTGGGTCGGCGCACGGGACGGAATGAAGAAGGCACTGCCGTCCGAAGATCTCTCCTTCGGCCCCGCCTTCAGCGACAAGAAGGAGAAGAAGTCGATCAATCCACTGCAGCTCCTGACGCAGTTGCTCAACCCGAAGGAGGAGAAGGAGGACGACGAGAGCGAGCCGACCGTAGCCGTGCTCCATTTGTCCGGCGGGATCGTCGACGGCCACAAGGCAGTCTCGGGCAGCATCGTCTCGATGCCGACCGTCAAGGAGATCGAGCGACTGATTGCCGACGACTCGGTCAAGGGCGTCGTGGTTCGCGTCAACTCGCCCGGCGGCTCGGCGACGGCCAGTGAGGCGATCCTCATCGCGCTGCGCGATCTCTCGGCGAAGAAGCCGGTTGTCGTGTCGATGGGCGACGTCGCCGGTAGCGGCGGCTACTACGTCACGTGCCTGGGTCGGCCGATCTTCGCCGAAGAAGGCACCATCACCGGCTCCATCGGTGTGTTCGGCATGAAGCCGAACGTCGGCGCGCTCATGCGGCGCGTGGGGCTCCATTCGGAGATCGTCGCGCTCGATGACAGCGCCGGGATGAGCTCGATGGACCGCGGCTGGAACGATGCCGAGCGCGGTCGCGTGCAGGGCTTCGTCAATCGCATCTATGACGTCTTCGTCGGGCACGTGGCGCGCTCGCGCGGCATGACCACGAGCGAGGTGCTCGCCATCGCGGGCGGCCGGGTGTGGTCCGGCACGCAGGCCGTCGAGATCGGCCTGGTGGATCGGATCGGCGGCTTGCACGACGCGATCGCGATGGTCGCGAAGGAAGCCAAGCTCGAGCCGGGTCACGCAATCCGGCACACCCCGCGTCCCAAGAGCCTGATCGAGTCGTTGACGGCGGACATGCTCTCGGCGCGAGCCCTGCTTCCCGACACCGCTCGCCTGCTCGTCGCGAAGAACGCCGAGCTCGACCGCGCGCTGCAGATCCTCCTCGACGCGCTGGACGGCAAGTCCCCGCTGAAGGTGTGGGCGCTGACGCCCGACGTGCTGCGCTTCTGAGCGAACGCGTCTGGCGGCCGGACAGTCCACTTTCCACCCGCCGTCGCGGTGTGTCATCGCGATGGCGCGGACCAGCAATCCTTCGCTGGATTGGGTGCTCCTCGGATAGGCACATCTCGACGAACCGGGCGCCACGACCCGGGCCAAGCCGCGACCATGGGCGCGGCGTTGCTCTTACGCCCTGATCGGCTCGGGATGGGGCGCGAGACCTGGTTCACCCAGGGAGCGCCGACGAGCACACGCGCGCTCGATCTCGTCTCGGGCATCTCGCAAGTCCCGCTGCGATGCCTCACGGCCATCGGCGACGGCGGTCTCGAACGATCCGATGACCACCCGGTCGTCGGTCGATCGACTCGGACCGACGGCATGTTCCTCGAACCGACGCGGCGCGACGACGGCGTCCATCGTCGAGAGCGCGAGCCGCGCGACGGTGCCGGACCATGTCTCGTTGCCGCCTCGCGACCTTCTTCGCGCCGTTGGGACCCGGGCCGGCTCGGCGCCGTGGGCAAGGCGATCTGCTTCCCCGCGAGTTCCACGGCACGCGGGCCGACGCGCAGCGACGGCACCGCCGCGGGCACCGATTGCAGCCGAGCCTTTCCGCTCCCCGCGTCGTCGACGCTGACCGACCGCAACGTCACGGTTCCGGCCTGTGCGGCCGGCGACGAACCCACCTGACTTCGAAGCCAGTGGCGGTGTGCGCCTGGAGTTCGGCACGTGGTGATCGCGCGGCGCAATCAACGCGGCGCGAGCACGTGCTGCAGCAGGCGCGGCAGGCGTGCGCGCCAGCTGTCCTCGTCGTGACGACCATCGACGACGTTCGCCGACACCGCCGACGAACCGCGCTCCGACAACACCGCGAAGAGTCGACGACAGTGCTCGAGGATGGTCGGCCGCTCGCCGTGACCGATGTCAGCCGCGATGCGTGCCTTCACCTCCGCCTGCCCGTCCGCCAAACGCGTGAGGAAACCGTCGTCGACCCACGCCGACGGCGAGAGCGCGATCGCAGCACCGAACACTGCCGGCCGAGTCATCGCGCCGTACAGAGCAGCAACACCGCCGATCGAGGTGCCGAGCAGGACGCGGTCCTCCGCGACGTCCGACAACGTCACCTGCGGCAGACGCTCGCGCACGGCGGGCAGCACCTCGTGCTCGAGAACATCGAGGTAGGTCTCACCCTGCCCGCCGAACCACCGATCGCCGTAGCGCGCCCGGACCGGCACGTATTGATCGGCCCGCGATCCCGAGTGGACACCGACCGCGACCACCACCGCCGGCCGTACGGCACCCTCGCAGAGCAGTCCGTCCATGACGCGATGCATCTGCAGCGTGCCGGACTGCTCCAGCGGAGACACGGCACGGTGGTTCGACGCCTCGAAGGCTTTGTGCCCGTCGTTGACCAGGATCACCGACAGCGGCCGGTCGCCGCGCAGCTCCGGCGAGGGCGCGTAGATCCGCAGCATCCGTAGCCCCGGCAGGCGCTCACCTTCGAGCAACACGTCGTCGATCTCGCCGCGGCCCGAGCGGGGCATCGCCAGCGCGTGGAATTCCGGACGGTCGGTCACGGCACCGAAGTGACCGAGCGAGTCGTGCGGAATTCGGCAGCCCATCGGTCGGCGGCAGGATACCCGGGCGGACCGGCGCCTTCCGCGCTATCGCCGGCGGCGGCGACGCGAAAGGTGCACGGACTTCCCGGAACCTGCTCGACGGCCTTGGCCGAAGACGCACCGCGTGCCGATATCGCAGAGGATGAACGCCCCCAACACGTCGACTCGGATCGTGCCGCCGGATCGCGACGCGATCCGCGCCGCGCTCGAACTGACGAGCGATCGCCGAGCCAGCGGCGCGCGCCGCGGCGGTCGTCGGGGGCTGGTCCTGCTCGGCGCGATGCTCGTCGGCGTGTGGGCCGCCGCCGGCGGACCGGAGGTCGCCAAGTCGCCGCAGGCGGCCCGCCTGGTCACTGCCGGTGCCGAGTCGGTGCAGGTCGTCCGGGTGACCGCGGACGGCGCGCTCGCGCGTCAACCGAATCGACGTGACCAGCGCGCGGTCGTGCGGCTGCGACTCGCAGCGAGCCGCGCAGCCGTCGACGCCGACGCCGCGCTGGGTGCTGTCCAGGCTTGGCTCGGTGAGTGCTCGTCACACACCCTTCTCGAAGCGGCCGCGGGCGCCGATATCGAACTGCGCGAGCGCCTGGCGACCGCACTGCGATTGGCGTCACCCGCCGAGTTGGAACTCGACTGGGAATCGCTCGAGCTGCGCTGAGCGCGTCGCCCTCGCTCCTAGCCTGGATCATTCGTGAACGTCGTTGCGAGATCGCCGCAGGTCGATGCCTGGCAACGATCTGCGTCGGTCGACGACCGAAGCGTAGCTATAGCTACGCTGCCAGGGAGGAGCCGACGCAGCGACGCAGACGGGCGCGACTTGTGGCGATCGCAGCAGACGTGCACGAATCGTCCGGGCTAAGGTGTCCGGCCATGCTGGCCTCGGCACAAAGCCTCCACTTCCTCACGCTCGCCGCCCTCGTGATCGGGCTCGGTATCGGCGTGCAATGGCTGGCCGCTCGGCTGCGACTCCCGGCACTGCTGCTGTTGATCGCGTGCGGCCTGACGCTCGGCCCCGGCCTCGGCGTGCTGCATCCCGACGAGCTCCTCGGCGACCTCCTGCGCCCCCTCGTCTCGCTGTCGGTCGCGATCATCCTGTTCGAGGGCGGGCTGACACTGCGATTCGAGGAAGCGCGGCGCGCCGGCCCGGTGCTCTGGCGACTGATCGTCGTGGGCCTGTTCGTCGGCTTCTGGGCCGTCACGTTCTGGGGCATCGGTCTCGCCGGCTTGTCTCTGCCGACCGCGGCGGTGCTCGG
>JBFXDD010000022.1:0-88955 GCA_050181465.1 Planctomycetota bacterium
CGGCGGTAGCGGGATCGGCACCACGTTGAGTCGATAGTACAAGTCCTCGCGGAATCGCCCTTGACGCACCAAGTCGAGCAGCGAGACCTTGGTCGCACTGATCAGCCGGATGTCCACCTTGATGGTGTCCTCGCCGCCGACCCGCTCGAACTCGCGCTCTTGAATCACCCGCAGCAGCTTCACCTGCGTCTGCAACGGCATGTCGTCGATGTCGTCGAGGAAGATCGTGCCGCCGTCGGCGAGTTCGAAGCGGCCGCGACGCAGCTTCGACGCATCGGTGAAGGCACCACGCTCATGGCCGAACAGTTCGGTTTCGAGCAGGGTCTCGGGCAAGGCCCCGCACGAGAGCGCGACGAAGGCCTTGTCCTTGCGATTCGAGAGTTGGTGCAGCGCACGCGCGACGCATTCCTTGCCGGTTCCGCTCTCGCCGACGATCAACACCGAGGCGTCGGTCGGCGCCACCGTCCGCACGATCTTGAAGACGTCGAGCATCCGACGGCTCTGACCGACGATTCCGGGTAGGCCACGGTCACCGCGAAGGTCTTCACGCAGTCGCTGGTTGTCGTCGATGAGGGTCCGCAGGCGCCCGATCCGGGCCAGTCGCTCCACGACCTGCTCGTTCATGAAGGGCTTCTGGATGTAGTCGTCGGCCCCTTCCCGCATCGCAGCGACCACGTGGTCGACCGTGGCGTAGGCAGTCATCAGCAGGACCTCGGTCTCGGGTCGCGCACGCTTCGCTGCACGCAGCACCTCGAGACCGTCGGCGCCGGGCAGCCGGACATCGCTCACCACGCAATCGAAGGCTTCCTCGGCCAGGCGCGCGATCGCCTTGCTGCCGTCGGCCACGTGCTCGACCAGATGCCCCGCGGCTTCGAGATCGTCGGCCAGGGTGACCGCGATCGTGACCTCGTCTTCGACCAGAAGGATCTTCATGGGCTCCGCTGCAAGCGGAGCGCCCAGTATGACCAAAGGGCGGCGAGCTTTTGATGCCTTCGCTCAGGAATCGAGCACGAAGCGGTCCTTGCTGAACACCTCGACGCGATCACCACCGCCGTCGCTCGCACGATCGCGCGCGTGCTCGGCCTGCGCGAGCAGGGTGTCGAAGAACAGGGTGTCGCCGACATCGGTGGTCGCCACGCCGAGGCTCAACTTGAGATCGGCCGGGCGCGGGCGGAGTGCGACGTCATGACCCGCGAAGGCACGTCGGATGCGATCGGCCACGGCAGCGGCACCCCGCTCGTCGGTCTGCGGCAGAACCAAGAGGCAGCCGGTCTCGCCCAGCATTCCCAGATGGTCGTAGTCGCGAATGCACTCCCGAACCAAGGTGGCAAGCGCGGCTCGAACTCGCTCCGAAGCCTCGTTGCCGTGCTTCTCGGCGACCGCGAAGAAGCCTTCGATCCGCACCGCGATGCAGGCCATCGGCAGGCCCAACCGTCGCGCCCGACCGAACTCAGCCTTCATCAGTTGCAGGATCTGCTGCTGAGAGAAAGCCGAGGTGGGCTGGCCGGTGACCGGGGCGGATTCGGAACGTGCGAACGCGGACGGGGCGGCACCGGTCGTGGTGCGGCGAAAAGCGGGTCGGCTCATGGGACAGCCTCTGCGAAGAGACGGCCGTTTCGTGCTGGCGGCGATGGCGGTCACTCGGACGATCACTGGGCCTCACCCAGCGAGTCCGAACCCTTCCTAGATCGGCCGACTGCCGGGTCACGGTGGAGCGATTCCATCGCCCAGAAGGGCGATGGCGCCGGCCGGAGGGTCCCCTTCGGAGCTGCCGAGGCAAAAAAAAGTGGGCCTCGGCCGGTCAGAGCCGAGGCCCACAAGATCGGGGAAGGCTGCGAGATGGAGAGGGCGGTTAGGGAGGGGGAATCAGATCTCCACCTCACAGCCTCGACCCACGTGGTGTTCTGTTCTCGGTTGTGCGACTGCCGGTCACCCGGCCTTTCGAACGTGTCCGCTGTTGGTGCCTGCCGGAAGGCACGCCGACCGGCACCGCGAACAGGGGGAAGTATGCCACCGGTTCGGGGCAACTTTCAACACTGGTTCAGAGTTTTTCACATCCGGGCCCGGAATTGGGGAAAACTTGGCGTCCACGCCCCCCGAATCGTCTCGGCTAGGTAGGCACCCTTGCTTCCTGGTGCAAGCCCGCTAGCAAGGCTGCCGATGAGCCAACGTCCGCAGAGTCTCGCCGAGCAGGACCCCACTGTCGCCCGCGTCGCCGAAGCGTCGCTGCGGATGATGGCCGGGACGACAACCCCCGCCACCAGGAAGAGAATCCGTGATCTGGCGGACGGTGCGCCCGACAACTATCCGTGGCGCGAGATCGTCGACGCCGTGCTCGCCGAACCCGCGGATCCCAGCGATCTGGTGCAGAAGGGGCTGCTCGCACAACGCGACTGGGTCTCCCGTTCGGCGTCGCCGATCGCCAGTCCTGCCCCCCGCTCCGGGCCATCCCTCGGCTACAAACTCAAGCGAACCTTCGCGGTGAACCTCGCGAAGCTGCTGTTCTACTCGATCTTCTTCGTCGCCGTTCTCGTGCTCCTGTACTTGGTGCGGCGGGCCTGGCCGCAGCTGGACCTCTACGCCATGGGTGATCGATTCGTCGCCTTCTTCCAAGACCTCTTCGGCAAGCGGTGATCGCGCGTGTTCGCTTCGCGAAGTCGGGCCGACCGCCTCGAGGAGATCGCCGCCGCGCTCGATGCCGGTCTGCCGCCTGCCGCTGCCCTGGCCGCCGGCGGTGTAGAAGACCCAACTCCCGGTCCGATCGCGGCCGCGCTCGGGCGAGCGTGGCACCTGCCGCCCTTTGAACTCGCACTGCTGAGCGCCTGCGAGGAAGCGGGACGACTCCCGCCGGCTCTCCGACGCATGGCGGCCGGCCACGCCGCCAGAACGGATCAGCATCGCGAACTGTGGATTCGGCTCGCCTATCCCTGCGCGGTGCTCGCCCTCGCCATCTTCGTCAACGCCGTCGTCGTGCCGGGCGGAGGAACGACCGCCACCATGCTCGCCACCCTGCTCGGCGTCGGCGCCGCAGCCACGACGCTGACCGCGCTGCGCTTGCGGAAAGCCACCACCAACGGTGACGTCGATCCCCTCGCGTGGCCGATGGTCGGTGCACACCTTCGCCATCGCTGCGATGCACCGTACCTCGACGCCATGGCGGCCCTCCATGGTGCGGGCGTCCCCATCGGACGTGCTCATTCCATCGCAACTGCGGCGGTGCCGTTCGCCGCCGCACGCGTGCGCCACGTCGTCGCCGGCCAAGCCATCGAACGCGGCGAGCCGCTGGCTCATTCGCTCGCCGCCGCACGCGCGCTCGGGTCCGCGCCCTTGTCGATGGTCGCCAAGGCCGAGAACATCGGCAACCTGGAGAGCGCCTTCGAACGAGGCAGCGAATACGAGCGCGGCGTTGCACATCGTAGTGCGATGCGATTCGTCCGCTTCCTGGGCGGGTCGATCTACCTGGTCGCGGTCCTGGCCGTGGCATGGACAGCGCTGAGCTTCTACGGCAGGTTGCTGGGCCGGTGATGCGCGCGCGCAGAACGCCCCTGTCACGGCGTCAACCTCATGGAGCAATGCGGTAGCCGCATCAGCATGCGGGGCTATACTCGTCTGTCCGCACGATGCGGCGTGCGGCGATTGCAACTCGCGAACGGACCGCTCTCACCCTCGACTTTCGAAAACCTTCGGATCCGATGCGCCTAGGTCTCACGCAACAACTGCGCGCCGAGCAGCGACTCATCCAGTCGCCGCAAATGATTCAGGCGATGCAGGTCTTGCAGTGCCCGATGGCGGAATTGATCGATCACATCGATCAGGAGCTGCAGGAGAACGTCTTCCTGGAGGTGAAGGAAGAAGCCGACGGCGGCGATGAGTCGACGGCCAGCTCACCGAACCCGAGCGACGCCGGAGCCGAGACGACCGACATGACGGCCCAGCTCTGGAACGAGCTGGAGAACCTGGAGCGGCGCTCCGAAGGCAGCTCGGCCCGCGGGCCCGCGATCAGCGACGACGAGGCCGAGCGCCGTCTCGACGCCCTCTACAACACACCCGATGCGGCGACCTCGCTCCCCGATCACCTGCTCTCGCAGGTCCGCATGCTGGAGGTCGACCCCGCGCTCTATCGCGTGGTCGAACACGTGGTGTTCTCGCTCGATGAGGACGGACGCCTGGCCGAGACCCCCGAACAGATCGCCGACCTCCTCGTGATCCCGATCCCGCTCGCCGAGCGGGCGGTCGACCTGGTGCGCTCCCTGGATCCGCCGGGTGTGGGCGCCCGCGACCTGCGCGACTGCCTCCTGATGCAGCTCGATCGCATGGAGTACGTGCGGCCGTTGACGCGGCAGATCGTCGACAAGCACCTCGACGACCTGGCGATGAATCGCCTGCCGAAGATCGCACGAGAGACCGCGGCGGACATCGAGGACGTCAAGGAGAGTTGGGCCTTCCTCCGCGACCATCTCAAGCCTCATCCCGGCTCGGCCTTCGGTGAGAGCCGCAACACCATCGTCATCCCGGATGTGATCGTCGAGGAGTTCGAAGGTCGCTTCGAGGTGCGCACGGAACGCGGTTCGATTCCCGAACTCGGGATCTCACCGGCATACAAGAAGTTGCTGAAGGAAGCGCGCGACGATCCCAAGGTGCACGAGTATCTCCGGCGCAAGATCGACGCGGCCAAGTGGTTCATCGAGGCAGTCCACCAGCGCCAGAGCACGATCCAGCGAATCGCCAGCGAGATCGTCGCGCGCCAGCCGGACTACCTTCGCGAAGGTGTGAGGTCGCTCCGCCCGATGAAGATGCAGGAAGTCGCCGATGCGGTCGGCGTGCATATCTCCACGGTGAGCCGCGCGATCTCCGGCAAGTACATCCAGACCCCGCAAGGCATCCTCGAACTCAAGCGCTTCTTCTCCGGGGGGACTGTCACCGACAGCGGCGAGATGGTGAGCCAGCGCGCGGTGAAGGACAAGCTGAAGGAGCTGGTGGACAAGGAGGACAAGCAGAACCCGCTCTCCGACGACCAGTTGGTCGAGGAGTTGGGGCGTCAGGGTGTCCATATCGCGCGCCGGACCGTCACCAAGTACCGCAAGGCCTTGGGGATCGAATCGTCCAGTCGCCGCAAGGCCTTCTGATCGGTGCGGCCACGCCGCAGGCTGCCCGCGCTCGTTGGCCGTTGCCAGCGTCGAGCCTGCGGGGCACCATGACGGCCCGCAACGAAGTCCCTCCTCCACCACCGATGGCGATTCGAGTCACTGAAGCCAAGAAGGGTATGGTCATCCGCTACGAGGGTGAGCTGTACCAGATCGCGAAATACGACCACGTCACGCCGGGCAACTGGCGCGCGATCCACCACCTCAACCTTCGACACCTGAAGACCGGCAGACAAAAGGACGTGCGCATGAACACGTCCGACCCGATCGAGCCGGTGTTCCTGGACTCGCGGAGTTGTCAGTATCTCTACAAGGACGCGAGCGGCTTCGTGTTCATGGACAACGAGAACTTCGAGCAGTTTCACCTGTCGGAGGAAGTGCTCGGCGACGCGATGCTCTACATGCACGAGAACGACTCGATCGAGGTGCTCTTCGTCGAGGGCTCAGCGCTCACGATCCAATTGCCGCCCACGGTGGTTCTCGAAGTCGTCGAGGCGGAGGAAGTCGCGCGGGGCGACACCGTCTCGGCAGTGCAGAAGACGATCACGCTCTCGACCGGTCTGACCGCCAAGGGCCCCGCCCACATCAAGGTAGGCGAGCGCGTCAAGATCAACACCGAGACCGGTGAGTTTCTCGGTCGCGCCTGATCGCCGCGCTTGATCGGTCGCGCCGACCATCACGCATCCTCGGGAGGGGTCCTTTGCAGCCGGCTCAACACCTCGCGGCGCGGGAGCCCGAACTCGCGCGCCAACCGGTTGATCTCGTCATCCTCCGGTCGCGCGACGAGCGCGCCGGACGGCAGCTTGGCGCACTTGAATCGCACCACTCCGAGGCTGGTGTCGCGCTGCTCCTGCCAACGCTCGTTGCAGCTACGCCAGTGGTAGGCGACACGAACCCCGAGTGAGGAGGACTCCTCCAGCAAGTAGCGGACGATCGTCGACTCCAACGCACGCGAAGTCAGCGCAGAGAGCAGGAAGCCCGGCCGGCCCTTCTTCATGGTGAGCGGCACGACGTAGGCGTCGAGCGCACCGCGTGAGAGGCAGCCGTCGAGAAGCGCCGCGAGACACTCGCCATCGGCCGTGTCGAGATTGCACGAGATCTCGGCGACCTCGACGGCCGGTGCTGCGGCAGCACGAGCCACCGTCAGACGCAGGAGATTGGGAACCTCCGGCACGTCACGAGTGCCGGCGCCGTAGCCGTCCGCCTCGCTGATGAACTCCGGAAGCGACTGGCGCGGATCGACGAACTCCGCCACCAACGCGGCACCGGTGGGCGTGGTGTGTTCACCATCCCGAGTACGCCGCTGTCGGAAGCCGCGCAGCAGTCGCGAAGTGGCTGGTGCGGGGACCGGGAGCACGCCGTGCACACAGCGCACTCTGCCGCGACCCGTCTCGACCGAAGGGCAGTACACCGAGGCGATGTCCAACTCATGGATGGCAAGGCAGCCACACGCGATGTCGACGATCGCGTCGACCGCGCCGACCTCGTGGAAGTGCACGGCATCGGGCGCGATTCCGTGCACAGCGGCCTCGGCGTCGGCGAGTCTCGCAAAGACGCTCGCTGCGCGCGCGCGCACCGGCGCGGGAAGATCGAGGCACTGGAGCACGGCGAGTACCTCCGGCAATCGCCGCTCCCGCTCCTTGCGGTCTCGATCGACGACTACCGTGAACTTGGTGCCGACCAGCCCCGCGCGTCGCACCCGTTCCGCGGTCAGGCGGCAGCCGAGTCGTCCCGGAGCCATGGCCGCCGCGAGCCGCTCGAGCGGCACTCCCGCATCGAGACACGCTCCCACCCACATGTCGCCGGCGAGTCCACTCTGGGCATCGAAGATGGCGAGACGGTCGCTCATCTGCGCAGAGGACACGGCGGCGGATCGCGGTGGAAGAACCGATTCCCGCGGGCTTCCAACCGGACGAGGCCCGCG
The DNA here is from genome assembly GCA_050181465.1 of Planctomycetota bacterium. Lineage (GTDB taxonomy): Bacteria > Planctomycetota > UBA1135 > UBA1135 > UBA2386 > JACRLW01. The sequence continues at coordinate 7,069 of JBFXDD010000022.1, forward strand.
AAACGGGCCGCCGCCCCTTGGCCGGGGACCGGCCGACAACCGATCTAACCAGGACGATTCCCAAACCCTGCGGCGATCCCGCGACGAGGTTCCCGAGCCGTCCAGGCCAGGACTTGGCATGAGTTTTGTGGGATGCGCTTCGCCTCCGCCCCACCGTCCGCCGTGTCGGGCCGCCCGACTCGCACGACGGCCCAGGAGGCCGGGCGGCTACCCTAGTGACGCGATGAACCAGACGCCTCCGAGCGAAACCGCACGCTGCAGCGCTCCCGACGCCGCCTGTCGGGCGCACCGAACCATCGGGAGCGGCCGGGCTCGGGTCGCTCTTCTGTGCCTTCTCCCGGCTCTTTTGGCGCTGCTCGGCCCGGTGGCTGCGCAGACTCCGCCGCCACTGCTCGCCGAACTGATTCGATCCGATGACGCTGCCACGCGGGGGGAAGCTGCGCTCCTCCTCGGCGCACTGAAGGAAGACGGCGCTCGCGAGCTCCTGCGCACGCTCCGTGACGACCCGGACCGAACCGTGCGTATGCGCGCGGTGATTGCGCTGGGAGCGCTCGCGGAACCGGGCGTCGAAGCAGAGCTCGGGACCGTTCTGGAAAATCGAGACGCCGAGAAATCCCTGCGAGAAGCGGCGGCCTACGCGCTGGGATCGCTGCCCGAAGGGCAACCAGCGCCGGCGGTGGATCACTTCCTCACCCGGGTTCAGGGCGGCAGCCTGCGTCGGTGGCGTGACGAGGTGGCCGCGCTGTTGGCCGGATTCGGCCGCGGGCGACACCCCGACCGTCGGGCACAGATCGAGAGCTTCCTTCGCGATCAGTCGCTTCGCGACGCCGGCCTTCTGGCGATCGCTGCGCGCGCGCTCCAACGCTCCGGTGGTCACACCGATCCCACCGAGATCCTGAGGCTTCTGAGGCTGGAGGACCAAACGCTGCGCACCTCGCTGATCGAAGGCCTCGCCGCGGTGAGCGAGCCGAACGAGGACTTGCGTTCGCGCATCGTCGACCTGGCGCGAAGCGAACGGGATCCGGTGGTGCGAGCGAGTGCGCTCCGTGCCTTGCGTGCGAAGCCGTTGGATCGCCGGACGCGAGAACTCGCCGCGCGTGCACTCGCCACCGGTCATCCGACCCTCGTCGAAGCGGCGGTCGAAGTCCTCAGCGGTGCCGGCGCAGAGGAAGATCTCGCCCTCGTGGCCGGTTCCTTGGGGAAGACCAGTTCGCTCGACTTCGCGATCCTCGCCGGCTGGCAGGGTACTCCGACCCAGTTCGTTCTCGATCGCTGCCGCAAGATCTTGGCGGAGCTCGATGAGGAACGGACCGGTGATCGACTCCGTGCGCTCGAACTCTTGGCGCGTGCACGTGAGCGCGAGGTCGAGGCGGAACTCCGCCGGATCCTGGCCCGCGGCACCGACTCCGCGGAACTGCGCCAAGCGCTGCTGTCTCTGCGATCCTTCGATGCGAACGCCGACGCCATCACGAGCTTCGGATCCATGGCCGACGCGAACAAGACTCGATGGACCGCCGTGATCGAGGCCGTCGCCGCAGTGGATCCGTCGGCGAGCCGCAGCTTGGCGCGCGACTTCTTCGCCGGGCTGAAGGACGCGTCTGCGGAACAGGTGCTGGAGGTGCTCTCCACGTGGCGTCGCGTCGCTTTTCCGCCGCCGCAACCGACCATCCTCGCCGGACTCTCAGCTGAGCTCGCACTCGCGCTGCGTTGAACCGGGCGCGAAGCGGAACAACACCTCAGAGGATCGACTTGCCGAACGCCGACGCGATCATGTCGACGGCGACCCGACCCGACTCGTTTCGCACATCGACGATCGGGTTGAGTTCGGTGATCTCGAAACCGAGCATGCGGCGGGAATCGGCGACGGCTTCGAGCAGCAGGTTCCCTTCCCGCCAATCGATGCCGCCCTTCACCGGCGTACCCACGCCGGGCACCGCGGCCGGGTCCATCCCATCGAGATCGAAGGAGACGTGGAACCCGACGGTCCCCGCCGACGCCTTACCGATCGCCTCTTGGATCACCGCACTCATCCCGCGCTCGTCGATGTCGCGCATCGTGTAGGCATTCACGCCGGACCGCCGAACGATGTCCTTCTCCGACTCATCGAGATCGCGGATTCCGATCAGAGCCACGTTGTGAGGTGCGACCTTCGGAGTGAAGCCACCGAGGTTCACCAAGCTGGTTTCGCCGAGACCGAGCAGAGCCGACAACGGCATGCCGTGCACGTTGCCGGTCGGACTCGTCTCGGGCGTGTTCATGTCCGCGTGAGCATCGACCCAGATCAACCCGATCTGAGCACCCTTGCTGCGGTGGTACTCGGCAATCCCCGTCACCGTACCGATCGCGATGCTGTGATCGCCGCCCAAGACCAACGGCACCTCGCCGTCCGCGACCGCGGCGAGGACACGCTCGCGAAGAGTCTCGCACGCTTCGCGAATCTCCGTCAGATACTTGGCCCCCGCGGGACCCGGATCGCGGGTCTCCGGCACGGGGATCGTGACGTCACCATCATCGATGACCTGGAAGCCCAACCGGCGGAGCGCGTCGGCAGCCCCGGCGATTCGGATCCCGGACGGTCCCATGTCGACCCCGCGACGATCGGCGCCAAGATCCATCGGCACACCGATGATGCGCACCTTGCGGGAAAGTGGTCCACGCATCTTCATGGGTCAAGTCCTCGGTGATCGTGCGGTTTGACGAGAGGTCCGACGGGCGTTCGCGGCCGACCGCCACCCTGACCCGGATTACTCGCAAACGCCGTCGCGAGATCGACGCAGGTCGATGCCCGGCAAGGAGCTCCGTTCGGCGTCGACCGAAGCGTAGCCGTAGCCATGCTGCCCGGGAGGAGACGACGTAGCGACGCAGCCGGGCGCGAGATGCGGCGATCGGAGCAGACGTTCACGAGAGATCCGGGCTAGTGTCGGCACCGGCGGAATCAGTGATCGACCGGGTGACCCAAGATAGCAAACAACTCGTCGCGCTTCTCGGCCATCCGCGAAGGAGTATCTGCCTCGAGGCACATCCGAAGGAATGGCTCCGTGTTGCTCGGTCGCACGTTCACCCACCAATCGGGATAGGTGACGGTCACGCCATCGAGGTGGTCGATCACGGCATCGGCGTACCGATTCTCGACAGCACGCATCAGCGCAGCCTTGTCGGCGACTTTGAAGTTGATCTCTCCGGTTCCGTGATAGCGCCGGAGCTCGTCCGCAGCTTGCTTGAGCGATCGATTCTCCTTGCTGAGTTGATTCAGGATCATGATCGCCGCGAGCACGCCGCAGTCGGTGAAGTGATTCTCCGCGAAATAAAAGTGGCCGGAGAGCTCCCCACCACCGATGCAGTCGGTCTTGCGCATGGTCTCCTTCATGAAGGAATGGCCGACTCGTTCGCGGACCGGTCGCCCACCCATTCGTTCGATCTCCTGCGGAACGACCTTGGATGAGCGGAGGTCGTAGATGATCCCCTTGCCCGGATTTCGCGCGAGGAGATCGCGCGCGATGATCACGGTGGCGAGGTCCGCATGGACCGTACGCCCGGCCTCGTCGACGAAGGCACATCGATCCGCATCGCCGTCGAACGCCAACCCGATCGTCGCGCCGGTGTTCTTGACGAGCCGCCGAAGGTCATCGAGATTGGACTCCTTGAGCGGGTTGGCTTCGTGGTTGGGAAACGTGCCGTCGAGCTGCTCATAGATCGAGACGACTTCGAGACCGGGGATGGCGCGGAAGATTGCAGGCGACTCGCAGGCCCCCATGCCGTTGGCATAGTCGACCGCGATCTTCATCGGCCGAATTCCGCGTGCAAAGCTCGCGATGTGGGCAACGAAGTCATCGGTGATGTTGACCTGGTCGCGCTTGCCGCGGTGAGCAGCGCGATGGTACGCGCCGGACTCGCACATCCGCTGGATATCGGGAATCCCGTAGTCCGCTGACAGTGGACGTGCGCCCTCACGGCACAGCTTCATCCCGATGTACTGCTTGGGATTGTGCGAAGCGGTCACGCAAAGCCCGCCGTCGCAGGGGAGCTTCCCGATCGCGTAGTAGGTCGCGGGAGTGGAAGCGAGTCCGATGTCGAGCACGTCGCAACCGGCATCCAGGATGCCGTCGATCACGGCATCCTGAATCGCCGGCGCCATCGTTCGCATGTCGCGCCCGACGACCAGCGTCTTGCTCTTTAGGAACACCGCGAACGCGTTGCCGATGGCCCGCGCAATCTGTGCGTCGATCTGGTCCGGATGAGTGCCGCGGATGTCGTAGGCCTTGAAGATGCTCACGTCGTCATTCTCTCTCGATGTTCGTCGCGCCGTCGTTCGATAGGGAACTCACGCGCGGATGGGATTCGGAACGAAGTCGGCGAGCGCGGCCAGCACTCGCTGGACCGCGTCGTCGGGGACATCACGGTGGAACACGAACCGCACTCGGCGCTCGTGGATCGGCAACGCCAAGACCTCGCGACCGCGCAGCCACGCGACGCACTCGGCCGCTACCGGTGCTTCGAAGTCCAGCATCACGATGTTCGTCGCGGTCGGAGCAGGACGCATACCGGCCCGGCCCGTGAGTCCCGCGGCAAGCGAGCGAGCACGCTCATGATCGACCCTCAATGCCGCGGGACCCTCGCGCAAGGCGATGAGACCCGCAGCGGCGATCACACCCGCTTGTCGCATTCCGCCACCGAAGGCCTTGCGAACTCGCCGAGCGGCGGCGATGAAGTCGCTCGACCCGGCGAGCATCGAGCCAACCGGCGCACCGAGGCCCTTGCTCAGACACAGGGTCACGGAGTCGACCCCCTGCGTGAGTCGCGACATCGGTACATCCAGGGCCACGCCGGCGTTGGCCAGTCGAGCTCCATCGACGTGTACGAGGAGCCCGCGGGACTTCGCCGCCGCGACCAGTGCATCGAAGCGCTCGGGCGTCAGGACTCGCCCCCCCGCCATGTTGTGCGTGTTCTCGAGGACGAGCAGCCGCGAACGTGCATGGTGCGGGTCGTCGCGACGGATCGCCGCAACCACCTGGTCCGGCGATGGGAAGCCGTCCTCGGCCGAGAGCAACCGCACCTGCGTGCCGCTGAGCCGAGCGATGCTGCCGCCTTCGTACTGGTAGACGTGACTGCGCTCTTCACAGATCAACTCGTCGCCGGGCCGACAGTGCACGTGGATGGCGACTTGATTCGCCATGGTGCCTGAGGGGAGGTAGAGGGCGGCCGGCTGACCCAGGCGGACCGCAGCCTCCATTTCGAGCGCTCGGATGGTCGGGTCCTCCCCGAACACGTCGTCACCGACCTCGGCCGCAGCCATCGCGGCCCGCATGGCGGCCGTCGGCCGCGTCAGGGTGTCGCTCCTGAGGTCTACCGATGTGGGCATTGACCGCGGATCTTGCCGCCATCTCGCACGGCATTCCACGCTCGCGAGCCCAGTCTATTCGCCCAGGTCGAACACGCTTCGCCCAGGCGGCCAAGATCACCCTTCGAACCCTCCGTTGTGTGATCGCTGGCCCCATGCTCCGCTTGGCGCCGCATGGCCGAGACCGCGAGCTTCGACCGCCGCATCCGCGCGCTGCGCGCCTTCGCGACGGTCACCTACCCGTTCGCTTGCGTGCCATTCCTGTGGTTCTGGTTCCGTGATCACGGTGTCGATGCCGTCGGCTATGGGACCATCATCGCACTCTATTACCTCGCGATGGTCGTCGCCGAGGTGCCGACCGGCGTCCTCGCCGACCGATTCGGTCGGCGCTCCGTCCTCATCGCGGGGCCGTTCGTGCTCGCCGCCGGATTCTTCGTGGCGTGGGCGAGTCCGGACTTTCTGGGCTTCTGCATCGCCGAGGTCCTCCTCGGTCTCGGCCACTCTCTCCTCTCCGGCGCGCCGGCGGCGCTCTTGTTCGACACGCTCGACCATCACGGCCGCACGCGGGACTATCACCGCCAGGAGTCCATCGCGAACACCCTTCGGCTCCTCGGCACCGGGATCGCGTTCCTGCTCGGCGGGGTTCTCGTGGCGAGTCTCGGAATCGAGTCCGCCATCCTCGCGACGGTGGCCCTGTGCATGCTCGCCGGCATCGTTGCGAGTTTCGTCGATGAACCTCGTCATGCGCAGGCCAACCTCCGCCCGCGCATTCTCACCGCGATCCGCACCGACCTCCGGCAACCCGAAGTGCGTTGGATCGGCGCCTACTACGTCCTGCTGTTCTGCCTGCTTCGTTTCCCGTTTCACACCTATCAGCCGTTCCTGGCGAAGAGCGGCAACGATGACCCACTGTTCCTCGGCGCGCTCTTCTTCGCGCTGAACCTGGTCGCGTTGCCTTTCGCTCGCAGCACGCCGTGGCTCGTGTCGCGCATCGGATCTCGCGCCATCTTCTGGTCGATGCCGTTGAGCATCGGCCTGTCGCTCATCGCGATGGCAGGCCACTTCGACGCGCTCGGCATCGCGTTGTTCTTCGTGCACCAGATCCCCTTCGGAATGCACTGGGCGGTCGTCCATGACTACGCCAACCACCGGCTCGGCTCGACATCGCGCGCAACGGTTCTGTCGCTGATGTCGTTCCTGGGTCGCATCGCCTTCGCGGCGCTGTTTCCGCTCGCGATGAGTGCGACAGAACTGGCAACGAGCTACCGAGTCGTCGGGACGATCGCGATCATCGGCACCGTGATCGTCATGTGGCCCATGCCGCGCGAAGCGCCGAGGTGAGCACAAGGGTCGTTCGACCGGCGCCCGCCGCCTCTCCGTCAGCGGCCGAGGTCGACGAAGACCCCACCGCTCTCCTCGGCCAGCGTGCGCATGAAGTTGCGGTCGAACTCGCCGATCGCAAGGGTGTGGAAGACGATTCGGAACCGTTCATTCGTGCGACGAACGACATCCAGGATTCGCGCCGTGTCGGTGTGACGCCCAGTCGATGGCCGCCCATCGCTCAGGAAGAACACCGTGTCGACGTTGTTCCGCATGGCCTTGTCCTGCGCCTTCTGCTCGCCGTTCGGATCCTTCGGGTCGATGCCGAACGGGAACACCAGCGCCGCGTGGGTATTGGTCTTCCCAGCGGCGAGATTCGCCGATCCCACGAGTCCCGCACCCGCGAGTTCTTGCGCCTCGGCACCACCGATCGCCTCGAGCTTGCCGACCCAAGCCTTTGCACTGGCCCGGTTCACCACGTTGGCCGGAACGAGTCCGGGCTTCCACGCCTTCACATCGGTTGCGAATGCCGCGATGTTGAAGAACACGTTGGCGCCAAGTGCATCGATCGTGCGCGCCATCTCCGCCTTCACGATCGTGAGTTTCTGGAAGTTCGCGTAGCCGGTATCGAACTTCTCACGCTCCACGACGAGATCGCTCATCGATCCCGAGACGTCGATGATGAAGAGGATCCGTTCCGAGCTGGTCTCGATCCCGCCGAAACTGGTCGTGTCAGCCTGACCCTTCCCGTACAGCGCGTCGTACTTCTTGCGACTCGCGGCGCGTTGTGCAAGTTCTTCATCGGTGGGGATTCGCCAGCCCGGCACTCGCGACAGTCGATCCCAGTTCTCTCGCCACGCCGTGACGTCGCGCCCGAAGTCCAGCCCGGTGATGCGAAAGAGGGCCTCGGCAGTGTCTTCCTCGAGACGTCCACCTTTCTCCATGAGATCGATGAGCCCGGGCACGGCCGCGGACTCACGAATCGATGCGATCGCCTTGACTACCGCCAATTGGACCTGCCACGCCGGATCTTCGAGCCGGTCGACGAGCGCTTTGCCGAGATCCTTGCGTCGAAGCTCACCGATCGCCTCGGCCGCTCCCATGCGCACCAAGGCATCGGAGTCGCCGAGCAGACGCTCCAACAGCGGATCGACACCCTCGGTGAAGCCGCAGGCGCGCACCGCCTTCGCGACTGCAAAGCGAACCTCCGTGGTCGCCTTCGGATCCTCGTTCGCGAGGCGTAGGACGAGCGGCATGGCGTCGCGAATGCCGGCGCGACCGAGCAGTTCGATGATCGCGGCACGCCTCGATTGATTCTTCTCCTGCTCCAGCGAAGCGATCGGCACCGCCCAACTCGCCGGGTCGCGAAAGGTCGCCAGGACGTTTCCCGCGACGATTCCGATCTCCGCGCTCTTGTGGTTCAGCAGATCCAGGAGTTCTTCGCAGGCCGCGGGACTCTCCATTCCCTCGAGGGTGCGAATCGCTTCGGTCTGCTCCTCCAGCGTCTTGAACTTCTTGAAGAAGCGACGGAATTCGGTGAGCGCGTCGGCACGTTCCGCAGCAGTCTGAGCACGCAGGGGAACGAGCGGCGAAATCGCCACCAGAAGCGAGAGCCAGGTCAGGAATCGGCGCATCGGTCGCGCGGAGTCTACTCCACGCACCCCTCGACCGCTCCGATCGGCCGAAACCTCGCGCGCCAGCTCAGCGCGATCGCGAGGGCGCGCTCGGGGTCCCCGTGAACTCGCTCTCGCGCAGGGTATCCGGAGCGCGAATCGCGGGCTGCCTCCCGCCCAAGTTCTGCAACTGCTCTCGAACCCGCTGTTCGAGCCAAGCATTGTCGCCCTCGAGCAGGACCTGAGTATTGCTCGCTCCCGACGCCCCGAACTCGACGACCTCGCGTCGCGGCAGCACGATTCGACTCTGTTCGGATTGCACGATGAGCGCGCCGCTTTCCGGGTCGCGCAAGATTCGGCCGAAGAACCTGGTCTCGTTCTGCAGCCGAACGAAGCCGTGCTCCGCCTCCATCGACTCGTCCGAAGTCGCCTCGTCGAGCGAGGCGATACGACTCAGACTCGCGAGCGCAATGTGGACCTCGCCGGGCTGCAGGTCGAGCGTGACTCGATCGGCATCCATGCTGCGAACCACGCCCACGAAGATCTCGTCGTTTCGGAGCAGGGCCAAGGCCTTCGTTCCGATGGCGATCGTCCCTTCCGTGGACACCGCAGCGGCACGCGTCGGACCGAGGATCTCGAGGAACTCCCCGACCGGGAGCGGCGAGAAGTCGGGCTCTGCATTCGGCTTGCGTACCGGCTCCGGCGCCTTCGGCTCGCCGACGACCACCACCGGCGGCACCGGCACGACGGGCTCGGTCAGAATCGGCGGATCGGGGATCACCGGCAGTTCGATGTCCGGCGGCGTGTTGCCTACGGGCGGCGGTTGGACATCCGTCGGATCGGTCGGTGTGGTCGGCTCGCTGGGCTCCGTCGACGGATCCTGCGGTTCTTCGACGACCGGCGGCGGCAGGCTGACGTCGATCTTTGGTCGAGCAATCTCGATTCGATCGACGCTGGTCGGCTCGCCGCCCATGCCGAACCACTCCGGGAACACTCCGAGCGCAGTCAGTCCGACCACGAGCAGCACGGCTGCGGCTGCGGCCAGACGCTTGACGATCAGCCCGCGCCGCGTGGGCGCGCCGACGACACGCAGGGGAGGCGGGGCGAACTCCGCCTCTTCGGCGATGCCCGCAACTTCCTCGAACTCGGCCTGACGCTGGGCAGCGACCTCCTCGGAGTCGTCCCACCGCTCGTAACCCAACGACTCCGGATCACCGCTCGCCGCGAGATCGCCGTAGATCGGATCTTGCTCCTCGATTGGTTGCTCGGAGTCCTCGTAGTTCTCGAAGGATGCGCCAAGGTCGGCGTTGCCGGCCGAGTCGGAGTCAGCCGCCGAGTCGAGTGCGAAGTCGGTGCCGCTCCACTGCGGAGTGATCGCCGTCTCGCTCGTGGCGTCTTCGTCCGAGAGGTCCAGATCGAACGCTCGCGAACCCGTTCCGAAGTTCGACTCGAAGCCGCTCCGCGGATCCTCGGAAGCCTGCTCATCGTCGTCATGCGACAGGAGCGGACCACCGAGGGGCGTCGCTGCGAGAGGCGCCCAGTCTTCGTCCAAAGCGCCCGACGTCGACAGTCGATCGAACGACGTCGTCGACTGCACCTCGAAGTCTTCCTCCGACTCGACATCGGTCGTGTCCTTGCGCGGATCGACGACGAACTTCAGACCAGGCGCGATGGCCTGTTCCATCTCAGCTTCGTCCTGCGCATCGAACAGAACGAAGTTGCCGTCTTCCTCTTCGCTGGGCGTCGGAACGTCACCACGATCGAGTTCGTCGAGGTTCTCCACTTCGATCTCGCCGACGTCGAAGGGATCGAGTTCGGCGGCCGACTCGTCCTCGAACCCGCTCGAGAACCGATCCGAACTCCGCGACGAACTCTGCGGCCGGGTCTCGCCGAGCATCGCAGCCATGTCGATGTCGTCGCCGAGCCAGCCCGCGTGGTCCTCGACGAATTCCGGTGCGGGCTTGGCCCCGCGGAACGCGGTACCCTTGCCACCGAGATGGCCGGACGCGTTGAACAGCGCATCGTCTTCGGAGTTCGCGTCGACGTCGTCGCTCGCGGACAGTGCTGGTCGATCGAAGAGACCATCGAGCCCGAACTCGTCGTCGGCTTGCTGGATCTCGGGCTGCGGCTGCTGGGCCGCCGCATCCTCGAGATCACCGAGTTCGAGCAAGAACTCATCGTCGGCACCTGCCCCACCCGCACCGTCCTCGCGGGGGAGACCGTTCGCCGTCTCTTCGGGCCCTTTCGAGCCAGGATGCCCCTCACGAGGAGCCGTCTTGTCGTTCGATTCGAAATGATCCCCGGTCATCGAGGTACCCGCAGAAAGCAGCTACTCCCGTCCCTATCGACCGACCGGGGTCCTCAGGTTGACGAATTGACTAGGTTCAGGACCCGCCGTGGTCGAGCGAAGGCTGAATGGCGGCGAAGGCATCGGACGCCGGGATCAGGCGTCGCTCGCCGCCGCGGAGTCGCGTCAGGCCCATGCCATCGACGTGCTCGAGCAGCGGAATCAGATACTTGCGGCTCGTGCCCAGCTCGTCGCGCAGTCCGGGGATGTCGAGAATCCCATCATGCGCGAGACAGTTTCTCGCGATCGCCACCAGCACGCGGCGGAGCACCGCGGCGCCGTACACGTGGTCCCCGATGACATCGAGGCGGCCTTCATCACCCCCGCGAGCAACCAGGTCCGCAACCTTGCTGTCGGAGAAGCCGAGCGCTGCGGCCAACTCGTTCGGGCTCGGGGGTCGGAACGCGGCGTCTTCGCAGTGCGAAGTGAGGCGATCGAGATCTCGAGCGGCGTCGGGAGGAAGCGGCTTGAGTCGATCGACGAACAGCACGCGACCGTCCGCGAGCGATCGCGCCTGCTTCGTCGCGATCAGGTGATCGAGGGCGGCCTCTTTCAATTCTGGCGGGAAGTCACGCGTCGTGCGCAGGGCCGACCGGACGATCGAGGCCGACAAGGGTCGATCGCGAAGAATCCGCTCGACGGATGCGATCACCGCGACCGCGCCGTCCTCCAGGGTCTCCGTCGCGAACGCGCGCCGCCCACGCTCGTGCCAATGCACTGACGGATGCTCGCGAAGCCGAGTCTGCGCCTCGTCGGGGGAGCACGTCAGCGCCGTCGCAACGTCTTGGACACTCACGCCCAGCACGCCGCCCTGTCGAACGACTTCGAAGAGTCGCTGCTGGGGGTCGTTTCCCGCAGCGAGAAGTGAACGGACTTGGTCGGCGACGCGCTGTCGACGATAGCGACCACCTTCTGCGATCAGTCGCAGCACGGTGCCGCCGCCGATGGTCCGCGGCGGATTCATCGTTCGAAGCAGAAATCGATCGCCCGGCACACAGCACACCGGATCATCGAGGAGAAGGCGGGCAATCGTGGTGGAACCAGGCGGCAAGTCGTCGCCGTCGAGAACCGACAACACGCCTCGGGCCTCCGCCGTGCCGGTGTGAAAGCGGATCGGGGCGCGGTGCGGAATCGGTCGCGCTCGAGGGAGGACTTCGACCTCCACGTCGACGTGTTCCCCGGCATGGAAGACACCCGGCTCGCCCACCACGTCGCCGCGATGGACGCCGAGATCCTTCGCGTCCGGCACCGAGAGCGCCGTGCTGTGTCCGGCCACGGCACGTTCGACCGAACCTCGAAACGCCTGGATCGCTCGCACCTTGACGCGCGCGCCCACCGGAAGCACTTCCAGCTCGTCGCCGACCCGAGCGCTGCCGGAGACCGGGATCCCGGTGACGACCGTCCCGATCCCCTCCAGCTTGAACACCCGCTGAACGGACATTCGGAACGGCCCCTCGGAGCTGCGAGGCTGAATGCCGAGTGCCAATTCCTCCAGGCGACTCCGCAGCTCGTCGATGCCCTGCCGGGTGATCGAGCTGACCCGCACGATCGGTGCCTCCGCATAGGGAGTCTCCGCGAGCAGTCCTCGCACCTCGTCCTCGGCCAAGTCCGCCAGTTCACCGTCGACCATGTCGACCTTGGTCAGAGCGACCAGGGCTCGGCGCACGCCAAGCAACTGCAGGATCTCGACGTGCTCGACCGTCTGCGGCATGACGCTGTCGTCGGCGGCCACCACGATCAGAGCGAGATCCAAGGCCGTGCTGCCGGCGACCATGTTCTTGACGAATCGCTCATGCCCGGGCACGTCCACCATGCCGAGGAGGCGACCGTCGCGAAGCGCCAAGGGAGCGAACCCGAGGTCGATCGTCAGCCCACGTTCCTTCTCCTCCTTGAGCCGATCGGGGTCAATCCCGGTCAGCACGCGCACGAGGCTGCTCTTGCCGTGGTCGATGTGCCCGGCGGTCCCCACCATCACCGGAACGATCGGCCGGCTCATGACCGCACCTCGTACGGCGAGGAATCCGTCGGCGAAGCCGAGTGGGAATTCGACGGCGCAGCGCGAGTCAGTTCGCGATGTAGAGAATGCGCTGACAGGAGTTGCACGTCACCACCGCGGACGCCGACTGCAACTTGACCAGCAGGTTCGGCGGAATGGTCGTGTAGCACCCGGTGCAAGTGTTGCCTTCCACCGCGCACACTGCGCTGCTGTCGCGCGCGGAGAAGTAGCGCTCGTAGCGGGTCAGCAAGTCGCGCGGGACCTTCGCCACCAAGTCGTCGCGCCCGACCGAGACGCGCGCCAGATCGGCACGCCGCTGCTCCAGCAGCGCGTTGCCCTTCTTCTCGAACTCGGCAAAGGTGGCTTCCTCGTCCTTCAGCGTCGCCGCCAATCGATCGACCTCGCCGCGCAAGGTCTCGATCGTGTCCAGCAGCCCCAACCCTTCCTCTTCCAACCGCGAGCGCTCTTTCTTGACCGACTCGATCTGCAGCAAGGTCGCTTGATACTCGGCGTTGTTACGCACGCCGTTCAATCGCGTCTCGAGCTTCTTGATCTCCTCATCACTCCCCTTGATCGCGGTCTCGCTCGATCTCGCCGCGACCTCGGCGGCCTTCATCTTGTCGCGCGCGTCCTCCACTTTCTTGCGCACGCCGTCGAGCGCCGTCTGTCGTCGGGCGCGCTCGGCCGGGATGGAATCGAGGTCGCGTTGGATCCTGGCGATCTGTTGGTCGACCTTCTGGACTTCGAGGAGCTTCTGGACGTCCGGATGCAAGAAGGGTCCTTGCGGATCAGCGAAGAGCGGAAATGAAGGCCGCGACCTCGACAGCCGCGACCGGCGGCGAGCAGGATAGCGAGGACCGACAGCGAGGCAAGGGCTCGTGCCTCACGTGGCGTCGAGATCGACGACCGCGCCGTCCAGGAATCCCGACAGTCGCCGGGCCCGAACCGGGTGCTGGAGCTTGCGGACCGCCTTCGCCTCGATCTGCCGCACGCGTTCGCGCGTGACACGGAAGATCCGACCGACTTCCTCGAGTGTGTAGGTGTAGCCGTCGCCGATTCCGTAGCGCAGCTTGATGATCTCACGCTCTCGGAAGGTCAGCGAGTCCAGAACACTCTCGATGCGCTCCTTGAGCATCTCGCGGCTCGCCGACACCGCCGGCGACTCCGTGCTCTCGTCCTCGATGAAGTCCCCGAAGTACGAGTCGTCGGACTCACCGATCGGCCGATCGAGGGAGATCGGGTGCTTGCTGATCTTCATGACCCGCTTCGCTTCATCGACCGGGATGCCCGCCGCCTCCGCGACCTCTTCGATCGTGGGTTCGCGACCCTTCAACTGGATGAGCTTCTTGGTCACGTTCCGCAGCTTGCTCATCGTCTCGATCATGTGGACCGGGATGCGAATCGTCCGGGCCTGATCGGCGATGGAGCGCGTGATCGCTTGGCGAATCCACCACGTCGCATACGTGGAGAACTTGTAGCCGCGGCGATACTCGTACTTCTCGACGGCCTTCATGAGGCCGGTGTTGCCCTCCTGAATCAGGTCCAGGAAGGACAGCCCGCGATTGCGATACTTCTTGGCAATCGAGACCACGAGCCGAAGGTTGCCCGAGGACAGCTTCCGCTTGGCATCCTCGTAAGCCGCATGAGCGACGCGAACGTGCTCCAGGCGGCGCTCCAGCGCCTCCATCGACTCCAGTCCATCACGCTGGACTTCATCGAGGCGATCGCGAATCTCTTGTGCGACCGGGTTCTTGATCTGGGCACCGCGATACGTCGCGAGTCGCTTCTGCAGTCGGCGCATCTCTGCATGCCGACTCTCGAGAAGATCGATGATCGGACGGATCTTCTTCCCCTGGAGGTTCAGCTCCTCGACCAGCAAGACCGCCTTGCGCGTGCGGGCGTAGATCCGTCGACGCAACCGCGCGAGGTCCTCGGCGCCGAGCTTCTTCCCGCTGTTCTCGAGAAGCATCAGAGCCTCACGATCGCCGCGTGCCGCGTCGTAGAGCCGGCGAAGGGTCTCGATGTTGCCGGGCAGACGATCGGAGAGATCGGCCTTGCCGACCTCAGGATCCTGCTGATTCACCTTCAACGTGCGGTCGAACGCGAGTTCGCCGCGCACGACGTCCTCCAGGATCTCGATCGCACTCGCCATTCCGAAACCGGAGCTGAGTGCATCTCGCCGAAACTGCTTGCGCGTCAGCTCGATCTTGCGAGCGAGACTGATCTCCTCCTCGCGCGTCAGCAAGGGGATCTCACCCATCTGCGTGAGATACATCCGAACCGGATCGTCGATCTTCTCGGCGATCTCGCTCATCGACGCGCGCACGGCGTCGACGTCGATCGCGCCGTCGAAGTCGCGATCACCGAGACCGGCATCGCCCGCTGCTGCCTCCTCTTCCTCCGTCGGCGTGAGCGCCTCGAAAGGATCGTCCTCGACCTTCTTCGCCGGCTGGCCCGCGCCGCGCTTGGCCTTGCGTGCATCTTCGACGATGTCGATGCCGGCGTCCTCGATCTGCGCCATGACGAACTCGATCTGCTCCGGCGAACTCGCGTCGTCGGGCAGGGCGTCGTTGATCTGGGCGAGAGTCACCGTGCCCGACTTGCGGGCGTCCTTGATCAGCTTCTGGACGGCGCTTTGCAGCTTATCCATGGATGGGGTGCGGAGGGTCGAACGGCCGCGCGGTAACCGGCCAGTGGGCGAACGTCCGGGTCGTGGACCCGTGAGGGGGCGAAGAGTGTGGACGGATCGAGGTCGCGTTCCAAGCCGCGCTCGGGAAAGGGCCCGAATCGGGGCCCGTCCGCCGGCAGCGTGGACGTGTACTTCGGTTGGGACGGAGGAGGGTTGGGAAGGACGCTCAGGGCGTCGTCATCGCTCCCGGTGGGAGATGCTGACGGCGCATGAGTTCGTGGTAGTCACGGGCCAGGCGATCGGCAAGGGCTTGGTCGCCCTCGTCCTTCGCCTGCTTTGCCTGTTGGAGAATTCGTTGGGCTTGCTGTCGAGCGAATCGGGACTCCCGATCGCGTCGGAGCATCTGAAACATACCCCGCACATCGCGGGCCCGCGCGGCCCGCTCCGCGGCCTCGTGGAGGAAGTCCGTCAGCACCGGGTCATCCGTGTACCGGGCGAAGAGGTCCCGCAACAAGGCAGGACGGTCCCCCGCACCTAGCTTTCGCGCCTGCGCAACGCCATCGACGACCCGCTGGAACAAGGTCGACCGATCGCCCGGCAGGGCCACGGCATCTTCCAGAAGGCTCGGCTCCCCCAGCACGCAGACCAGGATCTCGAGATCGGCCTGCGCCAGGGGATCCTGGCGGAAGTCGACGCGCTGCGGCGGAGGTGGACTCGGAGCCGCCGAGCCGGCTTCCGTAGCCCGCTTGTTGACGACCACGATGGCGGACTCGTGAACGCCCAAGTGGCGAGCCATGTCGACGCGGAGCCGCTCGCGTCGCGCGCGGTCGGTCAGGGTTCCGAGCAAGGTGCCGCAGTCGCGCGCGACCTGGGCGACCACCGCGGACTCCGCGAGGTCGAGCTCCTTGCGCTTGAGTGCGAACCAGGTGCCGACCGCGTCGCCGGCCCTGGCGATCACGTCACGAAGTTGGTCTCGGCCGGCGGCGGCGGTTGCCGGATCGACGCCCGGCGCGATTCCGACGAGATCGTCTGGGTCGCGACCCTCGGGCAGAAGCCCGATCCGGATCGGCAGGTTCGTGTGGACGAGTTCGCGGAAGGCGCGGTCGGCGGCCTTGCGTCCGGCGCGATCACCGTCGAACAACAACACGACACCCTCGGTGGCGTACAGCTCGAGCAGTCGCGCGTGGTCGGGCGTCAGTGCGGTACCAAGACTCGCGACCGCGCCATGGAATCCGGCGAGGTGCAAGGCGATGACATCGACATAACCCTCGACGACGACGATCTCACGGGCACCGGCCCGCTTGACCTGCCGCAAGCCGTAGAGCAAGCGCCGCTTGTTGAAGAAAGGCGATTCCGGCGAGTTGCGATACTTGTCGCGCACCGGGTTGCCGTCCCGATCGACCATTCCCGGCAGGGCGCGGCCGCCGAACCCCACGACCTGTCCACGTTCGTCGGTGATCGCGAACATGACCCGTCGCGCCATGGGTTCCGAGCCGTCCTCACGCAACAAGCCGGCTTGCAAGAGGACGTCGCGCGGCAGCTTCCGCTCGCGAGCGAATGCCAAGAACTGGCCGGGCGCCGGGTGGGCACCCAGGCCGAAGTCCTCCACCGCCGGCAGCAGCCCGCGCGACTCGAGGTAGCGCCGCTGCTCCGAGCAGGCGTCGGACCACAGCCGTTCCTCGAAGAAATCGCGCACCTGGGTGAGCACTTCGTGGACTGCGTTGCGGGAAGGGCCCTCCGGCTGCGCGCGACCGGCGAAGACCCCCTCGAGCGACACGCCACTGCGTTCGGCCAGACGCGTGAACGCCTCTCGAAAGGTGAGCCCCTCTCGTTGAGTCAGGAACGTGAAGACATCCCCAGCGGCGCCGCAGCCGAAGCACTTGTAGTGCTGGGACTCGACATAGACCGTGAACGAAGGGGTGTTCTCGCGATGGAAGGGACAGAGCCCCAGGAAGTAACGCCCACGCCGCGTCAGGCTGAGGTATCCGGAGACCAGTTCCGCGAGATCGACTCGCTCTTTGATCCGCAGTTTGGCTTCCTGAAAACGATCCATACCGGGGACGGCGCGCCGGCCGACCACGTCTCACGAGGGCCGAACGCCCCCACCTAAGAAAGTCAACGAATGCACGAACGATGGATCGCCCGCGCCTTCCCGAACTCGGATCGTTCGGCTCGCTGCTCGATTGCTTCCCTTCTGGGGAGCCTATGGATCTTGAGCAGGCCGTAAGGACGGCGCGCGAGTCGGGAACTTGCACGCCAAGTGCGAGACTAGGTCGTGGAGCCTGAGCCGTCAAGCGAGGGCCCCGCCATCGATCCGCGGCGCGGCGCGAGCCGCGCGAACAGGTCTTGAACCTCCTCGTGGCCGAGTTCCTCCGCGCGGCACGAGCCCACTCGATCCGGCTGCTCCACGAGCTCGCGCCAACCAGGTTCCACGGTGTCGAGTGCGTGCCGCAAGACCTTGCGTCGCCCGGTGAACAACTGGCGCACGAAGCGCGCGAACTCGGGGCGATGAGCTGCCGCAGCGCTGCCGCCGATGGGGCGACTCCGGAGTTCGACAATCGCCGAGTCGACGTTCGGACGCGGACGAAACACCTCGCGTCCGACGGTTCTCAACAATCGAACCTCGAAATACGCCTGCGCGAGGACGGTGAGGCCCCCGTAGTCCTCGGATCGCGGCGCCGCGACGAGTCGGCGCGCGAATTCGAGTTGGACCAGAAGCCCCATGCCGGCGATCGGCGGACTCGCCCTGCGGACAGCGAGCGCCGCGAGCAAGGGGCCGCTGGTCGCATAGGGCAGGTTCGCTGCCACCACGGTGCGACGCGAACACCGGCGCTCGGCCTCTTCGAGTGCGACCTCGAGGGACGGTCCCAATCGGTCGTCGCTGCCCAGGGCATCACCCTCGACGACCTGGACGTTGCGACGATCGGCGAAGTCCTCACGCAGCACACGCGCCAACAGTGGATCGATCTCGGCGACGAGAACCTCAGCGGCGCGCACCGCAAGTTCTCGCGTCAGGAAGCCGAGCCCGCCGCCGATCTCGATGGCTCGATCCTCGCCACCGATATTCGCAGCACTCGCGATGACCGCGTGCAGGGAAGGGTCGAGCAAGAAGTTCTGACCGAAGCGCCGCTTGGGCCGAAACCCCATCGCTTCGAGCCGGTC
The DNA here is from genome assembly GCA_050181465.1 of Planctomycetota bacterium. GTDB lineage: Bacteria > Planctomycetota > UBA1135 > UBA1135 > UBA2386 > JACRLW01. The sequence continues at coordinate 25,474 of JBFXDD010000022.1, forward strand.
GCGATACTCTGCGAAGGAGTCACGGTCGGCACCGCTCAAGGGGCGAACTCCGTGGCGAGCCAGCGAGAGATCGCCGTGGTCGACGAATCGTCCGTGCGCGAACGGCGAGCGAGGTAGGCCACCGTCAATGCAGGTCGAATCTCGCTCCGCCTGCAGAATGAGCGCAAGGCCGCGAGTTCCGCTTCACTCGGGTCGAGCGTGAGATCCGGATCGAGCCAAGCTTCGATCAACGTCTCCGGATCGGTCGCGAGCCGCATGCCCAAGAGCGAACTGCGGTCCTGCGGGAGGTGCAGGGTGACATCGGTCGTCACGACCTCGGCAGCCGATCCGGGCCGTGCGCGTGGCAACCCCGCGTCGAGACCGTGTGCCACTAACCGAGGCAGGGTCGGTGACGCATCCGCCAGGAGCGGCAAGAGCGGAATCGGCAGTCCGCGCCAGACGGCCATTCCGAAGTTGTCGGCAACCCGAAGTGCCGTCGCGCGAAGCGACCGAATCGCGGTCAACTCGACCAACTCGCGTTGCAGTTCCAAACGCGGTTCGAGCCAGGCCGGCGACGGTGTCTCGGTCCACTCCGCGGCATTGCCGACCAAGTCGTAAGGCCCGTTCGCGACACCACCCGATTCAAACGCACCGACGGGAGCGAGGCGGCCGAGTCCGAACTCGATCGCATTGGCCCAACTGCCGCGCGGCGCATCTCCCCAAGGCAACACGTGACGACCGCCGGCACTCGCCGCGAAGCGCCACTCGTCGGCTCTTGGCAGCCGGCCAAAGCGCCAATCGGCCCATCGCCGTGCCGTCAGCAGGTCGAGCCCGACCGCCGGCAGCTCCGGCTCGGTGCCCTGGTTCCAGCGGCGCATGATCTGTCGGGCGGGGTCACCGTCCGGCAACGATGCCAACCATGCCGAGAGATCCGCGCTCGTCGCCTCGAAGCGATCGAGCAGGAAGGCTCCGCCCGAGTTCGCCGGCCGTGGGTAGTAGACCAGGTCCAGCAGCGCGCCGAAGCGGTTGGATCGAGGCAACGGCGGGGCCTCGGCCACCGGTCGACAGCCGCAAAGTGCGATCGCCAGGAGGGCGACCCACTCAATCCAGAACGAGGATCGCGACGCGGCGATTGCGCTGCCGTCCTTCGGCAGTCCCGTTGTCGTGCTTGGGTTGGTGCTCGCCATAGCCGCTCACCGCGATCCGTTCACGCGGCACGCCCGCCTTCTCGAGGAACTCGCCCACCGCGAGCGCGCGCTCGACGGAGAGGCGCAGATTCGTTCGCCAGGGACTGCGTGTGATCGGCTCGTTGTCGGTGTGCCCCTCGATGCGAAGCGACTTGCCTTCCGCGGTCAAGGTCGACACCAGGCTTCGCAGGAGCCGCTCGCCCTCGGTCGTCACCTGGGCCTGGCCCGACGCGAACAGGATCTCGCCTTGCACGCTGAAGACAATGCCTTCGGCCGAGCGCTCGAGTTCGACTCCGGCGGGCAACGCGCCTCCCGACATTCCGGCCAGGATCTTCTCGATCCGTTCGCGCTGGGCCTTCACCCACTCGGCTTCGGGAACGGTCTTCGCGAGCTCCTCGAGCCGCTGCCGCAGATCGGCATTCTCTTGCTCGAGGCGCCGCAGGTATTCCTGCTGGGCATCCCGCTGCATCCGCAGGTTGTCGTTGTCGGCGAGGGCGCGCTTGTACTGATCCTGGCTGACGCAGCCGAGGAAGAGCAGGGAACTCAGAACGGCGGAAACAGCGACGAAGCAGCGGATCACGAAACCCCTCCTGGGTAGTGTCACCGCGCCGCCCGGCGCGGTGGAAAGCAACAAGGGCCGCCGCCCGGCGACCCTTTGGAGAGGTTAGCAATTCCGACGCAGATCGGAAGAGCGCGGCGCAAAGACTCGCGCGAATCAGACCTGGATCAGCTTGTCGCGGTCACTTCGGCGCCCACATCGACATGATGCCTTCGGCCGGCAACTCCGCGTTGATCCAGTAGGCCTGGGCGGCGCCGAACAGCATGAGCAGCGCGGTCAGGATCGCCGCACCAACCACCCAGCCGGGCTCTCCGCTCGGGACCTCGGCCGCGGCGCGGGCACGCGTGTTGCGCGCGGCCGGCGAAGCCGCAGCCTTGCGCGGCGCGGCCTCGAGGATCTCGTCCTCGTCGTCGGCGAGCAGGGTGTCTTCCGCGGAAATCTCTTCGGTGACCATCCCCGTGTCGTCTTCCAGATCGAGCTCGCTGCCGCGCGCTCGCTTCAACTCGGCGACGTCTTCCGGACGGAAGCGCATCGAGTCGCCGTGCTTGAAGGCGCGGATGTCGCCTTCCGAAACCAACTTGCGCAACTCCTCGCTCTGGAGCTTGAGATCGCGGAGAGCCTTCTCGAAGGAGATGAATTCGTCGTTCTGGGACACGGTCGTGAGCCTCGGACGCCGGCGAGAGGGGGTGCCGGCGAGATACGGGGTTGGGGAGTGGGGTTGCCTAGAGTGTAGCCCGCGGACGCAGCTCGTGGCAAAAAAGTCTGCGCGGCGTCTTGGTCAGCGACGCTCGGCCGGCGCCGCGGTGCCGGACCGCCGCGGCTCGATCGCCCGGCGCCCGGCCTTGCCGAACCGCTCCGACAACGCGGAGTAGCTGTACTCGGACTCGTCGTTGTAGCCCTCGATCTGCAGGTCGAGATCGATCCGCCGCGCACCCACGAGCGTCACGCGTCGCATGCTGTCGCTGCCGCCGCGTGCCTCGTAGACCGCCAGTTGCTTGTTGACCGTATCGATCACGTAGAGCACCGACGTGCCGACGCCGTAGGAGCCGGTGACGGCGAGGATACCGTTCGCAGCGGCTGCCGAACCCCCATCCTCACCGTAGACCAACGGCGCGCTCTCGGTCTTGGGCGCGTTCACCACCGGTGGCGGGGTCGGTCGCGGGGTCGGGCCCGGGCGGTCCTGCGCAGAGAGCGGATCGGATCCTCGTCCCGCGAGATACGAGAGCAACAAGAGCAGAGCAAAGGCAGCGGCGCGCAAGACGACGCGGCTCGACGAAGTCGGCGGAGGGAGAGTCATGTTGCGAGTGGGCGACGACAAGGGTCTGGCGCTGCCATTGGGGTCTTGCAGCGCCAGAGAGGATAGCGATTGCGGCCCGGACGGCAGCGATCTCACCGCAATCATGCGGCGTCTTGACCGACCGGCAGCCGAATCGTCGTCGCGAAACCGCGCCCCGGCGCAGACTCGATCTCCATCGTGCCACCGTGGTTACGGACGATCGAGTAGCTGATGAACATCCCGAGCCCGGAGGCATCGGGGCGGCCCTTCCCGGAGAAGAACGGATCCATGACGCGCGGCAACAACTCCGGCGCCATCCCCGGACCGGTGTCGGCGACGCGCAGTCTCAGCGAACCGTTCTCGACGATTGCGCGGACCTCGATCCGGCGCGGACCGGTCCAACCCTCGAGCACATCGAGTGAGTTGATCAGCAGGTTGAGGACGACTTGCTGGAACTCGTGACGATCGCCGATCAGAGTCGGCAGGTCGGCGCGAACGTCCGCATCCCAGGTGACCCCCAAGTTCTGGATCCGATGTTCGACCAACGCTCGTGCGCCCTCGACGGCTTCGGCGAGGCCGAAGGGTCGCGCTTCGACCGCGCGCGGTGAGAAGTCCAAGACCTTGCGCGCGATCCGGGCCACTCGCTCGAGTCCATCCCGCACCAGACCGAGATAGACCCGCTCACGCTCCTCGAGCTGCGCACGCTCCTCCAATCGTCGGACCGCGTTCAACATGCCGCCGATCGGATTGTTGATCTCGTGCGCGATCCCGGCGGCGAGCGTCCCCATCGCCGCCAGCCGTGCCGACTGCACGGCAACCCGCTCGCCTCGACGCGCTTCTTCGGTCGCGCGAGACACTTCGCGCTGCATCAACTCATGATGGCCTTCGATGCGTTGCGCCATCGCGTTGAACGCCGAACTGAAGACACGCAGCTCCAACTCGGGCGCGAGCGGCATGCGAAGGTCGTAGCGACCTTCGCCGAAAGCCTGGGCGACGGCGCCGAACTCACGCAGGGGACGAAGCACGCCGCGTCCGATCCACCAATACGCGAGCATGCCGAACACCGCGGTGCCGAGCAGCAGCGGCACCGCGAACGCACTCATGGGCAACTCGGGCGGCGGCGGGAGAATCGGCGCGAACCACGCCCCGCCGAGCGAGTGACCGCCGACTTCGATCGGCAAGCAAAAGCCACTGCCGACGCGCCGCAGTTCGCCGTCCGCGATCGCCGCTCGCATCCCGCGACGAATCGATTCGATCGGGAAATCGCCGTGGTCGCGAACCGACGCACCGAGCGGCGAGATCTCGGTCCAGGCGCCGTCGGCGGCACGACCGGCGATCACGGCGTCGCGAAAGATCGCACGCAAGCCTCGGCGCACCTCCGGCCCGAGGAGGCGCCGAAGGAACGAATTCGGCGCCATCCGGCCGTTACCGACTTCGCTGCCGAAGGCCGACCGCAACACACTGTCGTGCACCTGCTCCTGATAGATGCGGCGATTGCGGGCGAGCCAGTCGCGTTGCAGCACCCAACTCGTCGTCTGCACCACCCCCAATAGCGCGAGGTTGGTGACGATCAGTGCGGTCAAGAGGCGCGCGCGGAGCGACACGTGCGTCGTCGCGCCTCAGCCCAGCTTCTGCATGAGCTTGAGCAGCGGTGCCAGCAGGGAGTAGACGATGAATCCGACCACTACGGCGAGAATCACGATGATGAGAGTCTCGAGGGCGCGCAGGGTCGTGGTGATGGTTCGGTCGACTTCGACCTCGTAACGATCGGCGACACGCTCGAGCATTCGATCGAGTTCACCAGTCTGTTCGCCGACCTCGACCATGTTCACCACGATGTCGTCGAACATGCCGGAATGCCCCATCGGCACCGCGATGCCGGCACCCTCACGAATGCTCGCATGGATACCGGTGATCGCCCGGTCCATGTGGACGTTTCCGGACGCCGACCGAACGATCTCCAGGGCCCGCAAGTGCGGCACGCCACTGTGGATCAAGGTGCCGAAAGTTCGCGTGAAGCGCGCGACCAGGACCTTCTGGATCAGTCGACCGAAGATCGGGATGCGAAGCTTGGCCCGATCGATCATGGCACGATACGCCGGCACCTTGCGACCGAGCACGCCGTGCAGACCGATCACGACGACGATGCCCAGAAGCCACGCCCACCACGCGCGCTGGAGGTGCGTGCCGATGTCCATCAGCATCTGGGTCGAAGGCGGAAGGGGCTCACCCCCGAACTGCTGTTCGAAGATCTGCTGGAAGCGCGGGATCACGAACAGGAACACGAGCACGACCACGAGGATCGCGACGATGACGATCGAGATGGGATACGCCAGCGCTCCCTTCACCTTGCTCTTCACGTCCTCGGCCTTCTCCATGAAGGTGGAGAGACGCCCGAGAATCTCCTCCTGCACGCCACCCGCTTCGCCGGCTCGCACCATGCTGGTGTAGAGATCGTCGAAGACCCGATCGTGCTTCGCGAATGCCTCCGACAAGGAGGTGCCGCCCTCGACATCCTCCAACACCTCCGCGACGGTGTTCCGCAGAAGCCCAGCCGACATCTGACCTTCGAGGATTCGAAGGGCCTTCGTGATCGGGATGCCCGCGTCGAGGAGCACGGCGAGCTGGTTGGTGAACTCGGCAAGTGCGCGCGACGACACTCGTCGCCCGGCGAGAAGGCCGCCGCCACCGGGACCGGACTTGGCTTCGGGGCGCGGCGTCGTCGGAGGACGAGCGGCCACCTTTCGTTGGAGCTTCTTCGCCATCAGCAGAGGGGTCGGACGCGGGGCACCTCGCATCGTGCAGGCTCGCGCACTTCGGGGCAAGCTCCTGACCGGACAGCTCGAGTGGAACCACGACCGCGGAACGCGACCGCAAACACCCCGCTAGCCCGGATTATTCGTGAACGTCGTCGCGAGATCGACACAGGTCGATGCCCGGCAAGGAGCTGCGACGGTCGACGACCGAAGCGTAGCTGTAGCTACGCTGCCAGGGAGGAGCCGTCGTAGCGACGCCGCCGGGCGCGACTTGTGGCGATCGCAGCAGATGTTCACGAATAATCCGGGCTAAGCCCCGCTTGCCCCTCGCATCCGCCACCATGCAACCAAGAGTCCGACGAGGGCCGCGAACAACAGCCACCAGGGCCACCTCGATGGGCGCAACGGCGCCTCCGTCCCGGCCTCGAGGCGCGGCATCGTTTCCGCCGTCGGAACATCGAGTTCCACCTCCTCGCCGCTCTCGTCGGGCCGATAGTCGAGCACGAGGACGGTCGCGTTGTCGGGTGCGCCCTGACCCAGGACCAGGCGGCACACCTTCTCACAGGCAGGCTGCGGCGGAGCACCGGCGACGGTGCGGGCCAGCACGTCGTCGTCGAGAACACTCCACACCCCGTCGGTGCAGAGCACGAAGCGATCGCCCGGCGAGAGATCGATCGGCAGGAAGTCGCCGTCGCTATCGGTTTGGCCGGCGCCCAGACACCGCGTCAGCATGTGCCGAGGTTCCGTGAGTGCGTGGTCCGCAGTCACCTGTTCTCGCCGCCCACCTCGCAGCCGGTAGAGGCGCGAGTCGCCGACGTGACCGATCCAGGCCTGATCGCCGGAGATCCACAGCGACGTGAGCGTGGTCCCCATCTCGGCGAGGCGGACCTGATCGCGCGCGATCGCCGCCAACCGTGCCGCCGCGGCCGCGAAACCGGCGCGCAGGATCGCCTCGCCGTCGGTCGTCGCGTGGGATTGCACGACGACCTCGCCGAGCGCCCGCAGCGCCGCACGACTCGCCTCGCGTCCGCCGGCCAGACCCCCCATTCCGTCGGCAACCGCGAGCAGGATCACGAGAGGTCGTTCGGAATCCGCAGGCAGTGACACGACCAGGAAGTCGTCCTCGTTTTCGGTCCGAACGGCACCGGTGATCGTCGCCGCACCGACATCGATCCCACTGGCGACGATCAATCGCGTCATCGTCCGTTCAACTCCACCGTGCTCGAGACCAGCCGACCGCTCACGGTGCGAATGAGGACCTGCAGCATGCGGGCACCGGTGGGCGGCGACCACCGTGCACGCGCGAGCACCCGACCCGACGGCTCCTCCTCCTGCGAGAGCAGCAACTGGCTGACGAACTGCCCCTCGAGTTCGGCCGGCGCCGCGACACCATCGACGACGATGCTCGCCGATGCGATGCCTTCGCGGGCGAACACGTCGATGTTCCAATCCGCGCGGTCGCGACTGACTTCGATCTCCACGCCGAGATTCTCGGCGATATCGCGACGGCAAGCCAGTCCTTTGAGTTCTCGCGCCATGGATCCCAAGAGCCGAGCAATGGTGGGCTCGCGAAGGCTCTCTACGATCGACTCACCGTCGCTGGCCACCCAGAACGGCGGCACGAGAACGGATTGAAGGAGGCCGACGAAATCCGTTCGTTCGAGCAGCGACAACTCGACGATCGCCCCCGAGCCGATCGAGCGATGGAGTAGCCGACCCTCTTCGGCGTCGAAGAGACTGGACTCGAGCACGGCGCGCGACTCGTAGGTGTGATCCGACACCAAGACCCCGAGACCGACCAGCAGCCAGGTCGCCGCGGTCAACGGCCACCGCTCGTTGATTCCATAGTCCTCGATGCCGCCGTCCACCACCCGGTGCAGGACGAGGACGAAGTCGTGGCCGCCTTTCCGCGCGCGGGCAAGCAGGGCCGCGACGCGTGGGTCACTCAGTGGAAGGCCATCGCGAACCGAACCGAGTTCGAGCCATAGACGGGCATCCTCGTTCGCCATGGGCTCCACCGCGACACGTGTGAACACTCGCGTCGATCGCAGTGCGGTCGCCAACTCGTCATGAGTGATGAGGATCGCCCCGGACGCCGCAGGGAACGTGCTCGCCAGGGGATTCGACGAACCCGCCGAAGGACTCGAACTCTCGACGACGGCGCCGCCCACGACCAAGACCGAGTACGGCAACGACGGCTGCTCGACGAGGGGATCACCTTCCTGGCCGGAGAACCAACTGCAAGACGTCAGGACCGCAAGACACGCGGCCGCGCTACCGAGCGATCGAGTTCGAGACGACGATCTCATCGCGCGCGCATCCTCCGCACGAATGCCGCCCCGGCACCGACCCGAAATCCGATCCATGCCAAGTGCGGATCCTTCGAACCAGGGAGGAGTCCTGCCCCGTCGCGACGCAGTTGGAGTTCCCGGACCACTCCGACGAATTCGGGACTGACGCGCGCGTCGGCTTCGAGGAAGCCACCGATCTCCACGGCAGAGATGCCGCGGACGATGCCGCGCGCCGCGGCACCGCGCGTCGTCCGTGGAGCCGCTTCGAACGTGGCTCGTGCCTGCTCGAGAAGTCGCGGATAGTCGCTGCGTACGTCCGGGCTCGCGGCGACCGATGAACCCGCAACGACGACGAACTCGGGATCCAGGACCCATTCGCGGACGCCGCAATCCAGCCCGAAGATTCGATCGCCCAAGTCGGAGACGACGAAGTCACCCACCCGTTCGCAGTCCGACTTCGTCCACGGCCACGGGCCGTTCCTCCCGGGTTGCATCGCGGAACGCAAGGGTTCGGCGAACAAGCCTGGCCCGCGCAGCGCAGAGGCATAACGCACCGGTACGACGGGAACGGCACTGCCGAACCCAGCGACCTCGAGCTCGATGCCGAGCGGTAGCCGCAGGACTCTCGGATCGCCGAAGCACCATTGGCTGAGCAGCGCGATGACGGTCCATGCCTGGTAGCAGTCGACTCCGACGATCGCCTGCTCGTCGTCCGCCGGCCAGTCCGCATGCGGCTCCAGACCGGCGCGATCGAGCCGACGCTCTCCCAGCGGGTCGCCGACGGCGATCAGAGTCCTTCGGTCGGCGATCGGGAGTCGCAGGGCGCGCGGTAACGCGTGATCCAGGACGGCCCGATACTGCGCGGCGGTGAACTCGGAATCCTGGACGAAGACGTCCGAGACGTTGCGAACCTCCGTCGGCGGACTGAGACGAAAGAGCGCGCGTCCACGAGCATCCTGCGGCACGAGATCGGGAACGACGGCACCCGGCCCGGGACCGGGCACCGGCACGAGTGTCAGCTTTGCGAGGGCCGCGGGCAGATCACTGCACCAATCGGCGAGAGACGATGATCTCAGCGTCGTGCGGATCGTGCGCACATCGATGGGGATCTCAAAGGTTCCGGCGGGCGTGAGAACCCGCGCTACCAACCGGCCGCTCAGACCCTCTCCGTAACGTCGGCCGTCCACGTCGACCAGGCCGGTGCCGGCCGCGGCGACGTCGAATGGAACCTCGAAGGCCAAGGTCTGCTGTTCGTCGTTGGTCGGCGCGACGGCGACCGGTGCGATGCGTCGCTCGCCGATCACCAGTCGCCAGGCGAACTCACCCGCGGGCGGCAGGTCCGCGGTCAGAGCGACCCGCAGCGGCTGCGCATACTCGAGATCGAACACCGGTCGATTCGCGCGCACCGGCGCATCGTGAGCGAAGAACCGCAACACGCTGACCGGTCCAGGGCCGGCCGGATACTCCATGTCGCCGATGCTCAGAGTCAGAGGGCGCCCGAGCAGGTCCTCGACCTCGAGAAGGATCTCGTTCCAACCGCGTGCGATCGCGACCGGAAAGAGCAGTGGGTCCAAGGCTCCGCGATCGGCAGAGAGTTCGCGCGCGACGAGAGTGCCGGCGACCCGCGTCCACACGCGCCCGCGAACGAGACGAAGATCGCTGGGTGACAGTTGCCAGCCCGCGCCTTGTCGCACCGTGGCACCTTGGATCTCGAGCACCGCACGCTCGACGAGATCGGGCAAGAACACCGCATCTGCACCGGCCGGCAAGTGCAGTTGCGGCGGCAAAGTCGACACCAGTACCGACCGCGGGGCCAAGCTGCGGCGCGCGGAAGTTCGGGTCTCGACGAGTTCGATGGTCAAGCTCCATTCGCCGCCTTCGATCGAGTCGACATGGAGTCTCGCATGACCGGGGCGTGCGTCGATCACCGCCATGGCGAGTTGTCGACCGTCCGCTCGCGCGAGCGTGGCGCTCACCGGTTCGTAGAGCGGAGCCGTGGCGAGTTGGAGCGACCACGGACCGCCGGACGCGACGAAGCCGTCGCCGAAACCGACGACGTGCGCCGGATCGTTCGGCTCACCGATCAGCGGTCGGATCTCTTCTCGCGGATCTGCACTCTGGAATTCGAGTCCCTCTTCCCTCGTCGCGCTGCGATTGCCGACCGGATCGACCAGATGAAATCGCCACACGCCAGCAGCCGGCAACGATCCGTCCGCGTTCGTCGGCAAGAGCACGTCGAAGCGATCGACGCTCGCCTCCTGGTCCGCCGCGATCCGCAGCTCTCGCTCCGTAGCTTCGCCGGGTGCCGTCGCGAAGAAGCGAACCCCGGTCTCTCGCGGTGCCAGTCGGACGCGAAGTCGAGCGCCGTCCGCACTCATGATCACCAGTGCGCCGCCACCGGGCGCTCCGACCTCCAGGAGTTTGGGAGCGGCGAGATCCAGTCCCTCGAAGCCGAGTGGTTCGCTGCGCGCCTCATTTCCAGCGCGATCACGCGCCACGATCCACATGGAACCCGAACCGTGTCCGAGTGGATCGGCGAAGGCTTCCCCGAGCAGTTCCGACAACGTCCGCGGCGACGAATCGAGCTCGGCCGCGTTCAACGGGATCGTCGCGGGAGCCCGACTCGCCCGCGCAAACTCGAGATGGAGGCGTGAAGTCGCGACTTGCTCGTCCTCGATCGTCAGCACGACGCGATCCGAGCCGCAGAGGCTCTGGCCCGGTTCGCGGACCGAGTCGAGCGCGATGGACACGCGCGGGGGCGAGTCGTCCAACAAGATCCGCGCCCTGCCCAGGCTCTGCGCGGCGCCTACGCGAAACTCCAGGTCCATCGCGCTGTCGACGGCGAGCGACTTCAAGCGACGCACGAGTTCGGACGCCTCCGCCCGCCATCGATACTCATCAGCACTCCCGGTCCACCATTCCGCAAGCGGGATATCCGCCACCTGCCTGCCGTCAAGCGAGACCAGCAGGCGCAGTCGATCGAACACGCCCCCGGTGAGCGTGAATCGATCGGCGAGCAGCGCACTCGTGCGCAGCACTTGAGCACTCCGCTCGGCTTGGGCCGAGAGCCGCAAGGCGCCACCGTCGGCGACGCGAAGTGAAGTAGCCACGCTGCGCGGCAAGAACGCGACGAGCAGCGCCACGACCGCGGCGAAGGCCGCGACCACGGCGACGACCTCCAACCATCCTCGACGCACGTGGCGCAGTCTCTCGAGCGCCTGAACCACGGCCGTCGCAGTCGGCGGCCGCTCGGCCGGTTCGTAGGCGAGCAGCTTCTCGATGAGGCGGGACAACCCCCGCGGACAGTCCTGCTGCGGGCGCAGCGGGATCAACCGACCTTCCAGCGTCTCGCGCGCATACTCCGCGCGCGAGTTGCCGCGCACCGGCAGCGAATCGGAGAGCGCCTCGTAGAGAATCACGCCCAGGCTGTAGAGATCCGCGCGGCCGTCCACATCGCGGCCGGCGAGGTGTTCGGGCGCACTGTAGGGCGGCGTTGCGAAGCCAGCGTGATCGAGGAGGTGGTCGCTGGCGAGGGCAGCCGTCGTGCGTGTCGGCGCCGGGGTGATCGCGAGCCCGAAGTCGAGGATCTTGGTCGCAAGGCGACCTTCGCGCACGAACACCATCACGTTGCGCGGCGAGAGATCACGGTGCACGACTCCCGCCGAGTGTGCCGCCGCCATGGCGCGCGCGATCTGCGCTCCGAGGTCGATGAGCGGTGGCGCGGACAGCGGGCCTTCCGTCGCGAGAAACTCGGCGAGCGTCCGACCCTCGACGAACTCCACGGCGATGTAGACCGATCCGTCGACTGCGGCACCGACGTCCAGCACTCGTGCGCAACCTTCGTGCACCACGCGTCCCGCCTTGCGCGCCTCCGCGAGGAACCAGGTGCGAAACTCCGGTCGCGACGACCACCGTGGGTGCAGGACCTTGAGCGCGACCTGGATGAGGGAGACTTCGTGCACCGCGCGATAGACGGCTCCGATCCCGCCACGGCCGAGCATGCCGACGATGCGGTACTTGCCGTCGATCACTCGCCCGAGCAGTGGGCTCGGGCTGTCCTCGTCGCCGCGGCGAAGCGGGAAGAGCACCCGACTGGTCGCGACCATGGGCGCCCCGCAGTGCGCGCATTCCCGCTGCTCTGCGTCCGTGACACCTTCGCAGGAGAGGCAGATCTTCATGCCATCCGGCGCGGGAACTCGGCCCGAGAGAGGTTCACGAGCCGGATCCAGCTCATCCGCCGGATGTTACCAAGTACTGCTCCCAGAGATTGAGCAACCGAAGATCCCCGGAGTCCACGCCGATCAAGCCCGGATGACGCGCCAGGATGCGCTCCAGGATCTTGCGCCGCGTCTCCACTTCCACGGCGCCGCCATGCCGACGAGCGAGGCCGTGCTGGAACCAAGCCACCGCGTCGTCACGGCGGGCCAAGCCGACGAGCACGCGGGAGTGCCGAGGGTCCGCGACGTACTCGTAGTCGACGTTGCGGGCATCGATCGCGACCAAGCGCGGTAGATCGGCGGCGTCCGCAGCGACCTGCGCCATCCATTCCTCGGCGACCGCGCAGGCCGCGAGGATGCGCCGATCGGTCGCGATCGCGCCCGAGCGGAGGCTTGCGGAATCGAAGGGGATCGGCGAGGGCGAGACGACGATCTGCGGCAGGCTCGCCAGATCGCCGAGTCGCACCGGCAGGGCGCGCCCCTCACTGTCGAACGCCACCGTCCCGCGACGAGTCCCGTCTTCGACCACCAGTCTCGCCACCGGTCGTCGCAACTCGAGGCCGAGCCGCAAGCGGTCCGGAAACGCTCGCTCGAGACGCGCGGCGGCGACCCAGGCACTCGCCGCAATCCGATCCCGCACCGCTTCCAACGCGGCGTCGTCCATCAGGGCTTCCTCGCCCCGCAGGCGCGGCTCCAAATCGGCGAGAAGCGCAATCAGCAGTTCGCCGCGGGCCCAACTCGGCAGTGACCGCGCGACCAGTCGATCCAAGGCGACGCTCGGGCCCCGCTGCGCTGCCGCAGCAAACTGGGTCGGCCAGCGCGCCTCCAAGACTCGCCACGCACGAGGACCGACGACGACCACGCAGCCGAGGAAGGCCGCGATCACGACGACGCGCACGACCCAGGCGGATGCGACTCCATCACGACTGGGTTCGCGGCTCTTGGACATGTAGGCGTCGGTCTGCCGAAGCGAGGAGATCTCAGGGAGTGCTCGCCGCCGCGAGCTCGTCGCAGCGGCTCCGGGGAACGACACCCACACCACAGAACTGCCGCCCCGCGAGGGGCCGCAGACTCAGCGGTGCGAGGTCTGCGATGCCGGGCCAGCGAGCCAGGACCAGCGAGCCAGGACCAGCGAACTGGACCCGCGAACTGGAGCAACGATGCCGCTGTGAGACGGCCCGATCCGGTTCCGCTCAGTTCAGTCGGGTGACGGCCGGCTTCTCGACCGGCTTGGCTGCCGCGTTTCCAGCGCCGCGGACACCGGCGTCGCGCTCGACGTCCTCGACGAAGATCTCGACCGTGTCGAGCAAGCTCTCGAAGAGCTCGCGATCCAAGGAGACTTCGGCCGACCCCTTGCTCGCGTCGAGCTCGTGCTCGAGCAGCCGGGCCAAAACCTTGAGCTGGGAGAGGTGACGGTGCACGAACTTCGTGCCGATTTCAGTCTTGTCCATGAAGGCCTCAGAAGCAGTCGCGAGACCGGACGGCCAAGCACCGCGCGAGCGTCCCCGCGGGGCCGCCGCGCTCTCTCGAGCTGCGGATGCCTCGGTCCAGCGGGCACGAGCGCGCGTTTGGGAACAACCCAGGACGCCCGGATTTGGCCGCCACGGGGTGGGGTCTCGACAGGATCCGCACGTGGATCGAGCGCGGCCCTCGCCGTGGAAACCGAACCGGCCGGAGCATACCGTCGCCGAAGTCGGTTGCAATCGCGCGGTCGCGGCCGTCGTCGACCATGCAGTTCAAGGGCTACACCCTCAACGACTTCCAAGTCGAAGCCGCGCGCGCCATCGAAGCGGGCGAGAACGTGCTCGTGTCCGCACCGACCGGGGCCGGGAAGACCCTCGTGGCCGAGTTCGCGATCGATCGCGCACTCCGCCTCGGGCGCCGCGTGATCTACACCGCCCCGATCAAGGCGCTGAGCAACCAGAAGTTTCGCGACTTCCAGCAGGAAGGGCTCGACGTCGGGCTGTCGACCGGAGACCTCACGCTCGCCCCCGGGGCGCCGATCGTCATCATGACGACCGAGATCTTCCGCAACGCGATCTTCGAGGACCCACACCGCTTCGACGATGTCGAGCACGTCATCTTCGACGAGATCCACTTCCTCGACGATCCGGAACGCGGGACGGTCTGGGAAGAGAGCATCCTCTTTGCCCCCCCGCACGTCCGCTTCGTGGGGCTCTCCGCGACGATCAGCAACCTCGGCCAATTCGGCAAGTGGCTCGGTGAAGTCCGCCCGCAAGAATTGCGCGTGGTTCGCCACGACAAGCGCCCGGTACCGCTCGACCAGCAGTTGTTCCACGCCGACGCGGGGATGTTCAAACTGGCGCAGCGCAAGAAGGTGAGCCAGATCGTCAAGCGACTCCGCTCGGAAGAACGCGGTAGCTCCCATGGACGAGGCGCCGCTCGCGGTCGAGGTCACGGCAGGGCCGGTCCCTCGCGCCGTGATCGCGGTGCTCCGCACCCGTCGCAACTGGTGCTGGATCACGTCTGCAAGCAGTCCCTGCTACCGGTGTTGTTCTTCTGCTTCTCGCGCAAGGAATGTGAGATCAAGGCCGAGCGCAACATGCACCGCCGGCTGCTCGACAACCGCGAACAGAAACGAATGGCGCAGCTCTTCGACGAGATCTGCGAGCGGTTCGAACTCGATCAGCGGACCGACGTGGCCTTGGGTCACATCAAAGAGCGCGCATTGCTGGGTGTCGGCTTCCACCATGCCGGGATGCTGCCGATCCACAAGGAAGTCGTCGAACGGCTGTTCACGTCGGGTCTGCTCCGCCTGCTGTTCACCACCGAGACCTTCGCGCTGGGAATCAACATGCCGGCCCGCACGGTCATCTTCGACTCGCTGCGCAAGTTCGATGGCGTGACCTTCGACTACATGCCGGCTCGCGACTACATGCAGATGGCTGGACGCGCGGGGCGACAGGGCATCGATCGCGAGGGTTTGGTGATCTCGATCCTCGACGACGAAGCCCTGGCCGATGCGCCTCTGAGCGACATGTTCGGCGGCAAGGTGGAGCCGATCCAATCCCGCTTCAACCTCTCCTACTCGACGATCATCAACTTGTGGGATCGCCTGGGTGAAGGACTGCTCGACGCGTACGACCGCTCCTTCGCAGCGTTTCAGGCCGCGAGCGGCAGTCAGAAGAAGCGAGATCGAGCGCGCGGCCAAGCGCGCGCTGCGCTCAGGGCCCGCATCGCGGTGCTGGAGAAGGCCGGTTATCTCGACGTCGACGGCGCACTGCTCGATCGCGGCAAGATCGCGGAGCGAATCAACGGCTACGAGATCCAGGCCACCGAATTGTTGTTCGATGGGATCCTCGACGACGTCGATCGGCCACAGATCGCCGCGATCTTCGCTGCGATCGTCCACGAGACACGTCGCGGCCAGGACAGTGCCGAAGGCCGTCGCGCGGTGCCTGGGCCGCTCACGCGCCGCGTGGAGAACGCCGTGCGGCGATTCCAGGCCATCGAAGTCCTCCACGGCTTCCGCTCCACGATCAAGTCACCTGATTTCGGCCTGTCGGCCGGCGTGCTCGCGTGGGCAGCGGGCGAATCGATGCGAAAGACCGAACGAATTGCCGGCTGTGACGGCGGCGACTTCGTCCGCACCCTGCGAATGGCAATCCAGATGATGCGACAGCTCAGTGCGGCACTCGGCGACGGCTACGCACTCGGCGACCGTCTCGAAGAAGCCATCGTGCTGGTCAACCGCGACGAGGTCGACGCCAAGCGTCAGTTCGAACTCGGCTGAGCGAGGCGGCGCTTCGCTCACTGGCGGCGG
Organism: Planctomycetota bacterium; assembly: GCA_050181465.1. Classification (GTDB taxonomy): domain Bacteria; phylum Planctomycetota; class UBA1135; order UBA1135; family UBA2386; genus JACRLW01. Next base: position 41,523 of record JBFXDD010000022.1, read on the forward strand.
GGCGCCTCGGCCCAGCCGAACTTCGCTCGAAGCACTTCGAAGAAACTGGCCGGGCCGCGCGTGAGTTGCCGGAACCGCAGTGGCGTCGGTCGGACTCGAACCCGGTCGCCGGGTCGCACATCGTGGTGCACCTGACCGTCGATGGTGAGCGTGCACGTTTCATGCCCGGTGGTCTCGACGACGGCGAGGTCGACACCGTCGCCGATCGGTAGGACCAGCGGACGCAAGGTCAGCATGTGCGGCGCAAGCGGAGTCAGGACGATCGCCTCGAGACGCGGCGACATCACCGGCCCACCGGCTGCCAGCGAGTAGGCGGTGGAACCGACCGGCGTCGCCACCACCAACCCATCGCCGACGTAGGTCGCGAGCTCACGATCGGGTCGCGACGCCGAGACCGTCAGCATCCCGGCGCGCGCGGTCCGCAAGACGACCACGTCATTGAGGCACAGAGTGCTCGGCACATCACTGCCGTCCGCGCGCTGGACGTCGACCTGCAGCATCATGCGTGGCTCCTCGACCAGTCGTCCCGCGAGGGCGAGATCGACGCCTCGATCCAACTCCTCGACGCCAAAGGCCGTGAGGAACCCCAGTCGCCCCAGATTGACGCCAAGGGTAGGGATCTGGTGCTCCCCCATCCGCCGCGCCGTCGCGAGCAAAGACCCGTCGCCGCCCAGCACCACGCAGAGATCGGCGACGTGCGACGGCAAGGCACCGGTGCGCTCGAGCTCGATCGTGACGACGTGTCCGAGCGCACCAAGACGCTGGCCCAGCGCGCCCGCGAGCCGCCGCGCCTCGCCCTTGCGCTCGTCGCCGGCGATCAGGACTCGCATGACCGTTCGCGTCACTCAGAGGGGAGCGATCTGATTGGAAAGGAATCGCGCCGCGATCGCTGGCGCATCCAGCCCGAGTTCGCGCAGGACTTCGTTGCGACCCGCGTGTTCGAGGAAGCGGTCAGGGACGGCCGCACACTCGATCTGCGCCCGCACCGGACCGTGCGCCGCGACACACTCCAGCACCGCGGATCCGAACCCACCGGGCAAGGCGTGATCTTCGAGGGTGAGCACCCGGTCCTGCCGATTGCAGAGGGCGAGCACACCATCGGTGTCGAGCGGCTTCACGAAGCGAGCGTTCACCACCTCGATGGCGATGCCGTGTTTGGCGAGCAATTCGGCAGCCTCGAGGGCGGTCTGAACCATATGGCCGTACGCCAGGATCGCCCCGTCGCTGCCGCTGCGCAGGATCTCCAACTTGCCCAACTCGAGCGGTTGGCGCTCGCCGTGCCAGCCAGGTAGATCACCGATTCCCGGTGCACCGCCGCGCGCATAGCGGATGCCCACCGGGCGACCGAGTTCGACGGCAAAGTCGAGCATCTCGACGAGCTCCGGGCCGTCCTTCGGCGCCATGAGCACGATGTTCGGCAAGGTCCGCAGATAGGCGATGTCGAAGAGCCCGTTGTGCGTCATGCCGTCCTCACCCACGACGCCCGCGCGATCCATCGCGAACACCACTGGGAGATTCTGGATCAGGACCTCTTGGAACACGATGTCGTAGGCGCGCTGCAGGAAGGTCGAGTAGATCGCAGCGACCGGGCGCAACCCCGCAGTCGCGAGACCGGAAGCGAACGCGACGCAATGTTGCTCTGCGATGCCGACATCGAAGAAACGATCGGGAAACTTCGCAGCGAAGTCCATGAGACCCGTGCCGTCCGGCATGGCGGCCGTCAGCGCAACCACTCGGGGATCGCGAGTCGCAGCCGCGTCGATCGCCTTCGCGAACCAGTTGGTCCACGGAACCGCGTTCCGCGTCGGCTTGGGCGCGACCGGCAGCACCACGCAAGGTTCCGTCTTGAGCTCGGTGCTCGACTTGACGTCCTTTTGGGCCTTCGCGTCTTTCGCGACCGGCTTCGCAGCGTGCGCGCGGTCGTACGCGGTCTCCGAGCCGGGCACGCCGTGCCCCTTCTTGGTGCGGACATGGAGGAGCACCGGGCCATCCAGGTCTTTCACCCGCTCGAGATAGTCGATGCACTGAAACACGTCGTGGCCGTCGATCGGGCCGAAGTACTGCAGCCCGAGCTCCTCGAAGATCTGGCCCGGCAACACCAGCTTGCGCACGTTGTCGATCGCGTGGTCGAGCTTCTCGTCGAGATCCTTCCCGATCAGCGGAATCGCCTGCAGCAATTCGTGCATGCGGCGACGAGCCTGGTGATACATCGGGCCGCTGCGAACCCGGTCGAGGTAACGCGACAGCGCTCCGACGGTCTTGGCGATCGACCAGGAGTTGTCGTTGAGAATGATGAGCGTCCGCTCGCCGGACCGCGAACCGCCGAAGTTCAAGGCCTCGAACGCAACGCCGGCACCCATCGCAGCGTCGCCGACCAACGCGATCGAGTAACGCTCCTGACCTAGCAAGCGGTCTCCGGCGGTGATGCCCATGGCAGCCGAGGCCGCGGTCCCGGCATGCCCCATCGTGTAGACGTCGAACTTCGACTCTCGTGGGTTCGTGAAGCCCGAGAGTCCATCTTTCTGACGCAGAGTGTGAAACCGGTCGCGCCGACCGGTCAGCAACTTGTGCGGATACACCTGATGGCCGACGTCGAACACCAAGCGGTCGACGGCGAGGTCGAACACCCAGTGCAGCGCGATGGTCAGCTCGACCACCCCCATGCCGGAACCGAGGTGCCCCCCGGTGACGGTGACGGTGTCGAGGATCGTCTTGCGCAGCTCGGCGGCGAGTTCGGGGAGCTGCTCCTTCGACAGTCGCTTGAGATCGGCTGGAGAATGGATGCGATCGAGCAGGGGTGTAGTCGACATGCGCAAGGCCGTGCGTGCACGGAAGGTTCGACCGGGCGGAATGCGATCCGTCGAGAATACGGCGACCGAGACCGGCCCGCCGCGAGGCCGACGGATCGGCCCCCACCGTCACCCGCGCAAGTCAGCGCGTGCGCGCAACAGTCGAGAGCGCAAGATCTTCCAGCAGAGCGCGGTGGGTTTCCAGCGCGGGGCCGCCGATCCGGCGAGCGATCGTCTCGGCTTGGGCCACCGCCTCCGCCGCGAGCAGGTCCGCGGCTTTGCGCGCACCCGCAAGGCCGAGCAGCCCCGGGTAGGTGGCCTTGCCGCGCGCAGCGTCCTTGTTCGCCGCCTTGCCCAACTGCTCCGCCGACGCGGTGCAGTCGAGGAGGTCGTCGACGACCTGGAAGGCGCGACCGAGCGCTCGGCCGTAGGCAATCAAAGGCTCGAGAACGCCGCGATCGCCGTGCCCCGCAAAGAGGCCGACCTCGAAGCTGGCGACGATCAGGGCGCCGGTCTTGCGATCGTGGATCCACTCCAGACCGGCGAGGTCCACGGGACTTCCGGCATTCTCGGCTGCCAGATCCCCCACCTGTCCGCCGACCATGCCGAGGCTTCCAGCCGCGCGAGCGAGAGCAAGGACGGCTTCACTGCCGCCTTCCGCGACGATCTCGAAGGCGAGGGTCAGCAGTGCGTCCCCGGCTAGCAGCGCATTGGCCTCACCGAAGACGACGTGGCAGGTCGGCCGACCACGGCGAAGGTCGTCGTCGTCCATGCAGGGCAGGTCGTCGTGCACCAGACTATAGGTGTGGAGCAACTCCAACGCCGCGGCGGGCCGAACCGCGGCGTCCGGATCGCCCCCGCTCACCTGTGCCGCGAGCACGGCGCACATGGGGCGGAGGCGCTTGCCACCCGGAAACATCGCGTGACGCATCGCGCGGTGCAGGACCTCCGGCGGCGTCGTTGGACCTGGCAGAATCACTTCGAGCGCGGACTCGACGGCGGGTAGCCAACGCCGAGAGAACTCCGCGAACGGCGAACTCGCTTCGATCTTCGAGCCGGGGGTTTGCTTCATCGGTCGCGCGGCGTGGCGGGATCGCGCGGATCGTTCTTCGCCACATCGACGACCATGCCGAGCATGAGGTCGCGCGCCGCGGACGCTCGCAGCGCGGGTAGCAGGATCCGGTAGCCCGTGGCCGGAATCGTGGTGTCCCCGCCCGCCTTGCGCAACACACCATCTTCGAGCAGCAGTCGCGCGACGTTCGCCTCCGAATCGATCTCCACTGCCAGCCGGCGCACACTCAAGCTGCGTTGGAGAATGCCCTTTTGGTCGTAGCCGTGAAGGGAGATGTCCTGGAATCGGGCGTCGCGAAGGTCCGCGCAGCGACCCACGTCCCATACCACCTCCGTGCCGGCGCGGGCCAACAGTTCCGCAAGTCGTGCCAACCAAGCGCGCAAGGTGGCGGGATCCACCGTCGGATCGGCGTTTCGCTCCGCGAGCACGGCCGGGTACTCGCCGACCACCTCGATCAGAGTCGGTAGCCGACGCTCCCAGTGTGGCCCATCGACTTCGTGCAGGACGACTCGATGCCCCTCCTCCGGGATCGCCGAGGCCACGCCGTCGAGCAACATCCGCCCGGCTTCGAAGACCAGTTCGAGTGTGCCCTGCGCGCGGTCGAGCCGAATGCCCATTCGGTCGGCGAAGACAAAGGTCGCCGGTGCGTGCCGATCGAGCGCCGCCACGAACTCGACCGCCTGGAAACCGCGAGCATCCAGACCACCGGCTTCGATCAACCGCAGTCCGTGATGGCCGTCGTGAACCAGGCACTCCTCGAAGGCGACGACCGCACGGCGAACTGCCTCGGGCATCGGCTCACGGGCCTGTGAACGGCGAGTCTCGAACTCGGCACGCGCCGTCTCGAGTTCTGCTCGACGCTCCTCGACGGTCTTGGCCAAGGCGTCCGCACGGGCGATGGCCGCCGCGAGTTCGCTCTGAGTCGACAGCAAGCGCGCTTCGGAGACCTGATTGCGCTCGAGTTCGGCTGCCAGCAGGCGCCGTTGCTCCGCGGCGTCGGCGCGGGCCGCATCGAGTTCCTGCCGCTGCCGCTCCACCTGCTGCTGCGACTCGGCGTGCTCGGTTTGGAGGATCGCGTTGTGCGCAACCGCTCGCGCGGCCTCGCTGCGCCAGAAGTAGATCGCCGCGATCACGCCCACGAGCGCGAGCGCGACGACGACACCGCGCAGGAAGCCCATCATGACGCGGTAGGACGGCGCGACGGCGCGCGACCTTCCGCCGGGCTCATCGCCAGGCCTTGGCGTCGTCCTTGAAGTCGTTCCACCACTTGCGCCATTCGACCGCGGTCCCGAAGGCCTGGCCGCTCATCACACCGAGCGTCCCGTTCCACGGATCACGGATGCGAGCGAGGGTTCGCTTTCGGGTCGCGACCACCGGGTCGCCGGTGTCCAAGTTGGCCTTCGAGTCGCCCTCGATCTTCTCGTAGTCGACCAACAAGCGCTTGAAGATGTCCTTGCGCTGCGCGAGCTTGAGTTCGTCGTAGTGGCGCAGCGCCTTGCCCGCCGCGGCCTTGATCCCGTCCTCGGGATCGTTGGTGGCCATGTCGATCAGGAACTCGATCTGCTTCTCGTCCTTGGTCTTGCCGAGGTTCTCGTAGAGATCCTCTTGGAAGCTCTGCCAGTCGCGCGACTTGAATGGATCGCGGCCGAGCAGTCCGAGGATGACCTTCGCCGCATCGGGGCCGCCGATCTTGCCGAGCGCGAACACCGCCCCGCGGTAGAGGCCGGGCTGATCGAGAGGCCGCTTCTTGCCGATTTGGAAGACCTTGGAGAGTCCACCGATCACCGCCGACTGATCCTTGGGGTGCATGTCGGCATAGGCTTGTTGCAGCTCATCGATGATCCGGACCGCGTCGCCGTCCCGAGTGAACTTCGGCTCCGCAACCGCCTTGTGCAGCTCCTTGATCTTCTCCGCCACCGCGGGGTCGGGCTTGGCGGGAGCCGGCTTCTCGTCGTCCTGAGCGCAGAGAGAACCAGGCATGAGCGTGGCGAGGCCGAGGAAGACGGCGAGCAGCCGTGGCTGCCGGCGAAGGTTCTGAGTCATGACGGGCGCTCCGGGGTGGAGGGGGCGGCGAAGTCGGTTCATCGGATCTGGAACGGACGCGAAGTGAGCCGGCCTTGCCAAGGGGATTGTCACCCCAACGGCTCAGCGCGGCCAGTGCTCCGCGACGATCACTCGAGCAAGGCCGGCGAGGCTGGCTGCGGGAATCAGGTGCCAACGTGACACCGCACCCGCTCCGTCCAAGCCGGCACGAGTCGTCAAGTCATTCAAACGCCGTGCCAACTCTCGGAAACCTCGGGCGTGCGGCCCGCGACCGGCCTCGGGACGAAGGAACCCGGCGATATGGGCGAGGGCGAGTTCCGGATGACGGCAATACGCGAGCGACGCCGCCTCCGCGCGCCCCTCGAGCTCCGCCTGCACCGAATCGGCCTGAAAGCCGTTTCGCACCACCAGCGCAACCACCCGCCAGAGGTTGGATTCCGGCGGCAAGAACCGCACGGCGTCGAGCAAGTGCGCTCGCTCGTGCCAACGCACGAGATCGAAGACCGCGGACTCCAACACCCTGTCCTCCACCGGAGACAACGCGAGCAGCCGGGTTCCCACGTCCAGAGCAGCGAGCGGCTCGACGTCGGCCGGCAGAGGATCGCGCAACACGGCGTGGCCATCCTCGAGAGACCTCGTGCGCGCCTCGCGAAGGTCCAGACCCCAGTCGCGGATCGCGTCGTAGTCGATCACGTAGTGATGGAGCAGCGCGACACCGGCGAGATCGCCGCCGAGCACGCCTTCCAGGGAATCGATCTGCCGATCCTCACCAACCACCTCGTATGCGCGCGAACCGATCGGCAACGGCCCGCCGTCGTCGAGGTCGCGAACCGAGAGCATGGTGACGAGCAAGCCCTCCGGCGGTGCGCCGTCGCGCTGGCCGAGGATGAGATGCCGATTGAAGCGGCGGAGGTGAGCCGGCAGACCTGCACCGAAGGGATCCACCAATCGACCGACGAAGGGAACCGAGTACGTCGTCGGTTGGCCAACCACATCGCTGCCCAAAACGCGCAAGGACAGCTCGCGAACCTGCTCGAGGAACGCCGAGAGCGAGACCGTCTCGTTGGCGTAGCCGCGATACAGCATGCGGCGAAGCCCCGCTTCGAACGCGAGTTCCGCACGAGCCTGCGCGCGCACCGCCTCGAAGCGCGCAATCGCCACGGGATCGGCGTGTCGTGAGCGAGCGATGGTGGCGATTTGCGCCGCCTCCTCGAGCAGCCCCACGGCCATGAGGCGGTCCAAGAGCTGCGTCGCAGCTCCGGCGGTGCTGATGGGGTCCTGCGGCGGATCGACGGCCAATGCGCGCAGTGCGGTCCACGGACCGCGAATCTGATTGGACTCGTCCTCGATCACATCGACCGGGAGATCCGCGGCCAGACTGGACAGAAAGTCGCGCAGGTCACCGGCAGCGAGTGCGAGTCGACGCGCCTGGCGTCGCACGCTCGCAACCGGCCGCGCTTGCGCGAGTACCTCGCGCGCGTCGTGCACGCGACCGATCCGTTCGCACAGCCGGGCGAACAGGAGCCCGCCGCCGCCGGCCACGAACGCGTCGCGATGTTCGACTCGTTCTTCGAGGACGTCGAGCACCTGCCGCACTTGGTCTTCGCTGACGCCTTGGAGCACTCGCCGTTGCAACTGTTCGCGAACGTCGGGGTCGAAGGGACGATCTCGCAACGCCGAGAGCAGCGGCGCCCAGGCCGCCCGCGGATCCCGACCGGCATGCCAAGTCGCCGCGAGCAAGTCGATGCGGCCTGACTCGACCGACCGTTCCCGCAACTTCGCGAGCAGGCTGTCGAGAGCCTCGCGACTGAGGCGGTGAAGGACTCCGGCGAGGCCACCCTGCACGATCTCGAAGCGAGCGGTCGCGTCGGCCAGCGCCAGGTAGGTCGAGAGCGATCGAACAGGGTCGTCCTGGCGCACGCTGTAGGCCAGGCCGAACCAGGCCCAGAACGACGTGGGCTCCTCCTGCAGCGCGCGCTCGAAGAGGGTGCGCTTCTCGTGGTCGTTCGGTTCGATACGGCCGCGGAGGTAGAGCGACTCGGCGTCGTGCCCCCATTCCGAGAGCCGACGATCGGCCTCGGCCCAGACCAGTCCGTGCCGACCACGACGTCGCAACACGTCCTGCCGCACGCGGTGGGCGTCGATCTGCCGCGGATCGAGCGCCAACGCGGCGTCGGCGCGCTCGAGTGCGGCCCGGTCGTCCCCGCGATCGATCAGGTCACGTGCGTGCATCGCGAGTCGATCGGCGTCCGTGGTGGCGGTCGGCGCACCGGTGAAGGCGTCCGCCTTGGGCACCGATCGCCCGAGCATGCATCCCGCGAGGAAGAACTGAGCGACGAAGAGCAGGAGCCCACCTCGGCGTGCGAGAGCATTGCGGATCACCATGCAGGCGCGGGACTATAGTCCGGACCGAGCCATGCACGTCTGTCGCTTTCGTCGCCCTTGGGACGCTCCGTCGTGCCCGCGCTCGCCGCTGATTCTGGTCGTCTTGCTGTTCGGCTTCGCCGCACCGGGTTGCCGCGCGCCCGGCGAGTCGACGGCACCGCAGCGCACCGCGGGCGACGTCACGGAGCGCGAGGTCGCGATCGTCACCTTGCTGCCCGCGGGAACGCGGATCGAGCTCTTACCGATCCGAAGTGTCGGCGAGCCCGGCGCGAGCGGAAAGCCGTCCAGCACGGAAGCGATCGACGCCCTGCTTCGCGAAGCGCTCCGCCGCTCGACGCGCTTCGACATCGCCGCCGACGTCGAGCACGTGCCGTCCGCCTGGCGACTGTCGCCGGTCCTCGATCACGGCAGCGGCCAACTCGCGATCGCGCTGTCGGAGACCGCCAGGCCGAGCGCCACCCAGCCGCTCGCGGCGACCACGCGCGGGGGGCGGAGCATCGCCGTTTGGATCGACGATCTCGCGCGCACCGTGCGCCGTGCACTCGGCGAAGGCTGTCCTTTGGAACTTCCGCTCGCGCAGATCTACAGCGACGACCAGGACTCCGTGCTCGCCACCGAGCGCGCCTTCGATCGACTCGCCCGCGGTCGTCCCGCCGAAGCACCACCCTTGGTCGATCGAGCGCGAAGCGCCGACCCCGGCAACCCTCTCGCGTGGCTCGCCGACGCGACCGCACGACTCGCGCTCGGCGATGCCGAGCTCGCGGCCACGACCGCCGAGAAGGCGCTCGGCATGCTCGCTGGCAGACTTGCGCCGAATACACAGCATCGACTCGCCCGCGTGATGCTGCTCGCCCGCGCGTCCAGCCGCGACGCCGAGGCCGCGCGCCGAATCGACGAGAACCTGCTCGAGCTCGCGACCACCTACGCGAACGAGCGGCCCCACGATCCGCACGGTCGCTACTCGCGTGCGCTCGCGCTGGCACACCTCGGACGGTTCGCCGACGCGGCCGGCGAGCTCGAGGTGCTCGCCCAGCGCTGGCCCCTCGTGCCGCAGGTCAGCTACTACCGCAGCCTCTGCCTGCTCGCGACCGGCCAGCCGTCGCTCGCGCTCGACGCGCTGGACGTCGCGCTTCGCGTGCTGCCCGAGACGGCGACCCTCCTGCCGCGGTGCCTCGCGCTCTACGAAACCAAGGCCTCCGCCGAATTGGACGACCTGCTCGAGCGACTGTCGGAACGCCGCACACGCAACGGCGCCTTCGAACACGAGCTGCTTCGGATCCGGGCTGCACTGGCGATCCTCGACGGTCGCGACGACGATGCGCGCGCGCACCTGCTGGCGGATCTCCAGTGGCTTCACGACCGGCCGACCTTACTCGAGTCGCGTGTGCAGGCTTTGGCCGACGACGGGGTCGCGCTCCTGCGCTTGAACGCGCACGCAGAACTCCTCACGCGGCTCGGCCACTTCCTTCAACTTCCGGTGCGGAACGGGACCTTGTTGCCGACGCTCACCTGGCTGGGCGGCATGGCGGCAATCGCGGCCGCTGACCAAGACAGTGCGGAACTCGCGATCCGAACCCTTGCCGGGTCGCAGGAGGACGTGCTCGCGGCTCGACTGCGAGCTGCCGTGGCCCGCGCCGCCGGTCGCATCGACGCCGAGGCCACGCAATTGGCGCAGGCGCAGCTTCGCTCCAACGACGCCCTCGATCGCTTGGAGCTCGCCCGCGTGATGATGCTGCTCGGCCGCACGCAGGACGCGAACGTCTTGCGTTCCGATCTACGCGCATCGCTCCACCGCCACGACCTTCGGGCCGGAATCGTCCACCCGCTGCTCTCGCCGCGCTTGGCGATCGTCGCTCGTGAGCTGGGATCGCGGTGACTTGCCGCCCGACGCTCACCGATCCCGCAGCAGGATCCCGACGTGATCCACGGGCTGCATGCCCGCGCGCGCATAGGCAGCGCGTGCGGCAACGTTGGACTCGGCAACATGCAGGACGATCGGAAGTCCGTCGTGAGCGAGGGCCGCGATCACGCTTCGTACGAGCGTCGACGCCAGTCCACGACTTCGCCACGCGGGATCCGTGAACACGCCTTCCAGGACGATGCCCGCCGGTCCGCGGCTGCCGACATCCAACTTGCAACGGGGCGCGCCGAGTGGACCCACTACGTAGGTTCGGCCGTCGCGAACTCGCCGACGAACCGTCCGTCGCAGCCAACCTCGATGCACGCGATCGCGGGGAATGCACAGATCACTCTCGTTCAGCGCGAGCGCTGCTTCACACAGTGCGTCCGAGTCTGCGGGTTCGGCCAGCCGACACTCCGGCGCCGTTCGTCCCACGGTGGACGGATCGGCTCGATAGTAGACCTGTTCCCGACACACCAGCGGCGGACGCGACTCGCTCGCGAGCAGCGCGGCGAGGAACGGCCCATCTGCGATCGCGATACGCCAGCCGAGCGGCATCGCGGCGATCTCGGACCCGAGCGCGGCACTGAGCTCGGTGTGCTGCGAGAGCGCGACCAGGTTGCCCCGTGAACCGACCCAAGTCAGAGCGCCGACAGCGCCGTCGGTAGCCGTGTGCACGAACAGATCCTCCGTGCCGTCCTCTCGGCAGAGCAGTGCATTGGCGACGTAGATGCCCGCAGGGCCGACCCGGAGGGCGAATCGAGCCGCCTCGCCCCGCCCGCTGTGGGGCACCCGCGACCACAGTCTCCGGCGAAGATCGGGCATCGGCTCAAGGTTGGCCGCTCGATCGCCGATCGGCAAGCAGGCGGGGCCTGGCTCTGGCCCCACAAGCTAACCCGCATGGCGTTGCTCGCCTCTACCGACGAGGTCTCGGTCCTCGTTCGTCTCCTCGAGTTCGATCCGTGGTCGCTGACCGCGGCGGAACGCCGTTGCCTGCGGAGCGCCTTCCAGCGCGAGCAGGCGCGCTGGCTCCCCCGCGTGGCGACGCTCGTCGAACCGCCTGCTCCGGCGCAGAGCTTCCCGGCATTCCTGCTGGAGACCGCGCCGTTCCGCGACCTGCGGGACGGAATCGGTCAGGCGAAGAAGCTCAGCGAGCTCGACACCGCGACCGCAGACCGTCTGCAGCGTTTCGTCGATCGCTATCGCGACTGGCTCAACGGCTGAGCCGCCTGCGCTCACTCCGAGAATCGCGGCAAACCGAGGCGCTCGCGATGGGCGTCCCGCTCGCGTGACAGCGCGGCTCCTTCGCCGCCGCTGGTGGCCCCCGCCGCCATCGCATCCATCCACTCCGCGCTCCGCTCGTACGCCGCACGTGCGCCGTCGAGATCGCCGCGGACCCTGAGGCGATCGCCACGCAGTTCGTGCAGGTGCGCGATCTGCGAGTAGGCGCCGAGATGATCGACGGCGCTGCGGATGCGCAGCTCGGCGTCCTCCAAGCGACCCAGTCGCGCGAGCAGTACCGCCTCCCCCCACCAGTCGGGGCCCTCGATCGGCTCGTCGAGGAACTCGGCGTGGATCAACAGCAACTCGGCAGTGTTGAGAGCACGCTCGTGCTCGTGGACGGCACTCGTCACGCGCACCACCAGGAACTGATCCTCTGGCGCACGCCGCAGCAGCACCGACTGCGCGAGCAGCTCGTCGTGAACCGGGAGGTTCCGCATCAGCAGTGCCTCGGTCGTCGAGAAGCGGACGCGCTGCGCTTCGACCGCGGGTGCATCCACACGCACCTGCCGCCAGAACTCGAGCAGGAACTCGTGCTCGCTGCGACCGGCCCGTTCGCGACGAGACAGCGCGATCTGCACGCCGCCATCACCGTCGTGGACGAGCGTGCGACGGGTGTCATCGAGGACATGCCAGCCGTAGGGGACCGTCAGCACGGCCCGGAGTGCGGCGGCGGTGACGGTCGCCGCCGCACACGCGGCACCGTGATCGGTGACGATCGGCGCCGAGAATCCCGCACCGGCCTGTAGCAGCCGCTGATTCAATGCGTGGTCGGCATGCAGGGTGCCCGCGTCCGCTGCCCTGGCAACCCTTGCGTAGGATTCAGGCGCACCGGTGTCGACGCTCACGATCGGCAGGTCGTCGCCCGCGGCCGCCGGCTCGGACGACTCGATCTCCGGCTCGGTTGCGGCGTGGTCGAACTCCTCGACGACCTCGGTCGCCGTCGAGCACGCTGGCTCAGCCGCGGGCTTCGGCACCGTGCGGGCAACTTCGACGCCGGTCGCTTCGAAGCTCGTCGCGGGCAAGTCGATGCCGGACGGCGCCAGCGCAGCCGTCCCCCCGCGCGACGCCGTGAGTGAGAAGGTCGCGAGCATGGTGCGCAGCGTGTCGTGCACTGACGACCAGAGTGCCTGCGGCGCCATGACACTGACCTGCACGAGGCGGCCACCATCCTCGAAGAGCACGAGTCGCATCCGCAACAACCCGCCGTCGCTCTGCTGCATCGCCCAACAACCGACTGCCGGATGCTGGAAGAAGCTCTCTGCTTCGACCGGGCCGGGATCGTAGCCCTGATCTCGCGCGAGCCACTCTAGCCAATCGGAGACCGTGCCGTCGGAATAGGCCGGACGGGCACCGACACTGAAGACGATCGCCGCGAAGGGGGCCATCGCCACCGCCAGCACCGCGAAGGCAGCGGGCGCGTCGAAGTCGGTCGCCTCCGCCGGCAGGTCGACGAGCACCCATTCTGCCGGCCGAGCGAAGGTCAGCCCCAGGTCGGCCAGCCGCGCCGGAACTTCCGTTCGCACGAATCCAGTCGGAATGTCGGTCATGCAGTGTTGGCCTAGCCCGGATGATTCGTGAACGTCGTCGCGAGATCGACACGAGTCGATGCCCGGCAAGGAGCTACGACGGTCGACGACCGAAGCGTAGCTGTAGCTACGCTGCCAGGGAGGAGCCGTCGTAGCGACGCCGCTGGGCGCGACTTGTGGCGATCGCAGCAGACGTTCACGAGTAATCCGGGCCAGATCATCGAGTCGAGAGTCGGGCGTCGAGCGAAGGTCAGTCGACGTCCAACTCGAACGGCAACGCGTATTCCTTGATGACCGGCAGCTTCTTCGAGCGGGTCTTCACCTCGACACGCACCTTCGGCGGGGTGTCCAAGACGAGGTGGAGCTTGACGTATTGATCGTCGTGCACGGCCCATGAACGATCGGCGAGGAACGCCTCGTTCAGGCCGGCCGATCGCGCCGCGTAGGCGATCTGATTGGCCATCCGCGGCTCGAAACAGACGATGTTGCCGAGGTAGAGGACCTGCATCCCGGGGACGCCGGCATTGCCGACCTCGGTACAGGACTCTACGTGCACTCGGAGCGTGGAACCGTCGGAGTGGTCGGGTACTTCGATCGTCTCGATCGGGGTCTTGACGTTGGTCATCACCAGGTGATCCGCAGGCGGCCGCGAACGTGGCGAGAAATTCTCGGCACGGACTCTCGGCTGGCCGACCCACCGCAACCGATCGACGTCAGGCCAAGATGCCTCGCACGACCTGCGCGGGTTCCACACCGGTCAGACGCTGATCGAGGCCCTGGAATCGAAACGTCAGCCGCTCGTGGTCGATCCCGAGCAGGTAGAGCATCGTCGCGTGCAGGTCCGAGACCCCCACCGGATCGCGCGCGATGTTGTAGCTGAACTCGTCGGTCTCGCCGTACTCGATACCGCCACGGATCCCCCCGCCGGCGATCAGGGCCGAGAAGCAGCGCGGATGGTGGTCGCGGCCGTAATCGCCCGGCTCGAGCCGACCTTGGCCATACACGGTTCGCCCGAACTCGCCGGCCAACACGACGAGCGTGTCATCCAGGAGGCCACGCTGCTTCAAGTCGACGATGAGTCCCGCGGTGGGTTGATCAACGTCGTAGCACTGACCGGGCAGTTGGGTCGGGAGGATCGAATGATGGTCCCAGCCGCGATGGAACAACTGCACGAAGCGGACGTCGCGCTCGATCATGCGACGCGCGAGGAGACAGTTGCGAGCGAACGAACCCGGCTTCTCGACTTCGGGACCGTACAGCGCGCGCACGCTCTGGGGTTCCGAACTCACGTCGACGAGTTCCGGCACCGAAGTCTGCATCCGAAAGGCCATCTCACGTTGCGCGATCGTGGTCGCCACCTCGGGATCGTTGCTCATCGAACCGTGAGCGCGGTCGATCGCACCGAGCGCGTCGAGCATCCGACGACGAACGCTGCTGTCGACGCCGGCCGGATTCGACAGGAACAGGACCGGATCGCCATTGGCTTGCAGTGCTGTGCCTTGGTGCCTCGTCGGCAGGTACCCGCTCCCCCACAGGCGGCTGTAGAGCCCCTGCACGTTCCGGGTGCCGCCGGTCCAGAAGGCCGAGGTCAACACCATGAAGTCGGGGAGATCACGGTTGCCCGACCCGAGTCCGTAACTCAGCCATGCCCCCATGCTGGCCTTGCCCGGGATCTCGGACCCCGTGCACACGAAGTTCTTGCCTGGATCGTGATTGATCGCATGTGTGTGCATCGACTTGATGACACACACATCCTCGGCGGCCCAGGTCCGCAGATACGGGAGCAACTCGCTCCAATGGACTCCGGTCTTCGGATGCTGGAGGAAGCCGAACTTCGAAGGCATCACCAACTGCTCCCGTCCGCGCGTCATCGCGGTGACGCGCTGCCCGTTGCTGATGCTCTTGGGCAGCGGCTCGCGGAAGCGAGCAGCCAATCCCGGCTTGTAGTCGAACAGCTCGAGCTGGCTCGGTGCTCCGGCCATGAACAGGAAGATGACGCGGCGCGCGCGCGGTGCGTGATGCGTACCGATACCCATCGAACGAGGGACGGGTGCAGGTGCACCGAACAGCGCAGCGGCGGCAGTCGCACCGAGCCCCATTCCGGTCGATTGCAGGAATCGACGACGCGACAGCAGCGTGGCCAGGTCGCGGGCTCTCTCGAGGCGGCGTGGATCGACCATCGGTTCAGTCCTTGGTGCGGGTCAACTCGAGGTTCTGGATGGTGCTCACCAGCAGCGTCCATGCGGCGTGTTCGGCGGCATCCGACGCGGTGGAATCCGCGGGCCGATGCGCAGTCCGACTGACCGCCCGCGCGGCGATCTCGTCGGCAGCGTAGGTGGCACGAAGGTGCTGCAGCAGCGCAGCCAGTTCAGCGTGCACGGCAGTCGATGGGCGACGCGCAGTGAAGATCTCGAACACGGCGTCGATCCGGTCGCCGTCCGATCCGCCGTCTCGAACCAACGTCGCGGCGAGGTGCGCGGCGGCGCCCAGGTACTCCGGCTCGTTGAGCAACAGCAGCGCCTGCTGCGGCGTGTTCGTGCGTTCACGGCGAGCCACGCAACTCTCACGTGCCGGAGCATCGAGTATCGTCATCTGCGGCGGCGGCAACCCGCGTTTCCAGAACGTGTAGATGCTGCGCCGGTAGATCGCCGTTCCGGGATCGGCGACGTGCACTCGCGGGTAGGAATCCGGCAACGCGACGGCTTCCCACAACCCCGGCGGTTGGGGCACCTTTACGCTCTTGCCGAACCTCGTGCGATCCAACCGTCCGCTCGCCGCGAGTACCTGATCCCGAATGACCTCCGCGGGGAGCCGCACGCGCGGTCCGCGCGCCAGCCGCCGGTTCTCCGGATCGAGTGCGAACGCCGCTGCAGCTGCGGACGACGACTGGCGATAGGTCGTGGAACGCACGATGCGACGCACGAGCGCCTTGACGTCGTAGCCGGACTCGACGAATCCGATCGCGAGTTCATCGAGCACCTCGGGGTGACTCGGGAGCTCACCTTGGGTCCCGAGGTCCTCGGCGGTCTTGACCAGACCGCACCCGAAGAAGTGTTGCCAGACTCGATTGACGAACACCCGCGCGGTGAGCGGATGCTCGGGCGACACCAGCCAGTTCGCGAGATCGAGCCGCGTCGGGATCGGACCGCTCGTGCGCAGGGGTGGAAGGAATGCCGGGGTGTGCCGTTCGACCTTGGCGCCCGGCCGCTGATAGTCACCCCGATCGAGAACGAAGGCTTCGCGCAGCTCTGCGCGCTCGCGCATCACGAGCGCAGCCGGAACATCCATGAGAACCCGATCACGTTCGGCGGCGATGCGCTTGTGCGATTCCTTTGCCTCCTGCAGCCGCGCCGTCACAGCGGCGTCGCGCGACTGGGCCGGCGTCTTCTCGAGTGCCGCGATCGCGTCACGCAGCGTGGCCAGTCGCTGGCCATGATCGGCGAGAGCCGCGGCCTGCTCCGCGCTGGGCAGGTCGATGTACGGCGGCTGGAGACCGCGCAGGAAGTCGGTTCCGCTGCGTCCGCCGGTCTCCGGCGCACCGTCGAGATTGTTGAAGAGGGCGAACAGCCCGTAGAACTCACGCTGACGAACTGGATCGTACTTGTGGTCGTGACACGCCGCGCAGTGCAGGGTCAGCCCCAAGAACGCCGTGCCGACCGCGGTCACGCGATCGATCACGTTGTTGGCGTGGCTCTCTTCCGGCAGCGCGGTGCCCACATCGATGATTCGATGCAGGCGAAGGAAGCCCGACGCGATCTGCCCATCACGACCACCCTCGGGCAACAGATCGCCGGCGATCTGCGCCGACACGAAGCGGTCGTACGGCAGATTCTCGGCGAAGGCACGAATGACCCAGTCGCGATAGGCGCTGACCTCGCGATAGTGATCGTGGTGGATGCCGTTGGTATCGGCGAAGCGCACCGCATCCAGCCAATCGAGCGCCATCGCTTCACCGAACTCCTCGCGTTCGAGCCAGCGATCCACGAGCGACTCGTAGGCGGTCGGCGAGGAGTCGGCCAGGAAGTCCGCGATCTCGGCGGTGGTCGGCGGCAGTCCGAGCAAGTCCAGACTCAGCCGTCGGATCAGGATCCGGCGCTCGGCCTCCTCTGCGAAGCCGAGCCCGTCGCGTTCAAGTGCCGCCAGTACGAACGCATCGATCACATCCCGAACTCGCTCGTGATCCCGCACCGACGGTGCCGCGAAGCGACGTGGCGCGGTAAACGCCCAATGCGTCGTCGCGGTTGCGGGTCCCTGCCCGGTCAGCAGTTGCGGGAGCACCCCCGACATCGACGCAGTGAGGGCTGCGGTCAGAAGCCCGGCCGATACGCGACTCATCGCGTCACCGCCAGGGCATGAGCCAACTCACCGGCGCTCGTGGTCGGCGCCTCGCAACTGCCGCGACGACATACATAGGCGGTCGGCTTGCCGTCCTTCATCGGCTTGTCCGCGACGACCTTCGACAGAGCAGCGAGTTCCTGGCCGTTCTTCGGTGTGACCAGATGGATCGCATGGATGCGCGGCGTGGCGTTGCGAGCTGCCGCGAGCATGGCGGCGGCACTCTGGACATCCTCAGCGACGATCACGACCTCGCGCGGATCGGACAGCCAGCGATGGGCCGCGAGCGCCAGGCCCGGTGCCGCCACCGGGAACTCGTCGAGGATGCCGTGGTGAGCCCGCAACGCGCGACCGCCACGTTGCCACAGTTCGTCCTCGCCCAGCAAGGCTCCGACATCGAACAGCGCCTGCACGGCCGTCGCGACGCCGGACGGCGTCGACGACTCGGTGACGCTGACGCTCCGCGTGAGGAGCGCTTCATGATCGTGTGCGGTGAAGAAGAAGCTGCCGCTCGCTTCATCGCCGAACCGTGCGTCCATCTGCGTGACCAGCGCCTTCGCCTCACGTAACCAGCGCGGATCGAAGTCCGCTTGGTACAGACTCGCGAGCGCGTGTGCGAAGTAGGCGTAGTCTTCGAGATACCCCGCGAGCTGTGCCTTGCCGTCGCGCCACGTCCGCAACAGCGCGCCGTCCTCTGTGCGAAGCTCCGCGAGGACGAAGTTCGCCGCGCGTCGCGCCGCCACGAGCCATCGCTCCTCACCGAGCAGGCAGTAGCCCTCGGCAAGGGCTGCGATCGCCATCCCGTTCCACGCGACGAGCACCTTGTCATCCGTTCCCGGCGGTACGCGCGTCCGGCGCACGGCCAGCAACTTGCTTCGCGCAGCTGCGAATCGCGCGGCCACGACGTCCTCGCCGAGACCGGCCTCGCGTGCGAGGTCCGCCTGGCTCGCGACACGACGCAGAATCACGTGCCCCTCCCAGTTGCCGCTCTCGCGGACGTCGTGGGCTCTGCCGAACAAGGCGGCGTCCTCGCCGAGGACACGGTCGATCTCGGCCTTCGTCCACACGAAGTAGCGGCCCTCCTCACCTTCGCTGTCGGCATCCGTCGAAGACCAGAATCCGCCCGCTGGATCCTGCATCTCGCGGACGAGATAGTCCAGCGTCCAACGCGTCACCTCGGCGAAGCGTTGGTCGCCGCTCTGCCCGAACGCCTCGGCGTACACCGGCGCCAACAGCGCGTTGTCGTAGAGCATCTTCTCGAAGTGCGGCACGAGCCAGGCACGGTCGACGGCATAGCGGTGGAAGCCGCCGCCGAGTTGATCGTGGATCCCGCCGTCGGCCATCGCGTGAAGCGTTCGATACGCCATGGTGCGCGCGCGCTCACCGTCAGGCCCCACACTCATTCGCACGAGCAGTTGGAGCTCCGCGGCGTGCGGAAACTTCGGAGCGAACTGCGGTGCCTGCGCGAACCCGGGATGCTTGTCGTCGAAGTGGCCTGCGCTCTGCTCGAGGAAGGTCTGCAGCAGTTTCACGGAAGGCTCGCCCGGCGCGAGTTCCGGCGCCAAGTTGCCGCGCAGGTACTCGGTCACCTTCTCGGCGTTGTCGATCACCAGGTCGCGCCGATCCCGCCACAGCTCCGCCACATGTCGGCTCACGCGGAGGAAGCTCGGCAGCCCGCGACCCTCCGTCGGCGGAAAGTAGGTCCCCGCGTAGAACGGCTTCTGGTCCGGCGTGAGCCAGACCGACATCGGCCAGCCGCCATGACCCGTCATGCCCTGCACCGCGGCCATGTAGATCTCGTCGAGGTCGGGCCGCTCCTCGCGATCGACCTTGATGCACACGAAGTGTTCGTTCAGGTAGGCCGCGACCTTGGGATCCTCGAAGCTCTCGTGCTCCATCACGTGGCACCAATGGCACGCGGCGTAGCCGATCGAGAGGAAGATCGGCTTGTCCTCGCGCTTGCTTCTTTCGAGCGCAACCGCGCCCCAGGGATGCCAGTCGACCGGGTTGCGAACGTGCTGGAGGAGGTAGGGCGAGGTCTGGCCGGCGAGGTGGTTCAAGCGAGGTTCCTGAGCGTTCGAGACGCCGCGGACGCACGCGACGGTCAGCGCGATGCCGACGGCGCGGCACAGTGCCGATGCCGCGCGAACGTAGGGATCGGGGCGTTGGAGTCGATGGCGTCGAAGCATCGGTGAGCGGCGGATTCGTGGGCTATGCTAGCCACGGTGAAGCTCCTTGCGTCCGTCGCTTTCCTCGATGCCTGCTGTCGTCTGTCGCTCCTCGTCCTGCTGGCCCTGGTGTCCGGCTGCGGTGGCGGCGGCGGTTCCTCGGCTCGCGTGGTGCCCCGAATCGGCGCTGAGGAAGTGACCCTCGCTCCGGGTGTCCGCACCGGCGACCTGGAGATCGCGTTCCTCGGTGATCCGCCGTTGCCGACTCTGGCACAGATCGACCTCCTCTATCCACCGAGTCGCGTGCGCTTCGGCGAGCCTTCGACCATCGGCACATCCATCGCGGTCGCCGGCCACACGGTCGTCGACGGCCGCTATCGCTTGGTCTTCGGGGACACCTCGAGTGCCGACGCCGCGCAGTTGCCGACCGGCAAGCTGGTGCGCATTCCCTTCACGGTCGAACCGACGGTCGCCGCAGGAACCGACCTGACGATCACCTTCGAGAACAGCGTCGGAGCCACCAGCGAAGGCACCGAGAACTCGACCGAGTCCGCACCCGGAGTCACGACGATTCGCGTGCGATGATCGCTCGCGCCGAGGTTCCTTGGCGAAAGCCGAACAGCACCAGCGACTGCGACCCGTTGCCCTGCCAACGCCGTTGCGCCTCGTTCGCGTCGGCAACCTTCCCGCGGATCTTCACCGTCAACGCACCGACATCCTGTCGCGCGAGGGCTGCGGCGATGCGATCGTTCCGCCACGCGACGGACTCGAGGATCTCGTAGTTTCGAAACCACGGATCAGGCAGCGGTGCGTCGACGCTGCACAGACCGAGACCGGGCGCGAGTTCGGCGAGTTCAGGGACACGCGCGGCGACGAGCCCCGCCCGTTCGAGCGCGGGTTCGGGGACCACGAGATAGCGACGCAACGCGGGATCGACCGGCAGTGACCGCGGCCGCGCGCGAAAGCTCAGCCCGCGATCGACGCGCGTAGCCGTTCGAAGCCCGGCGGCGTGGGCAATCGGACCGCACCACACGACCGCCTGCACCAAGCCTCGCTCGGTGCCGAGGATCTCGATCTCGGTCGCTGCGAACTCAGGCAGCTCGCCGAAGTCGATCCCGGGGCCCAGTTTGATCGCCGCCGGTGCCTGCCGGACACAGAGCGGCGACAGGAACTCCGGACCCGGCCGATGATCCTTCAGTCGCCAGCGCCGACCACCACCGCCTTCGACCCGCCGCGCCGGATCGACGTGCAGCGCCGCGGCGCCGAGATCGAGGTCCCGCACGTCGGCGACCTCGACGCGACAACCGGCGTTGTGCGCCGTCATCATCGTTCGCAGCGGATCCAGATCGACCGCGAGCACGTCCGCGGCCGGCAGCATCGCCGTGAGTTCACGCGCATCGGCGCCCACTCCGCAGCAGAGATCGAGAACACGGTCCACGCCGAGTTCGACGAAGCGGCGCGCCTTGTACTGCGCCACCAGCGTGCCGCTCGCCTGTTCCAGGCCTTCGCGATCGAGCAGCCAACTCTCCGAGTCGGCCAGTTTCCCGATCGCCCGCCGGCGGGATCGCACAAGCTCGAGTGCGCGCGCTACCTGCCGCGGAAGCGCGAGCGCGCGCAGCGCCGACAACTCGGCGACGGTGATCGCCTCCAAGTCCCCGATGGCATTCACCGCTTCCAGCAATCCGGCACAGGAACCGTCGGCCAGTGCCCGCCAGCCGGCCAACTCTTCGTCACTTCGCAAGATCTCGCTCACGGAGGCGCGAGAGGATAGTCGGCGACCCCGCGACTGTCTTCGATTCGGCTGGCCCGGACGACTCGTGAACGTCGTCGCGAGATCGACTCAGGTCGGTGCCCGGCATGGAGCGGCGTCGGCCGCGAGTTGGGCCGATCGCAGCAGGCGTTCATGGATGGCCCGGGCTAACGCGGCTCCAACAGCGGCGTCGTGTAGCGGTAATAGACCTCCAACGACAAGACCGCCATCGCGGTCGTGAACGCCGCGTGATCGTCGCGGTCGTCGGCGTAACGCGCGTAGGCACCGATCGGCGCAAACGAGCCGTCCTCCCGCTGCGCCGGAAGGAACACGTCCTTCAGCGCCTGATTCCACTGCGACCAGCTCTCGCCGCCGGCCAGGAAGCAGGCCAAGGATCCGCAGTACCAAAAGTACGGATGCCCTTCGGCGCGCATGACGAACCGCTCATCGCTGACATCGCGCCACGCGCGCGGACGTCGATCAAGCGTGTAGCGCAAGCCGCCGACGATGCGCGGATCGTCGGGATCCTCGCCGAGCAAGAGGAGGCAGAACACCGCGGCCGGAGTCGACGCCGGCAAGGTCTTCCAGCTCGACGCGAGGCGACCGGGCTCCCGGTTGTAGAGGAAGGCGCCCAGCCGTTCGTCGAACATGCCCGCCAGGAAGCCACGCGCGGCCGCGAGCGCCTCCGGTCGGACTTCGATGCCGCTGATGCGAGCCGATTCCAACGCCATCACCTGCCACACCGTGGTCGAGGTTCGGGCGTACGGATCCTCGGGCCGCCGCGTCGCCGAGAAGTAGCCCCAACCACCGCGGCTGCGACGATCCCGCGTGTCGTTCTGGTTGTTGAGGATCCAAGCGACGGCCTTCTCCAGCGGCGCTCGCAACGCTTTGTCCGACGTGATCGCGAGACACTCCGCGAGCGCGTAGGTCGCGATCCCGTGAGAGTAGGCCGAAGTGTCGCCGAAGTGGCCGGTCGCCTGATCCTGCGCACTGAGCAGCGCATCGAGCGCACGGCGCACTTGGTCCTGGTACTCGGTGTTCCCGCGGTGCGTGTGCCCCGCACCGAGGAAGGCAAGGAGACAAAGACCGGTCTTGCCGACGTACACCTCGCCGTACTTCTCGCTGGTGACGCGTTGGCGCCCCCAGTGACCGTCGCGATGCTGGATCTGCGCCAGGTACCTCAGACCGCTCGCCACCGCACGCTCCGTCTCGGCAGTCCCGCCGAAACGCTCGATCGCCACTGCCTTGTTCGGGCCGAATCGGTTGCCGTAGAGCGGAACCGCCGGCCGTTCCTGCGCGACGATCGCGGGCTTCGGCGTGCTGCGGCGGACCGGCGCGAGCAGTGAGGCCTCGGGCGGTCGTGCTGCCTCCACAGGAGCAGAATCCGCCGACCCGACCGACTCGGCAGCGACTCGAGTTGGGCTCGTGCGATCCACGCTGCGCGACGGTGACTGCTGCGGCGCGAGCGACGCGAGCGACTGCGACAGTTCACCTTGGTCGACGGAACGTACCGGCTGCGCGACCTTCGCGTTCTCGTCGCGCAGGGCTACCACCGGCAGTGTGTGGTTCGCAGCCGCGATCGTCGGAACCGCGCGCGGCAACTCGCTCGCAGCAGCGGAGGACGGCGAGCGCTTGGGCTTCGCGAAGTCGAGCGAACTCGCGGGCGCCTGCGGAGCTTCGAGTCGCGTCGCCGAGGCATCGCTCGCGCGCCCCGACTTGGGTTCGGCTCGATGGGAGGCTTCGCGCGGAGCCGATCCCACGAGCGTGTCCACCGCAGCGGTTCGTGCCGAGAGCCGCGGATCCTCGCGGGGCGGAACATCGGCCGTCCCAGCGACCTGGTCCTCGACGGCGACCCCGACGGGTGCCACGGTCCGACTGCGCGGAGTCGTGCGCGGCAGTTCGACCGCGACGGCCTCCCGGTGCCCGGCAGCTGCCGCGAGGGCAGAGTTCGCCGAAGGTGCCGTCGCAGAACTCGGATCCATCAGGGTCGACACCGCGACGAGACTGCGCTCACTCGCGTGCACGGGCGTCGCGGTCGCGGACGCCGGCGTCGGGAGCGCTGCTGCGGCCGCCGGAATGGTCTCGTCGATCGCCGACGGCACGATCGCGGCGGCTGCGTCGGCGAGTCGAGGCGTCTGCGTGTCGACTTCCACCGCGGCGATCGTCGGAGTGGCCCGCGGCAGATCGATCGCCGTCGTTCGTTCGGGCGTCGAGGCTCGCGCCAGATCGCTGCCCGGCGCTGTCGTCGCCGTCGCCAAGTCCTCGCGCGAACGTTGCGCCGTCGTCGCCTGCGCGACTCGATCGCCGCCGACCCCATCGGCCGCAGCTTCGGCTGCTGCCGGATCGAGCATGGTGATCGACATCCGCTCGCCATCGCCGCCCGATGCGGGCTCGGCCTCCGGCAACAAGACATCGCGCAGGAACCACCACAAGAGAAGGTGGACCAGCAAGGAACCGAGCAAGCACCAGGTGACGATGTCCAACGCCCGCCAACGCAGGCCTAGCAGGAGCAAAGTCAGGAGCACGAGCGCGGCGAGCAGCACCCACGCCAGCACGCGTTCGAGGGCGGCTTGGCCCTCCCACCACGGCCGCACCAGGCGCGCGTGCGCACGCAGCGTCTGTACCGGACTGCCGTCGCGAACGAGCGCGAGGTCCTCGCCGAGCGGTCGTGGGCCATGCACCACGACGCCGCGTTCCAATTCGAACTCGGCGAGCGGCTCGTCGAAGTGATCGACGTGCCATGCCGCGCCGAGCAGACGCGGCGCCTGCCCAGCACGTTCGCGCAGGAACCACAGGTAGGTGCCGTCGCCGGAGAACGCCGGTTCACGATCGAGGATCGTCGACAACTCGCCCAATCGCGAGTTGGCGCGCGTGACGAACAGCCGGCTCGCCTGCACCCCGCCCTCGAGCGCCGCCTGCCACAACGAAGTCTCGCGCGCGTCCGGACTCCGACGCACGAAGACGAGATGATCTCGAGTCGGCGCCAGCGTCGGGTCGACTTCGTCGGCCAGCGTATTGATGCGCTCGTCGAGCGGCATCGGGGACGCGAATCGACCGTCCCCCAAAGACCGCGCGCGCCAGAGATCGAAGCCGCCGACGCCGCCGTCGCGATCGGAGGTGAACAGGAGGTCGCCGTTGCTCATGAGCCAGGGCGAGAAGTCGTGACCGTCGGCATCGATTCCGAGCGCCACCGGCTCGAGATCAGGGCGGCTTGGGTCGAAGGTCACGAGACTCGTCGCGCTCTCGTCGATCGCGCGTCCGTAGAGGACCCGACCGTCGGACAAGTACTCGACGCGGCCACGCACCGGACCCGGCAGGTCGAACTGCACGAGCGGCCGATCGAAGACCTGCATCGGTCGATCGGCCAGACCATCCGCGCGGATGAGGGTTGAACCGTCGGAATAGAACAGCGGGCGGCCGAGCCGCAGCACCACGAGCGCTCCGCCCGCACCGATCGCGACGACCGCTGCCAGACCCGCAAGGACGAATCGCGTCAGGCGCTTCATGGTCAGCGTTTCGATTCAGCGACCGCCGGAGCCGCAGCGATCGCGACCTTGGTGAGCGACGCCGCGCGACAGGCGTCGAAAGCCTCGACGACGCGGCCGAGTTGGACCTGCGTGTCACCGCGAATCAAGACTTCCTGGCCGCGATCGCGCAACGCTGCCGCGCGCAGCCGCTGTTCCAGGCCTTCGAGCGTCGTCGCGCGACCATCGACCAAGAGGCGGCCGTCTCGATCGACGTACACCACGATCGGCTGCGGCGCGTCGTCCTTCGTCCCGGTCCGCGCGGAGGGCAGCTCCAAGTCGAGTTCGACCTCCTCCTTCGCGAAGGTGGTCGCGACGAGGAAGAACACGAGAAGCAGGAACACCACGTCGATGAGCGGAGTCAAGTTCGGGGCGTCGTCGTCGCGATCGTCGGAATCAAGCCGCATGACTCTCCGCGTTGCTTTGGGCCGTCGTGGGCTTCGCCGCGATCTGCTCGACGGCCGGAGACAGGGACTCGTCGACGAACGCCACGAGTCGCCGGGCGCGCGCCAGGAGCCAACTACCGAGAATCATCGCGGGGATGGCGACGAACAACCCGGCGATGGTGGTGGTCAACGCAACCTCGATACCGCCGGCGAGCATCTCCGGCTTGCCCATCCCATGACTGCTGACCTGATGGAATGCCTCGGAGATCCCGAGCACTGTGCCGAGGAGGCCGAGCAGCGGTGCGATCGCTCCGATCAAGGTGATCGGTCGAATGTTGCGCCGCAGGCGATCGAACTCCTTCTGCGCTTGGTCTTCCATCGCGCTCTCGACCTCCGCGACGGCGTAACCCTCGCGCCGCAGCCCGGCGGCGAGCACGCGCGACGCGAAGCAGCGCGCATCGCCCAAGGCCTCGCGCGCCACTCGCGGCTGCCCGTCACGCAGCGAAGCCAATGCCGTCGCGGTCGGCGCATCGAGGACGCGCGCGCGACGCAGCGAAAGCAGTCGCTCTATGGTGAGACCGAGGACGACGACGGAACAGATCCCGATCGGGATCATCAACTCACCACCCGAGGCGAGGAACTCGCCAAAGGTGCGGGTGGTCGCCGCGGCGTCGCCCTGCGCCGCGCCCAGAATCGAGAACGAGTCGTGTGTCATTGTCTCCGCACTCCGTTGCCTTCGGTTTCGAGCTGCGCGCGCAGCGACTTGCCGGCGATTGCCGCTTCGGTTCGAGGATGTTTCTCCAGCAACTCGTCGAGCAGCTTCCTCGCCTTGTCCGCCTGCCCGAGGGCATGCCAGCACTTGCTCGCTTCGAGCAGTGCCGACGACACAAGGTTCGGCTCGGCGAACAAGATCGCGACCTTGGTGAAGGCGTCGGCCGCAGCCCGCTGGTCCCCACCGTCACGCGCGATCTCACCGAGGCAGAAGGTCGCCTCGGCACCGAGGGCTCCCTCCGACAAGTTCACGACCTTCTCGAACTCTGCGCGTGCCCGCGCACCCTCGCCGCGCGCCCGACGCGCCTTGCCGAGTCCGAGGTGGGCACGCGCTCGTCCGACGGTGCCGTCGTCCGCGACGTCCGCAGCGAGGTAGCGCTCGAGCGCTCCGATGGCGCCCTTGGCGTCCGCGCTCGCGAGGTATGCCTCGCCCAGGTAGAGCTGTGAACGGCCGACTTTGGGATGATCGGGGAACTCGCGCGAGAACCGCGAGAGCTGGGCGATCACCGCCGCGTGATCGCCGGCAAGGTGCGCACTCTCCGCCGCCGCGAACGTCGCGTCCGCACGGAGCGTCGCACCCTTGGGACTGGCCGCGGCCTTCGCGAACGCCGCGCTGGCAGCAGCAGCGTCGCCGGCCGCAAGCAGGATCTCGCCGAGGAGATATTGAGCGCGCGCTTGCTGCGATTCGTGTTCGACCGCTCGCAACATGTCGGCCGCGGCAGCGCCCTTCCCGTCAGCCCGCAGGCCCTCGGCCAGAAGGATGCGACACTCATCGGCGAGCTCGCGATCCGCCGAGTCCTTCACGACCCGCCTGAAAGCACGTTGCGCGGCGGGCGCGTCGCTCAGACGACGACACACGAAGCCGAGCTCGTACGCAGCGAGGTCGATGCGCGAGCTTCGACGACGCTCCAGCACCCGCTCGAGGACTTGGCGCGCGGCCCGATCTTCGCCCTGGCGAGCGAGGGCCGTGCCAAGAGCGAGCTCGACCTCGGGCGCGCGAGCATGCTCAGGAAACTGCTCGAGAAAGGTGCGGGCTGCGCGTGCAGCATCCGCGAAGCTGCCGGTTCGCTGGTGCACGCTGACCTCGAGGTCACGCATCGCGGGAGCGATCGCCGCCGCGGCTGGATGCGCGAGTGCCCGTCCGATCGCGGCGATGCACGCCGCATCGTCGCCGAGTTCGAAAGCGCACCATGCGAGCCCCTCCAGCGCGCGGGCGCCGATCGCGTCGTCGCGGGATGCGGCCTGGGCGAACGCATCCTGCGCGCCTCGATAGTCTTCGGCCCGAAAGCTCACTTCTGCGCGCTCGAAGGCGAGTTCGCTCGCGGTTGCCTCATCCGCCCGAGCCGCGAGCTTCGATAGCCTTGCACTCGCCTCGCGGAGTGACCCGCGATCGCGCAGCACTCGAGCCGCGAGCCGCTCGGTGACGGTGAGGTGTTCGCCCTTGGGATGTCGCTTGGCATAGCGATCCGCGGCGGCGATCACCTCGTCGCCGTCACCCTGTTGGTGCGCGATGCGCGCGACCATCGACAATGCCTCCGCGCGCGCGTCGCCGCCCAGCGCCGAGTCGTCGCTCAGCTTCGTGAAGCGAGCGCGAGCGTCGGGCAGATCGTGATGCAGGAACGCGGACCATGCAGCCTTTACCTTCGCCGTCGCCGCGAAGGCTTCGTGCGCGAGGAGTGCGTCGAATTCCGTGCGGGCCTCCGCGAACTGTTTCGCCGCGTAGCACGACTCGGCGATCGCCGCCTGCATGTGCGGGGCAAGTTCGTGATCGCGGTGCTCGCTCAGGAACTTGCGAGCGCGCTCAACGGCTCGCGTGTGGTTCCCGGCCGCATGAAGCGCACGCACCTCGCCGTGAAGGGCATCTTCGCGCAGGGGCGACGTGGCCGTGCGGGCCACCTTCGCGAACTCCCCCGCAGCTTCGGCCGCCCTCCCCCCGACCAAGAGTGCCTCAGCACGCAGATTCGACACGCGCGCGCGGCCCGCGGCGTCCGCGAACTCCAGCGCCGCGGCGAAGTCGGCGATCGCCTGCTCCGAATCCCCAGCACGCAGTGCCAACTCACCGTGCAGTTCCAGCGCAGCGCTGCGCAACGCCGGCTCCAAGTCCGCCGTAGCGAGCAAGATCGCCAACTCCTTCCCGGCAGCCGCGGCCTCATCCGCCAGAGCCAGCGTCTGAGCGAGCGCGAGTCGGCTCGTGCGCTGGAGTTTCGGATCGTCGCCCCGCTCGAGAATGCGCCGCAGCTCGGCGATCGTCGCTCGGGTGTCGCCGCGTGACTGCGCGAGGGTGGCGAGCCCGCTCTGCGCGTCGTCCGCGAATTCGCCGCCGAGCCCCACGACTTCGCGCCACGCACTCTCGGCACGTTCGAGATCGCCTGCACGCTGTGCCGACTCGCCCACGAGATATGCGAGCTCGGCGCGCGCCTCGTGGCGAGGCCATCGCGTGAGCAGCGACTCGAAGCAGCGCTGGGCGTCGGCGGCGCGCTGTGCACGCAGATGGACGAACGCCGCTTGATAGCCGCCGGCGAAGGCGAGGCCGCGCGGACTGTCATCGCGCAACTGCGCGCACCGCTGAAAGTGCGGTAGTGCGCGGGAGTCGTCCCCGGCATCGCGCCACGCTTCACCGGCCGCATACTCGACGGTGTCCCGCAGGTAATGATCGCGCGGGGCAGCACCCAAGTAGTCCTCGAACACCGCAGCCGCGCCCGCCGGATCCTTCGCTGCCATCAGCGCCGTGCCGAGTCGGTAGCGACACTCCTCGACCATCGGCAGCCCGTCGGTGCGCAACGCGACGCGAAAATGCTCGACCGCACTCTGGTGCTTGCCTTGCTCGGCCTCCGCAACGCCGAGGCGATAGCGCGCCTCAGGCACTCGCGAGTCGTTCGGATTCTCGCGGAGGAAGTCGCGCAGCGCCCGCGCCGCCTCCTCGTGCATGCCTCGCTGGATCAGCCCCAGCGCGAGCCGCCACGTCGGCGATGCGTCCTGCGCAGCCAGTGCACCAGGCAACCAGAACAACGCCGACCACGAGACCGCACACCACGCCAGCACGTAGCGATTCATGAACACCACCGGAGACAGAGCCAACCGAAAGCACGCGTTGCCGTGATTCCGTCGACAACCGCGCGCGCCAGAACGATCGAAGCGCGGAATACTCCGAGAACAAGCGCGTGCTCGGTGCGGCTACCGCCCCTAGGGGGCTGCGGCGGGCGAGAACCGCTAGCCCTTTGCCCCGGTCAAGAGTGTGAGTGAATGTGGAGAGTTGTGAACATCGTTCCAACTCGCGAATCCCGACAAGCTTGCGACGTGCGCCAGAGCGAAGGTCGATCCGCGCGACGAAGGGAAACTCTCCCCGCGGAAACTCGCCGTGCTCGCGCAGAAAACCACGCCGATCACATGCCGCGGCGACCGGAAGCGTCGAGCGTCGTTGTGGCCGAGCGAACGCGCCTCAGCCGTCGACGCGGAACGCGCCGATCGCGAGATCGTCGCCGCAGGGGTACCAGTACATCTCGCCGAAGCGCCACGCCTCGGCCATGAAGGCCTTGCCCTCGCCGCCGACCGGAGTCGGCGCGAACTGTCCGCCGATCATCTTCGGAGCCACGAAGGCCAAGGTCTGGTCGATGCAATCCCAACCGAGCAACTGCGCGATCAGTCCACCACCGCCCTCCACCATCATCCGACGAATTCCCCGCCGTGCGAGTGCACGCCACCCATCCAGCAGGTGCAGGCGCCGTCCGCTGTCGGCGGCCTTCACGGCCTCGACTTCCACACCCAAGTCCACCAACCGAGTCACGCGGACCGGATCGGCCTCGGCATGCACCATGACGAGCAGCGGAATCTCCGGCGCTGTTCGCACCAGCCGACTCTCGACGTCGATCTCCGCGAAGGGATCGACCACGATGCGCAGCGGCTGACGACCCTCCACGTGACGGACCGTGAGTTCGGGATCGTCCGCGCGTGCCGTCCGAAAGCCGATCGCAACGGCATCGACCAGCGTGCGCAGCTCATGGACCTTCCGGCGCGCTTCGAGCCCCGAGATCCATCGCGATTCCCCGGTCGGTGCCGCGGTCTTGCCGTCGAGAGTCATCGCGTACTTCGCGATGGTCCATGGCCGATCGAGCTTCAACCAACGCTCGAACGGTTGGTTGATCGCGCGACATTCCGCCGCCAACACGCCATCGATCACCTCGACACCGGCCTCCTCGAGCAGAGCGAAACCGGAGCCGCGATGCCGCACATCGGGGTCGGATGCACCAACGACGACCTTGCGGATCCCGGCGGCGAGGATCGCCTGCGTGCAAGGCGGCGTCTTCTTGCCGCCCTTGCCCAGGGGCGACGAACACGGCTCGAGCGTCACCACGAGCGTGTCGGGTTTCGCGCCGCGCTGTCTCGCATCGGCGAGCGCTTCGATCTCCGCATGCGCGCCCCCCCATACGCGATGCCAACCTCGACCGACCACGCGACCGCCCTCGATCGCGAGCGCTCCGACGCGCGGATTGGGCTCGACGTCGCCACGCCCCCGCAGCGCGAGATCCAGGGCCTCGCGCATCCAGATCGGGTCCTGCGTTCGGGTCACGCCGTCACCCCGATCGGTTGGTCTGAGTAGTCCTCGGCGAGCACCTCACCGAGCATCGAGTGACCGAGGATCTCACGAACCCGGATCGGAAGGTAGCAACCCGGCTGGGTTCGATCGGTCGCCGGGAAGTGCACCAGGCGGTGCCAGAGGTCGCGACCGGTGACCCGACCGGCCACCTTGCTCTCACCTTCGACCAGCACCTCGACGACACGCCCGGCAAGCGGCGCCATCATCGCCGCCGTGTGGCGCTCCTGAACCTCGAGCAGCGCTTGGTTGCGTTCGGCCTTGATCGCTTCGGGGACGTCGTCGGGTTGCTCGGCCGACAGCGTGCCCGGACGCGGCGAATACTTGAACACGTAGCTCTGCGCGAAACGGACGCGCTCCATGAGATCGATCGTCGCAGCGAGATCCGCCGCGGTTTCGCCCGGGTAGCCGACGATGAAATCCGAGTGCAGCGCGAAGTCGGGGGCCTTCTCGCGCAGAGCGTCGATGCGGCGAAGATAGCGCTCGACCGTGTACCCCCGGCGCATCGCCCGCAGCATCGTGTCGCTGCCCGACTGAGCCGGCAGATGCAGGTATCGCATCAGGCGCGGCAGCTCCGCCAGCGCATCGATCAGCTCCGCCGACAAGAAGTTGGGGTGCGACGTGATGAAGCCGATTCGTCGCAGGGGTGCCAGGTCGTGCAGGCGGCGCAGGAGCCGCGCGAGCGTCACGTCGCGACCCAGATCGCGCCCGTAGGCATTCACCGTCTGCCCTAGCAGCGTGATCTCGGTCACGCCGTCGTCGCACAGCCGCTGCACCTCGTCGACGATCGTCTCGATCGGTCGGCTCACCTCGTCTCCGCGCGTGGTCGGAACGATGCAATACGAGCACGGCATGTTGCAGCCGCGCATCACGCTGACGTAGGCCTGCGAGCGATGCGAGCGTGTCCGCGGATTGCGGACGATCGCGTCACCCGACACTCCTTGATCTACGGCCAGCAACCCCGCACCCAAGGGTCGATCGGCGGCGAGATCTTCGTTGCGACGACGCGCACTCTCGACCTTCTGGTCGATGTCACCGAAGGCCGAGGGGCCGACCACGAGATCGACGTGCGGCATCCGTGCGAGCATGGCGCGCTTGTGCTCTTGCGCCATGCAGCCGAGCACGCCGATCACGAGCCGCGGCTCCTGGCGCTTCCGCGCGCGAAGCACGCCCAGCCGCGACCACACCCGATCCTCGGCGTGCTGGCGGACCGAGCAGGTGTTGAGGAGGACGACGTCGGCCTCGGCGTCGGTTGCGGCCGCTTCGTAGCCGGCGGCGAGTAGGCGGCTCTCGACGAGTTCCGCGTCGAGCTTGTTCATCTGACAGCCGTAGCTGGTCAGGTGGTACTTGGGTGCACGAGTCATCTTGGGGCGAGCCGCGCAGTCTAGCCCGGACTCTTCGTGAACGTCGTCGCGAGATCGACGCGGGTCGATGCCCGGCAAGGAGCTGCGGCGGGCGACGACCGAAGCGTAGCTGTAGCTACGCTGCCAGGGAGGAGCCGACGCAGCGACGCCGACGGGCGCGAGCTGCGGCGATCGCAGCAGACGGTCACGATGAGTCCGGGCTCGCCCGGGCCACTGCCGAACGCCCGCCGTGAGCGGGCGGGGACGCGCTCAGCGCTCGAGCATCTTGAGCAGCGGATGCGGCGAGTTTGGGCCGATCTCGAAGGTCGCGCCCTCCGCGTCGGGGTCGAAGCCGAGATCGGTCAGGTCGGGATTCAGGGTCAGCTCGCGAACCGCTCCGCCGCCGAGGAGCACGTTGATCGCGTGACTGACGAAGAGCGGTCCGAACTCGTTGTCGTCCGCCATCAGGGCGATCTTGCCGTTGGTCAGCATCTGCGGGGCGCGCTTCGCCGTCTCGCCGGGGCCGGCATAGGTGGTGTCCTTACTGTCGATGTCATCGTGACTCCGCCAGACCTGCTCGGGATCCATGACATCCAATTCCTCCTTGCGCGGGTCGTTCACACCGGGCGTGAAGTATCGCTGGAGGTTCTCCTTGGTGCGCTGGATGGTGCCCTTCACCCAGGGGTCGAAGATGAACTTGTGGCCCGTCCCCGCCGGCAGCTTCTTCTGAGCCTGCTCGAAGATCGTGAAGGTCTGATAGTGCCACCGGAGATTGGCGGCGTCGGCCGAGATCATGGCGCGCTCGTTGCCGGCACCGATCTGCGGCAGCAACACTGCCGCGAGGACACCGATGATGCCGATGACGACGAGGATCTCGATGAGAGTGAAACCGGACTGCCGGGATTGCATCGTGTTGGGGTCTGCGCGTGCGAGGATTGGGGACAGCCAAAGCTTAGCTGTCCCGCACAGCACCTCCTAGCCCCCCCGGGCAGACGCTCTCGACCGAGCGCGGCTCAGTGAGAGCCGTCTTGCTTCGGCTTCTCGGTGCCGACCTTCTCGGCGGCACTCTTCTCGACGGCACTCTTCTCGACGGTGATCTCGAGCGTGCTCTCGGTGCCGTTCTCGACCTGGTTGGGCTGGGGAGTCGGCACTTTCTTCATCGGACTCGTCTCGCCCATCGGCGCGGCCGGCATCCCTAGGCTGTCGGAGTTCCCGACGGTGTCCTCGGTGCGAAGACCGTGCGACTGCGCGTAGCTCGCGGCGAAGAAGGGATCGTTGGCTTGTTCGGACCACCAGCGGCGCCAGCGATAGACCGCATGGCTACGGGTGAGTCGGTCATCGGTGAGGTGGTCGTATTCGAAGTCGCGCTTGGTCGACGCCTTGAGGGTCTCGTGACACAGGAAGCGCACCTGGATGCGTTCCGAGTCGAGCCCTTCGATCAAGACGGGGACCGGACGCATGTCGCCGAGCACGACCAGGCTCCGCGCCGATTCCAGCCGCACCGACTCGACTTCGTCGCTGGTCAGCGGCTGCAGGTGGGGAATGACCCGCTTGTCGCCCATCTCGCCGAGCACCCAGGCGCAGTTCGAGCGCACCTTGGGGTCTTCGTGACGCAAGCCCTCGAGCAGTGCTGGGATCGCCTGCTCGCCGGCCTGCGCCAACCAGAGCAAGCTGTTGAAGAGCTGCTCACGGTGCTGGTACCGGATGTCGTCGATCCGCTGGCGGATCTCCGCGCCCATCAGGTCGTTGGGCTTGGCAAAGTCGTTCGTCGAACGGCTCGTGGTGCCGCAAGCGGCCAGCACGAGCAAGGGAAGGATCGCTGCACTCCTCATCGGGTCGATGGCTCCTCGGTCGGCCGGGAGGACTCCCGGTCCGGTGTCACGAAACGAGATCGGCTCGATGGCGGCGCGGACTTGAGTGCGCCGGCCGGAAAAGGTGCAGTCGCCGATCGCCCTCAGGCGGTGGCTTCTTCCTTGAGCTTGGCACCCGGCTTGAAGGCAATCGACTTGCTCGCCGGGATTTGGATCTCTTCCTTGGTGCGGGGGTTACGACCTGTCCGCGCCGCCCGCTGCTTGACCTGGAAGGTCCCGAAACCGACGAGCTGCACCTGCCCGCCCTCGCGCAATCCCTTGCCGATCGCGGCCAGAACGGTGGTCACCACCTTCTCCGCGTGCGCTTTGGAGCATTCCGCGCCCAGCGACCGCTGGACCTCGTCGATCAATTCCGACTTGTTCATGTTGCCTCGTGTTGTCGTGGGCGCGGGGTGCCAGGGGGGCCGCCCGGACCGGCGCGGGATCTTAGGGAGTGAGTGGGGTCGGGCAAGGCTGCGCTGCCAGGGATCCGTCCGTCGCGGACCGCGCCGGGGCGGGGAGAACGGCAGCCGCGGCGGCCCCACTCAGTCGATCCAGCCGCCGCCGAGAACGACCTCGCCGGCATAGAAGACCGCCGCCTGGCCGGGCGTGATCGCGCGAACCGGGTCGTCGAACGCCACCTGGACGAGTTCGGGCCGCGTCGGATCGAGCGAGAGGCGAGCCGGAGTCCCCTCGTGTCGCGCACGCACCTTGCAGGTCACCGGGATCGCCCCGGCGGAGTCCGGCTCCGGCAGATCACTCAACCAGGACACTCCACGCACGAGGGCGGATCGGCAATCCAAGTCTTCGGCGACCGCGAGCACGACCTCACCCGCCGCCGGCCGAATCGAGTGCACGTAGTGCGGGGCCCCGAGCGCCGGCAAGCCTCGACGCTGTCCGACGGTGAAGTGCGCGACCCCGCCGTGCGCTCCGAGCTCCCGGCCGGCAAGGTCAACGAATCGGCCCGCATTGCCGAGCCCACCGCGAGCACGGACCACGTCGCGGTAGTCCCCGCTGGTGACGAAGCAGATCTCCATCGACTCAGGCTTGTTGGCGGTGCGCAACCCTGCCGCCGCGGCCTCGGCCCGAATCTGCGCCTTCGTCGAGTCACCGAGCGGGAAGTGGGCGCGCTCGAGCGCCGCCCTGCCGATGCCGAACAGGTAGTAGGTCTGATCCTTGTCCGGGTCTACCGCGGTGAGCATCCGCCCGTTCTCGATCCGCGCGTAGTGCCCGGTCGCCACTCCGTCCGCACCGAGTTCGTCGGCGAGTTCGAGCAGGTGGCCGAACTTCAACCGCGAGTTGCAGAGCACGCAGGGGTTGGGCGTGCGGCCTCGCCGGTACTCGTCCGCGAAGTGATCGATGATCGCGCCGAACTCGGCGGCGTAGTCGACCGCGAAGAACGGCACCCCGAGCCGCTCGGCGACGACCGCCGCATCGCGGGCATCGGATGCGGAGCAGCAACTCTTCGCCTTGGCGATCTTCTCGCCGGGCGAATCCTTGTTCGCCTCGACGTCGCCCTGCGAGGTGACCCCGTTGCGCATGAACACACCCACCACTTCGTGGCCCATGGCCAAGAGCCGCAGCGCGGCGACGCTGCTGTCGACGCCGCCGGACATGGCACACAGGATTCGCATGATCAGGGCTCGGTCGACGTCGTTGCAGAGGCCGGGGTGGGATCGGGGGGCGAGGATTCTATACTCTTCGCCCCCACGAACCGCGGCGGATGCCGTGGTTCGTAGCGATCGCCACCATGACCTCTCCCGCTTCGGCCGCCTCGGCGTGCGCCGCGCCGACCATCCTGTTCCTCGACGGCAACCACATCGCGTTCGCGGGCATTCCGCAGGACTCGCCGACCCTTCGCCGCGATTCCGGAGCGCCGGCCGGCGGTGCCACGGGCGGCAATACGGGAGCCCAGCAGGAGGCGCCGCCGCCGAACGCGGGGAAGCAGCCTTCCTACGGGGAGTGCTTCACGCAGAACCTGCCGATGATCCTGGCGATGGTCGCGATCTTCTACTTCATGTTGATCCGGCCGGCGCAGAAGCAGGAGAAGACGCGCAAGGCGATGATGGCAGCGCTGAAGCGCGGCGACCGAGTGGTCACGAGCGCCGGACTGCACGGCGAAGTGCAGAGTGTGGATGCATCCACGGTGACTCTGCGAGTCAATCGCGACACCGATCTGGTCTTCGACAAGGGGGCCATCCAGCGGATTCTCGGCGATGACTCGGCCGCGAGTTCCGGGGCAAAGACCGGCGGAGCCGGGTGAGCCCGCAAAGGATCGCAAGGGCCTCGGCGCTCACGGCGAGTCGCTCGCCGAACGCCACCTTCGCGCACTCGGCATGCGCGTCGAAGCACGCAACGTGCGCACTCGGGCAGGTGAGATCGATCTCCTCGCGCGCCGCGGTCGCTTGTGGATCGCGGTCGAGGTCAAGACTCGCCGACACCATGACGCACCGGAACAGTGCTTGGCGGACGCGCAGCGCGAGCGACTCACGCGAGCTCTCCTGCAACTCGCCGAGGTGCTCGAGCCCGCACCCCGCCGACTGCGGATCGACGTCATCGCAGTGGTCATCCGGTCCGACCGGAGCGTCGAACTCCGGCACTTCGCGGGGAACGAATTCGAGCCGCGCATCCGTTGAAGCATCCGCTCGGCAAGTGCCGATGAGTAGGACGCTTCGATTCCTGACGCGCGGCACGGCACGCCGCCCCGACTTCCGGGCCTAGATCCGTTTCCGATGCCCCGTCTCTCCGAACAGATCATCCCACGCCGCAAACTGGTTTTGCTGGCTTCGGAGACGATCTTGCTCGTGTCGGTCCTGTTCCTCGGGACGTCGCTGCCGCCGCTGGCGACGCGCGGAGTGGAGTTTGCCTGGGAGTCTGCGCTCATGTGGCGCGGCATCGCAACGGCCACGGGGCTCGCCCTCGTCTGTCAGTTGGCGATGGGCTACAGCGATCTGTACGACTGGCGCGTCGCCCAGAACCGCGCGGAGCTGCCGAACCGGTTGATGCACGCCGCGGGCTACGCGCTGCTGATGATCGCCGCGGCAGCGTTCCTCGTCCCCTCGCTGTTCTGCTTCCCGGGTCTCGCGCATCCCGACGGCGAGACCTGGAAGATCATCCTGCTCCTGGTCGTCGGCTTCGCCCTGGTGTGGGGCTGTCGCCGCGCCTTCCACTGGTTCTTCTACAAGTGGAACTTCGGTGAACACGTGCTCGTGTTCGGCAGCGGCCCGCAAGGGCAGACGATCGCCCACATGATCGAACAGAGCCCGTTCGCGGGCTTCGAGATCATGGGCCTCGTGCGCACCGACAACGACCCTCAACCCGATTCCGCGGCGAACGCCGTCGCCCCGCCGAGCTCGAGAGTGCTGGGCAACGCCGACCAACTCGTCCAGCTCGCCCAGGAACAACGTGCGTCACGCGTAGTGGTCGCGCTCGAAGAGCGGCGCGGCACCCTGCCGGTGCAGCAACTGCTCGCGCTGCGCATGGCCGGGGTGAATGTCGAGGAGAAGGAGGCGATGTACGAGCGGATCACCGGCAAGATCGCGGTGCAGAGCATGCGGCCGTCGTACCTCATCTTCGGCGGCGGCTTCCAGAAGCACGCGGTCGCCGAAGCGATCAAGCGTGTCCTCGACATCCTCGTGTCGCTGATCGGACTCACACTGGCTCTGCCCGTGTGCCTGATCACAGCCGTCCTCATCAAGCTCGACAGCAAGGGCCCGATCTTCTTCGCTCAGGAGCGAGTCGGTCAGAGCGGCACCACCTTCCACGTCTTGAAGTTCCGCACGATGCGAACCGATGCGGAGGCAGCCGGTCCGCAGTGGGCAACGAAGAACGACTCGCGCGTTACGCGAATCGGCCGCTTCCTCCGAATCTCGCGCATCGACGAGATTCCGCAGATGCTGAACGTCTTGACCGGCAAGATGTCGTTCGTGGGGCCGCGCCCGGAGCGACCGGTATTCGTCGAGGAGCTGTCGAGGAAGATCCCGTACTACCCGCTTCGCCACACGGTGAAGCCTGGGCTGACCGGCTGGGCGCAGGTGAATCATCCCTACGGCGCATCCGTCGAGGACGCCGCTGAGAAGCTCCGCTACGACCTCTACTACGTGAAGAACATGGGGCCGTTGTTCGACCTCAACATCATCTTCCGCACGGTCGGAGTGATCTTGTTCGGCAAGGGCGCGCGCTGACCGTGTGCGGCGCGCGTCAACGCGCCGTCACGCCGAGCAGGAACGAGCGCACTTTTGTCGCTCGAATTCCGATCGCATCGAGCGCAACACCTTGCGCATGGATCAGGATTCCCGCGGGGAGCGCCTGATCGGGAACCCCGAGCTGGAAGCCGCGGGCAACCGAACCGGCGCCGTAGCCGAGCAGGACGTGGTCGCTCAGCAAGGGCGGCAGCGTCGTGAAGTAGTGCGCGAGCCGAGCATCCAGCGACGCGATCACCACGCCGACGAACGGATCCTTGTCGCTGTCGATGCGAAACTCCACGGCGGTGGACCGAAGACGGATCGACAGCTCCGGCTCGGCATCCTGTGCTGCGAGGGGAACACCGGCGGTCAAGGCAATCGCGAACAACCAATGGGAAATGGCAGGCATCGTCGAACTCCTGAGCGGAGCGTGGGGTCGTGCGCTCCGTCTCCCAATAGCCCGGGGTTTCATCGCGGTAGCGCATCGTCCCGCAGGGAATTCTTGGCGTGGCATTCCGCGCCCACCGCGATGTGGCCCAGCCCGAACTACTCGTGAACGTCTGCTGCGATCGACGCAAATCGCGCCCGGCGGCGTCGCTACGTCGGCTCCTCCCTGGCAGCGTAGCTACAGCTACGCTTCGGTCGTCGACCAACGCAGCTCCTTGCCGGACATCGACCTGCGGCGATCTCGCGACGACGTTCACGAATAGTCCGGGCTGGCCCGAACTCCCGTGAACGTCTGCTGCGATCGACGCAAATCGCGCCCGGCGGCGTCGCTACGTCGGCTCCTCCCTGGCAGCGTAGCTACAGCTACGCTTCGGTCGTCGACCAACGCAGCTCCTTGCCGGACATCGACCTGCGGCGATCTCGCGACGACGTTCACGAATAGTCCGGACTGGCACGCGTGAGTCCCCTACGCTCCACCACGAATGACTCGCCCCAGTGTTCTGGTCGCCGACGCACTCGGTGATGAAGGTCTCGCCCTCCTCCGCGACGTCGCCGACGTCACGGTCTCGACCGGTCTCGACGAGAGCGGCCTGCGCGCTGCGCTGGTCGGGCACGATGCCCTGTTGGTCCGCTCAGCTACGAAGGTGACGGCCCGCGCGCTCGAGGGAGCGGACCGGTTGGCACTGATCGGTCGAGCCGGGATCGGCGTCGACAACATCGATCTGGACGCGGCGACCGCACGCGGCATCGTCGTCATGAACACGCCCGATGCAGGGGCGACAACCACTGCGGAACACGCGATCGCACTGCTGGTCGCGTTGGCGCGCCAGATCCCGGCTGCCGATCACAACTTGAAGTCCGGTCAGTGGGACAAGAAGCGATTCGTCGGCGTGGAGCTGACCGGAAAAGTCTTCGGCGTCGTCGGCCTGGGCAACATCGGCCGCATCGTCGCAGAACGCGGGCTCGGGTTGGCGATGGAAGTGCTCGCACACGATCCCTTCGTCACTCCCGATCGCGCGCCCGCGGGCGTCCGCTTGGTCGACCTCGACGAACTCTGCGCGCGCGCCGACTTCGTGTCGATCCACGTGCCGCTGATGCCGGCGACTGTGCATCTCTTCGATGCGGACCGGCTCGGAAAGCTCAAGCGCGGCGCGCGCCTCGTGCACGCCGCCCGTGGCGGCATCGTCGACGACCGCGCGCTGCTCGCCGCGCTCGAGAGCGGTCATCTCGCCGGCGCAGCATTGGACGTCTTCGAGACCGAGCCGCTGCCTGCCGACCATCCCTTTCGCTCGCGCAGCGACGTGATCCTCACACCGCACATCGGCGCGAGCACGCACGAAGCACAGCGCAACGTCGCCGTCGATCTGGCGCGTCAGGTCGTGGCGTGCCTCCGCAACGGCGTGGTCCTCAACGGCGTGAACGTGCCGCGCATCGCACCCGGGCAAGCAGCACTGCTCACGCCCTTCCTCGATCTGGCCCATCGCCTCGCCGCCTTCGTCTGTGGACTGCACGCCGGCCGCCTCGAGTCGCTTCGCCTCACCATGCAGGGCGCGATCGCCGAGAGCGCGCCGCGGCCGCTCACGGTGGCCGCGCTCTGCGGGGCCTTGCACGGCCGCATCGACCGCACCGTCACACCGGTGAACGCCGAACGCATCGCCGAGGAACTCGGCATTCGAGTCGTGCGCGAAGCATCCACCTTGAAGCGGGATTTCGTGAACCTGCTGCGAATCGAAGTCCTCATCGATGGGGAACGCCACCGCGTCTCGGGGACGGTGCTCGGCCAACGTCACCCGCGCCTTCTCGAGTACGACGACCGCCAGTTGGACGCGATCCCCGAGCCGCCCTTGCTCGTCACCTGGCATCACGATCGGCCGGGAGTGCTCGGCAAGATCGCCACCTCGCTGGGCGAGATGCAGCGGAACATCGCCCGACTCCAACTGGGGGCACCACCGCACGCGGGCGACGAGGCGCTCGGTATCTTCAACCTCGACGCAGTTCTCGCAGCGGAGCAACTGCTGGCTCTCGAGGCTTTGCCCGGGGTCGTGAAAGCCCGGCAGATCGGGTGAATCGCCGTGCTACACGCCGGCGGATCCAGACCCCCGGACGAGACTTCGGTGACACTTCCGTTACCTGAACTCGGCCCTTGGATACACTGCGGTCGCTTGCCCCACGCGCGGCCTGCCCATCGCCGGCCTCGCGGTTTTGTTGCTCACACCAGAGACGTAATGATTTCGATCTCGAAGTGGACCGGCGCGCTCGTGCTTTGCACCGCCCTGGTCAATCTCTCCCCCGCGCTCCAAGCGCAGTGTTGAGGCCCCGGCCCGTCCGGACCCAGTTGGGGTCCGGGTGATGGGATGGGCGCCCCAGGAATTCCCGGAGGTGGCGGCGGGGTGAACCCCGGCGGCGCCAACGGCGGGGTGCCGAGCGCCGGCGGCGGGATGTCTGGCTTGCCCGCCGGACCGATGGGGATGCCGATGGACTTCCGCCGCCAGGAAACGGCGAAGTCGCGGCTGACGATCGACTGGAACCTTCCGGTCTACGCGCCCGACCTGGAGGAGGTCGTCGAGGAGGGTCGCACCACCACCGGTTCCGCGCGTCGCGCGCTGCCGCGCGAACAAGCGCTCGCCGAGATCCGTGCGAAGGATCACCGTCCGCTCCTGGTCGTGCGCGAGTGCGATCGCTGCGCCGGCACCGATGATGCACTGCTCGATCGTCGCCTGAACAACGAGAAGACCTTGTTGCTCACGCGCTGGTTCCACTGCGTGAAGCTTCCCAACCACGTGTTGGAGAGCGACCATCCCTTCCGCCGACTGTTCGACGAAGAACATCCGCCGCACCTGTTCCTCTGCCGCCACGACGGCAGCGATGCGGTGCCGCTCTACGGTGGCCAGACTCAGGCTCAGCTCTGGGAAGCGATGGAAGGGCTCATCCGGCGCGAGTACGCCGGCGACCCGGCCAAGGCCGTCCGCGGCCTGCTTCGGATCCTCAACGAGTACGACACCCTCGACGGCGTCGAACAAGAGCTGCGCGTTCGCATCGAGGACATGATCGATCGTCACGGCCCGGATGCACCGCGAGTCCTCGAGCTCCAGAAGAAGCTCGTCGTACTCGAGCGTGAGCGGAAGCAGTTGGAAGCGCGCGAGAAGAAGCTCGCCGAACTGCCGCTCAAGCCATTGCCGACACCAGCCACGAAGCCTGCCGCCAAGACCGCCGGCGAATGAGGCAGCGGCCCACGGAACGAGGATCGCGCGGGGATTCGGAATGAAGCCAAAGTCGCCGCGCTCGATCCTCGTTCTCGCCGCACTGAGCGCTCTCGCGGCGGCGGGGCTCGATCCCCTCGCCGCGCAGTCGCCCAAGCCGAAGAAGGCACCTGCGGACGAGGACACCTGGCCACAGGATCCATGGACCAGGAAGGACGCCGGGCTTCACGAGCGGCTCGGCTACGTCCAAGTCGGCCGTATGACCTGGGCCGATCGCCACGACACGCCGCGGATCCGAGAAGCACTCGGCGACCTGCCGCTGA
This sequence comes from Planctomycetota bacterium, assembly GCA_050181465.1. Classification (GTDB taxonomy): domain Bacteria; phylum Planctomycetota; class UBA1135; order UBA1135; family UBA2386; genus JACRLW01. The sequence goes on from JBFXDD010000022.1 coordinate 83,394, forward strand.
TCTTCCTCGAGACGGCGCACTTCAAGCTGTGCGTCGAACTTCCGTCGCTCGAGATGCCGAAAGACAAGGCCGAACGGGCGCGACTGATGCCCGAACTCGAGCGGCTCGCGAGCAAGTTCCAGAAGTTCGAGCCCAAGAACCTGAAGCGGCTCGACCCGTGGCTTCGCGCCCACCTTCTCGCCCAACGGGCCGAGGAACTCTACGCCGAGATGCAGACGATCCTGGGCGTGACGGACGAGTCCTTCCCTCCCGCCGGGCAGACCTATTTCTTCCGCGGCGAGGCGCCGCCGCAGTATCGCGACCCGTGGATGGGGCGCGGACCCTACCTGGGACAGCGCAACAAGTACCTCGTGATGGCCTTCACCAAGGGCATCACCTGCACGCGGTACCTCAGCACCTTCACGCAGTCGACGGCGACTCAGTCACCCTCACGTTGGTACTTCAGCGAAGCGGACAGCTTCCTGTTTGCGACCGGTACCGACTTCGCGGAGGGCGCCTTCGCTTCCGATGCAGCGCTGCACGCGAACATCACGCACAACCTCGTGCACAACCTGTTGGACGGCTACAAGGCGCACGCCTACCTGACGCCGATCTGGTGGAAGGAAGGGCTCGCCCACTGTCTGCGGCGGAAGATCACCGACCAGCACAACAACTTCGAGGCGATCAAGGACCAGGACAAGCGCGCCTATTCCGCGCACGACTGGGAAGCCAAGCTGCGCGCACGCCTGTCCCACGACTTGGTCAAGCCGCTGAGCGCACTCTGGGCGGCCGAGACCGCGGCCGACTTCGACCTGATCGATCATGCGTCGCTCTGGTCTCGCCTCGACTACATCACCTCGGAGTTGCCGCCGGAACAGTTCGCGAAGTTCCTGGGCATGCTGAAAGGCTTCGTCGACGAACGCGGCAATCCACCGACTCGGGAACGCCTGCTCGAACGGCAGGCCGAAGCGTTCCGAGAGGCCTTCGGCGACGATCCCGACGGTTTCGACGCGCGCTGGAAGGTATGGTTGGCCGCCCCGCGACGGCGACGATGACCAGCAGGATCCCCTTCACGAGCATCTGGTTCGACTGCGACTCGACGCTTTCGACCGTCGAAGGGATCGATGAACTGGCGAGAGCGCGGGATTCGTCGGTGTTCCAAGCCGTCGCCTCGCTCACGAATCGAGCAATGGCCGGGGAACTCCCGCTCGAGGCGGTGTATCAGCGCCGACTCGAGACCATCGCGCCCACCCGCTGCGAGTGCGCGCGTCTCGCCGAGCGCTACATCGCCACCGCACTGCCCGATGCGAAGCTCGTGCTCACCGCATTGAGGTCGCTCGGCAAGACCGTCGGCATCGTCAGCGGCGGCCTTCGATCGGCCGTTCTGCCCTTCGCCGAACATCTCGGAGTTCCCGAGGCCTTCGTGCGCGCGGTCGAGATCCGCTTCACGGCCGACGGCGCCTACCTGGGCCTCGCCGCCGATCAGCCGCTCGCCAGGAGCGGCGGCAAGATCGAGGTGCTGCGCGCGATTCCATCGTCACAGCGCCCGCTCGCCTTGTGCGGTGACGGAGTGACCGACCTCGAGGCCGCGGTCGCGACCGAGCGCTTCGTCGGCTTCGGCGGCGTCGTCCGGCGCGATGCGGTAGCAGACCATTGCGCGCACTTCGCGGACGGCCCCGGGTTGGCGAGCACGCTCCCGCACCTGTTGACCACCGCTGAAGTGGCCCGGCTCTCGCAGGACCCTCGCTTCGCGCAACTCATCGCCGGATGATCGCCGGTGCATGACGCACCCCGTGCTCTTCATCCCCGGCCCCGTCGAAGTCGACCCCGAACTGCGCGAGATCATGGCGATGCCGGCCATCGGTCATCGCTCGAAAGCCGCCAAGGAATGCTTCGGACGGCTCGCGCCGCGACTGCGAGAGTTGTTCAGAACCGAACAGCACGCGTTCTTCGAGAACGCGCCGGCGACGGCGCTGATGGAGGCGACGATCCGCAACCTGGTCCGCTCCCGGGTGCTTCACGTCACGAGCGGTGCCTTCGGGGATCGCTGGGCGGAGATCAGCAAGGCCTGCGGTCGATCCCCCGTCACGGTGTCGTCGCCGTGGGGTGAAAGCGTGACGCCGGCGCAACTGCGCGAGGCGCTCGAGAAGGCGTCGGAGCCGTACGAGGTCGTCTGCATCACCCACAACGAGACGTCGACCGGAATGCTCTGCGACCTGCGCTCGCTGTGCGCGGTCGTCACGTCGGTGAGTCCGAACTCGCTGATCTGCGTCGACGTCGTCACGAGCCTCGGCGGCGCCGAGTTCGCGTTCGATGAGTGGGGCATCGACGTCGCGTTCGCCGGGACGCAGAAGTGCCTCGCCTTGCCGCCGGGAATCTGTCTGTTCGCGCTGAGTCAGCGTGCGGTCGAGCGCGCCGCGACGGTCGAGGGCCGCGGCTTCCTGATCGACTTTGCCGCGACCCCGTCGCGCGCGGCCAAGAATGAACCGCCGGCCACGCCGTGCGTGCCGCTGCTGTTCGCATTGGAGCGACAGCTCGAACGCATCGCGGCCGAGGGCTATGCGAACCGCTTCGCTCGCCACCGTACCATGCGTGACAGGACGATCGCATGGGCCGAGCGACACGGCTATGCGCCGTTCGTCGGCGATGCGGCACTGCGATCGCCGACGGTCAGTGCGCTCCGCGCGGATGCAGCGACGACGGAGGCGCTCATCGCCGCGGGCAAAGCCGGCGGCTTCACGATCAGCAAGGGCTACGGCAAGATCGCGAGCGAGACCTTCCGCATCGGCCACATGGGCGACCACGACCTGCCGCGCCTGGATCGCCTGCTCGCGGCGCTCTCGGACCGGAAGGGATGAGCTCGGCCCCGCTCGCCGCCAAGCTCGACGAGTTCGTCGCTCATCTTCGCGATGTGCGCCACGCGTCGCCGAACACGATCAAGGCTTACGGCAAGGACGTCGCCGACTTCCTCGCCCGGCTGCAGAACCCCGTGGAGGAGCCGACTCGACGCGACATGCGGCGCTGGTTGGTCGACCTCGAGCAGAACGGGCTCGCACCCACCTCGATCCAGCGCAAGCTCGCCGCCGTGCGCTCGTACTTCCGCTATCTGCGCAATCATCATGGTCTTGGAAGGGACGCGACGCGGCTCGTTCGCGCACCGAAGGCACCGAAGCGCATTCCTCGCTTCTTGACCACCGAGGAGGTCGAAGCGCTGCTCGGACTGAGCTTCGACGACGACTTCGCCGGATCGCGAGATCGCGCGATCCTCGAGGTCCTCTACTCGACCGGCTGCCGTGTCGCCGAATGCGCGAGCCTGCGGGTGCTGGATCTCGACCTCGAAGAGGGCGTGGCGCGCGTCTTCGGCAAGGGCCGCAAGGAACGTCTCTGCCTGCTCGGCGGACCAGCGCGCCAGGCGACTGCGAACTACCTGGAGCATCGCAACGCGCGATTGCGCGAGCTCGGAACCACCGGGCCCAGCACCGTGTTCCTCAATCAGCGCTGCCGCGCGCTCTCGGCGCGTTGGATCTTCGAGATCGTCCGCCGCGCCGCGATCAGGGCGGGAATCCAGAAGCCGCTGAGCCCGCACGGCCTGCGCCACTCCTTCGCCACGCACCTGCTCGATCGCGGCGCCGATCTGCGTGCCGTCCAGGAGATGCTCGGTCACGCCCACCTGACCACCACCGAGATCTACACGCACGTCACCCTCGGCCGTCTGCGCGAGGTGTACGACCACGCCCACCCGCACCAGCGGCAGCGCTGAAGTGGTGGCGGGCGGTCGCGATAGTGGCGAAGCCGCGCGCAGTCTGCCGTGACTGGAATCCCGCTCCCTCGCCGTTCTGCTGGGCTGGTCCGGCCTTCTCTGGGTAAGCCGATAGCAGCCGGAACGAGCTACCCGATCTCATCGCCGGCTGCTCAATGCTGGTGACGATCGACTCTTGCGACGCGCGAGACTCGGCCGCAACTCCAGCACCATGAGTCGCGCTCGTTCCATCGCCCCAGTGCGATCGCGGGGCCGCAACTCGCGATCGAAGTCGGGTCATGAACCGAGTGCAGTTCACACCCGACATCACGTCGATTCCGACACGGTCGCGCGCACGCGCAAGAGGAGATCCCGTGTGGCGATCACACCCTCGCGTTCGCTGAGCCGCGAACCCTCGTACTCGACTCCGACGAAGCCGCGATATCCCGATTCCACGACGATGCGCAACATTCGCAAGTAGTCGGTGCGGGTCTCGTTGCCCTCGGCATCGAAGTCGTGGCTCTTGGCGCTGACGGCCTTCGCGAAAGGCATCAGTTCGGTCACACCGAGATACCGGTCGTACTCCTCGTTCTGGCTGACGCGGAAATTGCCGAAGTCCGGCAAGGTCCCGCAGCGCGGGTGATCGACGCGCTGCATGACTCCGGCCAACCACGCACCGTTGCTCGACAGTCCGCCATGGTTCTCGACGATCACGTTCATGCCGAAGGTGTCGGCGAACTCGGTGAGGGCGCGCAGGCCGTCGGCAGCGAGCCGCTGTTGCTCCTCGTAGGACCCGCTGCTCTGGGCGTTGACTCGAATGGAGTGGCAGCCCAGGACCTTCGCCGCCTCGACCCACCGATGGTGGTTCTCGACCGCCTGCTTCCGCTTCTCGGCATCCGCGTCGCCGAGCGCACCCTCGCCGTCACACATGATCAACAGAGAGCGAACCCCGGCATCGGCGCAGCGGCGGTTCAACTCGGCGAGATAGCCGGCATCGCGCGCCTTGTCCTTGAAGAAGGCATTCACGTACTCGACGCCCTCGAAACCAAGTTCGGCGGCGACCGCGGGGAAGTCGAGATTCGAGAAGTGCGGCTCGGCGCGGCCGAACAGGCTCTTGTGGAATGACCACTCGGCCAGCGACAGGGAGAACAGCGGTGCCTTCGCAGCGGCAGTTCCGCGACAGCCGACCGCGAGCGCAGCGGACCATCCGAGTGCGGCAGCGAGCACGGAGCGACGGGTGTAGGGTGAAGACACGGCGAGAGGTGCGTCGGACATGGAACGGCAGCGTGGTTGAGGGTCTAGCCCGGATGATTCGTGAACATCGTCGCGAGATCGCCGCAGGTCGATGACCGGCAGGGAGCTGCGTCGGTCGACGACCGAAGCGTAGCGGTAGCTACGCTGCCAGGGAGGAGCCGACGTAGCGACGCCGACGGGCGCGAATTGCGGCGATCGCAGCAGACGTTCACGAATGATCCGGGCTAGCCCGGACTGTTCGTGAACGTCGTCGCGAGATCGCCGCAGGTCGATGTCCGGCAAGGAGCTGCGTCGGTCGACGACCGAAGCGTAGCGGTAGCTACGCTGCCAGGGAGGAGCCGACGTAGCGACGCCGACGGGCGCGAATTGCGGCGATCGCAGCAGACGTTCACGAATAGTCCGGGCTAGGATCGGAGCGGCGGATGATCGCGCCGGGACCGCGTGGATGCCCGAGTCCCGCGCCAAAAAAAGGGGTGGCCGATCGGTTCACGAGTGGGCAAGTCCGCCCCCTGGCCTTGCAGGGGGTCGCCCGATCACGAAGATGCGCACCATGCGGGCCTCTCCCTCCTCGCTCCTCCTCGTGACGCTCG
>JBFXDD010000023.1:0-40119 GCA_050181465.1 Planctomycetota bacterium
GGGTCATGAAGACCTTGCGATGTGTTGCGATCCCTGTCCTCGTCACCGCGGCGATCACGCTGTTGCGATTGTTTGGCGAGGTCGACGGCTGGATCGATCCGAGGTCGGGTGGTGGGGGATTCTGGCTCGGCATCACCTGGTTGGTGTTTCTCTTCGGTGCGTGGTTCGGGCTTTGGCTCCATCGCGAGGGTTCGCAGCCCAAGCGTCGACCAGTGTGGCTGTTCGCGTTGCCGGCCATGCTCGTGATCATTGCGGCGGTGGCCTGGCGTTTCGGCCCCCTATTGGAAGCCGATCGGAGTGACGCCACCTTCCAGCGACTCCGCGAGTCGGTGCTCATGCTCGCGGTGATCGCGACTTCGCTCATGGCACTCATGTTCTTCGTGTGGCCGCGACTCGCGCTCACGCTCCTCGTCTACGGCTTCGCGTCCCGCGCGGTCGTGCTCGCCGTGACTTGGTATGCCAAGGATCAGGAGTGGAACACGCACTACACCAAATTCGGTCCACCTGGTCTCGAGTTCGACATGGCCACCACCATGCAGAGTGCCGCTCTCGCCCAGCTCGGGTTCTGGGTGCCGTTCACCGTGATTGCGGGAACCCTCGCCGGTGGTGTGTTTGCGCGGCGGCGGGGGTGAGGCGGGCACGCATCCGAAGCGCCTCTTCGTGTCCGGTCGCGGGTCGAGCCGCACTCACCGTCATGGTCGTTCTTCCCTCCCGACCTACCCACCTACGGAATCAAAGGCAACACCAGCCCGCTCACCAACCCGACATGCGTCGTCGCGAGTTCCTCGCCGAGGCGGAGATAGCCCAAAGCGTTCAAGTGATAGGGATCGTTCGTGGCGAGCGGGAAGTAGCCGGTCGGGAACGGGCGACAATCGAGGACGGCGCCGAGGTTGTAGGCGGACGGCCATGCGAACTTCTCCGCCTGCATGGCCGCGAGCGTGGGCATATTGTTCGCGTAGGGCTGAGCCGTAGGGTCGAGGTGCGGGACGTAGCCGGTCGCGGGGACGGTGATCACGCCGAGCTGCAGCCCGATGTTGCTCAACAAGCGATCCATCGCACCATCGAAGAGCGCGACCTGACCGCAGTATCCAGCTTGAAACCCAGCGTTGTTGCCGAGCGAGAACGCAACTCCGGCGAAGCGAACCGTATTGTTCGGCAAGGACGCTAATGCGGGCTGCAAGTAGTGATCGCGGAAGAGGATCCAGGGTGTCGACGACTGCGCCGGATCCCAGGTGCTGCCGCCGGGCTGCGGGCAACGGATGCCCTGCTGCGGCAACATGTTCGGAACCACGTCGCTGCCGGGAATCCCGAACTGAATGACGTAGAGCGTGGTCACCCCCGTGAGCTGTCGGTAACGGTTCGCGAACTCGAAGACGGGAGCAGGACCGTTCATCGTGCCGTCGAACTTCAGCGCACAGTCGCGGCGTAGCGTCTCCCAGGAATCGTTGTTCGCCACCGCACTGAACCGGAGGTCCGAGTACCAGCGATTCCAGACCTTCACGCCGGGCAACTCCTTCGGCGTCCCTACCGGCACGGTGCCTGTGTGCGATCCCCAACCTGCCGCCCAGGAATCACCGATCATGATCAACAGATGAGCTTCACCCTGCGCGGCAAGCCGAGCGGAGTGCGAGAGGAGGAGAACGAGGATCAGCCCGAGACTACGCATACGCCGAGATGTGTTCCGGGACGCTCCACCGGTCGCAGGAATCCGCGGTCGGTGAAACATCTCTCGCATCCCCGAGGGCAGACCAGCACTCCGCTCCGATGAGACCTCACCCCGCACATCACCGCCCCACAGAAGACGACCCGCCGATGCACGCCACGCTCGCCGCTGCTCTCCCTCCCGCTGTGCTGCGTGCCTCGTACCGATTGCGAGCGCGCAGGGCTGCGTTCACGACCCCGATGCAAGCGCCGCGACCGGTGCTGCGACCGCTTCGCCCTTCGGCACCAAGGACGCGAACCACCTCACCCTGGCCGACCAGGCGATCCTCAACAGGGTGCAGTCCGCCTCGCTTCCGCCGGGCCGCGTGGACATCACCGCCCTGGGTCTTGGGTCCGAAGTGACCTGCACGCGCCACTTCGGATCGATCCAGGTCCGTCTCGGTCACGTTCCCTTCGGCTTCCACGGCGATCCGACCACGCCGGTGGTTCTGCAATTGCGCCGGAGCTTCGATCCCGGCCGCTGCGTCGTCGGCATCGGGGCAGCAATGGACTCAGCCTACGGACGTCCTTCACCGACACGTCCGCTTTGGGTTCGAACTTCACGATTCGCCCGCACGACGCCACCACCAGCCCGCCGGGCTGTGCGCCGCACATCTTGTTCGACTTCAACATCTCGGTGTTGTTCCAACAGGGTTCCGCCGCTCTGCCGCCGACCATGCCCGACTTGCCCCGGCTGATCGGCGGCAGCGTGTTCTGCGAGCGGATCGTGCTCGCTGCGACGGCCGAACCTGCTCGGCGTCAGCGTCTCTGACTTCGGACGAATCCTGATCGGCTCGTGAGTCGCCGCCGCGCCGCGATAAGTTCGCGGCGATGTCCGCGGATGCGTGGTTCGTGCTGGCTTTGCTGATCGTCACGGTCGGCCTGCTCGTCAGTCAGATCGTCCGCACGGAAGTCACAGCACTCGGCATCATCCTCGCGCTCGGCTTCTCTCGCGTCCTCACACCCGAGCGGGCGCTCAGCGGCTTCTCGAGCCCGGCGACACTCACCGTCGCCGCCATGTTGGCGTTGTCTGCGGCGTTGGAGAAGGCGGGAATCGTCGACTACGTGTCGCAGAGCCTCGCCAGGACCGGTGGTGGCGGTCTGCGTCGACTGCTCGCGATCCTGATGTTGCCGACCGCACTGTTCAGTGCGTTCATGAACAACACGCCGGTCGTCGCCTTGATGGTTCCGGTCGTGCTCGCGATCGGCAAGCGCTTCTCGATTCCCGGCTCGAAGTTGCTGATCCCGGTCAGTTACGCAGCCATCCTGGGCGGCACCTGCACGCTGATCGGCACGAGCACGAACATCCTGGTCGACTCCGTGTTTCGCAGCGGGGGACACACCGGGTTCTCGATGTTCGAGTTTGCACCGCTTGGTGCCGTTTTCGTCGCCGTCGGCCTCCTGTACGTGCTCGTCCTGGGCCCGCGGCTCCTGCCGTCGCGGACCGCACTCAGCGAACTGCTCTCGGCGAGCGCGCCCGGAAACTACGTGACCGAGATCGTGATTCGCGCGGGGAGTCGCTGGGTCGGCCACACGCTGGGCGAGATGCTCGGCGACGCCAAGGAGATCACCGTGCTCGAGGTCGTGCGCGACGAAGAGGCGATCGTTGGTCCGCGGTCGGATCTGCAGATCTGCCCCGACGACATGCTGATCATCGAGTCCGGCGCACGCGCGATTCACTCACTGCTGTCGTCGTCAGACGTCGAACACGGCACGGCGGTGGCCGACGACGAGCGCGTCGCGATCCAGCGCGTCGACCTCCGAGTGGCGGAGATGGTGGTGGCACCGGGTTCCTCGTTCGTCGGCGCGATGGTGCGCGAGCTCGGACTGTCGCGGAAGTTCGGTATTCAGGTGCTCGGCATCCGCCGACTCGGCCGCCACCACACCGTCAAGCTGCGTGAATGGGAGCTGCGCTCGGGCGACGTGCTGCTGGTGCAGGGTGAGCCCGGACCCCTGCGTTCACTACAGGACGACGGCGACGTGATGCTGGTGGAAGGCGTGGAGCGCGAGCTGACCTTCCCGCGCAAGGCGCCGGTAGCGCTCGGAATCTTCGCGGCGATGGTGCTCGCGGCGACCTTGGGACTCGCTCCGATCGTGATGCTCGCATTGGCGGCGGTCGCGCTGATGTTGGTATCGCGCGCGCTCGAAGTGCGCGAAGCGGTACGCGCGGTCGAGCCCGCCGTCTTGCTGCTCTTGGCCGGAACGATTCCTCTGGGGGAAGCCATGCAATCCACGGGGCTCGCCGAGACGGTCGCCGGCTCCGCGGTGGCCGCGGTGTCCGCGCTCGGGCCCTGGGCCCTCGTCGCGGTGGTCTACCTGATGTCGAGCTTGCTCACCGAAGTGTTGTCGAACAACGCGACGGCGGTCATTCTCGCTCCGATCGCGCTGGGGGTGGCACAAAGTGCCGGTGTCGATCCGCGACCTCTGATGATCGCCGTCGCCTTCGGCGCCAGCGCCTGCTTCGCGAGCCCGATCGGCTATCAGACCAACACCTTGGTCATGGGCCCGGGCGGTTACAGCTTCGGTGACTTCGTGCGCGTGGGACTGCCGCTCAACCTGCTGCTGGCGGCGGTCGCGACGATCACGATCCCTTGGCTGTGGCCGCTCTGACGATCTCGTCGTCGCTCAACAGGCGCTTGCTGCCCTTGCCGGCGTCGAGCACGCGCTGCACTCGCTCGTCGGTCGGCTCGATCCCGAGCTTCTCGAGGCACCAGACCACGTTCGACTTTCCGCTCATCGGACCGATCCCGATCCGCTGCTCGAGCCCGACCATGCTCGCGGGAACGCCGCTGTAGACCGAGTCGGCGAGCTGGGTGTCGCCCTTGCGGAACGCCTTGATCACGGCGGCCGCGTGCACGCCGGTGCCGGTCTCGAAGGCATCGGTGCCGAGCACCGGATAGTTGGACGGGATCGGCACGCCGACCGCGGCCGAGACCTTGCGCACGTATTCGGGCAGCTTGCTCAGGTCGTTGTCGATCCAACCTTGCAGCTTGCAGTTGACGAGCAACAGGTCCATCGGCGCGTTGCCGGCTCGTTCGCCGATACCGATGCCGGCGCCGTGCACGCGCGTCGCCCCGGCTTCGACCGCGGCGAGGCAGTTCGCGATCGCCAGGTCGCGGTCGCGATGGCCGTGCCAATCCACGCCGACCGTCGGATCGAGCTTGTCGACGATCTCGTTCTTCACGAAGGACACCACTGCAGCCGCTCCAGCGGGCGTCGAGTGACCGACCGTGTCGCACACGCACACGCGCCGCGCGCCGAGTTCGATCGCCGTCGAATAGAGGGCGCGCAGGGTTTCGGGGAAGGCGCGCGAGGTGTCCTCCGTGACGTACATCACCGGCAGGTCGTGATCGCGGCAGAACTTCAGTGCATCGCGGGTGTTCGCCAGCATGCGGTCGAGGCTCCAGTCCTCGGCGTATTGACGAATCGTGCTGCTGCCGATGAAGGCGCAGACCTCGATCGGCATGCCGGCCTTCTGACTCATCTCCACGACCGGCTCGATGTCGCTGACCACGGTGCGGCAGGCCACGTTCGCGCCGATCTTCCAGCGGTTCTCGGTGATCGTCTTCGCCATCCGCAGGATGTCTTCCCGCGGCCGACCACCCGCTCCCGGCAACCCGAGGTTCGCGGTGTGGATGCCGAGCTGCTCCATCAGGTGCAGCAACTCGAGCTTCTTGTCGATCGGCGGATCGGAGACCGAAGGCGACTGCAGACCGTCGCGTAGGGTCTCGTCATCGAACATGAGCCGTCCCGCCGGAGGGCGGATCGGGCTCACGCGGTTCCAGTCGTGGATCAGATCGTCGACGCGCACCATGGCCCGATCTTAGGCCGCCGCCGCGCGGCTCCGAACTCAGTTCGCTTCGAGGTCGCGCAGGAAGGTCCGCGCGTCGTCGAGCCGCTGGAGATAGAGGTGGAAGTCGAGTCGGTCGTCAGCGTCGATCGCGTCCTCCGAGCGGGCGGCGCCGAAGAGGAAGTTGACCGCCCAGTCGGCGAGACGAGCCTCGCCGGTGAGGGACCGGCCGTCCAGCGAAGCGTCGATCTCCACGATGTTCTGTCGCAGCAGCTTGCCGTGCTCCAGAAAGAGGCGGCGGTTGTCGAGCAGGTCGCGCTCGTCGGCGCTCACCAGCCGGATCAACTCGGCGACGTCGGCGTACGCGATGCCTTCGTGAAGTTCGCGGAACAAGAGCGCGATCACGACCACGGTTTCCGCCCGACCGAGCCGATGCTCGTGCGCGAAGCGGACAGCCGGGAACATCATCGCGTTCTCGGTGAGGGCCAGTCGGCGCTCGATGCGTTGCCACTGCGCGTCGATGCGCGCGGTGAACTGGCGACCGGCCTGCGTGACCCCCGGCTGCACCCGGTCCCACCGCTCCTGTTGGAAGACCCGCTCGGCGCGGTGGCGGTAGAGGTTGTGCAGGAAGCGCAGATCGAGGAGGTACTCGTGGTTGTCGGCGTAGGCGCCCTGGGCCAGGCGGTGATCGTCGACCACGACGCCCATGACCTCGTCGCGGAAGGCGGTCATCGCGTCGTCCGACAGGCGGAAGCGCGACTCGAGCAGGTCGATCGCGGGTTCGTCGTCTTCTTCGATGAGGACGAGACCGCTCGCGCGGAGCGGACCGTTCGCGTGGAGCAGTTCCAGTCCCGACAGCACTTCGAAGGAGCTCTGGAACACTGCACTCAAGAGTTCGCGACCTTCCATCGCCGGCGTGTCGCCGCGCAGATGGCGTTGCAGCAGCGTCGCGAGGACCTGGAAGTGCAGGATCGTGAGCTTGTTCTCGCGCAGCAGTCGGCCGAGCGGTCCCTTGAAGCGGTAGTTCGCGAGATCGCGGGCGAGTCGATCGGTCTTGCTGCGAAGTTGACGGACCAGCCGCGCGCGCGTCTCGCGCGGCATCGCAACCTCGGCAAGTCGTGCACGCGTGCGGTGCAGGTCGTCGCACAGGTCGAGCAGCTTCCGCAGCGCTGCGTTCCGTCGGGTGCTTTTCATAAGTGCTTGTATTTGCTAAACTAAGGTCAATGCGGCAGTCGCGGACCGTCTCCCTTAGCGTGCCCCGGAAGGGGGTTCAAGGCGCCCGCCGGACCGCCGACCCGACGCTCCGCCGCAAGTCCGGCGGAAGCCCTTGTGGGGCAACGAGCAAGCAGGAATTGGCGCCGCTCCCAGCGGTGGAAAGTGTGGAAACTTTTCCGGCTCGGTGGCCCCCGCGGAGGCCATGGTGAGGCGTCGGGCGGTCTGGGTGCTCCTGGTCGATCTGCTGCCCGCGGCCCTAGGGGTGTGGATGGTCTTCCACGTGCTGCGTGGAGAAGTCGCCTCGCACTATCGGATCGAGAGTCGCTCGATGGAGCCGACCTTGCACGGCGCTCGTCCAGGTGGCGACGTCGTGTTGGTCGACAAGACCGCGTTCTGGTCGTGGCGCGCGCGACCGCTCGCGCGCTTCGACTTGGTGGTGGTGCGCAACCGTCACAAGCGCAGCGCGCCGCATTTGGTGAAGCGGTTCATCGCCGCGGGACCGGCGGAGATCGCCGTGCGCGAAGGTGACCTCTACGTGCGCGACGGCGAGCTGCGCGCGCTCGAGCGCGTGGTGAAGGACCCGCTCGATCCGGCCGGGCTGCGGCAGACGGTCTTTGCCCTCGACTTCGCTGCACCGGACGCCGCCGAGCGGACTGCTGAGCGACTGGTTGGTAGCGAACGACTCGCACCCGGTGCGCTGGTGATGCGGGCGCAGTCCCGGGATGCCCTGCTCGGACACTTGACTGCGGCCGCGCTCGCCGAGCGCAAGGCTGGTGCGGCGGGGCCCGAACGCGTGCTGCCGCCGGGCTTCCTGGCGACGAAGTCCGACCTCGACAGCGGCTTTCTGGATGCGGAGGGCGAGATCGTGGCGGCGGCGCGTGCGGCGGTGCGCGATGTCGGGTTGGAACTCGATCTGGTTGCGACGGCCGGGGTGACCGGCGTGTTGCTCGTGGTCGAAGTGCTGGAGGTCTACCACGCGATCGAGTGGACGGCGGACGGACGGTTGACCGTGACGGTGATGGGAACGGAGGTGGGGCCGGCGCGCACGGTCGCACCGTTGCCGGTCGGCACCGAGGTCCGGCTCGCCTTCGGCTACCTCGATGGTCGTCTGTTCGTGACGTCCGGCGACGCCGTGATCGCGTGCTTCGAGCACGACGTCCCGTTCCAGTCGCCGCGGGAACTGCTCCCCGGCGAGCGCTGGGAGCGACCGCGTGTGAACGTGCTGCATGTCGCCGCGACGGGCAGCGGCGAACTTCGCCTGGAGCGCCTGCGCGCGTTCCACGACATTCACTACCAACCGCGCAGCGAGACCTGGCGCCTGGAGCCCGGCGAGATCTTCGTGCTGGGCGACAACTCCTTCGACAGCGCCGACTCGCGCGACCACGCCCACGACCCCTTTCGCACGGAAGACCTCATCGGCCGTCCCGTCGCGGTGATGGCGCCGGGAGTGCGGCGACGGTGGTTGTGACGGCCGGCGGTCACGCGACTCTCGGTGAGTGGGAAGTGCGTATGCGCCGCAACGTTGCCGTCTTCGGTGATCTCGGCTCGACCTGGTGGTTCGGCGCCGCCCCCGACCTCGGTTGCCACGCTTCGAATCGACTCGGCACGCAGTCGCTCGTGCGCCAAGGCCCGCTCCGTCGTGAGCGCGGAACTACAGCCTCACTCCCCCGACTTCCTCTCCCGCAGGCGGAACGCCTCGGCTGTATCCGTCAATCCCGCATCCGTCAGCGCCTGCAATCGCTGTCGCAGACTCGCTTGCAGCGTCGAACCATGGAAGGCGTCACCCTGATCACTGCCGTAGCGCAAGAGCGCGAGCATCGTGTCGGTGAACACCACCATGGTCAGAAGGACTGATCCCATGGCTTCGAGGATGAGCGTCACCACGGTCTTGGTATCGATCGCATCGAGTTCGACGAGATAGACGACGAGGAGAATCAGACCGAGTGCGTTGGCTGTCATCGCGGAACGGCGGACGCCGCGGATGATGTCGCCTGCCGACGCGGTGTCGTGCGGCTGGACCAGTTCCTTCGCGCGCCGCAGGTAGATGACCGGGCCGAGCGCCAGCGCGACGAAGGCGAGGATCAGCGTGAAGTTGCCCTGGAGTTGCGAGAGGAGACACAACACCAACAACAGGAAGCCGAGGAACAACGGCGCGAAGATGACCGCGACCCAACCGGGCGCGGCGGCTTCCGGCAGCAAGGTCTTCAGCGTCAACGACGCGCGAATCACGCCGGGAAACAGCGAGAGCAGCTTCGGCGCGAGCGTCAACATCGCGACCGATCCGAACAACACTGCGAACCCCTGCTTCACCTGCGTGGCGTTGCCGCCCAGAGCATCCAGGTGCTTGAAGTCCATGAAGTGCGCCCAGGGAAACGCGAACATCACCAGCGGCACGAGCAGGAGTGCCGCGAAGGCCCAGCGCGCGTGCAGGCGCGTCTTCGCGATCCTCGACCAATGCCGAGCGGCGAGAATGGCGAGCACCGCGACGAACAGCTTGAGACCGAGGCTCGTCAGGTTGATCCCGTCCATCAGCTCCAGGTTGTCCTTGCCGATGTTCTGCTCCACCTGACGGATCGCGAACTCGAGGTTCTCCCCGGCGGCACCCTGCCCCTTCGCCATCAGGCTCGCCATAGATTCGTGGGATGCCGCGGCGATGCAAAAGGCGATCCCGGTCACGATCCCGGCGACCCACAACGCCGCGCGTCGCCAGGCCAGAAAGTCCTGCACCTGCGGGTTGTCGACCGGTGGGTTGGCGGCAGCGAGTTCGGCGCGCTCGTCGTCGCGGGCCTGCCGCTGAAGGAAGTCCGCATTCGCGGCGCGCAGGAGCATCGACTTCGCGAGGTCGAGGAATTGGTCGCGTTGCATGGCGGTCGCTGAGAGCGGCAGGAGTCGGCCCGATCAGAGTCGGGGGCCGGCGAACATACCCGTTCGAGTTCCGTCACGACCGAGCGACCGTGTTACGTCCAGGCCCGGGACCGATATCGTGACCGAACTCCATGGCGATCCCCCTCGCTGGCGCGATCACGTCGCTCGCACTGTGCTTCCCACCGCAGGATCCTCCACCTGCGGAGACTCCGACCAAGGCGCGAACCGAACCGATGCCGATCCCGCAAACCGCGGTGTTCCGCCGCGGTGAGGTGCGGATCGTCATCGACGGCTCACTCGGCGACTGGCCCGCGCTTCCGCCGGTCAACCTCGACGATGTGCGCCAGGTCAGCGGCACGGCCCTCGGTGCGTTCCGTTCGCTCGCGGATCTCGCCGGTCGCGTGTTCCTCTGCTGGGACGAAGAGGATCTCTACATCGCTGCGGTGGTGCAGGACGACTGGCACATTCGTCTGCCCAAGGAGCGGCAACAGATCAACGAGTTGCCGCCCGCGGACTCCTTGACCGTCTTTCTCGATCCGCTCCGCGACAGCCATGCGATCGGGAACGATCGCGGGCGCGCGGAAGATGTCGCGCTCTGGCTCGCCGACGTCGAAGGTCAGGGCAACCGACTCGTGCACTGGGATCGACTGCGCGGCGAAGCGCGCTTCGGTACGGCGTCGGCCGCGGTCGTGCTTCATGACGGCGAAGCCAAGCTGACCACCTACGAGGCTCGCATCCCCTGGGCCGAGTTGCTGCCGAAGGAGCATCCCGCGAGGCCAGGCGCGATCTTCGACGTCAACTTCGTGTTGACCGACTTCGACGATCCGACCGATCCGCTGCCGCAGACGCGGCTGGGTTGGACCTTCGGAATGGGCCCGCGAATCGATCCCGCCACGTATGGGAGCATGCTGCTGCTCGATCAACTCGCGATCGATGCTGCGGCGGGTGCCCTTCGCGTGCCGTCGATTCCGCCGGCGAATGCGCCGACGAGCCCGCCGGTCCCGCTGCCCGCCTACTGGGTCGGGCTCGCGAATCGCGTGCTGAAGTCGCCGCTCGCGTTCGTGGAGCACGACACGCCGGACCCGGCCTTCGTCGGCGGCGCGCCGTGGAACGAACTGCTCGTCGAGTTGGACGGTCGGCTCGCCGAGTTCCCGCGGGTGGACTTCCTCGACTTCCAGGTCGCGATCCATCGCCGCATGAATCGCGAGTGCGCCGGGATCGTCGGCAACGGCCTGCCCTACTTCTGGGACTACCTCCTCGACGGTGTCGTTCGTCGGGCCAAGGCGGCGCCGCCCGCGGAGGGCCTCTTGATCACCCGCCTTCCGCAGAGCGGCTGGCTCGTCCGCAGCAAGGAGGCGACCCTGCTGATCGATCCGGCCGGCTATCGCATCGACGATCTGCTCGGCGTCGGTATCGACTTCGTCATCCTGACCGATCCGCTCGATCCAGCGAAGCGCAACGACCAGCTCCTGATCCGAGCCGCGCTGGACGAGAAGCCGCCGAAAGTGCTCACGCACCTTGCGCTCTCCTTGCCGGGTGTCGATGTCGGGCGCCTACCGCTCTTCGTCCCCGGGCAGGACTACCAGCACGCTGGTCTCTCGTTTCAGCCCTGCGGCCGCGTGAGCGAGGAGGGCCTGGTGGCGCGGAGCATCGGGTATCGCGTGCGCTGGCCGGACGGCACCGTGTTGGTGGTCAGCGGCACCGAACTCCTCGAGGAGACCGTCGACAAGAATCGAGGAATCGACTGTCTGCTGCTGTCCGTCTTGCATCCCTATGCACGCACCGTGGGCAATCGTCTCGGCGCCAAACTGACCGTACTCGACGACACCTTCCGCTGCGCCGACCTACCCGGGGCGAACGGACGCGCTCCGCTCACGGATGCCTTCACGCTCCAGAATGGTCTTCGGCCCAATCGTTCGGTCGTGATGATGCCGGGGCAGTCGATCGAGATTCCGAGCCGCTGAGAGTCGCGATTCGGCGCACCGGAGCTTGGCGATAGCCAAACGCCCCAAGGCGAGTCGTCGGCCGGGGGAATTCGGCCGCGTTCATTGTGGCTGATTGCGGGCTGCGCTATGAAGCGGGGTTCCACCCATCCAGACCCCACCTGCGAGATTCCACCGTTGACCGGCAAGAACAAGTCCGAGTCCTTCGACTTCGTCGTCGGACTGCTCGAGCAGAACCCAGACATCAGCTACGCCGAGGTCGCAGAAGCCGCCTCGGAGAAGGGCTTCAAGATCTACCCCATCGTATACGGTCGAGCGAAGGCCAAGCTTGGCCTGGTCCCCACCGCACCGCGCGGCACCGGCGCCGCCGCGCGCGCCAAGCAGAAGAAGCTCAATGAAGAGCGCGAAGCCGACTCGCACGAAGACAGCGACGACGATGACTTCGGCTCCCGCCCGATCGTGTCGCCTTTCGCCCGCCCGGCCCAGGCGCCCCAGCCTGCCCCGTCGCGACACTTCTCGACGGCTCCCGCGACTCCCGCCTTCGGTTCGGCCCCGGCACCTCGGCGCGAAGCCTCTGCCCAACCCGCCACCAACCCGATGCTCGGCGGCATCGAGAGCGTCATCTCGCACGTGAAGGCGAGCGAGGCCCAGCGCGAGCGTTTCCGCCAAGCACTGGTGAAGATCCAAGCGATCCTCGAAGAAGCGCTGCGCCCGTGAGGCGATGCGGCGCCGCGGGATCGCGATGAAGCGTGCCGCCGGAACGTGACGGGCGCTGACGATGCTCCAGGGGTAGAGTCTTCGCCCTCACGTTCCTTAGATGTGCGGTTTCATCTCGATCCTCGGGCCGAAAGGCACCGACGTCGTTCACGACGTTCTCACCGGTCTCTTGGCCATCCAACACCGCGGGCAGGATGCCGCCGGGGTAGTGACCTTCGGCGACAAGTTCCAAGCCAAGAAGGGTCTGGGGCTGGTCCGCGAGGTCTTCCAGGAGAAGCACCTCGCGCGCCTGCGCGGTCATCTCGGGGTCGGGCACGTCCGCTATCCCACGGTCGGCGGCAACGAAGACACCGACGTCCAGCCGTTCTGGGTCGACTATCCGGTCGGCATCGCGATGGCGCACAACGGCAACGTCACGAACTTCCACGAGCTTCGTCGCGACTACTTCCCGACCCAAACGCCGCAGGCGCGGCTCGCGAGCAACTGCGACCTCGAAGCGGTGCTCTACGTCTTCGCGGGCGTGTTGAACGGCAAGAAGGCTGAACGGCTCACCGGTGCGGACGTCAGCGATGCCGTGCGCGAAGTGTTCGCGGTGGTGAAGGGCGCTTACTCGGTCGTCGGCATCGTCGCCGATGCGGGCATGTTCGCGTTTCGCGATCCGTTCGGGATCAAGCCGATCATTCTCGGTCGTCGGGAGAGTGCCGACGGCCCGTTCTGGGCGGTCGCGAGCGAATCGGTCGTGCTCGACGTCGCGGGTTTCACGCCGGTTCGCGACGTTGCGGCCGGCGAAGTGATCTGGATCGACAGCGCGACCGGCGAGTTGAAGTCCTACCAGGTCGGCACGAAGCCGCATCGGCCCTGCGTGTTCGAACACGTCTACTTCGCACGTCCCGACTCCGTCCTCGATTCGGTGTCGGTCTACGAGGCGCGGCTCGAGATGGGGCGCGAGCTCGCGAAGAAGTGGCGCGAGAGCGGGCGCGAGGTCGACGTCGTGATTCCGGTGCCGGAATCGGCGCGCACGGCAGCGCAGCAGATGGCCGAGGA
The DNA here is from genome assembly GCA_050181465.1 of Planctomycetota bacterium. Taxonomy (GTDB): domain Bacteria; phylum Planctomycetota; class UBA1135; order UBA1135; family UBA2386; genus JACRLW01. Next base: position 13,276 of record JBFXDD010000023.1, read on the forward strand.
CCTGGGCATCCCGTACCGCGAGGGCTTCGTCAAGAATCGTTACGTCGGTCGCACGTTCATCATGCCGAACGATCGCGAACGGCAGTCGAGTGTGCGCCACAAGCTCAATCCGATCCGGGTCGAGTTCGAGGGCAAGCGCGTCTTGATCGTCGACGACTCGATCGTGCGCGGCAACACGATGCGACAGATCGTGCGCATCGCTCGACAGATGGGTGCGAAGGAAGTGCACCTGGCGTCGTATTCGCCGCCGTTGCTGCATCCGTGTCCTTACGGCATCGACATGTCGACCAAGCGTGAGTTCATCGCGCGCGGTCGGACCGCGACGGAGATCGCCGAGCAACTCGGTTGCAACAGCGTGGTCTACCAGGATCTGGCGCCGATGTTGGGCGCGGCGAAACGCGTGGCGCAGCGCGCCGGCAAGTCGGACTGCACGTGGTGCACCGCTTGCTTCGACGGCAACTACCCGACCGGTGACATCACCGAGGCGATGCTCGCCGACATCGAAGCCGATCGGATCGCGGCGTCTTCGGTGGGTGGCTGAAGCGGGTCTTCGCATGGATGAGATCGAGTCGTTCCTCGCCGCTGCTCGCGAGGAGATCACCGAACACGGCTACAAGGTCGTGTTGATCGAAGAAGACGGTGAACGCCCGGCGTACGGCTTCACGATCGGCCTCAGTGGTGTCGCCAAACACCCCGAGGTGCTCGTGATCGGTCTCGACGATGCGGAGGACGGCGGTCGCATGCACGATCTGCTCGATGCGGTCGCGGAGCGCGTCTTGAGCGGCGAGCCACTCGTCGTCGGTCAACGGGATTCGAGCTTGCTCGAAGGTCATCTGCTCGGTGTGCGCGCGATCGATGCCGTGCACCTGAGCGATTGGTTGGCGATCGGAGTCGCGGTGCTCGGTCGTGACGACTTTCCGGCGGTCCAGTTGCTCTGGCCCGATCGCTTCGGGCGCCTGCCCATCGACCTTCACTGCGAGGCGAAGGTCATCGAGGCGCAACCCGTGCTGGGGTCCTGAACGAGCGGACGCCGTCAGCGCGCGATGATCACGACCGGCGTGGCCAGCGCGGTGCCGGCATTGGGTGCGATCGGAGTGCCGACCATCGCTGCGGCCTGTAGTGCGAGCGCGCTTCCGCTGGGTAGCGCATTGGGGATCGAGAGTGCGATGTTCTCGAAGCCGTCGTAACAGGAGAGGATCGGCGAGGACTGGCTCACCGTTCCGGCGCGCAGCGGGAACAGCGGTGCATCGAGTGCGAGTTCGTGCCAGATTCCTGGGACCGGTGTGCAGGAACTCGCCGAGAGCGCGGCCACCAGAGCGTAGGCAGCACCTTGCGGCGCTCGCACGGTGATCGTCAAGGTCTCGCCGCGCAGGACGCCCAGAGTTGCCGGACGACAATCGAAGCCGCGACAGAATGCGCCGGCCGTGCCGCCCTGCCCCAGAACTTGGAAACCGACATCGCCGAGAACGATCTGCGCTGAGGCCGCGGCGCTGATGAGAGCCGCGACGGACAAGATGCGAAGCAAGACCATGACATGATGCTAACGCTTGCCCGATCCAGGCCGTGTCGTCCGCCGGCGAACCCAGGAACTTTGCGCCGGCCTGCTACCCATTGCCGAACCGTTGACCATCCACGTGCGACTTCCTCGCGATGAGCACGACCTGGAATGCGAACGCCGTTGCGGTACTCCAAAGACTGCTGGATGTGGAACCGGCGCGAGGCTGCCGTGAACAGTTGCAAGGCCCTCGTCGGTCTCGGGGCCTGTGCGTGCGAGCATTTGGCGAGCGCTTCCGCGAATCGCCGGAGGCAGTGCGTTGCTTCATACCCGCCGCCGGTCTCGATCCTGGCTGCCATCGACACGCGGAAGCGATCTCGAGATGCCATCACGAGGCGGCTGCTCAGCCATCGATGTCTGACATGATCCGAGTTCTCCTGATCTCCGGTTCGCTCGCTCTCACGAGGTGTGAATCGACTTCGCCACCGCCGACTCGAGAACCGGCATCGTCAAGTGTTCATCATCTCGAGTTCGTCTGTCGGGATGTCGATGAGCAGTGCGAAGCCCGCGCGAAGACTCACCACGCGACCTTCGGACCGGAGATTCCGGGTCTCGGGGGAGCGCGCGTCGACCGCGCTGCCGACTCAAGAGCAACCGACTCAAGAGCAGCCGACCATCCGCACCTGCTTCGAGGTGCGAATATCGCAGACGCAGTCGCGAGTGCGGAACTGCCGGTTCGATCATCGGCGATCCGCCGATAGGGCATGGTGAGACCGGCAACCGGGCGATCGATGTGCGAGCCCGGACACTTCGTGAACGTCTGCTGCGATCGCCGCAACTCGCGACCTGCGCCGATCTCGCGACGACGTTCACGAGTAGTCCGGGCTAGGGGAGCTTCAGGTCGGCTTGTGGCAGCGTTGATTCCATTCGATCCGATCAGCGCAGTCGCACGCCGACCCAGATCCCATCGCCGAGCGGCACGATCACTGACTGCAATCGCGACTCGCGCGCCAGCACTTCGTTGAAAGCGCGCACCGCCGGGACTTCGCGATCGGTCGGCTGCGGATCGAGCAGTTGACCGAACGCGAACGCATTGTCGAAGGCGATCAAGCCGCCGACCTTGACGATGCGCAGGCACTCCTCCAGGTAGAACGGGTAGCTCGCCTTGTCGGCATCGACGAAGGCGGCGTCCGCGGAATCGGCGGCGAAGCGCGGCAGCACGTCACGGCCGCTGCCGCGGTGCACCTCGACCTTGCCGGCGACATCCGAGCGCGCGATCCAATGCTCGGCGAAGTTGGCGTGACGCGGATCGATCTCGATGGTTCGGACGCGACCGTAGTCGGGCAACGCCCGCGCGATCCAGGTCGCCGAGTAACCGCCGAGCGTGCCGACTTCGATCACCTCCTCGGCACCACGGAGCCGGAGGAGGACTTGCATGAGAGCTCCCTGTTCCGGCGCGATCGCGATCGGCGGCAATCCGGCGAGCGCCGCCTCTTCGCGAAGTCGAACGAGGTGTGCATCCTCAGGGGTCGTGCGCGCGCGGAGGTATTCGAAGTGAGCCTGATCGACCGTGGTGCCGTGCATCGACATGCGGGCAGCGTAGCGACCCGGCAGGGCGCGAGTTGCGGCGATCGCAGCAGACGTTCACGAATAGTTCGGGCTCGGACGGCGGAACACTTCCGGCCGCAGGCTTGGAGCACCGCACACCGGGCTGCATGATCGGGCGCGTGATCCCGACGTTCGACCCGATCGCCGCACGCGCGCGGCTCCTCACCCTCGTCCGCGAGCGTGCTTTTCGCGACGGCCTGGACATCACACTCGCGTCGGGCAAGCGGTCGACGTTCTACATCAACGGCAAGACGATCACACTCGAACCCGAGGGGCTCTACCTGTTCGCTCGTCTGCTACTGATCGAGCTTCGCAAGTTGCCCGAGGTGACGGCCGTGGGCGGGCTCACGATGGGGGCGGATCCAATCGCGTCGGCGATTTGTGCACTCTCATTCGCCGAAGGGAGACCCATGCCAGCGTTCCTCGTTCGCAAGGAAGCGAAGGGGCACGGAACCGGCTCGCGAATCGAAGGGGAGCTGGCGAAGGGCCAGAAGGTGGCGATCATCGAGGACACGATCACCACCGGTGGTTCCGCGCGTCGGGCGATCGAGGCCGTGCGCGAGGTAGGCGCGATTCCCGTCGTGGTGTATGCACTCGCAGACCGAGAAGACGAAGACGGCGCGGAGTTCCGCCGCGAGTTCGATGTCCGACCTCTGTTCAGCCTGAGGGAGATTCGCGGATGAGCGGCGAGGTCAGTCGCATTCCCGCGCATCTGCGCGCATTGGGAACCGTCCCGAGCGGGCTGTTCGTCGCGACCGCCGGACACGGTGTCGAAGCTACCGGCATGTTGGTGAGCTTCGTGCAGCAAGTGGGTTTCGCGCCGCCGGCGTTGACGGTCGCACTGAAGGAAGGACGCCCGTTGCTCGAGCTCGTCCGCACGACCGGCCGATTCTGCCTCTCGGTCATCGACGACTCTTCCGTAGGACTGCTTCGACACTTCGCTCGCGGGTTCGATCGCGGACAACCGGCCTTCGAGAGCGTGACGATCGCGCACGATGCGCACGGCGTGCCCTATCTCCCCGAGGCGCTGGCTTGGATGTCGTGTGAAGTCGTCGGCGAGGTCGCGTGGTCGGACCACGTGCTCGTTTGCGGTCAGGTCACCGCTGGCGATCGTCGCGACGACGATCGACCGATGGTCCACGTTCGAAAGACCGGAGCTAGCTACTGATGCGGAGCGTGGCCGCAGTCGTTCTCGCTGCCGGCCGTGGTGAGCGACTCGGCGCAGACAAGGCGTTCGTGCGCCTGGGTGACCAATCCGCGATCGAGCGAGTGTCGACGACCTTGCGCGAGGCAGGCATTGCGCGCGTCGTCATCGCACGCCGCGCCGGTTCGTTGCCGATTCCCGACTTCGACGGTGCAGTGGTCGAGTGCGAGACGTCGAGCATGATCGAGTCGCTGCGAGCGACTTTGCCGCACCTGGTCGAGCAGCGGGCGATGATCTTTCCGATCGATCACGCGATGGTCGCCCCGGACACCGTTCGAGCGATCCTCGAGAGGGAAGCCTCGATCGTCCTGCCCCGGTGCCGGGCGCGTGTCGGCCATCCCTTGCTGCTCGATCGGAGCGTCCTCGGCGAGATCGAGCACTCCGAGATCGGCTCCCTTCGGGATGTCATTCGTCGAGATCCGACTCGCGTCGGGATCGTCGAAGTCGCGGACTCATGGATCACTCGGGATCTCGACACCCCTGCAGACGTGATGGCCGCGCAGGGCTCGCTGGCGGCCCAGAACTCGGTGATCGAGACGATGGCGCAGCATCGCAGTCGGCGGAAGTATCGTCCCGATGCGGTCAGTGACTCGCAGCTCGCCGCGCTCGTCGACTGTGCGCGCTGCGCTTCGACGTCGAGCTTCATCCAGGCAGCGACCGTAGTCGCGGTCCGCGACGTCGAACGCAGGAGTGCGATTGCGACACTCTGCTCAGATCAGGATCACATTCGGCAGGCACCGGTGTTCCTGGCGATCTGCGCGGATCTCTCGCGAGTTGGACGGGCTTGCGAGCGGCAAGGCACGCGGATGCGAGCCGATACGCTCGAGGTGTTCCTCGAGGCAGCGATCGATGCGACGCTCGTCGGTCAGAACTTGGCGTTGGCTGCGGAGTCGGAGGGCCTGGGCATTTGCATGATCGGTGCCGCGCGCAATCATCCCCGCGAACTGGCGGCTCTCCTCGGTCTGCCGTCGACGAGCTTTGTCGTGTTCGGCATGACGCTCGGCTGGCCGGCCGATGATCCACTGCCGCGACGTCGAATGCCGTTGTCCGCGATCCTTCACCAGGAGCGCTATGACCCGCTGATGACGGATGTCGCGCTCGACGCCGCGGATGCCGACCTGCGCGCCTGGGCGGAGGCGATCAATGCCGTCGAGGTGCCGCGCGGTGCCAAGCCGATCAGCACGACTCGCGGCTGGAGCGACCGCATGGCGTTCCTCTTCGGCGGAAGCAAGCCGCACAAGGGCCGAGAGAACCTCGGCCCGGAGCTACGGTCGATGGGGTTTGGGCTCGACCGCCCCGGCGAAAGCTGACGCGCGCCGATGACGCGATCAGATGCGCGGAGTGACGCGCGTCCCGCGCGGCAGGTGGAAGGGCGGCACGAAGGCCTGGCCGAAGAGCGGGAAGCTCACACCCTGGAAGTAGAACTCGGTCCCTACCAACACCGGAAGGTTTGGGATGGTGATCGTGAGCTGGCTCTGCAAGGCGTAGAGACCATGCAGAACAACCGCAGTGGAGAAGTCGGCATACAAGCGGACCGGCTCCGCGGTGGTGATCGGCCGCGAGATCGACAGCGCCAAGTCCCAGACCAAACCGACGCCGACCGGCAGGTCGGTATTGAGCTGCACGGTTCCGCCGACGAGTGGATCTTCCGGGCCCACCGTGGTGGTGCCGAGGAATCGCGCCGGAGCGGGTTGAGACTCGGTCGCGGCGCCCCCCAAGGTTCCGCCGCTGCGGTAGCAACCGACCAGTTGGACGGGCGCAAACACGGAGTTCGCACTGACGGACGTGCTGAGGAACTCGCTGCTTCGGATGGTCACCGGCGAGCGCGCGGCGGCGGGCACGTCGATCGTGCAGTTCTCATAGTGGTTCCACAGGAGGTTGGGCAGTGCGCCGTCGACGTCGTAGCGGACGGTGCCGTTGCGATACCGATTGTTCTGCTGCCACACGCGAACGGTGAAGCGACTGCCGGCGATGTCGACGTCGCCATCGAAGGCCATTTCGCTGCCGTGGATGTCGAAGTCGGAGCTCTTGGGATGACAGTAGAAGGCCTTGCCGCCGTTGCTCGCCACGAAGTCGCCGTGGTGGTGGTGCACCATGGTGAGCGCGGTGGGTGAGCCCTGGATGTCGACGACGTCGCCCGTGCAGACGGCGTCCGTGTGCACGAAGCGGAACATGAACTGGCCGGTCGCACCGGCTGCGCGACGCGAACGTGCCAGCATCTCGCCGTTGACGAAGTCGCTGCGGAAGAGGAACAGCATCGACATCAGGCCGCTGCCGTTGGCTTGGACGTCCGCGCCGAGTCGAACGCCGTCGAACTTCACGTGCTCGCCCTCCACCATGACCATGCCCGACGTGGTGTTGTCATCGATCACGATTCCGACGTTCATCGTGTCGAAGTGACAATGGTCGAGCATCGCCATCGTCTCGTCGTCGGCGGTGCCGTGTGCGCGAACGCCGGCGACCGACTGCATGGAGAACATGCAGTGATGGACCATGCCCATGTGAGGCATGGTCGTGCCCATCATCCCCATCCGGATGTCGAGGCCGACGCCGCCGCCCATGAAGTGGATGCCTTCGATGTGGGCGAAGTGGCTGCGGAGCGACATCACGGTCGGCTGCGTGTTACCCATCAGCATCACGTGAGCCATGGGGTCGGCGCTGCGAATCATGACTACCCCGGTCATGTGGCCGCCGGCAGTCAGCGGCGTGATCGGCGCCTGGACCATGATCGACGGGGTCGTCGTGGGGTCGAGCAGGATCTCGCCGACGTGCATGCCGGTTCCGGAGAACTGCGCCTGTTCCGCCGCCGAGAGCGCGTTCATGGCGAGCGTCCCGTTGGCGACTTGAATGGCCTCATCGAGCGACAACAGACCGTCGCCGAGAGTGCCGTGGGACATGGGATCATTGACCGTGGCGACGAGAGCCATGGCCACGCTCGAAAGCAGGGCTGAGAACATGTTGGTCGTGGGACCGGGGCGGCAGTCGGAAGCATAGCTCAGGAGTTCCACCGCGGACTCGTCTCCGGGATTCGCCCCTCCGCATCGGTCGGCGCGCGTCGCCACCCTGGTTCGGGGCGCTTCTCCGCACTCAACCTCGCGGTAGACTGGGAGAGCCTCCCCGCTCGCTGTTCTGCCCACCGACTTCGCCATGCGCTCGTCTCGCGACGAGCGGCTGATGCAGTCGGGCCCATCCGACCCTCATCCAGTTCCACCCGACGCGCGTCCCTGCTCGTCGTTCGGAGTTCCCTCATGCAACTGCGAAGCGCAGCCCTGGTCGCTCTGACCTTGGGCGCCCCCGTTCTGTCTCAGACCTTCAATTGCGTTCTGCTCGGACGCCACAACCTTCACGGTACCTACAACGATGTGTGGGGGTATGTGGCCCCCAACGGCAAGGAATACGCATTGCTCGGTGCAACCACCGGCATGGCGGTCATCGACTGCAGCAACCCAGCGACACCCGTGGAACGCGGGTTCTTCCCGTGGGCGACGTCGACGTGGCGCGACATGCGCACGTACGGCAACTATGCCTACGTCAGCAGCGAGGGCGGCGGCGGATTCATGATCGTGGATCTGACCAATCCCGATGCTCCTGTCAGCCTTGGGATCTTCGGGACGGCACAGTTCAACAACGCCCACAACATCTGCGTCGATGTCGGTGCCGGCAAGCTGTACCTGGCAGGCACGAACATGGGAACGCCGACCTACGACCTGCTGGCGAATCCCACGAATCCGCCGTTTCTCGGTTACGCGTTGGGTTCCGGCAACAGCAATTACTTCCACGACCTCTGCGTGGAGAACGGCTTCGGCTACGGCTCGATGATCTACAACGGACAGTTGCGGATCTGGAACATGAGCACGTTTCCGCCGGCCACTCTCAGCAACACGACGACCCCGTCTACCTTCACTCACAACGCGTGGCCGAATGCCGCGGCGACTCTCTGCGTCACGACCGACGAACGCGCCGGCGGCGTGGTGAAGTTCTACGACATCACCAACAAGAACGCGCCGATTCCGCGCGGTCAGTTCACGCCGAACTCGGTGTCGATTCCGCACAACGCGTTCATCATCGGCAACTACTGCCATGTGAGTTGGTACACCGAGGGCTATCAGCTCATCGACATCACCGACCCGAACAATCCGCAGCAGGCTGCCGCGTATGACACCTGGCCCGGCACGAGCGGCGGCTTCAACGGTGCGTGGGGCGTCTATCCCTTCCAGCCGTCCGGAAACATCTACGTCTCCGACATCTCGTCCGGCTTGTACATCGTCCGGCCTCAGCTCACCGACCTGAACATCGCACACACGCCGTTGGTGGACACCACCGATGAGACTGGTCCGTACACCGTGTCGGCGACGGTGACCGGGACCAACCCGATCGGCAGCGTGTCGATGAGCTATCGAGTCGGTGGCGGTTCGTTCACGACTGTCCCGATGAGCCCGACGGCGAACCCGAACGAGTACTCCGCGTCGATCCCCGGTCAGGACGCGGTGACCGCGATCGAGTACCACATCGATGCTCAAGATACGGTCGCGCCGCGGCGGAGCCCGGCGAGCGGCGAACATCGCTTCGTGATCGGGACCTTCGTTCAGGCCTGGTTCGATGACTTCGAGACCGATCGCGGTTGGACTCACGGCCAGACTGCTACGCAGGACGACTGGCAGCGCGGTGCTCCGGCAGGTCGCTCCGGCACCTCGAGCGGCGTGGCGTGGGCGGATCCCGCGGCGGCCTACTCCGGCACGAACGTCTGGGCGAACGATCTCGGCGGCGCGGGCTTCAACGGCTCCTACAACAACAACGTCGGCAACTGGTTGCAGTCGCCGTCGATCAACATCAACGGGTTGAGCGGTCTGCAGCTTCGCTATCGGCGTTGGTTGTCGTTGGCGGCTGGGGATACCGCGCAGGTCTTGGTGAACGGCGTCGTGGTGTTCAGCACTGCGGCGGCGGTGGCCGACGCATCCTGGGCGGAGATGACCCACGACATCTCGGCGATCACGAACGGCCAAAGCAGCCTGACCATCCGTTTCGAGTTGTCGTCCAACGGCTCGGTGGTCGCCGGCGGCTGGGCCATCGACGACGTGGAACTGTTCAGCGCGTCCGACGAGGCGCCGCCGAGCTTCTACGGCAACGCGACGAACGGCACCGGAGCGATCGCTCCCACCATCGCTCTCACGCAGTCCGCGCAGTTGGGAACGACCGCGGTGATCGACACCGCGAGCCAACTCGCCGGCGCCGGCGCCTTCTTGTTCGTCAACTTCCTGCCCGACAACCTGCCCGTGCTCGGCTTCGATCTGCTGGTCTCGCCGACCTCGGCGATCGTGCTCGGCCAGACGGTTGCAGGCAGTGGCGCGACGACTTGGAACCTGCCGATTCCGGCAGTGCCCGCTCTCGACAATGCCTACCTGTATGCGCAGGGACTCGTGCTCGACGGTGGATCGCCGGGTGGTCTCTTCGCCGCCACTCGCGGCATGAAGTTCCGCATCCACCAGAACTGATCGAGAGCAACGATGATGACCGGCGCCCTCCTCCTCGCATCCCTGGCGTCGCTCGCATGCGGCGCCGAGGAGCCCACGCGAAGCGGGCGGCCGGTCGTGCATGCGGTCGCCTACGTGACCGATTCGCTGTCGCACGGCGTACTCGGCGACAACCTGCTCTCCCTCGAGGAGGCGATTCTCCTCCACAACGGTCAGTTGTCGTTCAGCCAGCTCTCGCCGGTGGAGCAGAGCTTGCTGAGCCTGATTCCCGGCACGGGAAGCACCACCGATGTCACGTGGATCGACATCGACGGCACAGGCACGCCGATCATCACGGTCCAGCGAGATCTCTCGCCGATTCTCGACACCTCCTTCGGCTTGTTGATCAAGGGGTTCAACGAGCCGCCGGTGATCGACTTCACGGGGCCCGGAATCACGCGCGGCTTCTCGGTGCCGGCCAACTCGGTCAACTTCGAGGATTTGATCCTGCTCGGCGGCCCTTACGGCATCGATGTGACACAGACGGATGCCTCGGGCCAAGTGGGTGCGTCGCTCCGCCGAGTGAGCTTTCGCGATCATGCGAACTTCGCGTTCCGAGTGAACGCGAGTGCCCCGAACGGTGTCGGCCGGGTGATCGTCGAACAATGTGACTTCCGCAATGTCCCCATCGCGATCGAGAGCAACGAGCTCGGCGCCGGTCGCACCACCATCTTCGAGGCGCGTGACTTGCTGGCTCGCGGGGTCGGTCGTGCGCTCACGATTCGAACCGGTCCCGGCGGCTTTGGTCGATACACCTTCGATCGACTCGACTTCGTTGCGAGTGTCAGCGGAGTCGAGTTGCTGCGCCCTGCGGCAGCCGACCGTTTGGCTGCGATCGAGGCGAGTTTCTTGCGTGTCAGTGCGCCGAACTCCTTCCACCTCCAGACTTCGACTTCGGCGTCGACGGGCGGCTATCTCCGCATGGGCGACTTGCGCGCGCCCAGCGGCAGCAAGGCCCTGCGGGTCGGCGGAGTCGGCCATCGCGTGGATCTCGCGATCGAGGACCTCACGGTGGACGGTGACCTGGAGTTGTCCATCGGTGGCGGGTTCGCACCGATCGAGGTCAGCAACCTTCGCGTCCGCAACTCGAACGTGGATCTCGCCGCTTCGGCGGTGCAGTCACTGCGGTTCGCGCTCACCCGATTCGATGCCTGTTCGATTCGCAACCTCGGCAGCTCGGCCATCGCGATGCAGGAGTGCTGCGTGGTCGGCGGATCGATCCAGGGACTGAGCACCGCGCCGTTCCAACTCACCGATTGCTTCTTGGCGGCGACCACGGCGAATGTGTCCACCACGAATCCGCGGCCCGCGGAGCAGCTTGGCGGCATGAGCGTGAGTCCGACCGACGTCGGACTCGGCGGCACCGTGCAGCTTCGCGCCGACCTGCCCAGCGGTCTGTTCGGCGCCTTCGTGCTCGGGATCACGGATCCGGCACCGGTTCTGCTGCCGCAGCCGCTGCATCTGTACTCGGTACCCTCGCTGACGGTCGCGGTCCCAGGCCTCTACACCGGTCAGCAGTCCCTGAGCTTGGTGGTGGCGAACCACCCGGCCCTCCTCGGGGTCGACATGGTCGCGCACCTCGCGGTCGTTCCTGGGGCGGGTATCGCCGGTCCACCCGTCGCGGTGCCGCCCGGCGGTCGCTTCGTGGTGCGCTGAAACGAAAGCGGTATCGTTCGCGACCGCATGAGTGCTGCTCGCTGGATCGCGGTCGTGTTCGTCCTTCTCGGACTCCAAGCCTGTCAGGTCGTGCCGAGCGGGCAGGCGCGTCTCGGCTGGATTCCCGCACGACTCGAGGGCGACATCGCGCTCGATGCGAGCAGCGGCGGTCGCAATCTCAGCACCATTCGTGCGGATGTCGAAGACGATCTCGGGCTCGATGAGAGCGGGAGTATCGCGGCGGGTGTAGATCTTCAGCTTCCGATCGGTCGCATCAGCGCCAGCTACATGCGGTACTCGGAGGAAGGCACCGGCACGCTCACGCGCAGTTTCGGTGATATCCCGGCCGGGACCAGTGTTGCCACGGACGTCGATATCGACAACGTGAAGGCGTTCTGGTCGTTCGACCTGCTCGACACCGGGATCGTGCGCGTGTCACCGGGCGTCGGAGTCGATTACTTCTCGATCGACACCACGGTGCGCTCCATCAGTGCACTGAGCGCGTTCGAGCGCATCGCCGTGGACGTGCCGATGCCGATGGTGTTTCTCGAGGGCGAAGTGAGTCTCGGGCCCTTCAGCGCCGAGGCCGAGGCGGGCTGGATGAGTCTCGATCTCGGTGACGTCCAGGGCACTCTGATCGACATCGATACGCGGCTCGTCTGGCACGCGGTCGGACCACTCGATGTCTTCGGCGGCTATCGCTGGATCGAAGTCGACAGTGACGGCAATGCGGACGGCCAACGCTACGACGTCGATGTCGTCCTGCGTGGCTTCTACTTCGGTGGTGGGGTGTCGTTCTGATTCAGGCGCGGAGTCGACGGCGGCGGGCTGCCTGCCCGCCGCCGTGAACCAACTCCGGGGCTCGAGTCTCGATCAACGGCTGAGCACTCGGCCCAGCGCGGCGAGACCGGTCGCGCTCTGAATCTCTCGCAGCAGCGCGATCACTTTGGGGTCGTGTGGATCGGCGTAGCCGAGAACGATCGGGAAGGCGAAGGGATAGACCCCGGTCCGGTGGGCGCCGAGGCTCGGTCGCTGAAAGTCGATCGCGAGCATTCGAACGCGACTGTCGGCTTCCGCCGTTGCCAGCGCGACCACCGCGAGTGCGCGCGGATCCTGAGCGACGACTTCCAGTCGCGCCGCATCCGACTCGAGCGAGTCCTTCGCGCGCGCCAGTCGATCGCCGGCGATCAGGGTGCGCGCGATGATGTCCGCGGTGGGTCCGGCGGTGGGCAAGACGAGCCGGATGCTGCCCGGTTCGCCGCCGAGTTGAGACCAGTCGGTGAGACTGCCGCGCAGGACGTCCCGCATCTGTGAACGATCGATCGAGTCGAGCCGCTGCGATGGGTGCACGGCGAGCACGAGCACGACGTCGCCGAGCCGGACCTCACCGAGCCCGCGAGCCCGCTCGGGTGGCGATGCTTCTCGCGTCATGAGCGCGGCCTGAGCACGCCGGTCGAGCACGCGTTCGAACGCATCCATGACCATCCCGCCGGCCCAATCCGCACGATCGGGACCGCGTCCGATGGATCGCATGGCCCCTTCGATCAGCGGACGTGCGGCGCCTTCGATCGCCAACCGCAGGGGATCCCGTGCAGCTTGGTGCAGCCGAGAGATCTCTCCCATGGGAGCGGACGGCGCCGGGAACTCGGCAGCCTCCCAGTGCGGATCCGGAGTCGTGGATTCGGGCGCCACGCTCCGTCGTGCGACGGCCTGCGGGAGCTCGTCCTCGACTCGAGAGTCGAGAACGCTCGGCGGCGAGCCCTTCGGTGGGGATGGAACCGCCCCGAGCCCCAAGCCCATCAGCACGGCCGCGACCGCGGCGAGTGTCGTTTTCTCCTGCATCCCTGGATACCCCTGTCGAATCGCGATTCAGCGATCGCCCGGCATTGGGCCGGGACGCTGGCTTCTTCGACAGCGGGGGGCGGGAGCGTGGACTCCTGCGACACGAAGCGGTCTCGAATCGGATCGGCCGCCGCACTCCTCGATGGCAAGGCGACCCGGTGGACGGCACGATCCAGGCTCCGACCGCCCTCGTTCGTCCCTCGCGCTCGCCCACGATCCCATGACTGCCGCCGGAGCTGGAGCTGGAGCTGCTGCGGCCGCGGCCGCAGTCGCCGCGATGATGCGCGAAGAGGAAGAGGAGACTCCCTACATGCAAGACGACCTGCACGGCGACTTCGAGTTCAAGATCCTCCGCTCGAACTCCGCGGCGTTTCGCAAACCGGAGGTGTTGCAGCAAGCCTTGGAGGAAGAGGCACTCGCCGGCTGGGTGCTGCTCGAGAAGCTGGACAACTCGCGACTGCGATTGAAGCGGAAGCGCGGTTCAGGGCATCGCGACCTCACGGCTGCCATCGATCCGTACCGCACCTACTTCGGACTCGGCAATGGTGCGCTTGCGGCCATCGTGATCGGAGTGATCGCGGTCGTCCTCGGCGTCGTCGTGACGATCGTCGCAATCGTCAGGTAGTCCCGACGATCCGTGACCGTTGTCGCGAGATCGACGCAGATCGGTGCTCGGCAAGGAGCTGCGTTCGGCGAGGAACGGAGCGTGACCTTGGCTACGCAGTCAGAGAGGAGTGGACGTAGCGACGCCGCCGGGCGCGCGTTGCGGCGATCGCACCAGACGGTCACGAATCGCTCGGGCGAGGCCGGCTCAGCCCATCGACAGCACGTAACCCAACGCGGCGCTGAGCAGATTGGCCGCAATCGAGAGGCCGACGGCGCGGGGGCCGTTGGTCGGAAGGATCGCTGAGTAACCGATCGCTTCGAATGCTGTCGCGAACATCTCGACGAGCGGGAAGCCGAGATATCCGTTCCACGACAGCAAGGTGAAGATCGGATGGGTCACACAATTCAACGCCAGGCAGACCGCGATGGCTCGACGTCGGTGTCCTCGCTTCGTGAGTCCCGCGATCACCGCCGACTCGAGCGCCACGGTCGCGAGAAGCAACGGCAGGTAAGCGAGCAACATCGCGATCATGCAGAAGCGTTCGTCATGACGTCGTTGCGGCGAGTCCTGCCGAGATACATCAGCCCGGCGACACCCACGCTCGCGACGAGGATGAGCGGCCAGAAGTACGATCCACTCAACTCGCGGCCCGAGGTGTCCAGTCGACGCTCCCCGAGAGTCTCGAACTCGATCGACGACTCCGTGACTCTGGTGATGCGGAGCGAGGTCTCGACGATCGCGAGCGGATGACTCGCCGGCACGGACCGGACTTCGGTGACGGGTACCGCTTGCCGCGGCCAGGGCCCGTCCGGGTCGAGCTTGCCGCCGGCCGGTGGGAGCGTCGCCGTGCCCGGCAAGGCCACGATCTTGGTTCCGTACTTGTTCGAGAAGCGAAACGGCTCACCGGGCTGGATTGCGTGCACGCCGGAGAAACCGTGGGTGGGAGTCGCCACGAACTGGAACGGCAGCGCTTCCCGATCCCACTCCAGGATCAGGCGATGCTCGACGTTCTTCTCTCCCGGCACCATGACGTCCATTCCCCCGGGTGTGGCGAAGAGCAAACCGACGCAAAGGAGACTGCGCATGCGGTGCCTGGGGTGGCCGACGTCGCTCTTTGCGTGTCGACGACCCCGTCATTTGGCAGGGCGCCTGGACCGACCACCCGCGCGCGCCTGACCCTGATCGAGGCCGGGGGCGTTCTTGGACAAAATGTCCTTGATCGCAGCCAATCTTGACACGGCCATTCGGGTCGCTTAGACCGCCTCCCGCCATGCTCCGCGCCGCCGGCCTTCCGATGCTCGATCCTGCAACCGGCCTATCGCCGGCGGAGCAGATCGCAGCGCATTACCGGGGCGCGGTTGCCAGCGGCACTCTGGCCCCGGGGGATCGCCTGCCGCCCATCCGCGCGGTGGCGGAGGCCCTGGGACTGACCCGCGCGGTCGTGCAGTCGGCATATCGTCAGTTGGTGGAAGACAAGGTGGTGCGGGCGACCGTCGGCCGCGGCACCGAAGTTCTCGGGACGGCGGGCGCCCCGCCGAGCCGCGCGCCGATCGCGCGGGTCGCGCTCCAAGCGATGCACGTGCTCGAGCGCGCCCCTCGCCAACCGCAGGCGGATCCGAGCGACGAACTGATCGCGGACTTCGGCAGCCTCGCCCCCGACCCCGCGACCATGCCGGTCGACGAGATCGCGGATGCCCTTCGCGCCGCGCTCCGCGAGGACGGCGCCCAGTTGTTGGGCTACGGCGATCCGGCCGGTCACGAAGGGCTGCGCGCTGCGCTCGCAGCCCGTCATGTCGATCGGGGGCTTGGGGACCGTGCTCGCGTGCTGGTCACCAGCGGTGCCCAGCAGGGCATCGATTTGGTCCTGCGTTCGCTGACCGATCCCGGCGATGCCGTGGCGGTCGCGTTGCCGACCTACCCGCAGCTCTTCGGCGCGCTCGCCGCGCACGACCTGCAACTCGTACCCGTGCCGATGCGCGGTGCAGCTCTCGACCTCGATGCGCTCCGCGAAGTATTGCCGCGCGTGCGACTGGTCTACGTCATGCCGACGTTCCACAACCCGACGGGCTTGACGATGGACCTGCCCGCGCGGCGCGCTCTCATGGCCGCGCTCGGGGACTCGGATGTCTGGCTCTGCGAAGACGAGGTGGAGTGCGAACTTCGCATCGACGGTGAAGACCTACCGACTCTCCAGTCGCTGGATGCGCGCGGTCGAACGGTCGTGGTTCGATCGTTCAGCAAGGGACTGTTCCCCGGGGTTCGGTTGGGTTGGATCGAGGCCTCGCCCGAGTGGATCGCGCCGATGGCGGCGCTCAAGCGCTTCGCCGATATCGAGTGCAGTCCTCTGTTGCAGGCGGCGCTGCTGCGCTTGATCGATTCCGGAGTACTCGATCGCAACCTCGCGATGCTGCGCGATCAACTCAAGGAGAAGCACCGCGTCATGCAAGCTGCGCTCCAGCGCTGGATGCCTGCGAGTGTCCGTTGGACGACTCCCGAAGGTGGACTGTCGATGTGGATCGAGTTGCCTTCGCACGTCGATGCTCGCGAGCTTGCCCGCGCTGCTGCTCGGGATGGTGTGGTCGCCACTCCCGGCGACATCTTCCTACCCAGACCACATGCCTCGAACGGATTGCGATTGGCATTGTCGCGGGTGTCCCTCGCGGCGATCGATGCCGGCGTACGAGTGCTCGCCGAGCACGTCCGCGAAGCGACTTCGTCGACCACACCGATTCGGTCCGTCCCACTCCTCCTTTGAAGCGAGCTTCAATTCCAAGTCTCACGCCAGCGAACGACTTCCCATCATGACCCGAGTCAATCCCGAGGTTCCCGGTTTCACTCCCGAAGAGGTCCGCAGCAAGATCGGCTTCTGCGAACAACTCAAGGGCGGCGTCATCATGGACGTCGTCGACGCCGAGCAGGCGCGGATTGCCGAAGAGGCGGGGGCAGTGGCCGTCATGGCGCTCGAGCGAGTGCCGTCGGACATCCGGCGCGACGGCGGTGTCGCTCGAATGTCCGATCCGCGCCTCATCAAGGAGATCCAGGCCGCGGTGAGCATTCCGGTGATGGCCAAAGTGCGTATCGGGCACTTCGTGGAAGCACAGATCCTCGAAGCGCTCGAGGTCGACTGCATCGACGAGAGTGAAGTGCTGACTCCGGCGGATGAAGAGTTCCATGTGGAGAAGCGCGTGTTCAAGACGCCGTTCGTGTGCGGTTGTCGCGATCTCGGGGAGGCGTTGCGACGCATCCACGAGGGCGCCGCGATGATTCGCACGAAGGGCGAGGCTGGAACCGGCAACGTGGTGGAAGCCGTGCGACACATGCGGGCACTGATGTCGGGCATTCGCGGGCTTCGCGGTCTCGATGCTCGTGCGCTGGAGAAGAAGGCGACGGAGTATCGGGTTCCGGTCGAACTCGTCCTGTGGGTGGCGGAAGCCCAGCGGCTGCCGGTCCCGAACTTCTCGGCCGGTGGGATCGCGACCCCCGCCGACGCTGCGTTGATGATGCAGCTCGGTGCGGAAGCGGTGTTCGTCGGGAGCGGGATCTTCAAGTCGTCCGATCCCGCCTCGCGCGCGCGCGCGATCGTCAAGGCCGCGGCGAACTTCGAGAACCCGAGCGCACTCGCGGAGGCGTCTTCCGGACTCGGGGCACCGATGAGCGGCCTCGATGTCCGTACCATGGACGAGAGTCAGAAGTTCGCGCCGCGCGGCTGGTGACGCATGGATACTCGGCCATGTGTCGGGGTGCTCGCCGTGCAGGGTGACGTGCGCGAGCATGAGACCGCGCTTCGCGAGTTCGGACTCGCGACACGGCTGGTCCGACGCCCCGACCATCTGCATGGACTGGCGGGACTCGCAATGCCCGGCGGCGAGAGCAGCACGATGCTCAAGCTGCTCGCGATCCAGGAACTCGAGTCACCGCTCGGCGAGTTTCTGCGTTCCGGCAAGCCGGTCCTCGCGACGTGTGCGGGTCTCATCTTGTGTGCTCGCGAGGTCTTCAATCCGCGGCAACGGAGTTACGGGGTTCTCGATGTCACCGTCGAACGCAATGGATTCGGTCGACAGATCCATTCCGGAACCTTCAAGCTGAGCACACGCGGTCGCGCGGGACTGCCGGATCCGATGTCGGGCGTGTTCATTCGTGCACCGCGCATCGCGGCAGTCGGACCCGATTGCGAGGTTCTCGCCGAGCGGAACGGCGAAGCTGTCCTCGTGCGGCAAGGTGCCGTCCTTGGCGCCTGCTTTCATCCTGAGTTGGAGAGTCGCCACCCGGTGACCGAGTTGTTCGTTCGATCGGTGCAACTGTCGTCGGGATTGCAGTCGGCTCCACTTCCGCCCGAGCGATCCGGAATCGAACGCTCCGCGCACGCATGAAGCTCCTCATCATCAAGACCGGATCGACGATCGACATCGTCCGTCGTCGCCGCGGCGACTTCGAGGATTGGTTCCGCGCCTCGCTGGCGATGTCGGAGCGCGAGGCCGTAGTTGTCGCGCCGTTCGCAGGGGAACCGCTGCCGCGGCCGAGCGATGTTCCTGCGGTCGTGATCACCGGCTCACCGGCGATGGTGACCGACGAACTCGATTGGAGTGTCGCTCTCGAGGCGTGGGTGCGCGAGTTCGTCGAGTCGGGCCGCCCTTTGCTCGGCGTCTGTTACGGGCATCAGCTACTCGCCAAGGCTCTCGGAGGAGTGGTGTCCGATCACCCGAAAGGATCCGAAGTCGGGACGATTCGGGTTCGCTTGAGCGATGCCGGGAAGTCCCACGCACTTCTCGCTGGGATTCCGAACGAGTTCGCGGCGCAGGCCACCCACCGGCAATCCGTGATCCGGTTGCCGCAGTCGGCGAGGTTGCTCGCTGGCGGCACCCACGATCCGCACCAGGCTTTCGCGATCGGCGATGAGGCGATCGGTGTGCAGTTCCATCCCGAGTTCGATGCGGACATCATGCGCGGATACCTCCGGGCGCGCACCGATCCGCTCGCCGGCGAGGGTATCGACGTCGAAGCTGTGTTGGCGGGTGTGGGCGACACGCCCTTCGCGGCTCAGATCCTCGAGAACTTCCGCGACCGCATCGACTTCGAACGCGAGACGTCGACCCGACCAGCGATCTGAGTCGGCACGAGGCTCACCGACTTCGAGTCGCAACCTTCGCGCGAACCGATAAGTTTCCGGTCATGGCTCAAATCACGTTCAAAGGCAACGCCGTCCACACGATCGGGAATCTCCCTGCAGTCGGGAGCAAGGCTCCGAGCTTCACGCTGACCGGCAATGCGCTACAGCCGGTGACGAACGGAGAGTTCGCCGGCAAGAACCTCGTTCTGAACATCTTCCCGAGCATCGACACCGGTGTCTGTGCGGCGTCGGTTCGCAGGTTCAACGTCGAGGCAGCCAAGCTCCCGAACACCGTCGTTCTGTGCGTCTCGAAGGACCTACCTTTCGCACAGAAGCGGTTTTGCGGTGCCGAGGGCATCGATCGAGTGCAGACGGCGAGTTGGTTTCGCGGTCCGGACTTCGGCGTGGCCTACGGGGTCACCATGATCGATGGGCCGCTCGCCGGTTTGTTCGCGCGTGCCGTCGTCGTGATCGACGCGGCAGGGATCGTGCAGCACACGGAGTTGGTGCCTGAGATCGCGCAGGAGCCTGACTACGCCGCGACGCTCGCCGTCCTGCGCTGAGCTCGTCGTGCGATGAGTCCGTCGCGCGATGAGTCTGTCGCGCGCTGAGGTTGTCGTCGGTCCAAAACGCGGCTCCAAAGCCGTCTGACACATGCGAGTCTGCAACATCGCGCGTCGTCTGCTTCTCGTCGTACTCTCGTCGTCGTGGGTCATGGCTCAGCCCGCGGTGGACCAGGGCGTTCTGTTGTCGCCGAAGCGGTGGGCCTTGGTCGTCGGGGCGAGTGACTACGAACACCTCGGGCGACTTCGTTACGCGACCCGTGACGCACGTGACTTCGCCGATCGCCTCATCGCGAGGCTGGGCTTCGAAGACGACACGGTGCGTCTCCTCACCGACGATGCCGACGATCCGCGCTTCACCCCGACCGCCGGGCACTTGATCGGGGAGCTGGAGAGCCTGCTGGCCGATCCCCGCCGCAATCGTTCGGACTTGTTCGTCTTCTACTTCTGCGGCCACGGCGCCGCGCGTGACAGCGGCGATTACCTGTTACCGACCGATGCTCGGAACGAAACGATCGAGCGGGTCGGACTGCCGGTGCGTGAAGTGGTCGATCGTCTCGCACGCGCGGGGATGGGGAATGTCCTCGTCGTCGTCGATGCATGTCGACAAGGTGGTTCGAACCCGTTCGGACGAGAGCTGTGGAAGCTCGCGGATGCGGCGCGACTCTCGGTGCTACTCGGCTGCGAGCCCGGTAAGCAGAGCTATGAGGACAGCTTCTTCGGCCACGGAGTGTTCACTCACTTCCTCCTGGATGCGCTGGTCGACGATTCGCTCCGCGAGCCGGCATCGGGCGCACTGTGGGCGTCGCGGGTTGCGAACAAGGTGATCGAGCGAGTTCGCGCGCATACGGCAACGC
Organism: Planctomycetota bacterium; assembly: GCA_050181465.1. Taxonomy (GTDB): domain Bacteria; phylum Planctomycetota; class UBA1135; order UBA1135; family UBA2386; genus JACRLW01. Next base: position 33,725 of record JBFXDD010000023.1, read on the forward strand.
GCGACGAGCCGCAATCACCGGTGGCGTGGGGCGATCTCACGCGGGACATCCTCATCACCGCCGCACCGCCGGCCGGTGCGCTCGATCTCGAGCGGTTCAACACCGCTGCCGGTGCGCTCGACCCCGCGGCTCGCATCGGTGCGCTTGCTCGATATGCGTGGTCGTTGTTCGAGGCGGATCGGTTCGCAGAGACGATCGAGGTGCTGAAGGTCGCCGAGCAGGTCGGTCCGCTGCCGCCTGAACTCGCGCAGACTCTCGGTGCGAGCCTGCTGATGCTCGGTCGCTCCGTCGAAGCCGGCCGAGTGTTCCGCGAACTTCGCGCGAGTGCGCCTGATTCATTGCCCGCCCTCATCGCCACCGTGTGCGACAGTTCCGGCGCGGTCACCACGGTCGAGCGCGCGCGAGCTGCGAAGCAACTCTGGGACAGTGGTGCGTCGCTGCGATTGGGGTTGTTGATGCGCATGGTCGAGGCCGACATCCACGGCGGGTCGGCGTCACACGCGCTGGAGTTCGCGAAGAGCGCTCTGCCCCAGGCGCCCACGGGCAGCCGCGATGAGCACTACCTCGCTGCGACGATCGCAATCCTGGAGCAGCGCCACGCCGATGCGGTCGTCCTGTTGTCCAAAGCGGCGGAGGCCCCAGGCGCGTATCCCGACGACCGCATGCTCGCGCGCGAGCGCGTGTTCGCAGCCATGGCTGCGAGCGGCCTCGAGTCCGCGATCGAGATCCTGGACTCGTGCATCGCACGCTGGCCGGACGACGGCGAGTTCCTGGCGCGACGAGCGTGGTTTCGCCGGCAGATGATGACGTCGGTGGTAGACGATGCGGCGCTGATGCGCGACGTGCGAGCCGCGCTGTCGAAGCCGCTTCGGGCCGAGGATCTCCTGCTCGTGGTGCGTGCGGCGAGTTCCGGTGCGACTGCGCTGGTCGATCAGATCCGAGCACGTGCGGCGGAACATCCGCTCAGTTGGGATGCGCAGATCGCTGCGGTGTTCGCTCGTCAGCCCAACGACCTCCGTACGGCCGTGGAAGAGGTCTCGCGGCTGTCCGCACGGCCGGCCTTGGTCTACGCGACGATGGCGCGGCTCACGTTCGATGCGATGGTGGATCGACGTGCACGTCTGCGTGCAGAGAGACCTGACGGTCATCCGGACCTGGAGGGAGCGTCGGCTCAGCTCGCGGAGGCGATCCGCGCGCTCTACGAGCGCCTTGCGCCGATGGCAAAGGAGTTCGGGACCGATGCCGATGCCTGGGCGCTTCTCGCGGATCTCTCGCAGCGGCTCGTGCAGCACGAGTCCTTCCACCGGCTCTTCGAGCAGCATCTCGGCGGTCTGGTCGACGCCGGCACACTCCCCGAGTCCTTGCTGCGAGTGCACGCCGAGTCGTGCCTCAATACCGGTCGAATCTCTCGCTTTCTCGACGGTGACCGCTCGCTTCGCCGAGACGGCATGGAGCGTGACGCACGACGTTGGCTCGAGTCGGCCTGGCAGGCAACGTGGGGCGACCACGAGCGCGCACAGGCCTTGATTCGAGATACCGATCGCCCGCTGTCCACGTCGTTGCGAGACATGTCGCTCGGCCTTCGAGCACTCCTGATGGCTCGCGCCGGATCGATCGAGTCGGCCAAGTCCGCGCTCAGCGAGCACGAACCTCGCAATCTGTTGGGCATGACCTTCCATGCGCTGGCTCTTGCGGAGGTCGGCGAGTTGCCGGCGGCGCGACGGATGTTCGGACGTCTCGAGCAGCTCAATCCGGAGAACGCGTTCTTCGCGTTCGTCGCGCTCTCCAAAGCGCTGGACGACGATCCGAGGCGACTCGCGCAGCTCGCGGCGCTCCATCAGCCGGGCAATCCGCTGCTGATGTCGGCGAGCTATGCCCCGACCGCGGGTCTCGATGCCTTCGTCGGTGCACACTCGATGCGCGTCGAGTTCGCGACCGGACCGATCGAGGCGAAGGACGCCAACCTCACGTTGACCGTTCTCGGCACGGGCAAGGTGGTGGGGACGGTGGAGCTCGCCGGCGGCGACGCGCTGGTGCTGCGGGGCACGATGGATGCATTCGGCAATCTGGACGCCCAACTCCGTCGCGGAACTGACACGTTTCCGGTGCTTGCCAAATGGGCACCGGCGCAGGTTCACGCCGAGTTCACGCCGCTTCGCGAGACGGGACAGCTCCTCCAGATCTGGGGAACCGGCAATCTTCCGTATGCGTGGGTGTGCCGCCCACTCCCCTGAGCAACGGCAGATCGCAACCGCGATCGATTCGATGCACCGAGAGTGCCGATAGCATCGACACATCCTGGTTCACGCCGCGCTCCCGTCCGTTTCTCGACCGCAAACCGATGAAGTCGTCGTTCCTCGTCTCGGCTGTCTGCGCCGTCTTTCTGTCGTCCGGTTGTTCGACTCCTCCGCAAGAGACCGGGGGTTCGACGACCACGCCGCTGGTCACCGGCGGCAACCCGAATCGTGCAAACTCCGACAACGCGGGCAGCCGAGCCTTCGGGGCAACGCAGCTCGAGGAGATGACCCGGGAGATCCTCGCGATCGCCCCTCAAAATCCGGACTTCGTCTATCCCCCGGAGATTCGGATGATCGAGCCGGATGAGAAGGGAAACTCACCGGTCAACGCGCAAGCGAGCGTCACCTTCAAGGACGGCAAGAAGTACCCGTACATCCAGATGTTCCGTGGGTTGGTCGACGTCGCCAAGGGTGACCCACGGATCTTGCGTGCGGTGATCGCTCACGAGATCGCGCATCTATCGCTCGGTCATCCGGTTCACAACTACACGCACGCTGACGTGCAGCACCACCACACTCGGCAGGAGGAGCGAACCGCGGACGAGCTCGGCGCGAAGTTGCTCGAGCAGCTCGGCCACAGCCGCGAGGACATGATCGACATGCTGCAGATGCTCGATCGCTACATGAAAGATCACAAGGTGCCGTGGCTCCACTCGGTTGCCGGTGACCATGCATCCTGCATGACTCGTGCGAGCTACCTCGTGCCGAACGACGAGCTGTTGGCCGCGATCGCGCAGTACGAAGTCGGACTCATGTTCATGGAATGTCGCCGATTCCAGCAGGCACTCCATTACTTCGACTTGGCGATCACGTGGAAGCCCGACCTGCACGAAGCTCGGCTCAATGCCGCGAGCGCTGCGTTGCAGGACTACTACGATCGCCTGCCGGCGGCCGTTCAAGACGCCTGGCTCCGACCGGAGTTCGGTCCGCATCTGACCGAGGTTCGTGCGCTCGCCGGTCGTGCGATCGCCATCACACCCGAAGACCTGGAGCGCTACCGAACCGCGCTCTCGTGGATCGAGGATTGCCCGGAGAACTTCGGCGACACGATGCGGCGATTCCTGAAAGCGACGGCGCAGGTGCTTCACCCGGAAGGCGACGCAGCGGCGCTCGCTGCCGGAGTCGCGGAGCTCGAGAGCTTGATGTCGATCGCGGAGGACCCGGACTGGGGCTTCAAACTGATGCGACTCGGCGTCGTCAACAACCTCGCACTCGGCCTGGCCCGACAAGGCAAGGGCAAGCAAGCGATCGATCGGCTCGTCGCCGAACAGGCGAAGGACATGCGGTTCGTGCCGGCAGTCGCGGAGAACTTCGCTCGTCTGCCGGTGGCGGACCTGAGCACGAGTCAGGCTCGGACGGTCGTCGACGTCCTCGTGCACTCCATCAAGTTCTCGCCCGCCGATGCGCCGAGCGCACGCGCAGCGTTGACGCTGATTCCCCGTCTAGCGCAGAAGCACGGCCTGACACCGGAGGACGCCAAGTCGCGGGTCCCGATGGCGTATGCCGCGGTCGCGTCGATGATGATCGATGGCGTGGAGATCCATCTCTTCGATCACTTCACTGCGCCCAACCTCACGCTCGGCAAGCTGGCAGTGGCGGGCAAGGTCGACGCCAAGCTGGATACCCTCTACTTCGCGTGGTGGGGCGACCGCGAAGTCATGGCTTTGGTCGAGAACAATCGACTCGTCAAGCTCACCAGCTATCGACCCGGGTCGCGGCTCGTGCTGCGTCCTACTCGCCGTGGAACCGTCGACACGGACCAGGAAGTCTGGGTGGGTATGACCGAGGGCGAACTCGATGCGCGGCTCGAACCGGCCGGCGGCGCAGCCAAGTTGCGTCCGCGCAACGTCTCCTTGCTCGATGAGTCGTCGTTCCAGCCGCAGGGAACGGAGCCCCGCGCGAAGCTCGAGTGGCGCTATTACTCGACGCTCAACTTCGGCGTCGCCATCCGTGACGGAGTCGTGGTCGGCATCACGGTCTCGCCGGTGAAGTGAGGCGCGTTCGCGGTCGCGTCAGCGAAGTGCTTGGAGCAGGGCGCGAAACTCGGGATGGGCGCGCAGCAGTGCGCGTCCTTTCTCGATGAGTCCATCCACACGTTCGCGCGGCAGCACCAGATCGGTAGGCGTCGCGAGATAGTCTGCGCGATCCTTCGCGTCGACGATCTGCTCGAGCGAGATCTCGATGAGGTGAGCTTCGGTTCGGGAGAGCTCGGGAAACTCTTTGGCGCCAGCAGCCCGCAAACGGAGGTTGGCCTCGTTGAGGATCGCTTCGCTCTGCCGTCGTTGACCGAGAAACTCCTCCATCAGTTCGACGGTCTCGAAGGTATAGTTGTCCATGCTGACCGTCGCGGTCTTGTACCCAACCAACACTTCGCTCGGTGGTGATGCGTCGGTGTCCAAGTTCTCGCCGGTTGCACCCTTCGCGTTCACGACCAACACGACCAATCTCTCGATCCGCTCGACCGGTCGGCCGTTCACCGAAGGTGATCGGCCGAGGAGAGTGCGGATCTCTCCGCGAAGATAACTGTCGATGACGTAGCGAAGCCCGAGGTTGTCGGACAGGCCGCCGTCGAGAAGGTGGAGATAGGGGTGCGCGGCCTTGTCGAGGTGGTAAGGCGCCAGTCGTGACGCGAGCGCGTGCGGGCGTCGCTTCGACCAAGGATCGACCAACGACTGTTCGATCCACTCCGGTAGTCGATAACCGTCGGCGGCCTTGTGGTTGTGCAGGGTGAGTGGGCTGAGCAGCAACGGGAACGCCGACGACGCAGCGACCGCGCGACCGACGGGGAAGGCCGAGAGATCGGAACCGAGCAGGTCGAAGAACGGCTGCGTGAAGGAGAAGCGCGCGCCGAAGGTGACGTTGGTGGCGCTGATGACGATGAACGGGCGCCGCCGCATGTCGGCGAAGGTCTTGCGCTCGAAGATCTCTTCGTCGTGATGTTCCGCGGCCAGATCGATGCGGCTCACATCGGCTCGCATGAGTCTCGGCCAGTTGCGTGGATCCAGCGTGCGTCCGAGCATTCCGCCGGTGATGTCGCGATAGAGCACACGCTCGCGAAACCTGGCGAAGGTCTGGTCACCGAACAACCCGTAGTAGGCCGCGGTGAAGGAGCCGCCGGAGATCGCGGAGATCACATCGACTTCGCTGAGCAGGGAGACTCTTCGACCCGATCCTGTCGGCCACTCGATCTGGTGGTCGCGGAGTTCCTCGAGGACGCCGTACGACAGCGCTGCCGCTCGGGTCCCGCCGCCCGACATCACCAGGCAGACGAACAGGCCGTTGGAGTTGGATGCGGCGTCCGGCGGAGCGAGTTCGAAGCGATATCCGCCGTTGGGGTCGTGCACCGTCAGCGGTGCGTTCACGTGGCGCGGCGCAGCGCAGGAGGACGCGAGATAGAGACCGGCGAACACCAGGATGCCGGTGTAGGCGGCGCGAAGAGCCCATCGCCCGAGGGCTCCACCGGTCTTGGGTTGCCGACTCATCGCCGACGAAACACCACTTCGATCGGAGTCAATGCAGAGGTTCCGTCGACCACGATCAGGTGCTCGGCCGGCTCGTAGTCCGAAGGACCGGCGAGCGCGATCACGCTTCGACCGCCTTCGAACTCGATGAGTTCTCCGGTCGCACCGACTTCCTTGCCGTTGACGAGCACCCGGCGGGGTGCCTCGGCGGCACCTTCCATGCCCTTCAGTTCGACGTGGAGGTATTCGAGCACCGGCACTCGCGGGATCAGGTCGCGCGGATCCGCCGGATCCCGCGCGCCCGAGTTCGGGCCGCTGCAGCCGAAGAGGAGACCGAGTGCGAGGCCGATTCGAGCCAGAGTCGGGAAGGAGACCGTTCGGGTGCTGGCAGTCATGGGAGTCGGTGACCGAACGAAGTGCCTTCCTCGGATGTTCCTGGGCCAACACTTCGCCTGCAAGGTCGCTGCCTCGCCGATGCGAAGTTCGGCATGTCATCGGCTGAATCGGCACCTAGCCCGAACCACTCGCGAACGTCTGCTGCGATCGCCGCAAGTCGCGCCCGGCGGCGTAGCTACGGCTACGCTTCGGTCGTCGACCGACGCAGCTCCTTCCTGGGCATCGACCTGCGGCGATCTCG
>JBFXDD010000023.1:40219-80020 GCA_050181465.1 Planctomycetota bacterium
CTAGCCCGAACCACTCGCGAACGTCTGCTGCGATCGCCGCAAGTCGCGCCCGGCGGCGTAGCTACGGCTACGCTTCGGTCGTCGACCGACGCAGCTCCTTCCTGGGCATCGACCTGCGGCGATCTCGCGACGACGTTCACGAGCAGTCCGGGCCAGCATTCATCCGATAGAGGGAGCATGCGTCGCAGTGCTGGTCTGCTCTCGGTCGTGTTGGTCGCCCTTTCCGCCTGCGGGGTCGAACCCCCGAAGGACTTCAACGCCTTTGCGGACTTCGCCGCGATGGGCAAGGTGGAGGAGGTCCAAGCCGGGCTCCGCGCTCACCCGGAATGGGCGAAGTCCACGAACCCGACCAATGGTCGAACTCCCATGCACTCGGCTGCACTCCTCGGCCGCGTGGAAGTCGCGAAGCTCCTGCTCGCCGCGGGCGCTGACCCGAACGCGAAGGACACGGAATACGGCGCCACCCCGATGCACGTCGCAGCCGAGAGCGGGCAGGACGACTACGTCGAGTACCTGCTCGCCAAGAAGGTCACCGTCGACCCGCGCGACAATGAGGGCAGAACTCCGCTCCTGGCAGCCGCCTTTGGTTCGGACGCGAACACCTACTTGGTTCGGATCCTGCTCGACGCCGGTGCGGCGATCGAAGCGACCGACAACCACGGCTTCACCCCTCTGTTGTTGGCTTCGATCCGTGGCAACCACGACATGGTCAAGCTGCTGTTGGAGCGCGGCGCGAGTCATGCGGTTACGGCGGGCGATGGGCGAACGCCGCTGAGCGCTGCGCGCGACGGCAACTACGACTCGGTGGTCGCGATGCTCGAAGCTGCCGGCGCGAAGTGAAGGATGCGCGCGGTCGCGCGGCTCACACCTCGCGTAACCGATCGGTGACGAGCTTGCCGCTCGCGTAACGATTGCCGGCGACGACTTCGTGTGGCGTGATCGTTGGAAGTGCGCGGCGGGACGCTCGGCAGCGGGGAACTGTGCCTGTGTCGCCTCAGCGGGCATGCGGGTTGCTAGAAGTCCGGCATGCGAATCGCGTGTCGCGGGCTGTTTGCAATCGGTCTGCTTTCGATCTCTCCATCCCTCGCTCAGACAGTGACGCAACAGGATCTGCCGGCCGGTGCCGGCTGGGATGCGGCACTGATCCATCGAGCCGCCCGCGGCATCTGGTACGCCCAGGTCGAGCCGGTGATCGCCGATCACGGACCACCCGAAGTCATCGTCACCTGCGACGACGGACGACTGATGACGCTCTCTGTCTACAGCGGGAACTGGACTGAACGATCCGTGAACCCGGACGGTCAATGGCTCGCGCCGTCGCGTCCGGCGGACGTCGATCCGCGCGTGCCCGGCGCGGAGATCTACGCGGGCGGTCGCGGCGGCAACGTGCATCGGATCACGGCGGTGCGCGAGGGTGCGGCGCGTCATCGACTCGAGAGTCGCGAGATCGCACACATTCCCGACGAGGAGTTCCATACGGTGCTCGCCGGGGACCTGGACACCTCACGCGCGGGTGACGAACTGCTCGCCTTCGCCATTACCGGTGCCGTGTTTCAACTCGACCCGGATCTGCGCACGGGTGATCCCGGCAGTGCGAGTTTCGTGACGCGCCGCGTCGCCACCTTGCCGGGTCGTGTTCGCGATGCACTGATCGTGAATGACGGCAAGACATCGCCTCGCATCTACGGAGTCAGTCGTTCGGGTCACTTGCTGTCGATGGCGCTCGGCGAACGCGGTCTCGAGTCGAAGGTGATCGCGCATGAACCCATGGGGCTCGGCAGGATCGCGCGTGGCCGAGTCGATGCCATTGGGATCGTGTTGTACGTGACCCGAGACGACGGCGTCCTGTTGCGCTTCGAGCTCGACGGCAAGGGCAACGCGAAGCGTTCGGTGATCTTCGTCGGCGAGCAGGGACTTCGCGGCGTCGTGGCCGGCAGGTTCTTTGCCGAGCCGGGGATCGAGTCGGTAGCCGTGTACGGCTATGGATCGAAGGTCCACCTGGTCTCGCGTCGGGCAGATGGGCCGTGGGAGTCGACCGCGATCTTCGCGAGCGAGGATCAGGGTCATTGGCTGTCCGTGTGCGAACTGGACGGCCGGAATGCGACCGACGAGATCATCGCCACCGGCTTCGGTGGACAGGTGGTGTTGCTCGCGCGCGAACCCGGCTATGGACTCGATGGTGTCGCGGTCGCGAACGTGATCACCGCGACCTCGACTTCGCCGACCAGCACCGGTCGACCGATTCGTCTTGCGGCGAAGGCATCGAGAGCCGCCCATGAACTCTCGCCGTTGAGCTACCAAGGCGGCTTCGAGACCAAGAGCCTCGTCTACGAGACCTTGGTACGTCGTGGCGCCGATGGGCGCATCGTGCCGTCGCTGGCGAGCTCCTGGACGGTTACCGAGGATGGCCGGCGATGGTCGTTTCGGTTGCGCGAGGGGGCGACATTCCACGACGGAACCACCGTGCGAGCCGATGACGCCGCCGTGCACTTCCGTCGCTGGGTCGGCTTACCCGAGCACGATTGGCTTCGCTGCAATCGCCGTATCCGATCGGTTCGAGCCGTCGACGAGCGGACCCTCGAGATCGTGCTCGACCGTGCCTACGCCTTGCTGCCGGATCTCTGCGCGATCAATCCCACGGCGATCCGCGCACCTGCCGCACTGGACCGTGAGGGCGCGTTCGTGCGGCCGATGGGCAGTGGACCGTTCACGTTCGTGGATGTTCGTGAAGACGGTCGCGTGCTGCGCTTCGCTCGCCATGGTGCTCCCACCGAGACCTTTCTCGATCTAGTGCGTTTCGACAAGTCGACGGGTGACGACCCCGTCGCCGCACTGAAGGCCGGCGAAGTCGATGTGGTCATCGGCAGTTGGTTGGTGAGGATCGATCCGGCGCAGGTCGCGTCGCTGCGGAGTGATCCTCGCTTCCGCGTGACCGAGGGTCCCGGCTCGTCGATGGTGCACGTCGTGTTCCATCGCACTGCCGGCATCACGTCGAGTCGCGCCGTGCGGCGCGCGATCGCCGCGGCGATCGACCGCAGCGGACTGGTGCGCGACGTCGAGTTCGGTCTCGCCGACGCGAGCACCGCTTGGGCGGCACCTTCGATCCTCGCCTGGCCGCGCGGTACGCCGCAACCACAGTTGGCGACACCGGTCGTACTCGAACAGCCGCTGCGTATCAGCGATTTCGGCTACGGCGGCAGAGCCCTCGCGGAAGCGATCGCGATGCAGATCCGAGCGAAGGGGCTACCTGTCGAGATCGTCGGTGACGGATCCGAGTGGGACATGCGCTGCGAGATCACGCATGGAGTTCCCTACGATCCGCATACGACTCTCGTCAGCCGCTTCTTGCCGCCGGACGGCGACCGCAATGCCGAACGGTCGCGAGATGTCGCTGGTGAGCCCGCTTTGCGCGAACTCGTCGCAGAGGCGGTGAACACCTGGGACGAGACCGCGCGCGAAGCCGTCTACGCCAAGATCCAGGCTGCCATGGACGAAGACGCGACCCTGGTTCCGCTCTACGCACCGCGGCGAGTCGCGATCGTGCGCGCCGACCTGCCGTCGCCGACACTCGATCACGACATGTATCACTTGGATGCGCGTTGGCTGACCGATGGGTGAGCATCGCGCGCGGCCTGCGGTTGGAATGCACCGCGCCACGCTGCCCACATCAGTCCCAGATGCGCTCGCACCGCGCGGAGCACACGGAGCTTGCTGCGTCCCGTGCGGCGTGCGCGAAGGACTGCCGGCACTTCGACGGCGCGCGCCCCGCTCGCGAGCACGCGCAAGAACTGTTCGGTCACACCCAAGAAGCCTTCACGAGCCGGCCATGTCGCGAGCAGCAGGTCGCGCCGCTGCACACGCACCATGCAGGTGAACGTCGCGATGCGTCGTCCGGTCGCCCAGCGATAACAGCGCGAGGCCTGGCGGGACAGCATCGCGCGAAACGCGCTGACGCCCTCGATGCGGCCGCCCGGGCCGTGGCAGGATGCGGTCGCGAACTCCGCGCCGTCGTCGATCGCGGCAAGCAGATCGATCAGCACCATCGGGTCGTAGCTGAGATCCGCATCCAGCCAGGCGACCAAGTCGAACCGCGCGGCTTCGCTGCCGGTGCGAAGTGCGGCGGTGAGGCCGCGATTGCGGTCGTGTTCGAGGACGCGCCATGCCGGATTCTCGGCGTTGATCGTTGCGCGCAGTCGGCTCGCGGTCCCGTCGGTCGAGCCGTCGTCGACCAACACGAATTCCAGCGATCGTCGCGGCGCGACTGTGTCGTGGAGTCGGCTCAGTGCTGCGCACAGCGCCGCGACTCCCGCCGCTTCCTGATAGAGCGGAACCACCACGGACAGGGAGGCCGGTGCGGACGTCACGCGACGAGCCTACTCCCCGGCCGGAACGGAATCGTGCTCCCTCGCACGCGGTGTCGGACTATCGTAGATCGATCGCTTCGTCCGCGACTGTGCCATCATGCCGATCGATCGTCTCTTCGCTTTCGCCAGCGTCCTGGCCGCCTGCAACGCACTTTGCGCGCAGGACACCGAGACTCCCCGCGCCGCGCCCGTCTTTCGCGACGGCATGGCGCAGGTCGTGCCCGCCTTCGCGCGTCCTGCGGATTGGATCCGTCAGGAACTGTGGGTCGAAGGGGACTTCGATTCCGACGGCGACGGCAAGCCCGACCGCCTGCACGTCGACGTGACTCGACAGGCGCAGACCGATACCGAAGGACTGAAGGTTGCCGTCATTTACGAGACGAGCCCGTACTTCTCCGGCACCGGGGTCACCGATGCGCGCTTCTTCTGGGATCCCAAGCACGAGATCGGTAGCACGCCACCGCCGCGCGGCGAGATGCCGCCCATCCGCTTCCGCGAGAACCCGCGCATGATCTCGAACTCCCTGGTGCAGACCTGGGTGCCGCGCGGCTTTGCCGTCGTTCATTCGGAGTCGCCCGGCACCGGTCTCTCGCAAGGTTGTCCGACCATCGGCGCCGACAACGAGTCCCTCGCGCCGAAGGCAGTGATCGATTGGCTGTGTGGGCGCGCGAAGGGCTACACGTCGATCGACGGCAAGGAGGAAGTCAAAGCCGAGTGGTGCTCGGGCAAGGTCGGCATGATCGGCACGAGCTACAACGGCACTTTGCCGCTCGCCGCCGCGACCACCGGTGTCGAAGGTCTCGAAGCGATCATCCCGGTCGCGCCGAACACCTCCTATTACCACTACTACCGGAGCCATGGTCTGGTGCGGCATCCGGGCGGCTACATGGGCGAGGACGTCGACGTCCTCTACGACTTCATCAACAGCGGCAATCCGGCGCGCCGTGACTGGTGCAACGAACACGTCCGCGATGCCGATCTGCGCAAGAACCAAGATCGCGAGAGCGGCGATTACAGCAAGTGGTGGGCGGCTCGCGACTATCTCAACGATCTCGCGCCCTTGCGCGCCGCGACGTTGATGGCGCACGCGTTCAACGACTGGAACGTGATGCCGGAGCACAGTGTTCGCATCTATGCGGCGCTCAAGCGCAAGGGCATTCCGTGCATCGCGTATTTCCACCAGGGTGGTCACGGCGGTGATCCGCCATTCCCGCTCGTCAACAAGTGGTTCTCGCGCTTTCTCTACGGCATCGAGAACGGTGTCGAGAACGGCCCCAAGGGCTGGGTCGTTCGCGAAGGCGATCGCGAACCCACCGCGTATCCGGAGTATCCGCATCCCGACGCGACTTTGGTCGCGCTCCATCCACAGTCCGGCGGTGCCAAGATGGGCGCTCTCACGCCGCTCGCCGCGGGCAAGCAAGGCAAGGAGACCTTCACCGACGACGTCGCGATCTCCGGCACCGACCTGGCCAAGGCCGAAGCCTCGCCTCATCGCCTGCTGTTCGCGACCGCGCCGCTGACGAAGGATCTCCACATCTCCGGGACCGCGCGCCTCCACATCCGGCTGGCCGCGAATCGGCCGGCGGTGAACCTGTCGGTGTGGGTCGTGTCGCTGCCTTGGCAGGGCGGAATGATCACCGACGACATCATCACGCGCGGCTGGGCCGACCCGCAGAACCACGCCTCGATCGAGAAGAGTCAGCCGCTCGAGCCCGGGCGCTTCTACGAACTCGAGTTCGACCTCCAGCCTGACGACCAGGTGATCCCGGCCGGCGAGCGCATCGCTTTGATGGTGTTCTCCTCGGATCGCGACTTCACACTCTGGCCGAAGGCCGGTTCGAAGCTGACCGTCGACCTGGACTTCACGTCGCTGAAGTTGCCGGTGGTCGGTGGCGCGGATGCCTTGAAGGCGGCACTGGGCGAGCACTGAGTCATCGCCCGCCGCTGTCCGCAGCGAATGTCAACCGGACTGGCCCCGGCACCGCTGGCTCGCGTAGGGGCAGGCACGCTGTCGCCACCAGCACAGCGCCGCCCCTTTTGGTATCTTGCGGATGATGACTCGCCCGTCGCACTGGATCCTCGGCCTCTTCGCCTGTGTGGGCGGAGCCTTGTGGCTGTCGGGTTCCGTGCAGGAGTTCCTCGCGGCCAAGCCTGCCGAGAGTTCGATCGTCGGGAATCGCGGCAATGCGTCTCAGAAGTCGTCTCAGAAGTCGACGCGGGCGACCCCGATCGCGGCCGATGGTTCGCGACGTGCGTCCAGTCAGGGGCGTGCGCGCACACCCGATGCGCCGAAGCTGTCTGAGGTCGCCGGAACCGTTCTCGACCGCCGCGGCTGGCCGGTCGTTGCCGCGCGCGTGCGCTTTGCTCACGACGCCGCCGTCGAACCGGTCGAGACCGATGCCTTCGGTCGTTTCCGCCTCCGCGGTTTCGCCGCCGTCAATCGATGGCTCTCGATCGAGGCGCCCGGTCGGCATGCGCCGCTCCTGGTGCACGGCTCGACCCAGGACCTCCCGGTCGTCTTGCACGATGCGCTGCCGTGGGCTGAGCCCGCGACGGCCGCGGCCGCCAGTCCGGACGTCGACCTCTTGGTCGGCGAAGGCTGGGTGCGGACGGCGAAGGGCGAGCCGGCGGTCGGCGCCCACGTGATGGTCGCCGAGACCAAGGCTTCGGCCCGCGTCGACGACCAAGGCCGCTTCCTGCTGCCGCTGCCGCCCACCGCGTGCACGATCACGGCGTGGACGGCGAACGGCGAGTGCAAGGTTCTCGAGTGCCCGGTGCCGCTCCGCAAGGAAGGGAAGGTGCCGTTGCCGGAGGTCGACCTCGCGGTCGGTCACACGCTGCGCGGGCGCCTGCGCGATCCCGACGGCGGCAGCATGGTCGATGCGGCGATCGTGGTTGCGAATGCCGGGGTGGAGCGCACGGTGCGCAGCGAGCAGGGTGGACTGTTCGTCGCGAACGGGCTGGTCAGCGGTGACGTCACGGTGAGCGTGTTGCCCACACGCGGTCACCTGCCGCGCCGCGTGCATGTGGTGCTCGAGCGGGATGCGGACATGGGCGACGTCGAACTGGCGCGCGCCGAGCGGGAGCCGCTCCGGATTTCGGTGGCGAGCCGAGACGGCGAAGCCCGTCCCTTCGTGCACGTCGTTGCTGATCAGGCCGAGGGCCTGTGTCGCGCCTACGGGCAGGCCAATGCCCGCGGTGAGGTGAGCTTCGTCGGGATCGGCACCGAGGCGTTGAGCTTCGAGGTGCGCGACACCGAGCTCGTCCCGATGACCGTGCTGAGCTTCTCGGCCGAGAACCGGCGCCTGGTCGTCGAACCCTGATCGGACTTTGCCGCCGGAATCGGGCGGCGGAGGGTGGGGTCGGCGACAATCCCGGGTGAGTCCCCGCCATGCGCTTCGCTCGCCTCGTCGCCGTCTTCCTTCTCGCGTTCCTGCCCGACTTCCTTCCCGGTCTGCACGCGCAGCGCGATTGTCGTCGCGACAGTTTCGGCCTGACGCCGCTGGTCGATCTCGGCCCGAGTCGATACCGCGATCGTGAGGGCGGTCTCTATCCCGGCGGCGGCAATGCGACACCGCCGGCACACCTTGCCGCGGGACTGGCGCGCGCCGCGCAGGTCGTTCCGCGCGATGCCGGCGGCAGCCCGAGTCCCTCGGGAAGCGTGGTCCTGCTCGCGATCGGCATGTCGAACACGACGCAGGAGTTCTCGACCTTCGTGCCGTGGAGCAACGCCGACCTCGAGCGTCATCCGGCGGTTCGGGTCGTCGACGGTGCGCAGGGTGGGCAGGACGCGCGCATCTTCGCGAATCCGAATGCACCGGCCTGGACCGTGATCGAGCAGCGCCTCGCGCAAGCCGGAGTCACTCCACTCCAGGTCCAGGCGCTGTGGTTGAAGGAGGCTCTGGCTGCACCGACATCCCTGGCGTGGCCGGCGCATGTCGACGAGCTTGCGACCCTGTTGATCGCGGTCCTGCAGAACGCCAAGGCGCGATACCCGAATCTCGAGGTCGCCTTCCTCAGCTCGCGCAGCTACGGCGGCTATTCGCTCAACCCCGCGCGCACCGAACCGTTGAGCTATGAGACCGGCTTCGCGATCAAGGATGTCGTCGCGCGCCAGATCGCGGGAGATCCTGCGCTCGAGTTCGATCCGGCGCGCGGCAGTGTGCGGGCACCGTGGTTGGCGTGGGGACCCTACCTGTGGGCGGACGGGATCACGGTCCGCAGCGATGGACTCCAATTGTCGTGCGATGACTACGTCGCCGACGGCGTGCATCCGAGTCCGTCCGGCCGCCTGCGCGTCGCCGACCTCTTGACCGCGCATTTCCGCACGCATCCCGCCAGTGTCGGTTGGTATCTGGCGGCGCCGAGGGCGCCGTGGGCGGCGGTCGTCGGCTTCGGCTCGTCATGTCCTGGAACGAGTGGAGACCCGCTGCTCGCTCCGCGGGGAGTGCCGTTTCCCGGCAATGTCGGCTTCGGCCTGCGCGTGTCGAGTGCACGGCCGAGTTCGCTCGCAGCACTGCTGTTGGCGACGGATCGTTCGCGCATCGCCTTGGGCGGTGCCGGCTGTCATCTGTGGCTCGATCCATCGGGCTTGCTCGAGTCGATCGCCGGCAGCACATCGATTGACGGCGCTGCTTCGTGGCTGCTGCCGATCCCTGCAGACCCGTCTTTGGCCGGGTTCGTGTTGACGGCGCAAGCGGTCGTGATCGATCCACTCGCCGCGAGCTTCGGCGTTGCGGCGAGCGGCGGTTCGTGGCTGCGGGTGGGGGCGCGATGAAGGTCATGCCGAGCGTCGCGGGTTGCCTGCTGCTGAGCTTCGCCGTATCGCTGTTTGCTCAGGATCCCGCGCCGCCGCCGGGCGGCTTCGATGTCGAGCGACTCGAGTGGGCCGTCGGCAACGCCCGTGGTCCGATCACGTGGGTCGACGGTGTGCGCACGGAGCTCGATGTCTATCGGCCGCTGCACGCGTCGCCGGCGAGTGGTTGGCCGATCGTTCTGGTGGTGCACGGCGGTGAGAGCGATCGTCGGGTGGCGTTCGTCCGCGAGCGTTGTCAGCGGCTGGCGCGCATGGGGTATGTCTGTGTCGCGTATGACGTGCGCGGCGATGGCTCGACCGTTCGGTTGAATCCGCCGGGCTTTCCCATGAGTCACGCCGACACGCTGCGCGACATGGCGGACATCGTGCAGCGCTTGCCGGGTCTCTTGCCTGCCGGTTTGCTCGTCGATCCGAGCCGAGTCGCGGTGACCGGGGATTCGCAGGGTGGCCGGCATGCGTTTCGCGCTTCAGCGTGGTCTGGCCAGGCTCTGCCGTTGCCGGTGGGTGGCGTGACTCACATGCCGGCGATCGCTGCGATCGCGCCGCGCATCGCACCGGTCTCGCCGCCCGACGATGCGGTCACGGGCAACGGACTGTTCGCCAACGCTCACACCGTCACGAACTTGTGGGCCGCTCGCGGCGGCGATCCGAACGATCCGGTCGTGCAGATGATCCTCGCGCAGGATTGGCCGGCCCTGCACGCCTTCATGGCTGCCGATCCGTTGATCCAATACCTGCCACGGCTGCGCACGAGCACCGTGCCGATGCTGTACGGCTTCGCGTGGAATGACCGCAAGCACGCGATGCGTCCGAGTGTCGATGCGCTGGGCGGGTTTGCCGCCGGCACCACCGTGCGGACTCTGTGGTCGACGAGTGGCCACGGAACCCCGCCGAACGTGGTCGAAGAGCAGTTCACCGACGATCGCATTCGCCGCTGGTTCGATCGGTGGCTGAAGGGCATTCGCAACGCGATCGAGTTCGAGCCTGCGGCCGAGGTTGCGCTGTTGCCGGCGGATCACGCGCGTCATGCGGCGGCCGACTCGCATTGGCCGCACGCGTCGATGGCGGCGTGGCCGCCTGTGTCACCGCAGATGGTCAGTTACTGGCTGCGCGACGGCGGTGTGCTTGCAGATCAGCCGCCGAGCGCTCCGGAGCCCGTAGTGTCGATCGAGCATCGGGTCGCTCCGGGTTACGGCATCGCGCAGTTCTGTGCCGATGATCGACGACCGTCGCTCGTGCTCGCGCAGATCCCGCTCGCGGCGGCGTCCTTCACGACTGCCCCCTTGCTCATGCCGCTCGAGCTTGCGGGGCGGTCGCGGATCTCGATGGAGGTCGACAGCAGTGTGGGCGAGTTCTACGTGGCGGCGGTGTTGTCGGTCGTCGCGAGTGACGGCACGAAGACGCTCGTGACCTCCGCGATTGCGGGTCGTCGCGGTGCGGCCGGTGGGCGTCATCGGCTCGATGTCGAGTTCGAGGATGCGGCGATGTTCGTGCCCCCGGGTGCGCGTCTGGAGCTCTCGTTGCGCAACCTCGCTTTGCTCGATGCACCGGGTGGGCGCTTTCTTCGGTGGGTGCCGTCCTTCGTCGACAGCGACGTCGCCGTGCGCATCGATCCCAGCACACCGCCGCGGCTGGATCTCTCGATCGTCGCTCCGTCGCACGCCTTCCTCACGCCGTCGATCGCGCGCGGTTCGATATCGAGCGGCATCTCGCAGCCGATGCGGATCGAGGCCGGCGGTGAGTTGGCCGCGGCGCCCTTCGTGCTCTTGATGTCCGCGAGCGGTACCTGGCCCGGTCTGCCGCTGCCCAATCCCCGGCTCGTCGGAGCGCGTCTCCCGCTCGAGTTCGATGCCTGGACCACGCTTTCCTCCCAACTCGCCGGCAGTCCCGCGTTCGTCGGCTCGATCGGTTTCCTCGATGCGGACGGCCAGGCCGACGCCCGTTTCGTGCTGCCGCCGCTTCCACTTCTCGCCACGCTCGCCGGCCAGCGCTTCCACTTCGCGGCAGGCGGTGTCGATGCCGGGTTGCGCACCTGGGCAAGCAATGCGGTGGTTTTCGATGTGATGCCGTAGGCGGCGGTGATGTCGCGGGTGAGCCGTCGCGCCGTCACTCGCCGCGAATCCGCCGGAATGTCTCCCGCCAACTCTGTAGCACCGGATCCAGCTCCATTCCCATCCGCACGATCGCTTCGATGATCGCTTCGCACTGCGCCAAGCTCTGTGCAGCGAGTGCGGAATCACCAACTTGCGTTGCGACTTGGTAGGTCCGCATCGCGGAGATCGCTGCGCTACGTTGATGAAAGTAGGAATCCGGGTTCGCGGCTCGAAGCTGCATCGCGAGAGCCAGCGACCGTTGCTGAAGTTCCAGCGCGCGTCCCATCCCTCCCTCCCGCCCGGAAAGGGCAGCGGACAATCGTTCCAGAGAGATCAACACGTCGCGAGCCGCCAGCGCCGATTGTGGATTGCTCGACAGCAAGCTCTCGCTCACTGCCAGAGACCGCTCGAAGTACCCCAGCGCCCTTGCTGCGTCGCCCTCCCTGCGGCGCTGGGACAGGAAGTCGCCGAGCTTGTTCAGGCCGATCGACACGTCGCGAGCCGCCTGCGCCGATTGTGGATTGCTCGACAGCAAGCTCTCGCTGACTGACAGCGATCGCTCGAAGTACTCCAGCGCCCTTTCTGCGTCGCCGTCCCTGCCGCGCTGGGACAGGAAGGCGCCGAGCATGCTCAGGCTGACTGACACGTCGCGAGCCGCCTGCGCTGATTGTGGATTGCGCGACAGCAAGCTCTCGCGAACTGCCAGAGACCGCTCGAAGTACTCCTGAGCCCTTTGTGCATCGCCGTCTCTGCCGCGCTGGGACAGGAAGTCACCTAGCTTGTTCAAGCTGATCGACACGTCGCGAGCCGCCTGCGCCGAATGTGGATTGCTCGACAGCAAGTTCTCGCTCACTGACAGAGACCGCTCGAAGTACTCCAGCGCCCGTTGTGCGTCGCCGTCCCTGCCGCGCTGGGACAGGAAGTCACCCAGCTTGTTCAGGCTGACCGACACGTCGCGAGCAGCTAGCGCCGATTGTGGATTGGTAGCCAGCAAGTTCTCGCTCACTGACAGCGACCGCTCGAAGTACTCCAGAGCCCGTTGTGCGTCGCCGTCCCCGCCGCGCTGGGACAAGAAGTCGCCGAGCCGCTCCAGGCTGATCGACACGGCGCGAGCTACCTGCGCCGATTGTGGATTGGTAGCCAGCAAGTTCTCGTTCACTGACAGCGACCGCTCGAAGTAGTCCAGAGCCCGTTGTGCGTCGCCGTCCCTGCCGCGCTGGGACAGGAAGTCGCCGAGCCGCTCCAGGCTGACCGACACGTCGCGAGCCGCCTGCGCCGATTGGGGATTGGTAGCGAGCAAGGTCTCGCTCACTGACAGCGACCGCTCGAAGTACTCCAGAGCCCGTTGCGCGTCGCCCTCCCTGCCGCGCCGGGACAGGAACTCGCCGAGCTTGATCAGGCTGACTGACACGTCGCGAGCAGTCTGCGCCGATTGTGGATTGCGCGACAGCAAGCTCTGGCTCACTGACAGCGACCGCTCGAAGTACTCCAGAGCCCGTTGTGCGTCGCCGTCCTTGCTGCGCTGGGACAGGAAGTCGCCGAGCTTGTTCAGGCTGACCGACACGTCGCGAGCCGCCTGCGCCGATTGTGGATTGCTCGCCAGCAAGCGCTCAAGCACCGAATGACACCGCTCGAAGTAGTCCAGAGCCCGCTGTGCGTCGCCGTCCTTGCTGCGCTGGGACAGGAAGTCGCCGAGCGTGTTCAGGCTGACCGACACGTCGCGAGCCGCCTGCGCGGATTGGGGATTGCTCGTCAGCAAGCTCTCAAGCACCGAATGACACCGCTGGAAGTAGTCTAGAGCTCTTTGTGCGTCGCCCTCCCTGCCGCGCTGGGACAGGAAGGCGCCGAGCGTGTTCAGGTTGACCGACACGTCGCGAGCCGCCTGCGCCGATTGCGGATTGCTCGCCAGCAAGCTCTCGCTCACTGCCAGAGCCCGCTCGAAGTACTCCAGAGCCCGTTGTGCGTCGCCCTCCCTGCCGCGCTGGGACAGGAAGTTGCCTAGCGTGTTCAGGCTGACCGACACGTCGCGAGAAGCCTGCACCGATTGCGGATTCTCCCTCAACCGAAGCTCGGCGCCGATACGCCGTCGTTCCGCCAGCGCGATGGCCCGCTCCAACGAACCGTGCAGCGCCTCGTGCGTGCTTGCGACGCCCGCGGAAGCACCGATCTCCTGCGCGAGCACCGCGTCGCCGAGCAAGTGCTCACACTGCGCCAAGAGCCAGGGATGCCAGGCGAGGATTTCGGCGTCGTCGCCTTGGCCGACTTGCTCCTCGAAGCGAGCCGCGGCGAGATGAACCCACCGCTCCACCGTCTCCCGCGTCTCCCGCGCCTCCGGATCCAAACGCCGCACGTGCTCGGCGACCAGTCGGTGAATGCTCGCGAGCGTCGGCGCGAGCTCGACACTTGGACGGTCACGCTGCACATCCCCAACGGGATGAAGCAGACGCAGGCCGCGAAGTTCCGCCCAGATGGACAACCAGGAGGAACGGCTGTCGCTCTTGGTCAGGAACCCGGCTCCCGCCGGATCGGGATGTCGCGCCGCACACAGAGATTGCAGCCACTCCAGCGGGATCTCGTCCGGCATCATCACGGCGGCCAACCGCAACGCGTAGCGCGCCGGCTCGCTGAGCCGGGCCAGCGACCACTCGATCATCGTGCCGACACGATTCTGACGTTGCCGCTCACGATCATCCTCATCGCCCCGGTGGCTCTGCCGCTGGTCGAATGCGGCTTCCGTCGTGAGGTCATCGATCCAAGCGAGACCCTTCTCCTGCAAGGCGATGAGAAACGCGCGCATGGCAGTCCGATCACCCTCGCGCGATCGTTCGCCGACCAGCGCGGCCGCGATCTCCACCGCAATCGTCCAGCCGCCGAGCAACTGCGCCACCTCTCGCGCGGCAACTTCCTCGTCGTCGCTCTCGAAACAGTGACCGGGTTGGAAGTCGGCCAGCAGCCGAAGTGCATCCTCCGGCGGCAAGACTCGAAGCTCGACCTCGGCGAACACGCGATCGTCACCACCGAAGGACTTCGGCGACAAACGCGTCGTGACCAAGACTTCGAGCCAGTCCTCCGCGGCGAGTGCACTCAGCTCGCGCGCGGCGAGCAGCTCGCTGCGATCCACGTTGTCGAGGATCAACAGCGCCTTTCGGTGCTCGAGACGACGAGGCAGGCTGACTTCAATGTGTTCCGCGCGAGCACTCGTGAGCCGCCGCAAGTACGCGATGATCTCGCGCGCTGCCTCCTCCGCACTCTTGCGCGCCCCCTCACTCAACACCAAGGGCGGCACGAGGCGATCCTCGATGCCGTCACGCATCGCTTGGCTCCGTAAGCCGGCATCTCGCAAGGTCGCGAAGTCGCAGAGCTGAGCCAACACGTTGCCGAGCTTCGATTGCCCTTCACAGCGCAGTTCCCAAATCCCGCCGGCCACATAGAACTCGGCGTAGGCATGCGCATACTGCCGCGCGAGCGCGGTCTTGCCGAGGCCGCCGGGACTGAAGGCCGCCGCAATCATGCCGCGACCGCCCATTCCACTGCCGCCGGACTGCGGGCCCCCGGTGAGCATGATGTCGTGGAGTTGACACAGTTCGCGATGACGGCCGACGAAGTGCTCGTTGCTGCGCCCGATGTTGCCCGGCGACCGATCGGCGAGTTCCATCCGCTCGAGCCGATCGGCGATGTGCCGCGTGATTCCGGCCAGACGCTCATCGAGCGAACGCACGTCGCTGGACGGGTCCCTGGCTCCACCCGTGACCGCCGCCGAGCGGACCGCCGCATCGAGCTCCCGCAGGAGGTCGGGACCTCGCTCGATCCACGGCGTGAGCTCGAGCTTCACGTGCGCGTTGCGTCGCGCGAGATCCTTGCGCACCGCGCTCGTGCGCTGCAGCAACTCCGCGGTCGGCGGCACGGCGCGACGATGGAACCAGGGATACTTCTGCTCCATCGCCGCCAGCCAGTCCTCGATCGCAGTCCTCTCGCTCTTCAGCAGGTCCTCGAGAGTCACGAAGAAGATCGGCACCACGCCGTCGTCGCCGCGCGCGGCCGAGTGTTCGCGAAGCAGATACTGCTCCCACTCCCACAGACAGTTGTCCGAAGTGATGTAGTTGGGGGTGAGGAAGGCCAGGAAGAGGCGGCTGTCGCGAAGTCCCAGGCCCAGTCGCCGGCGCCAGTCCACGCCGGCGTCGATCGCATCGCGGTCGAAGAAGGTGCGCAGCTCCTTGCCGGTGAACTGGTGATGTCGCCGCTTCAGTTCCTGGTCGAACGCCGTCACCCAGCCGTGGCCGTCGCGATCGACCGGCTGCTCGTTGTCCTTGCGCGCGTAGCTGAGGAAGACTTCGGAACCCCAGGTCCTGGTCATGTGCCGAAACTTAGCCGGTCTTGCCCAGGTCGCATGGCCGCGGACAGCCCCGGTTTGCCAATCCGCATGCGGCGTCTACCATTCTCGCCCCCGTGCTCACAGCCCGACATCAACCGCGGACCGCAGCCGCCTTGGCGCTCGTCGCCATGGTGCTGCGGCTCCTGCTGCCCCTGCTCCATGAGCATGGGCACGGGCACGGGCACGCGCACGCGCACGCGCCGGCACAAGCGGATGGTCGAGTCGAGGCAACCGGTGCGTGCCCATCACACGTCGCGGCCTTCGACGGCGACGCCGAGATCACCGACCACGATCACTGTTCGGCTTGCGAGTTCGTCGGGCAGAACCCCGGCGCGCCGCCGATGCCGTCGGAATGGCCCTGCTTGGTGCCGTGGCTGGATGTCGCCGAGCGCCGCGCCGTTGCGAGTGCGGAGCGGTGGTTGGCCTGTACCCGACCGCCCAGCCGTGCGCCGCCGAGTCTCTGGAGCTGAAGTCGCTCGTTCGCTGCGCGTTGCCGTCATGTTCGGAAGGCCGAGCACCGACGCGGTGTGAAGGAGCCGTCCCATCTCGCGAGATTCCCTAGCAATTGACACCGCATGCCCACTCTTCCGATCGGCGCGGACTCCACGGCCGAGTCCAGCACGCACGATCTCGAACCTGAACTTCTCCATCGACTGCATCGGATTGCCAGACGAGTCCTCGGCTGCGATCACCTGGCCGACGACGCCGTGCAGGAAACCCTCATCGCGTTGTGGCGTGAGGGGGACCGACCGGCACACCTCGCTGCGTGGCTCGCAACCGCAGTATTGCATCGAAGTCTCCATCTGCGCCGAACGCTGAGCCGTCGTGCCAAACACGAGCATGCCGCGGCATCGCGCTGCTCGTTACACGGCGACTGCGACAACCCGCTGCACCTTGCGGTTGCGCACGAGCTCGCAGCCGACATCGATCACGCGTGCCGTTGCCTGCCCAGCGAGCAGCGCCTCGCCTTTACGCTCGCGAACGAAAGCGGTCTGGATTACCGCGCGATCAGCGACCGTCTCGGCGTGCCGGTCGGCACGGTGCACTCGCGGATCGCACGCGCGCGAGCTGCGATTCGCCGGAAGATCCGCATCAGCGACTGAGACCCGGCACTTCACTCTCGGTGCCTTCGCGTTCGGCCGCCCGCTTCAACCCGCGAAGCATGCCGGCAAACACGAAGGCGTGGAGCGGGAGGACGGAATACCAATAGGCGATGCCGAGCAGCCCGCGGGGCTTGAAGCGTGCCGTCAACGACAAGCGCGACCTGGTATCGATCGCTTCGACGTCGATCGACAACAGCGCGATCCCGGGCAGCCGCATCTCCGCGCGCAGTTCGATGCGCTTGTCGGGGACGACGTCGACGACCCGCCAGAAATCGAGGGCATCGCCGATCACCAGCTTTCGCGGATCGCGACGGCCGCGGCGAAGACCCGGTCCGCCGATCAACTTGTCGAGCACGCCGCGCACGCGCCACAGCCAGTTGCCCCCGTACCACCCGTTGTCGCCACCGATGGCCGACGCCGTGCGATACGTGACCTCGGCGGGCGCGTCGACCAGGATCTCACGGTGATCCTCGTACACCGTGCCGCCTGCCCAATCCGGATCACCCGGCATCGCCCCGGAATCCATCCATGCCGTCTCGACTGCGGCGGTCTGGTGACGACCCAGCGCGGCATCGATCGCCTCGCGCATCGTCAACAACCGCTGCGGCATCAGACGCGCGGCGGTGTCGTCGCCGCAGACGGTGCGGTTGCGCAGTCCCTCGGCGAGCGGTCGCGCGATCGAGTGCGGCACGGGCGTGACGAGGTGAATCCACAGCGAGCTGAGTCGCGGCGTCAGCACGGGAACCGGGATCACGAACCGCGGACGCAAGCCCCGGGCTTGCGCCATGATCCGCATCAGTCGGCGATACGAGAGGACCTCCGGTCCGCCGATGTTCAGAGTCCTGCCGGCAGTCGCGGGGACGTCGAGGCAGGCGACGAGGAAATGCAAGACGTTACGGATCGCGATCGGCTGCGACTCCGTCCGCACCCACCTCGGCGTGACCATGATCGGCAGATGCTCGACCAGATAGCGCAGGATCTCGAACGATGCCGAGCCCGAGCCGATGATCATCGCTGCACGAAACGTGGTCACCGGAACGCCGGTGGATGCGAGGATGTCTTCGACCTCACGGCGCGAAGTCAGATGCTCGCTGAGGTCGTCGCCCATCTCACCGAGCCCGCCGAGGTAGACGATCCGCGACACACCGGCGGCGGAAGCCGCGCGAGCGAAGGAACGTGCCAGATCTCGGTCCGCCTCGCGGTAGTCGACTCCGCGCGCGATCATCGAGTGCACCAGATAGAACGCCGCAAAGGCGCCGCGCATCGCGTCCGCGAGCGCATCGATCTGAGTCAGGTCGACTCGGAGGACCTCGATCCCCGGCAGGTGTCGCCAGGGTCGTTGTTCGAGCTTGCGCGGCTCGCGCACCAGGCACCGAACCCGGAATCCGGCTTCGACCAGTCGGGGGACCAACCGACCACCGACGTAGCCGGTCGCACCCGTCACCACGACGGTCCGCGGTTCGGCGGTCGCTGTCGTGGTCTCGTTCTCGTCGTGACTACGAGCGGCAGACGAATCGGTCGAGGCGTCGTTCAGAGTGCCCAGCTTACCAGCCGAGCACGACGCGCAGCCCCTGACTCATCGCCAGCCCCAAGGCGTTCGCAGCGGGGTCGGCGACCGAACTCTGGAAGAACGCGGCTGCACCGAGCAGGGCCGGATCCGCGGGCAGCGTGAGAGCCCAAGATGCGACTCCGGCGGTGCTGATCGCGCCGGGAAGCGAGCCGTCGATGCTGACGAACAGTTGGCAGTTCGGCATCCCGACAACACCCAGAGACAGCGGCAGCGGCGTGCCGTTCCATTGGGTGTCGGAGAGGCCGAGGAAGAGCAGCGCGAAGGCCGCATTGGGATCCAGCCCCGGTACCTCGATGTGCAGAACACGACCGATGCGCGGCGCGCTGCCGAGAGCCACGCCGAGGTTCGGCATGCTCGAGCCGCCGCAGGCACTCCCGAAGGAGCTGACCGACGGGAGCACGACGTCTGCCGTCCACAGGCCGCGGCCGAGGGTGGCGAGCAAGAGCCGCCGCGAGCCGTGCATGAACACGATCTCTTCGCAGACGACGTTGGCCGGACCGTCGTTGCTCGTGGTCCAAGTCGTGCCGCCGTCGTTGCTCGCGAAGACGCCGACCTCGGTCGCCGCGTAGAGCACGTCGCCGTGGTCGGGATGCACCGCGACGCAATAGACCGGTGCGGTGGGAAGTCGCAGCGCGCCGCTGCCCGTGATCGGCTGCCACGTCACGCCGCCGTCGGTGCTGCGCCACAGGTTGTCGGTCGAGAAACCGCCGAAGCACGCATACACGCGCTGCGCATCGCTGGGATCGAAGACGAGACGAGTCACGACCCGATCCGGGAGCGGATTGCTGGCACCGTTGTCGTCGATCGCAACCCAGCTCGGCGAGCTCACGGTCGCATTCGTGCTGCGATAGAGACGTCCGTCGTTGTGACCGACGAGCACCCGATCGGAATTCCCCGGCGCGACGGCGATCGCGGCGATGAAGCTGCCGTTGCTCGGCTTCACGGCGGTCCAGCCGACGTTGCTGGCCCGCGCATCCGTCGTGCGCCACAAACGAAGCCCGCCGCCGTACAGACGCCGCGACTGGTTCGGGTCGAGTCGCAGCGGCGCGATGAAGTTCGCACCGCTCGAGTTGGCTTCACTCAGTCCCGTGGTGATCGAGCGCGCCGATGCACCGCCGTTGGTGGAGCGATGCACGCCGAGCCACTGGATCTCACCGAACACGTAGTTGGCGTTCGTGGGATCGATCTGCACCTGGCCGCCGTCGCCGCCGTAGTTCAGATTGGCGGTGCGACTGTTGCCGACCACACGCAGCGTGCCGTTGTCCTGCGTGCCGCCGACGATCGTGTCGGTGGGACCGTTGCCTGCAGCTCCGTAGAACTGCGTCGAGATCATGTCGGTGTCGAGGTGCCGCCAGCCGCCGCTCGTGCTCGCGGTCAGGACGTCGTCGGCCACGTGCACGCCGCCGTCGGTGGTCAGCCAGACGCGCCGATTGGTCGTTCCGTCGTAGTTCGGATCGTGGATCGCGTAGTGGATGTCCGGATGCGGTTCGACGGTGAGGATGTAGCCGTCGCTGATCTGCGACACGGAGACACCGCCGTCGGTGCTGCGGAAGGTGTGCACACCGCCGGCGACCATGTGCGCCGGGTCGGTCGGGCTGACCCACAGCGGGTCGTAGTAGCGGCTTGCTCCCGTCGCACCGCTCGTCGTGCGCTGCGACCAGTTGCGTCCGCCGTCGGTCGATCGCCAGATCGTGCCGCCGTTCACCCCGACCGAAGCGAACACGAGATTCGCCACCGATCGCGCGTAGTGCAGCTCGATGCGCGCGTTCTCACCGGCGAGCGAGGTGAGCCCGCTCTGCGCGGGTTGCCACGTGATTCCGGCGTCGGTCGACGTGACCACGCCGTGGACGAGCGGACCGGTCGAGCTGAAGTGTGCGATCGCGCGATTGCCGTCGTTCGGATCGAATGCGACTTGGAACGAGAGTTCACCGCTGAGCACGTCGACCCAGCTCTGACCGCCGTCGCTGCTGCGGGCGATTCCGCCGGGACGTCGTGAGCACAGGAGGATCTGCGAGTTGCTCGGGTGGACGGCGATGCGCGTGATCGCCTGCCAAGCGGCGGTCGTGGGCAGGTGCGTCCAGGTGCTGCCGCCGTCGATCGACTTCAGCATGCCCGCGCCGCGCACGAAGTGATTGAAGCTGCGGTCGAGATGCGCGAGCGAGTAGAAACCTTCGCCGGTGCCGACGTACATCACGTCGGGGTTCTGCGGGTCGATCTCCACCGCCGACACCGCGAGGTTGCT
This sequence comes from Planctomycetota bacterium, assembly GCA_050181465.1. Taxonomy (GTDB): domain Bacteria; phylum Planctomycetota; class UBA1135; order UBA1135; family UBA2386; genus JACRLW01. The sequence goes on from JBFXDD010000023.1 coordinate 60,780, forward strand.
CCACCAGTCGTCGATCGGGCTCCACGTCGCACCGGCGTTCGTGCTGCGCCACAGTCCGCCGGCGACCGCTCCGCAGAACATCCGTTGCGGATCGCGCGGATCGATGACGAGAGATCGTGATCGCCCGGCCACGTTGTTGGGACCGCGTGAGACCCACGCCGGCGGCGCGATCCCGCCGGAAGTCGGAACGAGCGCGCTCGCTGCCGCGACTTGCGCACGTTGTTCGAGCGCGGTCTGCCACGCGCGCGCGGGGATCCGACCGTTCTCGTCGCGGTAACGCAGCAGCCGATAGTGGGCGGCGGCGTGCGGCGCATCGGGCTTGGGTTTCGCACTCGGCGGGACCGTGCAGGCGGAGGCGAGAAGGATCGACAGCGACAGGTAGTGAGAGAATCGCATGGGGACCTCGGTGAGCGGGACGCGGCAGGCTGAGTCCCCTCGCGCGCTGGGCATGGGCAGGAGTGCGGTCGCGACGAGCTGAGATCCAGGTTCATCGCTGCGAGGGGAATCGTCAATGCCCCCATTCCCACCGCGGCGCCATAGGATGTCGCGATGACGACCCGACCCGGTCTTCCGCCGCTGCTGGGCGCGCTGCTGGCGATCCTTGCCGGTTGCGCGATGGCGGCGCGCGGCGATCGCCGCGCGCCGCCGCCGCCGAACATCGTGTTCGTCATGGTCGACGACCTCGGCTGGATGGACCTGCACGTGCAGGGCAACTCGAACTTCGACACGCCGAATCTCGACCGCCTCGCCGCAGGGGGCATGCGTTTCACCGATGCCTACGCCGCGGCTCCGGTGTGTTCACCGACGCGGGCCGCCTGCGTGACCGGTCGGTCGCCGGCGCGACTGGCGATCACCAATCACATTCCGGATCGGTGGAGCTTCTACGATCGGCCCGCCGAAGCGGGTGGAGCGAAGTCGACGCCGACGGGACGAACCCTGGGGCCGGCGAAGTCGCGCAACGAGCTGCCGACGGATTGCCGGACGATCGCGCACCGCTTGCGCGAGTCGGGCTATCGGACGGCCTTCGTCGGCAAGTGGCATCTCGCCGGTGCCGACTGGCGCACGACGGACCCGAAGTGCTTTCCCGAGAGTTTCGGCTTCGACGTCAACGTCGCCGGCAACGCGATGGGTGGTCCCGGCACCTTCTTCGGCCCGATCGAGATGCCCAACTATCGAAAGGGCAAGCGCGGCGACTATCTGCCGGACCTGCTGGCGCAGGAAGCGATCGATCAGTTGACCGCCGCGAAGGCCGCAGCGACTCCGCTGTTTCTCTGCCTGTGGACTTACACGGTGCACTATCCGATCGAGGCGCCGGCGGAGCTCTACGCGCGTCATGCGGGTTCCGTCGGCGACGGTGAGCCGGACATGCCGACGCGCTACCGCGCGATGGTCGAAGGAATGGACCGTGCCGTGGGACGCGTGCTGCGCGCGCTGGACGAACTCGAACTCGCGTCCAACACGCTCGTGGTGTTCACCTCGGACAATGGACAGATGCCCGGCGCTTCGGTCGCAGATCCGCTCCGCGGTGCCAAGGGGCATCTCCACGAGGGTGGCATCCGCGTGCCGCTCATCGTGCGTTGGCCCGGTCGCGTACCCGCGGGTGTCGTCGAAGCGACCCCGGTCGTCTCGATGGACTTTGCGCCGACCTTCCTTTCGGCGGCAGGGGTGTCCTCCGAGTCCGGTGACTTCGACGGCGTCGACCTGTCGCCGATTCTCTTTTGTGCAGCCGAACTCGAGCGCGACGCGCTCTTCTGGCACTTCCCGCATTACGCCTACCACGGTCGCAACCACATGGGTGGAGCCGTGCGGTCGGGCCGATGGAAATACATTCACCATTACGACGACGAGCATCACGAGTTGTACGACCTGCACGCCGACATCGGGGAGTCGCGGAATCTGCACGCGATCGAGCCTGCGCGTGCCGCAGTCCTGCGCGAGCGATTGTTCGGCTGGCTTGCCGAGACGGGTGCCGCGATGCCGCGGCCATACGACGAGATTCCGGCCGACGAGCTGCCGGGCACGAAGCGGACGACGAGGTGACGAGCGATGCGACCCGAGCAGAACACAACGTTTCGCACGAAGCTGACCGCCGGCAGCGTACCTCCCTACGACACATGGACTTTCGTGGTCGTCCCTACCGACGTGCATGCAGCGCTCGGCGGCGGCGCGCGCATCGCGATACGCGGTCTCATCGAAGGTGTCGAGTTCCGGTCGACGATGCAACGAGGTGACGGTGTCATGCGCTTCCCGGTGACGCGCGATGTGCGCGAGAACGCCGGGGTCCGAACCGGCAACGAGGTCGAGGTGACCATCGAGATCGATCCGGACTCGCGCGAGCCGGAGGTCCCCATGGAGCTGCGCGAGGTGTTGGACTCGAACGCGCTGTGGGATGTGTTTCGCGCCCTGGCTCCCTCGTGTCGTCGGGCGTGGGCCGAGTATGTCGCCGAAGCCAAGCAGCAGTCGACTCGCGCACGTCGAGCGGCCAAGGCCGTCACCGGCATCGCCGCGAAGCGATTCCCCGGGCAGAGCTGATCGCGGCGCGTCGGCCGATCGTCGACTTCAGCGCGTGGTCATCGCCACCGGCAACGACGGCGACAGGACTCGGATCGATGAATCGAAGGCGACGCTGACGCCTTGCAACGCCCAACCCGGCGGCAGACCCGGGAACATGACCGTGCCGGCTCCGCTCGCATCGAGGCGACCAAGGAATGCGGGATGGCCTGAACTCAGATAGGCGCCGAGCAGATCGGGGTTCGGGTCCAGACCGTAGAACCACCCGTTGGGAAACGCGCCGGGTGTGAGCGTGAGCGCCGTGAAGTACCAATCGCCGGGAATCCCGCGCTCGCGCCGCAGCTCGACGGCACCGTTGCCGATCGCGTTGCGCAGCAGGAAGGCGAAGGGTTGCGGAACGTCGGCGTGAAAGAAGTCGACGCGCGTGCCGCGCATGTTGGCGTTCGTCGCGAAGTACTCGTGGAAGCCGATCCCGAAGGCACCCTCCGGGTGGGTCGAGTCGGTGACGTCCAGCAAGAGCTCGCCGTCGAGATGGAAGCGGAGTCGTGAACCCGCTGCCTCGATCCGGAACCGGCGCCACGCCGTCGACGGCAGGTAGCGCGGACTCGGCAACAGATCGGTGAGGACGCCGAGATTCGCGCGCAGACAGCGCAGTCGGCCGTCGCCCGAGTCCCACGTGAGCGCGTAGCAGGCGCCCTGTTGGCGCTGCGTCCCGTCGAATGCGCCGTCGGCGCGATCGCGGGCGAAGATGCCGATCCGTTCGAAGCCGTCGCTCGCGAGTTGCGGGCGATACTCGCAGAGGAGATCCGCGGTGATCGCGAGGTCGCGCACGTTGCCGGCGCGCAATCGCAGACTGTCGGTTCCGCCCGCAGCGTCCTGGATGCGGAGGACGGTCGGGTCGCCGCTCGGCGCGGCCGGAACTGCCGGCACCGAAACGGGCGATGCGAACTTCACCTGCCACGAACCCAAGGCTGGCCCGCTCGATGGGAAGGTGTCGCGAAACGGCAGCGTCTCCACCGTGGCGACCGGATAGCGATGGCTCGCGAAGGCGCCTTCGTCGCTCAGCAGCGGATGCAGGAGCGGGTCGGCGAGGACGGCATCCACCGTGGTCACGACGCCGTCGACGAGCATGCGGCGCGCGACGAGTCGTATGCCGTGGCTGTAGTCGACGTGTCCGAAGGTGTGCACCTTCGACAAGGGTTGGATGGGGTTGCCGTTCTGGTAATGCCAGCCGTAGATCACGACGCGGCCAGGCCACGCGCCGATCAGCGCGGATGCGACGACGTCTTTCTTGATCCCGGCCACCAGCAGCGAGCGAGGCGTGGCGCCGCGTTGAGTCTCGATCTGCAGGTGATGGGCGTGGAAGAGATCGATCGAGAGGATGTCGTAGTTCGCCGGGTCGTATGGGAAGGGCGCGAGCTTCACCGGCGCCGCGGCCCAGATCGCGTCGACCATGCGGCGCGTCGGGAGGATGCAGTCATGACGATCCGCGATCGACTGCGCGAGCGTGGGGGTCATCGGCATACGAAACCAGTCTTGGTCGCTGCCGACACCGAGGTAGTCGGGCGTGCACCAGAACGTGGCTTCTCGCAGGCGGCCGCCGAGCGTCGCACGCGTAGTCACCGGCACGAGCCGGCGGAGGAAGTCGGGGACGTTCCCCGCGGCGAACTCATGCGCGAGGATCGTCTCGCGGTCGTTCAGACTCAGACCGCGCAAGCGCGGTAACAGCGCGCTGCCGGTGGTCGCCGCGACCGAGCGGGGCGGCATGGTCAGGACCGGCGGATCCTGCGCGTTGGTCGCTGCGCAGGCACCGAGCGACGCGAGGACGACGAAGCCTGAACCGAACCATGGGCCGAGGAATCGCGGCATGGGGCGCGATGGTAACCACCGCGCGCGGTCCGGTGCGTTTCCTCAGGCGTGCACGAACTCGGCCTTCGCCCGCGGTCCGTTGGCAAGGAAGTTCTCTACGCCGATCCGCATGTCCTTGGTGCCGCAGACCTCACCGAAGCAGCGCGCTTCGAGTGCCAGGCCTTCGGCGAGCGGCAGGCGCGCACCGTCGAGGATCGCGCGCACGAGGATGGCGTCGACCACGCGGCTGCGATGGCCGATGTTGGTGTCGGCGAGCGCGACAGGGACATTCTGCATCGGTCCGGCGGCAATCGCCGGCCGCGGCCGCGCGCCGGCCGCCATGGCTGCGGCGAGTTCCACCGCCCGCGCGACGAGATCGCCGTCGACTTCCTCCGCGATGAGTCCGAGCTCGAGTGCGGTGGCCGAGGAGATCGGCTTCGCGGTGCGCATCAACTCGGCTGCGCGCTCGATGCCGATGATGCGCGGCAGCCGCTGCGTTCCTCCCGCGCCGGGGATGATTCCGAGGTTCACTTCGGGCTGGCAGGCGAGGACCGGGAGGCCCTTTCTGGCGATTCGCAGATTGCACGCCATCGCGAGTTCGTTGCCGCCGCCGAAGGCGAGTCCGTTCATCGCGCACACGGTGGGCTTCCTGCACGCGGCGACGATGTCGAGCGATGCCTGCGAGGTCGCCGAGGTCAAGCGGCCGTGCTCGACGTTCTCGATGCGGGCGAGGAAGCCGACATCCGCGCCCGACACGAAGGCCTTGCGACCGTGCCCGGTGATGACGATCGCGTCGATCTTCGGGTCGGCGTCGGCTGCCCGGCAGCGCGCCGCGATCTCGTCGAACACGCCCTGGTCCAGGGCGTTGAGGACCTTGGGGCGACGGATGGTGAGCACCGCGACGCGACCGATGTCCTGGCGCAGCACGTTGTGGATCGTCCACGGCGTGTTGCTCTTGCCGTGCTCGCGCAGGCTCGAGGGAACGACGAACTTCGGATATCGCGCGTGGAACTCCTCGGCGAGTTTCAGTGCCTGCGCCGTGCCCATCTGGTTCATGAAGCGGAACGCCGGCTTCATGTCGAGCGCGATCTCGAGCGCCATGTCGAAGTCGCTCAGGTCGATCAGACCGGCGTCGACGATCTCGCAGGCGAGGCCGAAGTAGGCGCCGCGCAGCAGTCGAGTCACGCGGTCGCGCAGTTCGTCGCTCACTTCGACGACTTCGCCGCGCGAGGGGACGTCCCAGTTCTCCTGCTTCGCCACCTTCTCGCGGAGACTGGCCGGAGTGCCGAACCACGAGTTGATCTTGGTCGTGTAGTGGTCGAGGCCGACCGCAGTGATCGGATTCCCGCCCGTCAGATTCATCGCGGTGAACGATCCGACCGTCATGCCGAGCGCCTTGGTCGCGATCGCGTCGATCTGCTTGGTGGTTGCGACACCATCCTCCGCCAGCATGGCGCAGGCCTGGAACAGGCCTTCGAAGATCGGATCGAGCGCGTAGCCGTAGCGTGAGTTCACACGCACGGGGACCTTCCCGATGGCCTCGTAGAAGGTCATCAACCAGCTCGCCGTTGCGTTGCTGGTTGCGGCACCGGACACGACTTCGACGATCGGATTCCGCTCGGCAGGGAAGAAGTAGTGCACGACGGCCGTGCGGTCCTTCTCGGTGATGTCGGCGAAGATCTCCTCCGGTTCCAGATGTGATGAGTTGCTGGCGAGGAAGGCGCGGCGGTCGACCAGCTTCTCGATCTGCGCGAAGATACGGCGCTTGAGCCCCTTGTCCTCCGTCGCGGCTTCGAGAACGTAGTCGGCGTTGCGGATGCGCTCGTAGTCGGTGGTGAACTCGACGTGCGCGAGCATCTCGGCCTGCTGATTGGGCGTGAATGCCCCCGACTCCACGCCGCGCTGGATCTTCTTCTCGAGTTTGGCCCGACCCTTGTCGAGCGCCGCCTGGGCGACGTCGACGACGACGATCTTGACGCCCGCGGGCGAGAGAACCTTGGAGAAGTACAGCGCGATGTCCGGGCCGATCTGGCCCGAACCGATGACTGCGACCTTGGCGATGGAACGGCCCTGGTGCGTGAAGGTCATGTCGATGTCGTTTCGAGGGACGGAGAACCCCGACGGAATTTCGGGGGCGAGCAGCATAGCGTCGTGCGTGCGCCGGGCCGACCGTGAAGTCGGCCGGAGGGCCGGGTCCGGATCAGACCGCCGGCAGGCCGCATGATCCGGGCTAGCCCGGACCCTTCGTGAGCGTCTGCTGCGATCGCCGCGACTCGCGCCTGGCCGCGTCGCTACGTTGGCTCCTTTTTGACGGCGTCGCTACGGCTACGCTTCGGCCGTCGCCAAACGCAGTTCCTTGCCGGACATCGACCTGCGTCGATCTCGCGACGACGTTCACGAACAATCCGGCTAGCGATCCCATGTCCGCCCCAGTCCAGCCGCCGAGTTCCACCCTGTTTGGTGACGGAGTCGGGCGTTTGTTCGCCGTCGTCGTGTTCACCGGCCTGTTCCTGAGCGTCGTCATGCCGGTGTTCGCTCAGGAGGCCTACTACTGGACCTACGCGCAGCACCTCGACCTCGCATACTTCGACCACCCGCCGATGGTGGCGTGGCTCATCTGGGCCTCGACGTCGATTCTGGGTGACGGCGCCCTGGGCATTCGCGCCGGGATCTTCCTCTGCGGCAGCGCGGCCACGTTGGTCGGCTTGCTGCTCGCGCGATCGATGAGCCGCGATCGCTCGGTGCATCGCGCCTTCATGGTCGTCAGCCTGGCCGTGCCGCTGCTGCTCTTCAGTCGATTCTTCGCGAATCCTGACTCGCCCTTGCTGCTCGGTTGGAGCGTGGCGTTGTTCGCGCTGTGGCGGGCACGCGAACGCGGCGCGCTCGGCTGGTGGTTGCTGGCGGGAGTCGGCGCCGGCTTCGCGCTGCTCGCCAAGTACACGGCTGCGTTCCTCGCCGTCGGCGGCGTCCTGCTCCTCCTCTTCGATCCGGCGTTTCGTCGACAGTGGCTGCGAGCGGGGCCCTGGGTGGGTGTGGCGACCGCCGCGATCGTGTTCTCGCCGGTGGTGATCTGGAACCTCGGCAACGACTTCGAATCGTTCCGTTTCCAGACCGAGGGACGCTGGAGCAAGTCGGAGTTCGGTCTCAAGTGGTTCGGCTCCTTCGTCGGTTCACAGTTCGCGGTGTATCACCCGGTACTCCTGCTCCTGCTGGTGCCCGTTCTGCCGTGGATGATTCGGCGACTCCGCGAAGGCGATGCGCGCATGGGCTTCCTGCTCGCGTTCGCGTTGCCGATGCCGATCTTCTTCCTGGTCAATTCCTTCTTCATCCAGGTGAAGATGAACTGGCTGATGCCGGCATTCATCCCGCTGCTCATCGGCACGTTGTTGTGGCGAAGCGAGTCCAAGATCGAAGCCCAGAAGCCGCGGCTGTGTCGTTCGCTTCGGATCGCGATCGGGGCGACACCTGCGCTCATCGCGCTCGCTCCGCTCGCACATGTCTGGCCGCAGGGCGGCGGAAGCTCCTGGTCCGGTTGGGAGGAGATCGGCAAGCGCGTGTTCGCGATCGCGAAGAAGGTCGAGCGCGAGGATGCCGTCGCCGACAACGTCTTCTTCTTCGCTTCGGGATATCGCGATTCGGCGCAGCTCGGGCGCACGACTCTCCTGGCCAAGTGTGCCGCGGGTGATTATGGTGGGCTGCCGCCGATTCTCGCGCAGAACGTGATCGGTGAGCGGGCACTCCAGTTCGATCACTGGGAGCCGCCGTCTGCGCATATCGGTCATTCCGCGGTCTATGTCTTGCCGCGAGCCGATGCCCGACCCCGCGAGATCGAGAAAGTCCGCAGCGTGTTCGACTCGATCGAGAAGATCGAACGCTTCGAGCTCACGACCTTCGGCATCCGTCAGATGTATGCGGACATCTTCATCTGCCGGGGCTACCGCGGGCCGCCGCGCGAAGAGGGATGACGCGGATGGGCGTCGGCGCGCTCTTCACGAGGCGCCCGACCGGGCCTGAACAACCACCCCGGCGTCGGCCCTCTCCCGCTCGCCGAGCCGGGGACTCGCTGCAGCGAGCCGTTGCAGGGATTCCCGGACATCTTCTTGGTGCGAGCGATCATGTCGATCGCCAACGTGCGCACCGGCGAGCGGGTCGACGAACAGAACATCACGTTCGGGAATGGGGAAGTCCGACGCACCGCGGTTGCCGTGTGGTCCTGCGCCGGGGATGCGCACTCGACCGGCCTTCGTGCGAACGTCTGCCGCGATCCCCGCAACTCGCGCCCGGCTGCCTCGCCGTCGAGATCGAAGTCCGTTCCGCGGTCGGCGATCAAACCATTGCGTTCTTGGGGGTTCCGAGTGTGCCGGTGCCCCTGTTCGGCGGGATGCCGTGGTTCGCACCCTCCACGATCGTCGTCGCTGCCGGCGGGGTGATCGGTGCAGGCGGTGCGATTCGCTGGCAGTTCCTCGCCCCGAGTTCCTTCGCGTTGTTGGACGCGAAGCCGAGTTGGCAAGGCTGGGCGGGTGCGTCGATCCCTGCGGGCTCTCCGACGAATCCGTCGAGCTACCTGCACAGGTGGTGATCGGGCGAGGCGGCAGAGCGACGACGATCTGGTCGTGCCGTTCGACGGCGCCTACGGCCCGGTGATCAGAAGTTGCGCAGCTTGATGCGCCAGGCGCGAACGACCTCGAAGCGCTCGGAATACGGTGCCTCGCGCCAGAACTCCGGCGGCTGTCCGGAAGGAATGCTGGTGATGCGCTCGATCGCAGCGGCTGCGCGCGCGCGCACTTCGGCGTCGGCGTCCGTGATGGCGTTGAGCAGGAACGGCAGACTCCATACGTCACCGATGTCGGTGAGCAGGAGCCACGCGCGCTTGCGGACGTCGGCAGACGCGTCGGGGAAGTTCATCGCGAACATGCCGCACGCGCCGGCGCCGACGGTGCCGGCTGCCCGCAGCGCGAGTTCCGCACCTCGTGCCAAGTTCGGATCCTCGAGCGAGCGGACGAGCTCGTAGGCTCGCGCGTAGGCTTCCTCTCGATGTTCGGGCGAAGAGCCCAGCAGGCCGAACTGCCATTGCAGGTGCTCCCAGTTCGGACCGGAGTTCTCGACTTCTCCGAGCATGCCGTCTTGGATCGACAGGCGTTGTCTTGCGGCAATCGGCTGCTCGGCGCCCGTGACGGTGGCGATCTTGGCGCGGCCTTCGAAGGCGACCACGGTCGTTGCTCCGTCGATGGAGGTCACCTGGATCTCCGCCTCTTCCAGTTGGATGTCCGCCTCGTTCGTGACGATGGCGAACTGACCGCCGCCCCCGCTACGCCGGACGAACACACGCCCGCGCGCGAGCGTCGCGCTACGCGGCCCGTCGAGGATCAGACGCGTGGCCGCATCCAGGCGCGCTTCGACTTGATCGCCCAGCGCGAGAAATAGGCGGCTGTCCACGTCGGTCACCACGATCTGCTCGAAGCCGAGCGACTGTCCCACGGAGAGCGCGACCGGACCCGTCGTCGACTCGATGCTCGCCTTGCCCTCTCGTGCCAACACTCGGACCGGCAATGCCAGGGGTTGCGACTGCGGCGGCGGAGTCGGTGGCGTTGCCGGCTGGGCGGTGGGGCAACGCAGCGCAGCGATCACCCAGCCCGCTGCCAAGCCCATGGCAACCGCGGAGGCCACCAGTGGCCACAACGGCTTTCGCTTCGGCTCGGGCAGCCGGCTCATCACGCCACACCAAGTGTCGGCTGGGTCGCCGAGCAGGCCGTTCAGCGCACTTCGAATCGCGCCGTCGAGTGCATCGCGCTCGGGTTCATCGCGCTCGCTCACGCGGCACCCCCTTCGTCGCCGTCGGCCAAGAGCGACCGCAGTCGCGCGCGTGCTCGGCTCAGCCGTTGATTGACCGCGGCGGCGGTGAGGCCCAGCACGTCGGCGATCTCCTGATAACTCAGCTCCTCGAAGTGAAACAGGAGCAGGCACTCGCGCTGATTCTCCGGCAGCCGGGCGATCTCGCGGCGGAGCCGGGTCGTGCGGTCGTCGGGCTCGTGCGAATCACCGCTGCGTCGGTCTTCGACCTCCAGTTCGACCTCGTCGAGCGAGGTCGTCCGGTGACGCGGCGAGCTGCGGATGTGGTCGACGCAGAAGTTGCGGGCGATCTGGCCGAGGTAGGCCGGGAAGCTTGCCGCGGACTCGAGCCGCGACAGCCCGCGATAGGCGCGGAGGAAGACCTCCTGCGACGCGTCGTCGACCTCGCGGCTGCCGATTCTCGCCATGCAAATTGCTCGAACCATTCGGGCGTGCCGAAGGACCAACAGACCGAAGGCATCGCGGGAGCCCGCGACGCTCCGCTGCACCAGCTCCTCGTCAGAGGGGAAGCGGGAGGCCACGGACACGTTCGGGAATCAGTGTCGATGCAGGGGCGGCGAGTACGACAGCCAAGGCGAGGAAAAAGCCTCTGTCGCGGGAGAAAGTTGGCACGCAGGTAGCCAGAGCGGTCACCGAAGTCCTCCGATCAGGGAAACTTTCCGAAGTGGCGGGCGGTGGGGCAGACGGTGTCGAGTTCGAGGAATCTCGCCCGGCTGCGTGACCGCGAGCGAAGGCGAAGGTTGCCAGATCGGGCCGCGGCGGAACCCGCCACGCCATGGCAGGCGATGCCTACGATGTGAAACGGCCGCTTGCAGGTCGTGGCCAGCACCATGAGCGCCATCTCCTTGTTTCTTTCGAGCTTGGTTCTGTCGGCGTCGCTGACGGCGATCGCTCCCCACGGTGGATCCTACCGGGGACCGGGCTCGCCGCCCTTCCTACCGCCGGGCAACCCGATCCCGAGCGGTCCTTCGACGCCCAACGGCGGCCCGAACACACCCGGACCCGGTGCGCCGGGGACTCTGCCGGTCGTCGACGGATGGCTCTTGTGGTGGGAATACAACAAGGACCGCTATCTCGGCCTGCGCGAACGAGTCCTTGGTGGGCTGCCGGCGGATGCCGGCGGAACGCAGACTTCGAACGGCCGCCGACCGACCCCGGCCGACCTCGTCGACGAGGTCATCCCCGTGATCGCTCGCGCGATGGAGCGCGCGGAATCGCCGGACGTGAACGGTGCCGGTCTGATCGCACTTGGCAAGATCGGCATGCTCCATCCAGAGATCGATGTGCCGACTCTGATGCGGTCGCGGCTGGGTCGCGGCAGCTTGGAAGTGCGCGAGACCGCGGCGCTCGCGATGGGGATGTCGGGTATCCCGGAGATCGACGACGACTTGTTCGAGATCGCTGCCGACAGCGGCGCTGGGCGGCGAATCTCCGCGCGCACGCCGGTCGAGGATCGCGTTCGCGCGTTCGCGATCTACGGCATGGGTCTCGCTGCGAACCGAAGCGACGACTCGGCTCGCAAGCAGAAGGTTCACAAGTTCGCGTCTGCGTTCCTCACGGCGCGGGAACTCGGCGATCGCGACATCGCGGCGGCAGCAGTCGCGGCGATCGGCGTCCTCGACTGCGACCCGAATGTCGCCGCGCAGAAGCGCCTGTCCTGGGCCGCTCTTTCGACGCTCGAGAAGTTCCTTGCCCGCGATCTGGGTCGCGGCGACGAGATCGTGCAGGCGCACGCTCCGACCGCCATCGCCCGCCTGCTCGGGCGCGGTTCCTCCACCGATCACCTTCGCATCATCGAAGCGTTCACCAAGGCAGTCGAAGCGCGGAAGCTCCGGCAGGAGATCATCGAGTCGCTGATTCTCGCGCTGGGTGAGCTTGCGGTGCCCGATGCCGACGAACCGGTCATGGTGGCGGCATCCAAAGTGCTCACCGAGACGTACCTGGGGGGCAAGCAGCAGGGGGCGCGATACTTCGCACTCATGGCTCTCGCCCGCATCGGCGGTGAGCAGAACCGGAAGTTCTTGCTGCGCGAGTTCCCGCGCGGACAGAAGGGCACCGAACGCCCGTGGCTGGCGCTCGCACTCGGTGTGCTCGCGCGCGAGGAGATGGATCGTGGGGCCGCGGTGGACACGACGATCGCCACGGTGCTGCTCGAGTCCCTGCGAGAGATCGAGAACGACGACGTTCGCTCCGCGTGCGCCGTCGCACTCGGCCTGATGCGATTCCAACCGGCGATCCCCGTCATCACGCGACTGGCCGAGAAGCATGCCCGTCGCGACCAGCTGGTGGGCTACTTGTGCCTCTCGCTGGGAATGATCGGAGATCGAAGCGCATTGCCGACGATCACGGATGCTCTCGCGAACGCCGAGTTCCGGCCGATCGTGATGGCTCAGGCGGCCATAGCTCACGCCTTGATCGATCCCGTGGCGGCCGGCGACGCTCTCGCCCGGTTGTTCCGCGATCGCAACACGGGCCTCGGTCGCCTGATCGGCTTGGCCTCGGCGTTCCGCTACATCGGCGATCGTCGCGCCATCCCCGCTCTGCTCGCGATGATCGGAGACCGGGACACTCCGGATCTGTCACGCGCGTTCTTGCTCGCAGCCATCGGCGGCGTGAGCGATCGAAACCTGCTGCCGTGGAACGAACCCTACGCGCGTGCGGTCAACTATCGCGCACTGGTGGAAACCTTGGCCAACGGCGTGACCGGAATCCTCGACATCCTGTGATCGACGAAGAGCGGAGAGCTCCCGCCGCATCGGCGATCAGTGTCGATTGAGCTCGGGGTTCTCCATCTGCAGGTCGAGTCCGGCGATCGAGGCTTCACGCTTCGCGGCTTGTTCCGCATCGTCGAGCGCCTGCATCTCGATCTCCAGGGCACGGAGTCGACCCGACGCGATGGGACCGAGTCGTCGCAGGACTTCGATCGCCTTCGCGCGGAGTGCGGTGTCGTCGTCGGTGCGCGCCAGCGCCAGTAACGCGTCGACCACTTCCTCGCTCTTGCGCCCCTCCAACCCGTCGATCGCGATCCCACGGATGGATCGCGCGGAATCGCGGAGGCATTCGACCAGGTGCGCGGTGGTCTCCGGTCGATCGATGCGGGCGAGCGCGGACACGATGCTGAATCGCATGTCCGTGTCGTGAAGGTAGGGAAGGAGCAGTTCGAGCGTCTCGTCCTTCGGAAAGTTCGAGAGGATTTCGGCCGCGAGCGAGCGGATCCACCAGTCGGCGTTGCTGCAGAAGATGCGCGTCACCGGTTCGAAGATGCGCTCGTCGCGGATCTTTGCCGCGAGTCCCATCGCGGAGACACGGACATCCTCGTCCGGGTCACGCATCAGTTCCAGAATCGGTTCCGTGAGCGCGCCGGCGACTTCGAGCATCGAGCGCACGGCTCGATCGCGGAGCCAGGACGCCAACCCTCGGCAGTGCACCAGGAACTTGCGCAGCACGGCTGCGGGAGAGGGCATCGCCGAGATCAGGCGAACCGCGAGATTGCGAGCCTGCGGGTCGTCGTCCGCGAGGATCGGGAAGAGATGCACCTCGATGTTGGAATCCGGTCGACTGCCGAGGCGAGCCAGCGCCTGGATCATTCGTGTCTGATCGACCGGTGATTCGTGCGGGAGGCGTGCGAAGAACGGCTCGACGATCTCAGCTCGGGGGAAGTCGCAGAAGCCCTGGATGGCCTCGGAGCGGACTGCCGAGTCCTCGTCGTGCAACAGGTCCTTCATCACCGTGCAGGCGATGGGGTCCTGCATGTGTCGGCGGATCAACCGCGCAGATGCGCGGCGCAGCGGCGACTCGGTGGACTTGAGTCCCTGCTTCATCAGCCCGAACCAATCACGCCAGTCGCGATCCAGCGACGCGAGTTCGATCACGGCCATGCGAATGGACGTGTTGGCGGAGTTGAACAGGGTGTTGGCGGCCTCCAGCAGATTCCGGCGGTCCATCCCGAGCACCGCTCGGCCGATCTCGGTGCGTGCCGAGCCCTCGAGCGAGGCCATCGCCTGGATCATCACATCCGTGGCGTCGCGCGGCGCGTTGTCGAGCACGTAGCGCATCCCTGCCTCGCGCACACGGGGGTGGCTCGACGTCATCATGAACGCGAGACGTCGCGGGCTCGCCTCCTGATGCGTCGTCGCCGATGCGATGACTTCGGCGAGTTCACCGGGCCCGAACCGCGACGGGTTCTCGAGCTTCTTGACCAGATCGCTGAATGATTCGGGCTTCTTGAAGATCGCCATGGGTCACCGCTTGATGCTGCGCGAATACGCCATCTCGAGATCGCCGATCTCGGAAGTCGAGCCGCCCTTTGCGGCAATGCGTTGGTCGAGCTGACGACGGACTTCGGCGCGGTCGCTCGCATAGTTGAGGGCCACCTCCACAGTGAGCTTGTTCTCGCTGAAGAGATCGACGATGTGTTGATCGAAGGTCTGCCAACCGAAGGATCGGCTCTCGCCGATGATCTTTGCGAAGGTCTTGTCCTTCGATTCGCCGTTGCAGATGAGTTCCCGGACGCGGGTGTCGTTGCCCATGATCTCGAGTGCTGCGACGCGGCCACCGCCTTGCTTGGGCAGGAGACGTTGACCGACGACGTAGCGCAGCATCTGCGCAAGCCGTCCGCGCACGAGATCGGCTTCGCTCGCGTCGAACATTCCGACGATGCGACTGATCGTCTGACCCGCGTCGATCGTGTGGAGAGTGCTCAGCACCAGGTGGCCCGTCTCGGCGGCCTTCATCGCGATCTCGACGGTGGCGCGGTCTCGCATCTCGCCGACCAGGATCACCTTGGGCGCTTGGCGAAGCGCGGCGCGAAGCCCGTCGGTGAAGTCCTTGTAGTCTTTGCCGAGTTCGCGCTGATTGAGCGTGCTCTTCTTGTGGGGATGCTTGAACTCGATCGGATCCTCGAGCGTCACGATGTGCACGGCTCGGGTACGATTGATCGCATCGATCACCGCGGCGAGGGTCGTCGACTTACCGGACCCGGTCCCGCCGGTGACCAGAACGAGCCCGTTCTTGAGGTCGGGCAGCTTGCGCAGAGTGTCCGGTAGCGCGAGCGTCTCGAAGGTCGGAATCTCGGTCGGGAGCGTACGCAGCACGATCGCGCAGTTGCCGTCCACGCGGAAGATGTTCACGCGGAAGCGGGGACCGTCGGGAACTTGGTGCGAACAGTCGCACGAGCCCCGCTTGTCCAGGTCGGCGCGAAGGTCCTCGTTGTTGCCGATCAGGATGTCCGCGATCTTCTGGGTCTTCTCGGGCGTGAGGATGCCGACGCGTTCGTAGGGGACCAGTTGACCGTCCACCTCCATCTGCGGTGGACGTCCTGGACTGAAGTTGATGTCGGAGGCACGCTCGCCGGCCTCGAGCATGGCGACGAGAACTCGGTCGAGATCGCTGTGGCTCATGGCGCTTGTTCCTCGATTTCCTATCCCTCGAAGTTCCTGAATCAGGGCGTGCCCGGTCGCTTGGTCAGTGCCGGTCGGGCGGTCATCGAAGTCGGGCGCGGCGTGGCGGGCGATGTCGCCGCGTTGGAGCTCTGACGCTCGAGCGCCTCCGACAACTTGGAGTTGGTCTTCCTCATCGACTCGATCAGCTCCCGATACTCTTCGGGGATCGAAGGCAAGAACTCGACGAAGCGTGCCTTGTCCTGAGCGCGTTCGAAGGCCTCGTCGGGAGCGATCTTGCGTTTGCTCACCAGCTCGAAGATCGCATCGTCCATCGTCTGCATCCCGATCTTGCGGCCGGTCTGCAATGCGTTGATGAGCTGATGCGTCTTGCCTTCGCGAATCAGATTGCCGACGGCTGGTGTATTCACCATCACCTCGAGTGCTGCGCAGCGGCCGCCGCCGTCGATTCGCTTGAAGAGGGTCTGCGCGATCACGCCTTTCAGCGACTCCGACAGGGTGGTTCGGATCTGCTCCTGAGCGTCGGTGGGGAATACGTCGATGATGCGATCGATCGTCTTCATGGCACTCGGAGTGTGGAGCGTGCCGAAGACCAAGTGGCCGGTCGCTGCGGCTTCGAGTGCGAGCTGGATCGTCTCGAGGTCGCGCATTTCGCCGACCATGATGATGTCGGGGTCCTCACGCAGCGCCCCGCGGAGGGCAGCGGAGAAGCTCTTGGTGTGGAGTCCGACTTCGCGATGGTTGACGATGCAGTTGATGCGTTGATGGCGGAACTCGACGGGATCCTCGATCGTGAGGATGTGGTCGCGGCGGTTCTTGTTGGCGTAGTCGACGATTGCCGCGAGCGTGGTGGACTTGCCCGAGCCGGTGGCGCCGGTGACCAGCACGAGGCCCTTGTCGGCCATCGCGAAGCGTCGTGAGATCGCCGGGAGGCCGAGCTGCTCGATCGTCATGATCTTGCTGGGGATCTGACGGAAGACCGCGCCGACGCCACACTGCTGGCGGAAGTAGTTCGAGCGGTATCGGCCTAGGCCGGGCAGCTCATAGGCGAAGTCGACGTCGCCGGTCTCGAGGAACTCCTTCAGTTTCGCTTCCGGCGCGATCTCCGCGAGCATCTCGAAGAGCTCCTCGTTGGTCAGCTCCTTGTACTTGATCGTTTCGAGATCGCCGTTGATTCGCAAACTCGGAGCAGTGCCCGCGGACAGATGAAGGTCCGAAGCGCCCTGAGCATTCATCAGGCGGAAGAAGGCGTCGATCTTTGCCATCCCTGGATTCCGATGTTCCTGCTCCGAACGGAGCGTCCCTTTGGGACATCGACCAGGGTGACGCGCGGCCTGGATTGGGGCGACGTTCCGGCGTCGCCACCGCGGCTTTGGGGATCGGAGTCTCCGATCCGATCGACGTTTGGCGCCGCCGCCGCCGTCGGCGGCGACTACTTGTCGGCGCCGGTCAGTTCGGCGACCACGCGGTCGGCGTCGTAGACCTTGGTGAGCGCTTCGAGGATTCCGTCGGCGTGTACGGAAACGCAACGCGCAGTCTGCGCGCGGTACACATACCGATTGGGGAGCATCTCGATGTTGCCGTCGAAGATCAGGCCGACGATCTCGAGGCTGGCATTGACGAGCGGGCTACCGGAGTTGCCGCCGATGATGTCGTTCGTCGAGACCAGGTCCATCGACTTGGTGAGATCGAGCTTCGCGCGGCGCTCCTTCCAGATCGCCGGCAGGTCGAAGGGGTGATGGTCGGCGAACTCGGTGTTCCGAGCGTAGAGGCCGAAGAAGGTGGTTCGCCAGGGCGCGAGAGTCCCATTGTAGTCGTAGCCCTTCACGACACCGTCGCTGAAGCGGAGTGTCAGCGTGGCATCGGGGCTCACCGTCGTGCCGTAGGCCGCGAACAGCGCCTGTCCGATCCGTGCGCCCTGCGCTTGTTCCATGGCTTCGAGCTGGGCGGTTTCCCGCGCGTTCGCCTCGATGAGAGGCAGCATGACCTCGGCCATGGCGAGCAACCGAAGCCGCGCCGTCACCGGCGAATCTTCGGGCAGCAGTCCATCGCCCGCGGGTGTCTTCCACGGTTCAGCCAACACCTCGGGGTTCCGGATATCCGCGCGCTCGATCAGCTCGGCGACCTGCGCGGGCGATCGATCGCCGATCACAGCGACGCGCCAGGGATCATCTGACGGCAGCCATTCGGTGGCGCGCGCCACGTGATCTACGAACTCGGCTCGAGTCAGCGGCGCGATCGATGCGATCGAAGCAGCCATCTCGCGCGCGCGTTCGTTGATCTTCTTCCGCTCACCCTCGTCGTTCGTGCGCCGTGCGCGCACCAAGTCGAGGGCGAGAGCGAGATACGGGTGACCACCGGTGCTCTGAAAGCGGACCTTCGCTTCGAGCGCACTACGACGAGTGGCGACTTCGGCGAGCTTGTCCCATACGTCGCCGAACTGCTGCTGCAGAGCGGGATCCGCAGCGATCCGCTCCCTGAACGCCTTCTCCGCGGCTTCCTTCTGCGACATCAGCGACGGGTCGAGGAGGCCATCCCAATAGCCACGGTAGGCCTTCTGCGTGTTCTCCCAGGACAGGATCTCAGTGCGCAGCGACTTCTCGAGCTCCGGCTGCTTCGCCACGAGTTCCTTGCGGATGCGCAGGCGTGCGTCGATGAGTCCTTGGACCATCGGGTGGAATCGATCGCGCAGATACACCATCTGCGCGTGGGTCAGAAGTCGTTTCGTCGTGCCCGGGTTGCCGGTCACGAAGACCAACTCGCCCTCGTTCACGCCGCTCGTGCACCAGCGGAAGTAGTGGTTCGAGGTATCGGCAGGCTTGCCGTCGACGTAGGCGCGGACGAACGAGAAGTCGAGGCAGTAGCGCGGATAGGTGAAGTTGTCGAAGTCACCGCCGAAGTGCGCCGCTTGGAGATGGGGTGAGCACACCAGGCGGATGTCGTCGAAAACCCGGTAGACGTACAGCTCGTAGATCGCGCCCTGGAACAGCGTGACGATCTGCGGGCGTGTGCCGGGGAAGTCCCGTTCGGCCTTCGCGAGGATGGCCTTCTCGTTGTCGCGTCGTTTGGCGGTCACCGTCGCGTCGTCGTCGCCGGCGACGATTCCCTCGTTCATGCGGGCGGTAACGTCTTCGTTGTGCGCGAGCTGCTGTACGGTCAGGCCGGCGAGGCGAACTTCGTCTTCGAGCGCCTTCGCATAGAAGCCGTCCTTGACCCAGTCGTTGTCACCCTGCGACTTCGCGATCTGATCGCGGACGCAGTGGTGGTTGGTCATGATCAGCCCTTTGGGCGACACGAAGGACGACGAGCATCCCGAGCCGAAGCGGATGGAGGCCAGACGCAGTCGTTCGAACCATTCGGCGGTGGGAGCGAAGCCGTATTCCTCCTTCAGGTAACCCAGCGGCGGACGTTCGAGGGTCCACATCTTGCCGAGTTCGAGATTCTCCTGAGCTTGGATGGACGTTGCGCCCAAGGCGACGAGGGCGCCGGCGACGTAGAGGCGGAGTCGAGTCATGGAGTTCTGGTGAGCTACGCAGCGAACGCGCTCGCGGCGAGCCGACACCATACGGAGGGCGGGAGGGCGGCCCAACCCTTGCGGTCTCGCGGAAATCGAGGGCGCACCGCGGCCGTCAG
>JBFXDD010000024.1:0-5939 GCA_050181465.1 Planctomycetota bacterium
CTCGATCACAGGATCGGTCTTGGTCCATGGCATCCGGACACGAAACCCACGGCGCTTCCCACGGTCACGCTCGAGTGTTACCCATGTGCCCGGACACGAGTGTCACCCATGTACCCGGGTCGGACCGACGAAGGCCCCCGACGATTGCACCACCCACACCGCCTTGAACTTACATGGCTCTACTTCTTCGCACTCGTCCGGATCGCACTCTCCGTGCGACACCCTCACGAACGCTCCCGAGAGAACGAATCCCGGTGCCACCACGTGCGTCTTTGCTCCATCCTTCTAGCCCGGATTATTCGTGAACGTCGTCGCGAGATCGACACAGGTCGATGCCCGGCAAGGAGCTACGACGGTCGACGACCGAAGCGTAGCTGTAGCTACGCCGCAAGGGAGGAGCCGTCGTAGCGACGCCGCTGGGCGCGACTTATGGCGATCGCAGCAGACGTTCACGAATAATCCGGGCTAGTCGCCTTCCTGCTCAGAAATCGCTTGGCATCCATGGCAGGTGGCCGCAGCTGATTGATCGGGACGGCCGTCAGCTTCGCGATCGGCTCCATGAGCAAGAGAGATGCAAGTCGCGATCGCGGCACTGACAACAAGCTCTTTCGTTCGGATCATTTCGCTTCTCCAAGAAGTTGGTCAAGATCAAGCGTTCCGACTCCTGGAATCGAAGAAGGGAACATTCGAGCGGGGAGCGCCCCTTGACGGCGATGGATCTCATAGCACTCCCGCCACAGAGCACGCGGTCCAATGGTATGCGGAACGGTGATCGATAGCATCCATCGCTGGCCCTTGATCGTCATGCGAAGGTCTCCATGGGGGAGGTCCACAAAGTTCTGAACCCCTGGAGACAAACTGCTGTGGAGTTCGAGTTGGGCACCGATCTGCGCACCGCGCAGGTGGTTGAGACACTCGGGCAATACCGCTGCGACGAGTTCCCAGGTCCCTGCAAGTGTGCGACAGTTGTCGTATTCCGAACCAGATGGCTTCAGCTCTCGCATGCTCTCGTGGAGGAGCTGCGCCTGATCGAAGCCCAGCTTCATGTCCGACATGATCTCGTCGATGTCAGCAGCCGAGAGAATCCTGCCTTCCTGATTCTCGACACCAACCAATCCGCTCTCGAACAACTTCCGTAGTGCATCGAGATCGAATAGGTAACTTGGCTGTGTTCCGGTCGATTCCGGCGTCGATTCAGACGGCGTCGACTCTTCCGAAGTCGTGACCAGAGCTTGCGCCGTGTTCGTAGCGACAGCAGCAACTGATCGAGTGACCGCCCCCGGCTCGACGGCACCAGCCCGCGCGGCTGTTTCGATTCCGGTGTCGGTCGGATGAGGATTCTGCGACGCTGGATCGGCACTCATCCACCGCACGATCATCAAGGCCAGGGTGGCAGCGAGGGTGGAGGCGACAAGCAGACTCAGGATGCGACTCATGCGAGCAAACTCCGGCAGGCGCAGTTGAGAACAGTCGTCCGAATCTAAGTCCGTTGACCAGCTCTACTCAAAGGCTCGCGCTTGCCGGTGAGCTTCACGGCGGGTCACGGTGGGCAGCCGAAGTGAGCGAGGTTGGAACCGCGGGCTCGCACGCGACTCGTGGAACTATTCCGCGATCGGTTCCGCAGGGCTTGACAAGTTGCTTCTGCCCATGCAACCTCGCAACTGTCAGCGAAGGCGAACTCGAGAAAGGCAAGTGCATGATTACCCCCCCCCCGTAATTCTCACAATCTTTGTGCCGCGATCGCCCTTCTCCTGTGCCTGTGCGCTGCACATCTGCGAGCGCAGGTTCCTGAGCCTGAGCAGCGCTCGGCGTTCGTCTTCCACGTCTATGTCGATCCGCTGTTCGGCGACAATGTGGCGGCCACTTGGCTCAACCCTGGCATGAGCGATTGGATGCGGGCAACCGCGACTACGCCGCCGCCGCTGAATCCCCACCCACTCGCCGTGCACCCAGCGCCACCTGACCCGGTCACCGGGCTCAAGAGCATCGAGGGCGTACTCCAGCACGCGCCATACGCGTTTCGCACGTTGACCACCCCATCCCCCGCCTCGACTCCGCCGGTGCTGGGAGCCTTGGACTACATCCGGACGGTCTTTCCTCAGTTGCCGATGAACCCGCCCGGGTCCGGCAAGACTGTGAGTTTCGTCTTGATCCACTGCCTGCCCGGGGTCTACGGGCCGACCGGTGGCGGACTGCCGACCATCGATCCCCGATCCGGATTGCCGTTCAACGGAGAGACTCTGCCGATTCGCTTCGACCGCAGCCGGATCGGAATCCAAGGGACGTCGACCCTGGACACGATCTTCGATGCTCGAGGGCTCCAGGTGCCGATCTTCGAGATCGGCGCGACGCTTCCCAACCTCCTCCCAGTGGACAATTCGCTCATCGACGGCATCGCGGTGCGGGGTTCGCGCGCCGCAGCGACGCCCGGCGTGGCGGCGGGTGCGGGAGCCGCATTCTACTTCGCGGGGATCCAGCAGCAGACACGAGTGTCCATCACCAACTGCTTCATCTACGACAACTCCATCGGCATCGCCCTGGACAACAAGACGCCGCCCGGCGGTGTTTCCGTCACGCACAACGCGATCATCGCCAACAACACCTTCGCGTCCAACGTCGTCGGCATCTGGAGCGGCGACACCGGAATCATCAACCAACCCGGGCTTCCACGCGATTGGAACAGCCCCGCGATCTTCAACAACATCATCGACCTCGCAGATCGCCAGCCCGGAGTTCTTCCGACACCCATCTCCTGCTTTGAAGGCATCGAAGTCAAGAGTCGCGCCGTGCAGTGGGCATTGGGGCAAGTCGTCACCGATCCGACCTTTCAGACGCAAGGGCGCGACTTCAACGCCTTCCCGGATGGCAGAACCGATCCGACGACGCAGCGACCGACTACCTTCAACCTGGGAACGGTGAACGTCGGCTTGAACTGGCGCGCAATAGACGTCATCACCCCGAGCTCGATTCCGAACGGGGAACTTGCGCCTCGCGCCGATCTGGCCAGCCTGACTGCCATCCCCAGGCTCTTTTTTGTCGACGACGCACTCCGCTTCTCGCCCGGCGCCGGCTTGGCGTCGTCGCACGACTTGCGGCTGCTTCCCATGGTGAGTACGACCGGTTGGACTCCCGGTTCGAGCGCGTTGGTTTCGAATCCGTGCATCGATACCGGCGTCGACGGCGGACCCTCCCGCACGCAGTTCCTGGAGGTCACGCGATCCCTCGGAATGGTGTTGCGCGTCGAGGGATTCGGCCCGGGATGGCAGAGCTACTACGCTGACGTGTCCGTCACACCTCCCGTGCCGAAAGCGGAGGAGGCTCCCACTTGCGCCTGGGACTTTGATTGCGAAGGTTTCGGGAATCCGCGGATCAAGTCGAAGCGACCCAACGAGATCTCTGATCCCTTCGGGGACATCGATATCGGCGCGGATGAGTGCGATGACCTGATCGTTGCCGGCTACGTCACGCACACACGCATGTTCGCGGGCCCGATCATCCCCGGCGCAGCCCTGGTCGGGCAGGATCATCGCCGCGTGTTCTTCGTCGGCAAGCCCGGGATCACCATCAACCGGCCGATGCACAACAGCATCGTAGGTACCTATCCCGCGGCGAACCAGTTCCCGTGGTTCGATCATGTGCAGAATCCCAGCGACGCGGTCCATGTTCATGGCGGCGGCGCTGCTGCGGGACAGATCATCACGAACATGACGACGGCGTCGATGTATCTGGATTCTCTCCGGAATCTGCAGTCGATAGGAACACCAACGATCGCGAGAAGAGGCCCGATCCCACGCGGCCTGCTCTGCGACTTCACACCCCACCTGCCGCTCGATCCCCATCCGAACTGGTCGGTCTATTTCTGGAGACACGCACTTCAAACCGGACCGATCGATGCCTACGCGAACAATCCTTGGTATCGATCGATCCACACGCAGACCGATCCACAGACGGACAACCCAGCGCTCTATCACAACCGACTCGGCATCAACCACGACTACCCGCCCGGCACTAACTCGAACGGTTGGTGGTCGACCAAGGAAACCTTCGTTGCCAGTGCGCACATCAACTCGCCCGGCACATTTGCGACTACTGGATCCTTCACGAGTTGGATTATGGCCCCGTTCAGTCAGTTCGGCCCCTTCGGGTCCTGCTCGGGCAATGCACTCTCTTTCAACAACTTCTGCCTGAACGAGACACCCGTAGGTTGCCCGGATCCTGCGCCGATGATCGTCGCCGACGGCAGACTCGGCAGGCGCTACAATCTGGAGATCGATCCAGGCAACCCGCTCGGACCGATGAGCAACCTGCAGACCTTACTCGTCGTACATGAACTTCAGAACCTGCCGCCGGACATCCCGCCGCCGACGGAAGGCTTGACCCCCGGCGAGAGCCTCGAGCGGAGCGAAGAGCTCGGCTCCAATGGAGGTACCGGCCAATGATTCGCCTGTTCCACTTGCAGACATTTCCCGCTCCACGCGGCCTGGCATTCGCTGGCATCTGCTTGATCTGGCTCAGTTCGCCGGGATTGCGTTCCCAGCAGTTCCTGCAGATCTTCCCGTGGGACTCGTTCCCCCAGGGTATCCATACCGTCACCGACCTGACCGACGATGGAGCACCCGAACAGGTCTACCGAACGAGTTGGGCAGGTCGATATCCCACTGTGGCCTATCGTGACGGCCACGGCAATGGGATGTTTGGGTCATCCACGCTACTCCCATTGCCGTCCGGACACCGACAGGAATCGGGACTACCTGTCACCGCAGTGGCCGATTTCGATGGTGACGGCGACAACGACGTACTCTCTGCTGGTGGAATCATCGTCGGCAACCCCGGCAACGGCACACCCGCTCCCTGGCTCTATTGGGACTCTCTGGGAAACAGCCAGTTCGCCGTCGCCACCTACGATCGGATCCCTAGCACGATCGTGAACTCCATCTTCCCCGCGAAGCTCCGCGCCATGGACGTCGATGGCGACGGTGATCTGGACGTCGCAACCATCGGCTCCACCTCCGTCGACTTCCTCCTCAACGACGGTCGCGGCTACTTCCAGCTCGCTGGATACAACCTCCCCATCAGCACCATGGACATCGTCGGTGGCGATCTCGACAACGACGGCGACCTCGACTTCCTCGCCTCCACCTACAACGTCTCCCATCCTGGCTACGGCGTAGTCTTCCTCAACAACGGCAACGGTACCTATCTGCAAACACAGGCACCCATCATCCTTGCCTCCGGCCAGGCGGACTTGGGAGACATCGACGGCGACGGCGACCTCGATGCCATTCACCACAATCGGCAGACCTACCCGTACCTTTGGATCAACGATGGTCACGGCTACTTCACCGACGAGAGCCATCGCATCCCGCGCTGGCGGAACTTCCCGCCAGGAACTCACAGCCATCGACGCGGCGTGATCTGGCTGCGCGACATCGACAATGACGGGGATCTCGACATCATCGACAGTTTCATCCTGATGACCAGGATCCTCATCAACGACGGAACCGGACACTTCACCGACGGAACCGTTCCATGGGGCATGTGGCGCGACGCCGTCGAAATCAGCTTCGCAGGCGACATCGATCGCGACGGCGACATCGATCTATTCGGCCGCGGAGTCGAGAGTCCGGGCTATCGCGCAATCCTGTTCAACCTCCTGCGGCACATCCACACCGACACTCCCACCCTCGGCAATCCCTTCGACATCCACGTCCACGCCGAACCCAACGCCTTCGTGACCTTTGGCGTCGCGCTCGCGCGCGCCGATCTCTTCCTACCATTCGGCCTGACCTGGGCCTTGGACCCAGCCTCCACCGTGGTCTGGCCACGACTTCACCTCATGGACTCCTCGAGATCCTGGACCAACCGTTGGCAGGTCCCCAACGACCCCGGCCTCGTCGGTCTCGACCTCTACTTCCAGGCCATCGAATTCCAGCCCGCGC
>JBFXDD010000024.1:5949-77456 GCA_050181465.1 Planctomycetota bacterium
GTGGTCTGGCCACGACTTCACCTCATGGACTCCTCGAGATCCTGGACCAACCGTTGGCAGGTCCCCAACGACCCCGGCCTCGTCGGTCTCGACCTCTACTTCCAGGCCATCGAATTCCAGCCCGCGCGCAACGATCCCATCCGCCTCACAAACCTCTGGCGGACCACCATCGAGTAGCGCCGTGGCCGCCGCCGAAGTCGTCACTCACTCCACGATCGTGAGCGGCAGATCCCCGCTCGTTGCGAGCGGCAGGCCCAAAGAGTCGCGGGCGATCACGCGCAGTCGCAAGCTCGCGCGATCGGCGACGGCCCGCACGCGATCGAGATCGGTCGCCTCCAACTCCCAGGTGGTCGATGCTCGCGAGCGATCGGCGCGCTGCGCAAGGCTCTCGCCGCTCGGGCCGAGGATGACGGCTTCGTAGAACGCCGCGCCGACCACCACGTGCCAGGACAGCACCGGGCGATCGAGTCGCAGCTCTGCCGTGAGCAGAATGCGTGCGCCGGATCCGAGCACGCGGTCATCGGGGGTGTTCGGCAGCAACGAGGGTCGCTCGACACCGCCGCCGCGCAGCATGATCGAGAGCACGATCACCGCCGCCGCGGCCGCGAGGGCCCACCACCATCGAGTGTGCGACGCGACCTTGCGAAGCCCTTGCGAGCCCGTCGTCGCCCCCACACCCTCACCAAAGCGAAGCTGTGCCCGCAGTCCGGCTTCCGCGTGCGCACCCGCCGCGCTCAACCGCTGCCAGCGCGCATCACCCTCCTCGGCGTGCGTCAGCGGCGCACTCACGGCGAGGAAGAGCGCGCGCTCCTCATCGAGAGACTCGTGCAATGCATCCATCTCCGCGACGGCCGAAGCCGCGTCCGCGTCGCGCGTCGCGAACTCGCGCAACTCAGCCGCTTCATGGTTCGTGAGGTCGCGGTTGGCATGCGCACGCAGCCAATGCCCAAGCGTCTCGGATTCGAATTCAGACATCACGTTTCCTCAGTTGTTCTTCCAGGCGCAGCAGCGCTCGGTAGCAACGATCTTTGACGGTGCTCGGCGCGATCGACAGGTCGCGCGCGATCCGCTCGAAACTCCATTCCTCGAAGAAGCGCAGCTCCACGATCGCGCGTTCGCTCTCCGGCAAGGTGCCGAGCGCGTCGCGTAGAGCTTCGATCCGTTCGCGTGCGACCGCGACGCGATCCGGTGCAGGGTCCTCGCCGTCGACGATCACCGCTTCGAGCAAGTCCTGATCGCCGCTCGCTCGCGGCAGGAGGCGCAGGTTCGTCGCCCGCTTGCGCGCTTCGGCCCGCAAACAGTTGCGACAGAAGCCGAAGGCCCAGCTCTCGAGTGCGGCACCGTCGCGATAGTCCCGCAGCCGCGGCCACAGCGCGGCGTAGACCTGCTGCACGACGTCTTCCAGAGTCTCGGTCGGCAGGCCGTAGCCCTGGGTCTTGTTGAGCCGGAAGACGAACTTCACGACACAGGACAAGCGCGCGAGGACTTCCTCGATGGCCGCCGACTCGCCCGCCAACGCCCGCCGAACCAGCGCCAGGTCATCGCCCGCGACTTGGCGCGGGGTGGTCGCACTGGCGAGCGCGTCGGGACTGGGCGGCATCAGGGCGGATTGTCCCGGGGGCGCCGGTCCGCCGGGCCTGTCGGCGGAAATTCTCCGCACGCTACGCTGCCGCAATGCCCGGCCCCCTCCTCGTCGACGCCCTGGCCCTGCCCCGCTACGACCTCGGGGTCGACCACCCCTTCGCGAACTTCCGCCAGGAGCCGCTCTTCGACCTCCTGACCGCCCACGGCCTGGTGCAAGGCGGCGAGCGCTTCGTGCCGCCCGCCGCCACCGACCCGGAACTCGCCACCGTGCATGCGACCGACTACGTCGCCTTCCTGCGCGCGCTCGATGCCTCGCCTTCCCCCGCACTCCTGCGCCACGCGCCGCTGTTCGGGATGGGGACGGCCGACAACCCGATCGCGCCCGGCCAGCACGCCGCGGCGGCCGCGGCGGCCGGCGGGACCCTGGCCTGCATGCGCGCCGTGCTGCGCGGCGAGGCGAGCGCGGCTTTCAACCCGACCGGCGGGCTCCATCACGCGATGCCGGGTTCGGCCTCCGGCTTCTGTCTCTACAACGACCTCGCCTTGGCGATCGCCGAAGCGTTGTCGCAAGGCATCGAACGCGTCGCCTACATCGACTTCGACGTCCACCACGGCGACGGGGTCGAGTGGATCTTCCGCGAGGATCCGCGCGTCCTGACGGTGAGCCTGCACGAGACCCCCGATCGCCGCTGGCCCTTCACCGGTCGCGTTCGCGATCAGGGTCGCGGCCGCGGCGAAGGCAGCGCGCTGAACATCCCCTTCGCCTCGCGCACCGGCGACGCCAGTTGGCAGAGCATCGCACGCGCCGTGCTGGAGCCCGCCTTCGAACGCTTCCGACCGCAGGTGCTCATCACACAGCACGGTTGCGATCCGCATTTCAGCGATCCGCTCGCGGATCTGTGCCTCACCACCGCGAGTTTCGACTTCGCCGCGAAGATCTCGCGCGAACTGGCCGCACGCCACTGCGACGGTCGCTGGGTCGCGACCGGTGGCGGTGGTTACCAGCCGATCCGTGTGATCCCGCGAGCGTGGACGATGACCT
This sequence comes from Planctomycetota bacterium, assembly GCA_050181465.1. GTDB lineage: Bacteria > Planctomycetota > UBA1135 > UBA1135 > UBA2386 > JACRLW01. Next base: position 8,576 of record JBFXDD010000024.1, read on the forward strand.
GGTGTGCGGTGGCCGACCGCGCCGTTCCGCAGCAGATCGACTCCTCCTGGCGCGGACGATGGCTGGAGCGCGCGGACGGCGACCTGCCGGCGACCTTTCTCGATCGAGAGCAGGACTTCGCGGGCAGCGAGGCTGCCGCAATCGCCAACGCGGCGATGCTCGAGGAACTGCGTAGCACCCATCCGCTGCTGCGCTGACCGCGACCCTTCTATCCCATGCTCGTTCCCATCGGAACCAGAGTCGTGCTGCGTGTGCCGGTGACCGGCACGCGCGCGGTGTACTCCAGCGGAGCCGTGGCGGTAATCGTCGATGTGCCGCGCGACGCAACGCACGCCTATCGAGTCCGATTACCGGACGGCTACGAGTGCACGGCGGTTCGCAGCGAGTTTGCAATCCTCGCCGACGTGAAGTCACCGATGCCGCCCGCGATGCTCGACGATCGCGAACTGCGGAGCTTCATCGTCTACTCCTGCGTCGTCGGCTCACGCGCCTACGGACTGGATCACGCCGACTCCGATGTCGATCGACGCGGAGTGTACCTGCCACCGGCAGATCGTCACTGGTCGCTCTTCGGTGTTCCCGAGCAGTTGGAAGATCGCGAGCGCGAGGAGTGCCATTGGGAAATGCAGAAGTTCCTCGTGCTCGCGGCAAAGGCCAACCCGAACGTCCTCGAATGCTTGTGGACACCGAGGATCGAGCACATCGAGCCGATCGGCGAGGAACTGCTCGCGATCCGCGATGCCTTCCTCAGCAAACTCGTTTATCAGACCTTCAATGGCTATGTGATCTCGCAGTTCCGCAAGATGGCCGTCAAGCTGCGCCGCAGCGAGGAGCCAAGCCGAAAACACGCAATGCACTTGATTCGACTGCTGCGAACCGGGATCGGAACTCTGCTGGAACATCGGGTGCCGGTCGCGGTGGGCGACGCTCGCGAGGAGCTGCTGTCGATCCGCGACGGGACGATGCCATGGCAGGACGTAGAAGCCCTGCGCCATCGACTCCATGACGAGTTCGACCGCGCGTTTGCCGCCACGACTTTACCGGATCGCCCGGACTACTCGGTGATCGACCGCTTTCTCTTGCGAGCGCGACGGAGCGTGCTGTGAGCGAGTTCACCTACCCGAACGAACTGCGCTCCGCGATCGCAGCCGCTCCGCACCCACTGCTCTTTGCGACGATCAGCGGAGCCCATCTGTATGGATTCCCTTCGCCCGACTCCGATTGGGATCTGCGTGGCGTGCACGTCCTCCCGCGCGAGCACTTCTGGCGGCTGGATCCACCGCGCGACGAAACCATCACGCTCGATCGCTTCGAGTGCGAAGTCCACCTCGACCTCGTCACCCACGACCTTCGCAAATTCCTCGACCTGCTGCGGCGACCGAACGGGTACGTCCTCGAGCAAGTGATGTCGCCGCTCGTCCTCGAGACGGGTCCAGCTCACGAGGAGTTGAAGGCCCTGGCCATGGGTTGTCTGACGCGCGAGCACGCCCGCCATTACATCGGCTTCGCACACAACCAATGGCGTCTGCTCACGAAGGACATCCAGTGGCGGGTCAAGCCGCTGTTGTACGTCTATCGCGTTCTGTTGACCGGACTCCGCTTGCTCCGCACCGGTCGACTCGAGTGCGACCTCACGAATCTCCTCGACGATCATCCCGAGTTCGACGATGTCGCGGAATTGCTCGCCGCCAAACGCCGCTCGAGCGAAGCCCTAGCCCGAACTATGCGTGAACGTCTGCTGCGATCGCCACAAGTCGCGCCCGGCGGCGTCGCTCCGTCGGCTCCTCCCTGGCAGCGTAGCTACAGCTACGCTTCGGTCGTCGACCGACGCAGCTCCTTGCCGGTCATCGACCTGCGGCGATCTCGCGACGACGTTCACGCATAGTCCGGGCTAGCGCCGACGACACCATTGCCGGCACACCACGAGTCCCGGTTCCAGGTCCTGGTAACGGAGCTGGAAGCTGCCCGCACCGGCTCGCCGCTGCCCGAGCGCCATGCAATGACGAGCGCACTCGATGACTTCCTCGTACGCATGCGCCGGGGCTGAACGGCGACTCGCGAACGGCGGCGGGTCTTCGTCCCCCTGGCAGGGCAGCTACACCGAGGCTCCGGCCGTCGACCGACGCAGCTCCTGGCCAGACATCGACCTGCGCCGATCTCGCGGCGACGTTCACGAGTAGTCCGGGGGCTGGCAAGCCTCTCCCCGCTCGCTACCCTCCTTGCCCCCGATGATCGCCCTACAGAACATCAGCAAGCGCCACGGCCAGCAGGTCCTCTTCGTCGAGGCGAACATGCAGCTCGATCCGGGCGAGAAGGTCGGGCTGGTCGGGCCGAACGGAGCCGGCAAGTCGACCTTGTTTCGGCTGATCGTCGGCGAAGAGAAGCCTGACGACGGCGAGGTATCGGTGCCCAAGCGGCTCGCCATCGGCTACTTCCGGCAGGACACGAGCGAGATGTCGGGGCGGTCGGTGCTCGACGAAGTCACGATGGGTTGCGGCCATCTCGGGGAACTCCACGCCGAGCTGACCGAGCTCGAAGCCAAGCTGGGCGACGTCGACGATCCGAACTACGAGAAGATCGTCGAACGCTACGGCAACGTGCAGGACGAGTACTCGCACCTCGGCGGCTACGAACTCGTCCCGCGCGCACGTGAGATCCTGCACGGGCTCGGCTTCCGCGACGACCAGATCGACGGCGACGTCGGCGGTCTCTCCGGCGGTTGGAAGATGCGCGTGGGTATGGCCAAGGTGCTGCTCGGCAAGTTCGACGTCCTGTTGATGGACGAACCGACCAACCACCTCGACATCGAATCGATCCTCTGGCTCGAGAAGTGGCTGATCGACTCCAAAGCCGCACTGCTGATGACCTGCCACGATCGCGACTTCATGGATCGCGTCGTGACTCGCATCATCGACGTCGACGGCGGCGAACTCATCTCCTACACCGGCAACTACGCGTTCATGGAGCGCATGCAGGCCGAACGTGCGACGCAGCAGCAGGCCGCCTTCGAACGCCAGGCCGCGATGATCGCGAAGATGCAGCACTTCATCGATCGCTTCGGCACGCACGTCGCAAAGGCTGCGCAGGCGCAGAGTCGCGCCAAAGCGATCGCCAAGATCGAACGACTCGAGCCGCCCAAGCGGCGCGAGATCGTGCCTTTCGAGTTCAAGACTCCCCCGCGAGTCGGCGAAGACGTCGTGAAGCTGCAAGGCATCCACAAGGCCTACGGTGATCACGTCGTGTATGCCGGCTTCGACTTCGAGCTGAAGCGCGGTGAGCGTTGGTGCGTGATGGGGCAGAACGGGTCGGGCAAGACCACGCTGCTCAAGATGGTCGCCGGCGCCATCCAGCCCGACCAGGGCACCGCGAAGCTGGGCGCCAGCGTGAAGATGGGCTACTTCGCGCAGCAGGCACTCGAGATCCTCGACCCCGACCTGACCGTCTGGCAAACCCTCGATCGCCGTTTCCCGCTCGAACCGACCGGCACCAAGCGCAACCTGCTCGGCAGCTTCCAGTTCGGCGGTGACGAGATCGAGAAACGCGTGAGCATCCTCAGCGGCGGCGAACGCTCGCGGCTGGTGTTGGCGATGCTGCTCTTCGACCCACCGAACTTCCTCGTGCTGGACGAGCCGACCAACCACCTGGACCTCGCCACCAAGCAGATGTTGGTGGAAGCCCTCGCGACTTACCCCGGTGCGATGCTGTTCGTGAGCCACGACCGCACCTTCCTGCGCGGCCTCGCAAACCGCGTGCTCGACGTCAGCGCGTGCCCCGCCGGCGGCCGACCATTCGTGTATCCCGGCACCTACCCGGCTTGGGTCCAAAAGACCGGCACCGAAGCGCCCGGCGTCCATGCCTGATCCCGGGGTCCGAAGTCGCGCCCTTGCGCGAGCGGGTGTGCTGGGCTACCGAATGGCCCCCACCTCATGAGTTCCGCTCCCGACTTCTGGCCGCTCATGCCCAACGTCGACGTCGGCAACACGCCGGTGCCGATGTTCCCCCTGCCGGGAGTCTTCTTCTTCCCCGGTCAGCTCCTGCCGCTCCACGTCTTCGAGCCGCGGTATCGGCAGATGATCGAGGACTCGCTCGACGGGCCGGGGCGACTCGTGATCGCGACCGTCGAGGAACGTCATCGCAACGCGTTGTCCGGAAAGCCGGACGTCATCCCCGTCGCTGGACTGGGTGAAATCGCACGCCACGAGCGCACCGACGACGGCCGCTTCCTCATCTGGCTGTGCGGACTCTGCCGCGTGCGCATCGAGGAGGTGGAGAGCGATCGTCTGTATCGACGCGTGCGCGTGATGCCGCTCGCAGAGATCGGAGCGACGACGCACGAGGATCGAGAGATGCGCGAGCGCCTGGTCGCGCAGATCGAGCGCTGCGCCGGTTCGAAGATGCCGCCCTCCGCGGAAGTACCGCTCGGGAATCTGGCCGACGTGCTCGCGCAGGTCCTTTGCCTGCCCGAGGCGGTGATGGCCGCGATTCACGGCGAGACCGACATGGCCGAACGAGCGCGGCGCGCACTCGCGGCGGCCGATCGCTTCCCGCCGCGCAAGCCCGGCTGAGCCCGCGTTCGGATCGCGTCGGCAACTGATCCCGCACACGAGTTCGGCAGCCGTGCATTCGCCCCAAGCCGCCGCATCGAGCGCTGGGATTCGCTATCGTGCGGGGTTCCGCATGACGCCGAAGATTCCGCCGCGCGCCGCTCTGACGACGGTCGCTCTGCTCATCGCCTGCGCCGCACCACCACCACCGGCTCCGACGCCGCCCGCCGTGGCGCCGCACGTGCGACACCTGCTCGGCTCGGCGGTCAGCGGCGTGCGTCCGCACCGCGATCCGGCTGACACATCGACGGAACACGCGGTGCTCGCGGAGGTCGAGTTTCGCTTCGCGCCGCGAGCGATCGATGCACTGCGCGAAGACGATTCCGCATCGGAACCGCTCGCCCCGCACACGCGCGCGCTGATCGGCCCACGGCAGACAACACCACTGCGCGGCGTGGCCACGCGAGCGCGCGGCGCGCGGCTGCTGCGCGTCCCGATGAGTGACTTCGCCGGCGCCCATCGCTTCGAGACGCTGCGGCTCTCGGCGAGCCGCGCGGCGATCCTGCCGGAGACCACCGCCGAGATCGTGCTTCGCAGCACCGGCGCCGACTTCGAACCCGGCACGAACCCCGAATTGGGTGTCGCGCTCCACCAGAGCGAGACCGACGGTCTGGTCTGCATGCTGATGATCGGGGCGCAACACGACCCAGACCGGGAACTGCTGCTGCTCGATCTCGCGCCCAAGCTCGACGAACCGCCCCTGGCCCTCGCACTTCCCTCGCCCTTCGATCCGGCATCCACGCTGCTGATCTCCATCGCGGTACGCTCGCCCGACGCGGATCCGGGCGTCGCACAGGAGCTGGCCATCCTCCTGCCTACCGCCCGCGAGGACTTCGCGCGCGCGCGCGCCGAGTCCCAGGAGGCGACCGCCCTGTTGTCCGCCGAGCAGGCGCGAAGCGCCACGATCCGTGCGGCGCTCGCCCATCTGTCGAACACGCTCGAACGACGGCGTGCCGTCGCATTCCTCGGGGAGAGCGCGGGTGCGCCGCTCTTGGTCGACCTGGCTCTCACCACCAACGACGACGAGCTGTCTGCCCTGATCGCCGCACTGTCCAACGACACCACGACGATCGTCGGCGACAGCTCGTGGCACTTCGAGTCCCTCGCTTGGCGCTTCCTCGCCGAACAACTCGATCGCGGCAGTATCGACGACGCGCTTCGCGGCATGCTGCTGCGAGTCGCGGGAGAGGCCGGTCGCTTTCCAGGCGCCGTCGCCGCGCTGCTCACCCGCGCGAAGTCGAAGCCTGAACTCGACGCCCTCTTGATCGAGGAGAACTTCGCGATGCTCGCCACCAGCGACCCGGCCGCGCGAGTGCGCGCCTACGACTGGTTGTCAGCCCGGAACAAGGCGCCGGAGGGCTTCGATCCGCTCGCCGATCGCGATCGGCGCCGAGATGCTCTGCAAGCCCACCAGAACGCACTCGAAGTCGCGCCGGAGGGCAAGTGACCGAGCCGGTCTCAGCGCCGGCCAGTCCGGCCAGCCCGGCCAGCCAGGTCAGTCAAGGCACTCCGGTCAAGGGCAAGAGTCGGCTCTGGCGCTGGCTGCGCCGCTCATTCTGGATCGTCCTTTTGCTGGCGGTCCTGGTGCGCATCGCATTGCCCTGGATCCTGCCCACCATCCTCGGCAACGTCGCCGCGGGCTACGGCCTGGTCGCAAGCTACGAGCGACTCGATCTGAGTTTGCTCGCGCTGGAGATGCGGATGCAGGGGCTCACGCTGCACGAACGCGGCAGTGACGGTGCGCCGGTCGGTGAGCCACTGGCGCACATCGACCTGCTCGCCGCCGATGCGGTCGCCACGGAGTTGCTGCGCGGACGGATCCACGTGACGCTGGCCGAAATCGACGGCGTGGATCTTCGCATCGAGCGGGACGCGGACGGCGGTATGGCGTGGAGTCGCATCGCCTCACAGCTTCGGCAGAACGACTCAGGCGAGGGAGCGGCAGCGAAGTCGCCGGACACGGCGCCGTCACCTCCCGCCGCACTCGATCTGCGCCTGCCGCTGCGACTCGACGTGCTGCGCGCACAACACCTGCGCCTTCGCGTCATCGATCACGCCGCGCCGGCGCCGATCGACACCTGGATCGAAGCCAACCTGCGTGCAGACGACCTAGGCTCGTCCGACAGGACCGGCACGCTCGCCATCCATGCACGCGGACCGCTGCTGCTCGACGATCTCGCCGTCGACGCGAAGATCGACGACGCCGAGGATCGGCTGGTCGGATCCATCCACGGTGAGCTGCACGGACTCCATCTGCTTCCGATTCGCGAACTGCTGACGAGCATCGGGATCGAGCCGACCGCCAAGCGAATCGAGGGCCGTATCGACGGCGAGTTCGAGCTGCGACGCGACGCGGCGGCGCCCACCGATCTCTCTGCCACGATCACCCTGCGCGACGCGCACCTGGGCGCCGACGACGTGCCTGCCCTCGCTTGCCGACGAATCGCCGCCGAGATTCGCCGGCTGAGCCCGAGCGCCGTCGACGTGGCGTCCGTCAGCATCGAGGGACCGACAGCGTTCGCTCGCCTCGATCACGACGGCGTGCTCGCGCTCCTCGGCTGCCGGCTGTTGCCGACCGCGGCGGCCGCGACACCGCCTACCGAGGACCGCGCCGTGTCGCCGGAACCGTCGGCAGCCTCGAGTCCGAGGGTGCAGGTGGACCACGTGGTCATCCGCGACGGTCACGTCACGCTCGCCGATGCGAGCGTCGTGGCCGTCGACGCCCCGCCGATTCCGCTCGAACTCGCGTTGCTGTCCTTCGAGGTGCGCGACCTGCAGATCGATCCCGCCAAGCCCGACGCCGCAGCGACCATCGCGGCGCAACTCCGTGCGCCGCAGATCGCCGAATCGATCGTCCTCGACGCCCTGGTCGTGCCGTTCGCAACGCGCCGCGAAGCGACGCTGGACCTCAAGCTGAGCGAGGTCACGCTCGCACGTATCGCGCCGCACCTCGCACGACGCGGACTCGAGCCCGCATTGACCTCGGCGCAACTCGACCTCCGCGTGGAGTTGAAGAGCCGCACCGACTCGAGCGGTGCGCTGCATGCCGACGCAGCCATCGGACCCATCTCCTGGCGGGACGGAGAAACGCTGCTCGCCGAACTCCAGCGCATCGGCGTTGCCGGTCTGCGTGTCACACCTGCGGCCACCCGGATCGAAGAAGTGGACATCCGCGGCGCACGCACCGAGCTGAGCGTCCTCGCCGATGGCTCCTTGGCGATCGCCGGACTGCACACGATCGAGGCGGCGAACGTCGCTCCGCAGGTTCCCCGATCGAACAGCGAGTCCGTGGCGGCGACGACGTCAACGACGCCTGACACAGCGACGCCACCTCGCTTCGAACTCGGCGCGATGAGGGTTCGCGGGACGAGCCTTGGCTTCGTCGATCGAAGCCACGAGGTCGCGCCGGGTCAGCCGCTTCAGATGGAACCCGCCGAGCTGGAAGTCGACGTCGAAGACTTCGTCGTGGGCGCGGCGACGGCGACTCCGTCGCGAGTGCGGATGCGCGTCGTCGCGCCCGGCGTCGCCGAGGAGTTGGCGATCAGCGGCACGATCCAGAGTCGCCCCGGCCCGCTCGATCTCGCCGTGGATCTGGAGCTGCGCGGCAATCGACTCACCGCGGGACCACTCGCCGGATTGCTCCAGCGCGTCGGTCTCGCACCGGAGCTCACTGCTGGCCGGCTGGAGGCGACCCTGCACGCGAGCGCGAAGCAGGCGACCGACGGCGCACTCGAAGCGCACGCCGAGGTCTCGAAGGTCCGCTTCACCGACTCCGATCGCGAGCCGTTCTTCGCGCTCGATCGATTGCTCGTGCCCACGGTGAGGATCGCCGAGGGAGGCGTGTCCGTCGGACGCATCGAACTCGACGCACCGCGAGTGGTGCTGTCGCGCGACGAAGACGGCGCACTGCATGCGTTCGGCATGCGACAGGTAGGGGCGGCGACGACGGATGTAGCGACACCCGGCGAGCAGTCGACCGCGGCGGGCGTCGCAACGACCGCCGAATCCTCGAATGCGGCAACGAGCGCGGCGACCGCACTGCAGTTCGCGGGGATGACGGTCCGCGATCTGAACGTGAGCTGGTCGGACTCCGCGGTCACTCCGCCGGTGGCAACGACGCTCCTCCTCGACCTCACGGTGGGCAGCTACGACAACCTGACGCAGAACGCTCCGCCCACGGAGGTCGAGGCTCGACTCCGCTCGAGCGAGATCGTCGACCAACTGCGCTGTTCGGCGAAGATCTCGCCCAACCCGACCGACCTCGCCGCGTCGATCGATCTGCTCGGCGAGGGCATGCGGCTCGACTCGCTCGCCGGCTATCTGCCTACGAACATCCGTGCTCACTGGCAGCGAGCTTCGCTGCGCGTGATGGCGGAGGTCCGCGCGACGACGGCGAGCGACGGCGCGCAGACGCTGTCGGCTCGTCTCTTCGATGTCAGCCTCGCCGATCAGGGTCTCGAGTCACTGGCGCTGAAGGAGTTGCGCGCGGAGATTCGTCGACCCGATACCGATTCGCTGCTGATCGACGCGCTGGTCTCCGAAGGCCTGACGATCGACACGCGCTCGAATGCTGACGGTGAATTGTTCGCCCTCGGCCTCGAGTTCGGTGCGGCGGCGACCGCGACGGCACCCGCGCCGGTCGAAGGCCCCGCGACGGCACCGCCGCCGAGCGGACCGACCCGCCTGCCGTTCCGCAACGTCGCTCTGGGCAAACTCGATCTGGGCATCGCCTCGCTGAGGCATCGCGACGACGCCGCAGACGACCCGATCGACGTCGCGCTGCGCATCTTCACCGAAGCACCTCAGGTGCTCCTCGACGGTGACCCCGCAGCGCTTCCCCCGATTCGCGTCCTCTTGAGCGGCGCCGCCAAGCCGGTGTTCGACTCACTCGATGTCGTCGTCACCGGGTCACCCTGGGATGACGACTGCAAGTTCACGCTCGACTTCGACGCAAGCGGGCTGCACGGACCGATGCTCGCGCGCACTCTGCCGGCGATCGCAGAGCGGATCGACGCGAGCGCGATCGTCGACGGACGGCTACGAGCGAATGCAGAGCTCGCCGTCGAACTGCGGCGACGCGATCCCACCGACATCGACCTCGCGCGCGGCTTCGGGGTGGATCTCGAACTCCGCGATCTGGAGTTCCGTGGTCGACCGGATGGGGAACTGCTCGCAGGGATTCGCAGCGTCAGCGTGGAGGCACCCCGCATCGTGCCGGGCGGCGATGTCCGCATCGGTCTCATCGACATCGCGGAGATCACGGCCCGCGCCGAGCAAACTGTCGAGGGGCTGCGCATCGCGGACATCGTGTTCCGAAGTCCGCCGACCGCGAGTGAGAGTGAGCCGCCGCCGGCAGCGCCGACACCGACGATCGCCGACGGCACCACCGCGCCGGCTGCTCAGGGCGGGCATCGGCCGGAAGTGCGTATCGAAGAACTGACGGTCCGCGGCCTCGACTTCCGCTACTCGGACTCCACCTGCACGCCGCCGCTGATCGCGCCGCTGGAACAACTCGACCTGGAGGTCCGCGGCTTCACGACGCGCACCTTCGACTCCGCGGTGCCCTTCCGCTTCCGCGCGAGCCTGGGTGCGGGCAAGGTCGAGCTTCCCGAGCGACTGAAGTCGAGTTCGCTCGTGGCCGGCTTGCTCGGGGCGACGGTCGGTGCGCTGACGGGTGCCGAGGACGATCGCGCGCTCGAGTCGCGAGTGATGTTGGACGAACTCGCGATCGACGGAGTGATGGCGCTCGGCCCTCATCTCGACGGCAAGGTGCGCGCGAACATCAGCGGCTTCGAACTCGGCGCGTTGCGCGGAATCGCGGAACGCTCCGGCGTGAAGATCGGCGACGGCACTCTTGACCTCGGCACGACGGTTCACTTCCTCGGTCCAAGCGGCCTGCGAACCGAAGCGCGGATCGGCTTCCAGCACCTCTCGGTCAGCGAACCCGCGGGAGGTCCGATCTCGACTTACCTGAAGTTGCCGGCACCACTCGATGCGGTGATCTTCGCGCTGCAGGATCAGAACAACGAGATCGCGATCCCGCTGCGGCTGCGCATCGAAGAGGGCGGCGTGGGCACCGGACAGATCGCCACGGCGGCGATCACCGCACTGGGCAAGGTCATCGCCGATGCCGTCGCCGCCGCACCGTTCCGAGCGGTCGGCATGTTGACCGGCGTGCTCGGGATCGGCGGCGGTGCCGGACCATCGCTCGCCGAACAACGCCGGCAGGTTGGCTTCGGACTCGGTGAGGCACTGCCGGCGGTCGACGCGCAGAAGGTCGTCGCTCCGCTGATCGATCTGCTGAGGGGCGACGAGACGATCGCACTGGTGCTCACGCACTCGTTCGCCGCCGACGATCTCGCGCACGCGAAAACGCTCGCCAATCCGGATCCCGAGCTCGCCCACGACATCGCGGCGCGGTTGCGCGTGGACTTGGCGAGTTCGATTCGCGAGCGCGATCTGACGGCGACTCGTCTGCTGGCGATGTTGGGAGCCGGTAACCCGCGCGACGCCTTCGTTCTGAATCGTCGTCTGCACGCACTCGATGCCGAGATCGCGCGCATGAGCGACGCCCTCGATCGCGTGCTCGCGCTGCTCCGTTCGGGTGCCGAGCGCCGCGCCGATCGACGCACGCGTGACGCCGCGACGGATCTCGCCCGCGCGCGCCTCGAGTCGCTCCGCGATCTTCTCCTCGAACTCGGCGGGCCGGATCTCGACAAGCGCATCGAACTGCGCCCTGCCCGCATCACCGACCCGATCGATCGACCGCACAGCGAGATCGAACTCGTGCCGCGCGTTCGCCAACCCGAACCCAATCTCAATCAGCCGCAGGTGATGCCGCTCGACTCGCAGCCGCTCGGACCACCGCCGGGAACGACCGGGCGCAACCGCGACGGTTGATGGGGTGCGGCGGCCGTGCGATGCTGTCCGTCGAGAGGCAGACACCCATGACCATGGATCCGATCGACGACACGAGTCGCACTCGCGACGTTTCTCGACGCACCGCAGTCCTGACCGTGGCGTTCACCGGGATGGTGGGATTCGGCGTGGGTTGGGGTGTGGGCGTCTATCGCCCGGCCGCGGCGGAGACCACCACTTCCGCATCACCTGGCCCGACCGACACCGAGCTCGAGGAGGAGGTGTCGAAGGCGGAACTCGAATGGGCCCGAGGCGTCCAGGCCGGCAGCGACGAACGTCTGGCCGAAGGAGCCGAGTCGCTCCTGGTGACGTTGACCCGAGTTCGGGGCGATGAGTTCATCCCAGCAGCAGAGCGTCTCGCCAAGCTCCTGATCGCCGATAGTGAGCGCGCCGACGCCGGATACTTCGAACGCGACCGCCGCAGAAACTTGTGCTCGTTCCTCGCCGACTGGATCGAGGCGTCGCCGAAGGCCAGTTCACTGCGTCACCACGTCGCCGGACTTCGTCGAAGCCGCTGATCGGGTTCATGCGCAATCTCCATCGCGGCTCCGTCGCACTCGCCCTGCTGTGGGCCCTCGCGGTCGGCGCCACGGCGCAAGACACGCCGTCGCTCGCGGAGCAGGTACGCAGTCGCCTGGCCCAGGCACCGACCGAACATCCGCGGCTGTTCGCGAACTCGGAGGGCTTCGCCGCGCTACGCGATCGACTCGATCGCGACGATCGGCTGCGGCGCGCGCGCGACTTCGTGATCGCCAGCGCCGACGTGATCTGCAAGTCCGAGCCGGTGCGACGCGAGTTGCTCGGTCGTCGCCTGCTCGGCGTGTCGCGAACCTGCGAGAAGCGAGTCACCCACCTGGCACTCGCGTGGCATCTGACCGGCGAGCCGCGGTACGCGGCGCGCGCAGCGCTCGAGATGCGAGCCGCCGCGGCCTTCGAGGATTGGAACCCCAGTCACTTCCTCGACGTCGCCGAGATGACCGCCGCGCTCGCGATCGGCTACGACTGGCTCTTCCCCGTGCTGTCGAGCGATGACCGCAGCACGATCCGCCGCGCGATCCGCGACCTCGGCCTGCGCCCGTCGCTCGGCGGCGGCTGGTGGGTCACGACGACCAACAACTGGAATCAGGTCTGTCACGGCGGTCTCGGTCTCGGCGCGCTGGCGATCGGCGAGGACGAACCGGAACTCACCACCACCATCCTGGCGCGCGCGATCGAGAACCTCCCGCGTGCGATGCACGAGTACGCGCCGCATGGTGCCTACCCGGAAGGTCCCGCCTACTGGAACTACGGCACCGTCTACAACGCGCTCCTGCTCGACGCGCTCGACACCGTGCTCGGCTCGGACTTCGGACTGACCGCCGCCGCGCCGGGCTTCCTCGACACCGCGCGTTACTACCTGCACGTCGCCGGCCCGACCGGTCTCTACTTCAACTACTCCGACTGCAATGCGCGCGGTGAGCTCGCGCCCGCGATGTTCTGGTTCGCGCGCCGACTCGATGAGCCCGGCCTTCTGCATCGGGAGCTGTCCGCGCTGACCGACGACGAGTTCGCCGTCGCCGCATCCGCCAAGAGCGATCACCGGCTGCTGCCTCTGGCATTGGTGTGGTCCCCGCCGCTGACCGACCTGCAGCCTCCGCGCGAGCGATCCTGGCACGGTCAGGGTGCGACGCCGATCGCCTTGCTCCGCACCGATTGGACGCCGGACGCGACCTTCGCGGGCATCAAGGCCGGATCGCCGAGCACCAATCACGCGCACATGGATTGCGGCACCTTTGTGATCGATGCGCTCGGCACACGATGGGCCGAGGATCTCGGCATGCAGAACTACCACAGCCTCGAATCGCGCGGCGTCGAGTTGTGGGACAAAGGTCAGGACGGAGAGCGTTGGCGAGTGTTTCGACTCAGCACTGCGGCCCACAACGTGCCGATGGTCGATGGTCGAGCGCAACGGGTGAAGGGACGATCGCGGCTCGTGCGCGTGGTCACCGATGAGGAACGGCTGCGCGCGATCGTCGATCTCGGTCCGGTCTATGCCGGGCAGCTCGCGGCGGCGCAGCGTGGTCTGGAGATCCTGCCCGGGGGATCGGTTCGCATTCGCGACGAGTTCCGCGGCGTGTCGGCCGACGATCCCGACCGCGCCACCACCGTGCGTTGGGGGATGGTCACGCGCGCGACGATCGAGCTCGCCGAGCCGCGGCGTGCGGTGTTGCGGCGCGAGGTGTCGCGGGGTGAGATCGCGACGGTCGAGCTGTCGATCGAGTCGCCCGCCGAGGCGCGCTGGGAGATCGTCGACACCAGTTCGCCGCGCGCCGACTACGACCAGGCCAATCCGGGCACGGCGATGCTCGCGTTTCACCTGACGCTGCGCGGGGGTGCCGACGGCGACGCGACGGTGTTGCTGCGGGTCGGCGATGCCGCGGTGCCGCCGGCGCGTCCGCTGCGCGAGTGGTGAGACGGAGGGCGGGCGCGGACCCCAAGGCTGGGGAAATCGTGGCGGTCGCAGACTCGGTTCGACGTCTTGCCTCCACGCCGAGCTTGCCATGGATTCGCTTTCCGTTGTCGCCGCAGCTCTCTCTGCCGCGGTTCTCCTCTCCACGCCGTGCGTGACTGCGCAGTCCAGCACGGTCAGTCCGACTCACTTCGCGGCGGTCGAGTCACCGCCGTCGGACGTCAACACCCTCGGGTCGCTCGCGCCGCTCGCGCGTTTCCTCCAGATCCATGAGGACTTGCCGGCGGTGACCACGCCGATCACGGGCATCGCGTTTCGTCGCAATGCGAGCAGTGCTGCGGCAGCGGCGTTCACGGTCGAGCTCGATCTTCGCGTGTCGCGGCCAAACGCGACGGCGGCCGCGCCGAGTTCGACCTTTGCGGCGAATCACGGCCGATTCGGTGCGCAGGTCGTCTCGCGGCGTCTCGTGCAGTTCCCGGCGTCACCGTCGCCGCGGGCCTTGCCCTTGCCTTTCGAATACGAGATCCCGTTCGACTCCCCCTTCGTGGCGCCGACGGCGATCTGTTGGGAGATGAAGGTCTATTCGCGGACCAATGCGGCCGTGATTCCCTTCGATGTCGTCTCCGCGCCGCAAGGCGATGCCAATCCGCTGGCTGCGGTTCTGACCTACGGCGTCGGTTGTGTCGCGACCGGGCGCAGCCAGCCGATGGCGACGAATGGCGTGTTCGTTCGCGACTGGGCAACCAACACGCTCCAGATCAACTTCGGTTGCACTGAGGCGCCGAGTCGGGCGGTCTGTGTTGCGGCCTTGGGCTTTCAGAATTCGAGTTGGGCCGGCGCGCCGTTGCCGCTCGAGATTCCTGGTTCCAGCGGCGGCAGCTCCGGCGCCTGTTTCGTGCACAACGACCTCTTCACTACCTTTGCCGGGCAGAGCGGCACGACCGGTTTCTATGCCACGCCGCTCATCGCGTTGCCGTTGCTTCCCGAGTATCACGGCATGACCTTCTTCCATCACGTGTGGGCCTTCGACGCCGCGGCCAATGCCTTCGGCGTGGTCTCCTCGAACGGGATGGCGCGGCAGGTCGTAGCCCCCTACGCCCGTCCCCCGGTCAGCCGAGTGATCGATCCGAGTTCCCATGCGACCACCGGGAGTGTCGAGCTCGGTGTTGGTCTGATCACCCGATTCGTCTACTGACCCGCGCGGCGCGGCGCGCCCGCTCTCCGCGCCCCCGCCCGAATCTTGAAGACTGGCAGCCGTCTCCCGGCCCTGCTAGCATGCGCGCCCTCGAGCGGTTCGCCGTCTCGAAGGTTCTTTGCGTCACTCCTCTGGTCGTTTCGACATGCGGGCGTAGCTCAGTGGTAGAGCGCTAGCTTCCCAAGCTGGATGTCGAGGGTTCGAACCCCTTCGCCCGCTTTCTTTTTCTTGTGCGGGACCGGCGCGCGGTCGCGCGGTTCGAGGTGTGGCGTCGGTTGCGACGCCGGCGGATGTGAGCATGCTTGGAAGGTGCGACGGAAGCGCCAAGGGGGACCGGTGATGCGTCGACGACAAACGTGTCTTGGTTCCGAATACTCTCACGCCCTGGCCGGGCCCCGGTGAGTCTCCGAACGATGATGACTCAGCCGACGGATTCGTTGCCCGGCTGAACCGCGCTGCTCCTGGGGTGCACGACCAACCTGCCAGGCCGAGAGCGATCTCAGGCTGCGTCGCAACGAATCGCCTTCATGCTGTGTCGTTGGATCGACTCATCATCGCAGAGCGATCTCTCGGAGTGGCTCGGAGACAACCGCGCACCGGGCTCGTTCATCGCTCGATCGTCCACGCAGTAGGCTCGCTGCCATGTCCTCAGGCAAGCACTGATGGAACTTGAGACCGAGAATCGCTTGCTCCGATGTCTCACCGATGCCCGCGGTCCCGGTCGCCTCGCCGAGTCGCTTTCGCAGCTGACCTGCATCCGCACCGCGAATCAGGGGAACCGCTAGGTTATCGCGAACCTGAGGAGCCACGGCGAGGTCGCCCAAAGCCTGGGCCAACATCGCGTTGGCCCGCAGTCCCGCGAACGTCCACCAACGGCACTGGCCGTCCCTGCCGTGCACAATCGCCGTACCTCGTTCGTCGACCCAGCTCATCTCACCGCGCAACTCATCGAGCTTGGCGACCGCGCGCTGTGACGGCGTCCCTTTCAATCGTCCGGTTGCCAGCACTCTTCGGATGGCACGAGCGTGTTCGAAGTGCAGACTCAGACTCCCGCCGCACCACCGCGACCGACCACCAGCCGCCGCGGGCGCCACGTAGGCACGACGATGGGTCCAGTCGACGCTGCTCACCTGCCAACTCCGACCGGCCAGCAGCAGGGTGACACCATCGGCTGGCTTGCTCAACAAGAAGCTCGACTCGTGGACCAGCCCCAACTCCGTCCTGCCGTGGAGCACGGTGAACAGAGGCGGGCTCGTAAACACCGAGAACAGCTCCATGAAGTTTCGGTATCCGAACTGCTTCTCACCCTCCGCGCCGAACCAGATCTTGCCTTGGTCCTCGTGCAGGATGCCGCTGCCCAGCATGTGGTCGAGAATGCGCAGCGCCTCTTCACGCATCTCCGCAAAACAGGGGATATCGCCAATCCAGTCATGCCAGTCGTCGCGAGCGATCCCTCCGGTCTGGATCGCCAACGCCATCATCTGCTGCGCCAGGAGATGGAACGGCCTCGATGGCGGCTCCACGGGCTCGACGTAGCCTGCAGCCCAGAGATCGAGCAAGCCCGCGGCCTGCAGGAATGCATCGTCGCTGGTGGTCAAGAAGAGGCAGTTCCTAGTCGTGCCGGGGCGCCTACCGGTTCTCCCAAGTCTCTGCAGCAGCGAGGCCACACTTCCCGGTGCATCGACCTGGATCACTCGGTCGAGGTCACCGACGTCGATTCCCAGCTCCAGAGTGCTGGTGGCCACGATGACGCAGTCACTGCCCTCAGCGAACGCCATCTCTGCGCGGCGCCGCTCGTCCAGACTCACAGAAGAGTGACTGACGAAGGTCTGCACACCTAGTGCCCGCAGAGACGAAGCCAACTGTTCGACCCGCGCCCGACTATCCAGGAACACCAGTCGCTTCTCGCCGCGATGCAATCGGCTGATCACCGCAGCTGCGTTCTCCAACGTGCTGACGTGATCCAGCCGGATCTCGGGAACCAGCCCACCTGACGACGGAAGCGAGATCACCCTCCTACTCCCGGGGGCATGGCCCGCGAGCCACGCGAGCAAGCTATCTGGGTTGCCGATCGTCGCGGATAGTCCGATCCGCTGCGGGAACCGACCGGCGATCCGAGCGACGCGCTCGATCACTGCCAGCAGATGCCAGCCTCGGTCGTCGCCGGCAAACGCGTGCAGCTCGTCCACGATGACAACGCGGACGTTGCCAAAGACCGCCCGAGGATCACTGAGCCTGCTAGTGAGCAGGACCTCGATCGACTCCGGGGTCGTGAGCAGCACATCTGGGGGTTCTCTGCGGATCGTCTGCTTCTCGCGATCCGTGACATCCCCGTGCCACAGCGCCACGGTGCGACCCACCCATCCGCAGTACTGCTGCAATCGCACGTGCAGGTTGTTGAGCAGCGCCTTGATGGGACACACGTACAGCACCGACAGCCCGCTCCACTCCTCCTGTAGCATGCGCGACAACACCGGGAAGAATGCAGCTTCAGTCTTCCCACCAGCCGTCGGTGCCAGCAAGAGCGCATGCTCTCCCGCGAGCAGCGGATCGATCGCCGCTTCCTGGAGCGGCCTCAGCTGCCGCCAACCGAGCGCGTTGACGATGTGGTGCTGGAGCGCCGAGTGAAGGTGGGCGAAGGACTCGCTCATGACCGAAACTAGGGCAACTCGATGTCGTCGGGATCGGCGGCGCCGCGCGCAGCTCGCTCGGTGATCGTCAGCTCGGCTTCCTTAACGTCGAGGTTGCCATGCCGGAGAGGATCGAAGTCGGCGTGCTGGTCAACCTTGTCCAAGATCTCGACGACGAGCTTCTTCAGGTAGATGCGGGGGGCCACCCCGACCTTGCCACCAAGATGGCCAGTCACGGTCCTGGCGAGCTGTGCGACACAGGCATCGTCGACACGTTGGCGCACCCGGTCAGCGTTCGCCGTGCCCGATGCGAATAGGTCCCGCACGCGGCATCCAACCTGCTGCAACAACTCCAGGTCGAAACCCGGCAAACGCACCTGCGGCGCACGCGCGTTGTCGAACCGAGCTTCCCCACCGAAGTCCACATGCAGGCGTTGCGCCAACGGCGGTAATCGCTGAACCCCCTGGGGCCCTTCGAAGAATGCCGTCGTGCCCGTGATCAACACGTAGAGTCCTGGAAAACGCCCGCTGTCCACCTCATCGATCAGCTGCCGCAGCGCATTCAGGCTCTTCTCGCGCACATCGCTGCGCACTCGCTGCAGCGTCTCCACTTCATCGAGGACGAATACCAGCCCTGGTCGACCACTGTCG
This sequence comes from Planctomycetota bacterium, assembly GCA_050181465.1. Classification (GTDB taxonomy): domain Bacteria; phylum Planctomycetota; class UBA1135; order UBA1135; family UBA2386; genus JACRLW01. The sequence continues at coordinate 27,023 of JBFXDD010000024.1, forward strand.
CGCAACATCACCAGGAGCCCTTGCAAGAAGCTCAGGGCACCGAAGTGATCGACGTCGCCCTTGATCATCGCGCGTCGCTTCACGTCCGCACCCACGTTGGGTTGCCCCCCGAGCCAGGCCAGCAGGCCGTCCGCGATTCCGGTCTCCCCCGCGACGACTGCTTGCCGGTACGCGCGCAAGGCAGCAGCGAACGAAGGGGCCGATCGGGTGATCAGGGCCAACCGCTTCTCCATCAGTTCCGTGACGCGAGCGTTCAGGCCAGGAGCGTCACTTTCGCTAACCGATCCTTCGGCGAGCACATCCTGCTCCAGAGTGAAGAACCAACCATCGACGATCGACGGCCACGCGCCCGACTGTGTGTCGCTCGTGCGAAGCCGCTCGATCAAGCGCCGATAGACAGTCTCGAGCCGGTGCAGGGGTGTTTCCGTCTCCGACACCTGGACCTCGGCGGTCGCGAAGCCCTTCGCCAACGCTCGCTCCTGCAGCCAGCGTGTGAAGAACGTCTTGCCGCTGCCATATTCGCCGCGCACCGCTTTGAAGGACGCTCCACCGCGGGCCACCGTCTTCAGTTCCTCATCGAACGCCTCCTCGAATCGATCGAGTCCCACCGCCAGCGCATCGAGGCTGCGTTGCGGCACTGTTCCACGCCTCAGCGCGTCCAAGATTTCCTGCCGACGCTGCACACTGACGGTCATGCGCCTGTCTCCATCAGCCCGAACTGAGTCTTGAGCGTGTCCCAGTTCACTCGCACGGTGCCGGACTCTGGATCGACTTCGAGTCCTTCGGCACCGTCGACGTTGAGCACGCGGCGCATTGCAGTGAGCATGCCCTGCACTCGGAACCTCGCGAGGTTAACCCGACTGGCCAAGGCGTCGATCGTCATGACGTCCCCGCGTTCGCTCAAGGCGCGCAGGACGAGCTGGACCTTGTCGTCGCCCGGGTAGCTGCGCAGGTGCAGTTTCTTCTGCTCCTGAAACAGGGGGGAAGCCAGCAGTGAGGCGAGTGGATCACTGGGTTCCTCAGCAAACGGCAGCATCGGTCCCTTGTGTGCCTTACCACGTGGCGGGGCTACGCGGCTAGGCTGTGGCGACTCAACAACGACCTCGTCCCACCATGCGGGAAGGCCCGGAGGGAGTTCGACGTAGCCTGGTACGGGGATCTCGCGCCCGGCGTGGGAGAAGGCGGCCAACGGCACGACGACTTCTTGGGGACTGATTCCGCCATGGTAGCCGTTCTGACGGTTGCTCGAGTAGCGCACCGATTCCGTCCATGGCAACACCACCGTTCGCTCCTCACCCTCGACGCACACCCTGGGGCCCTGCACAAGCACTTCGCCATCGCCTAACGGCTGGCCGGAGTGGCGCCAACGCGTCCCGTCCGAGTGGGCGACGAACCGCGTGTCGTGATCCCGGACATGACCATGGTCACTCGTGATCACCACCACGCGCCCGGTCTGCGCCGCGAGATCCAGCAGCGCCACGAGCGACTTGATGCGCTCGACGTCCCACGGTGCAGCATCCTCACTGCCCTTGCCCAGCCAATCGTCCACCGCGTTGAGAACGACACCCACGACGCGCGACCTGCTCCGCAGCACGTCCTCGACCTCGGGCTCAACTCCGAGTCGATCGCCGGAAAGCGTGCCCTTGTGGATCAGGCGCGGCCTGGTTCCGCCAACCTGAAGCACCTGGAGTGACTCGAACGCCACGCGCTCTTGTTCCTGGCTACCGCGCCGGATAGTCCCTGACAGGAGGCTCGCCCGGGAAACCGCCGTCACCGTCGGGAATGCGGCGACCCCGTACCGGCGCTGGCCACGATCCTCCGCATGCGTCGGCCCAATTTCGAGCCATCCGAGCCGCGGCAGACTGGCCGCAATCTCATGGAACACCGAGAGGCTCATGCCATCCATCACCAACAGGAGAACGGGTGCATGCTCCGCAATCGGCCGCACGACTTCCGTGAGCACCTGCTCCAGTGGGACGACATCCGGGAAGGCACTGGGAGCCTTGCTCCATGCGGCACAGGACTGCGCGAACCGTCGATTCCACTGTTCGCGACGCTCCTGCACGGCACGCCACAGCGAACGAAGGGCCTTCTGCAGCGCAACGTGCGGATAGCCGAACGTAGTCTGTTCACGGGCCCAATCGACGAAGCTGCCGTCGCGGGCGTAGCCAAGTGCCGCCGCCCGGAAGTCCATCGCGTCCTCTGCCGCTGGGCGCTGGCGCAACCACCGCAGCAGGCGCACTGCCATGGTCACCGCGGAGGGAATCGCGCGCCCTCGCTCGAGAATCGCCAGCTCGTGCCCGGCCACCAGATCGGCGGCCCGCTGGACCTGCGCCAAATCAGAGGCCCCACTCGAGAGCGCCTGTTCGAGCTCGGTGGCGAATCTCTCCTCCCGCTGCCGCAGCGCCACTTGAAGGAACCGACTCTCGTACGCGATCTCTGCAGCGCCGAGGCTCTCGGCCAACTCGTCAGCTGCCGCGAGTACGGGTTGCCGAGTCTTGATCTGGTCCGGCACCAAGCGCTGCCGGAAGAGGTCCTCCGCTGCATCCGCCCAGGGGCCGATCTCTGCGATCGACAGTCGTCGATTGCCCACGAAGCGCTCTGCGCGTGCCAACGCCTCGCGCTGAACCGAGCCCTGGGCGCCACCGTCGACAATCAGGCGGAACACTAGTCCCAAGGGCAATGCCTGCGCACCGTAGCCGGCTGCAACACAGTCGATCACGGCACCCCCTGCCTTGCCGACGGTGTCCTCGACCCATCTGCGGACCTGTTCGCGCAGGCGCTCCTCGCGCTCGACAAACCTCGCGGCATCGGGCTGCTGCCCCCACGCCAGCAGGTCACGCAGGTCCGTCACTCCACGCGCCATGCCGAGGCGTCGGAAGATCACCTGCTTGACCGTCTCCACGTCCAACACCGTCCCTGCTACCAGGGCTGTGCGCTGTTCGACCGTGGCGGCGACGAGTTCATCGCGAAGCCACGCCTCATGCGGCACGCCCGGCCCGAGTCGCGTCGCCTGGAACAACTCGCGCACCGTTTGCCATGGATCGACGGGCTGGAAGCGATTCCGGAACACTCGCGCCTGCACATCCGCGCCCAACGCCTGCTCGGAGCAGTTCGTCACAACCACCAGACGAGGTCCATCGCTAACCAAGGCGGCCAGCTGTTCGCGAACCGCGAGCGGCGATGCGCAGAACACGACACGGAAGACCTCATCACCGACGCGCACCTGCTCCGGCCCAACCCAACCCTCACCAAGCAATCCGATGCACCGTTTGGCGCTGCCATCCTCGGCGAGCCGCTTCTGGATCGTGGCCAGCTTGGCCTTGAGGACCGGCTCGGTAAGGGTCATGCCGAACCGTCCTTCTCCTCGATGCGCCAACTGAGATGAGCAACGCGGCCATTACCCTGCAGCTTGCGTTCGAGAGCTGCTAGCAGATCCCGCAAACCGGCCGCCGACAGGTCGCCACGCTCACCAGCCTCCACGACGCGCGCGCCGACGGCCGTCGAGGGAGGCGGAGCATTCGGCAAGGAAGGAGACAGTGGAGTCACGCCACCCAGCGTCGTCACCGGCGGTGCCTGGTGAAGCGCCTGCCGGATCAGAGCACTGGCTTCGGTCTCGAGAGCGCGGAGTGCTGGAGCCAAGGGCTCAGCCAGCTCGTCTCCGGACACGGCCGCCACGACCTTCGAACGCAAGTCCCGGGCAGCGCCCGCTTGATTCCCGCCGAGACCCCACGCGTTCTCGAGCGTCTCCCACCGCGTCTGCTGCAGAACCTGCCGCACCGGCTCCGCCTGCTTGAGGCTCACACCCATCGCCTCCCAGGAGCCGGGTGTGGACGCTGCCGCTAGTCGCTCGACGAACAAGTCGTCCGTGGCTCGTTCCAAGGCGTCGCACAACGTGGCGACTGCGGTCGCCATGTTCCAGCGCGGAGCGTCGTTCGGGTTCATCCCCAGCGACTGCAGCCGAGCCCTGAGATCGCCGACGAGCTGCCTCGCACTTGCTGCCCGTTGCTTCAGCTCGAACCGCACCTTCTCGATCAGATCGCCGACGTTGCTTGCGCTGAGCAACCGCCCCACCACCACACCGAAAGTCCTCTGCGCGCGATCCAGAGCTCGCTGCCATTGCGCCTCGCTCGGCAACGGTTGCTCCCGCAGCTCGAGCGCATCGTCTAATCGGTCGTCTATGCCCACGCTGACTCCGCCACCGTGCTGGAAGAACCGGCGGTTGGTCAGCTCGGCGTAAGTGAGGATCAACAAATTCTGGACCTCGGCAGGCAAGCCACGCGCCTCGGGCCGGTCAGTCCACGCGCGCAGGCGACTGACCGTGATCGGTTCCCCACGCTGCAAGGCTGCCTGGCGATCGAAGTGCGATCGCCAGTACTCGCCGAGGACGATCGCATCCTCCCCCATCGTCGCCAGCTCGAGCGGCTCGACTACGGCCTTGACCTCACGTCGCGAGTTGGGATCGACGACTGCGCGATGCATCGGTTCGCGAGCGGCCCGCTGCACCCATTCGAACACCCTCCGTAGGACCGCCCCCTTGATCTCGAGATCGAACACCGGGTGCCTCGGGTACTCGATCGCGAGCATCTGGTCGGCCAGCTTCACCATCGCCACGCGGAGGTTGGGGGCCACCGGCCGGTTCATCGTGCACTGGGCCGCATGCAGGCACTGGAAGCGCTCGGCGACTTCGAGCGACGGGCCGAGCATGCCCGGCTTCTCCTCCTGGATGCCGTAGGCCATCTCGAGCGCCTGCACGACCCGTGCGCGAAGTTGGCTCTGTTGGCTCCTCAGCAGCGACTCTGCCTGCGCGCGCTCTGCCGGCGGGAGGTGCGATGCGTGATCGGCGAAGCGCTGCGAGTTCTGCAACACGTAGTCGAGCGCGACCAGGACCCCGAGGTCCGACATGCGGTCGCGAGATAGGAACGCCGGGACCCAGCAGACGGTCTTGGTGTTCTCGCGTTGCCGAAATGATTCGAGCTTCTGTAGGTCCTCGTCTGGGGTGTGCCCCTCGTCGAACGGGTAGTCGATGACGATGCGCCAATCGCCACCGGACGCGCGCAGGGACTCGGCGGGCAGCTCTCTCACGTTGCCATACACCACTTGCACCGTGCGCCGCGTGCCACGCCACACGAATCGGTAATCCGACCACAGCTCGTCCTTCACCTCGATGGCCATCTCGGCGAAGAGCACCTCGCGGATCTTCGCCTTGCGGTTCCCGACGTTGTCGACGCTCTGGCGAGCCTTCTGCAGGATGCTCTCGGTGTCGACGCCGATGATCGCCAGTGTGATCGTCGGATTCGCCTGATCTCCCTGGAGCCGCAGCTCACCGACGTCCGCCGACCAGTTCTTCAGCTTGGTGAGCACCAAGCTGGTCTCTTGACCCGGAATCGGGGCACGGATCGTGCCGTGATTCAGGGCCACCAGGCGTCCAGCCGTCATGTTCTTCAGCGGCTCGACCGAGACCAGCGCCGCCAACAGCAGCGTCTTGACCAGACGGTCATCGTTACGGAACTCCCTCCGTCTGGCATCGCCGGCCGGCAAGGCCCGCAGCTGCTCATGCGTCAGTCCGCGATCCGCCAGGATCCGCGGCTGAAGCTTCTGGTGATAGAGCTTCTTGGCGCTCTCGAAGTTCTGCCGCATCTCCGGCGTGAAGGGCTCGTCGCCGTCGGCGATCACATCGTACAGGTCGCCAAGCGGGACGAGCTGACCGAGCTCGAGGGCATCGCGCTGATCGACGAGGAGCTGCATCAGCACCTTGATCGCGGTTCGTTCCCGCTGCAGCAGTGAGCTCGCCGCGACGAGCGTCTCGATCAGAGCTGGACTGAACGGGTAGACGCGGCGGAACTCGCCCTCCGCGTAGTTCCCGGTCAGCAACGTATCGAAGATCTCGCGCCGAACCCGCTGGGTCTGGGCGAACGCCGAGTCGAGCTGTTGGCGCGCACTTTCGCCCTTGGTTCGCAACAGTCGCTTCTCGACGATGGCCGGCAGATTGCGGTCCTCGAGCTTGATCGTGTCGAACCGACCTCCGCCCCAGTTGATCACGTCGAGAAACCCGAGCTTCTCGGCGCCCGGGATGTGATCGCCGACGAGTTCCCTGAGATCTCGCTGACGGGCGAGCAGGGACACCAGCGGGATCACTCGATGTACCCCCTGGCTCTCGATCAACTTCGCGAGCTTGGCGGACTCGCGGTTCACGAACTGTAGGTCCGCCGACATCGTCGCGAGCCACAAGATCACCTCGTCCAGGAAGAACACGAGGCAGTCGTAGCCAAGGTCCTTGGCGTGCTGACAGAGGATCGGCAGGCCGACGTCGAGGCTCAGGTAACCTTCCCCGCCATCCGCACCGACAACCTGGTGGTAGGCCGGCAGGTAGTGAGTCACGACCGCGGAGATCAGGGCCAAGCGCTCGGGGTCGTTGGGTGCCGCCGCGCGCGCGCGCTGGTAACGATCCGCGGTCCAGGCGTCGAGAGTTCCCCACTCTCCGCTCCCGCTGCCGAGCTTCTGCAAGAACGCGTTCTCGTCGCGCCGTCGCTCCACTTCGGCTTGTTCCAGGACCTTCTCACCGAGGAAGACGGCCGGCACGGGCGCCGTCGGGTGCAGTTGGCCAGTGTGCGCAAGGTACTGCGAGAAGATCGCATGCTCGAGGCTGCGCGCCCCGATCATGTGGAACGGCACCAGCAGGAACTTCTTGCCCTCGAGCCATCGATGCGCCGCAACGACCGGCGCCAAGTCGGAATGCGAACGCACCCCCCGGTCCTGTGCCAGCAGCAGGTGGAGCACGGCCATGAAGTGGCTCTTGCCGCTGCCGAAGCTGCCGTGAAGAAACGCAGCCTTGCTCTCCTGGGTCTCGACCGCACCCCTGACTAGCTTCAAGGCTTGGCCGAAAGCTGACAGGATTTGCTCGGTGACGACGTAGTCGCGCAGCGTCGCCGCCGGATCACGGACGCCGTCGGCTAGCCTCAGGACGAAGTCGCCCTTGTGGACATGGTCGGGGATGTCGATGAGATCGCGAAGCAGGGTCATCGGTGCAGCATGGTCCCGAGGTTCACTCGCGGATGATCTCCAGGATCGCCGGGCAACGGTAGAGTTTCGGGGGGCGACCGCGCCCTAGGATCGGCCGCTCGTCCATGAGTTCGAGAATGCCGGCCTTTTCCAACTTGGTGATCGCCTGCTGTGCCGTCGCCGACTCGACCTTCAAGACTCCCTTGGCGATCGGGACGGTCAAGTACGGCAAGCCAAACAGCTCAGGAATCAGGAGCGCAGGCTTCTGACTCTGGACCTTGCGCAGGCGTGCAGCGAAGTCCTCGCGCAGGGCGCGCAGTCGACGCAGTCGATCCAGTGTCTCCGTTGCGCTGTCGGCAACGACATCAAGGAAGAAGTCGATCCACCCGACGTGGTCGCCATCCGTGCTGACCCGGAGCAAGCCGTCGTAGTAACCTTGCCGCCGCTTCTCCAGCGTAGGCGAAACGAACAGGCAGGTTCGGTCGAGAACGCCCTCCCAGACCAACTGGAGGGCAAGCAACAGGCGGCCGATTCTGCCGTTACCGTCGAGGAACGGGTGGATCGTCTCGAGTTGGTAGTGAGCCAGCGCAACGCGCACCAATCCTTCGTCGGGGCCCCGCTCGCCGAGATACTGATCGAGATCCCTCAAGCACGGCTCGATTTCGAGCGGCGGCGGCGGCACGAACCGTGCGAGCGTGACGTCGCGCTCGCTCTCGGGTGGTCCGATCCAGACTTGGCGGTCGCGAAAATTCCCCGGCTTCTTGTCGTGGCCACGGGTGCCGCGCAACAACTCGCGGTGGAGGTCCCTGAGGAGGTAGATCGTCAGCGATCGTCCGTCACGCAGTGCCCCGACTCCAGCGCGCAGGGCCTTTCCGTAGTTGCTGACCTCGCGATCGTCGTCGATCAGTTCGTCGTCGGTGCTCGTGGCCTCCTGAACCAGGGCCTGCTCGAGGGTCGTACGGGTGCCCTCGATGCGGCTCGACAAGACGGCCTCGCGAGTCTGGAACGGTCGCAGGAACAAGTCGGGGCTCGGCAGCGAGTTGATGCCCTCGCTCAGTCGGCCGAGCAGGGTGCGCGTGGCGCCGACCTTGCAGATGAGTTCGGGGGAAAGGGACACGCCTCGCCGGAGCGGATCGGGCACGAAGGCGCGGCCGCCGCCAGAGATCTCGACCCAGCAACCCGGACTCGTAGGCACGCCGACGAGAATGCCTGGAGATCGACCAAAAAGGGAGCATTTTTGGTCGAAAGACCCGTCCGAACGATCAAAACTGCGATGGCTCGCTGCGAGAGCCACTGAGCATACCAGCCGATTGCCACAAGCTGTTCGCAGACTGCGGCTCGTCCCGGCCGTCCCGAGCGCGACCCATCTGCTCGCTGAGTCGACCGTGTCATCCCCGCTTCTTGGGTCAGTTCTCGATCTCGACACCCACCTGTTGTGCGACCGGCGTCCAAAGGTCCACGTCCAATTCCACACCCTGCGTCTCGATCGAGACCACGAGTGCGTAGCGGGCGCCCTCGGCGCTGCGATCGCGCCTCGGCTGCTCCTTCCACCAACCGCTGACCGGGAACACTGCGACAACCCCTCGTTCGGCGAGGTCCGCGGCGGAGCCGTTCCAGATGTCGCTGTGCAGAGACCCAACGTTTCGGGCGTTCGGGCCGAGGTACCAACCGGCTGCCTCCCCCGCTCCCGGCTTCGCCTCGTCGACCTCGAGCGCCGCTAGGTTGAGGCGCTTGCGGAACTCGTCGAGGCTCTCCGTGGCGCCCTTCACGTCGAAACGCAGTCCATGCGACTGGTAGCTGTGCTTCTTGCGCCAGCCACGCCGGCCTGGGTTGGGGTCAATGAAGTACGACAGCGTGACGCGCATACGCACGGGGGCCTCGCCGAGTTGCGCGAGAACTTCCTTCGGCCACGGCAGCGCATGGACGGTCATCTCGTTCAGCCTGCCATTGTCAAAAGGACGGATCGTCGCCTGGGCGATCAGCGTGAGCGAGTCCGTGGCGCTGTGCAGCGCACGGGCAAGCTGCGGTACTCCGAAGCCATACCGGCGAACGAGGCGAGCCCGCTTGCCCTTGTTGTCCTTGGCACCCTCGAGGTGCCGGTTCATTGCCAGGGTCCACTCGGCAGAATGCACGATCAGCGCCCGGACAGTCTCCGGCCAGAGTTGTGAGTAGCGAGCGGCAATCCGTGCCGCCAGTCTGGCTGCCTGCGCCGTGGCCGGGCTGGTCCCCGAAGCGACCGTGAACTGGCGTTCCATCGGCTTCCAGTTCGTCGTCAGCAGGCTCAACGCATCGCAGGACAACACCTCGCCATTGCCATTGGTGGCAGCGTTGCCACCCTCGAACACGACATCCGGCTTGATCGGCCAAGTCGGTGCAAAGGTGACGCTGGTCGTACTCCACGGCGACAGATCGCCTGAGGTCGCCACCGCCTGCCAGCCTTGGTGCGCCTTGCCTTCGAGGACCGTCTTGTGTGTGCACGCCCCGACCGTCAGCGCATTCCACGCCTGTGCTGGATCATGAACGGGCTCGAGATCGCTGCGATCAAGGTGATTCACCTCGGGGCTGCGCAGGTTCCCCGCGCTGACGAGGTACAGCCTCCGCTGCCTTGCTTTGCCAGCACCTTCGAACACCCCGGACGCGAGCGCATCGACCGCGGCGGACCAAGAACTCGGCTGTCCGCGATCTCGTCCGTCGCCCGTCGTGACGGCCATCGCGAAGCATCGGTCACGTAGCGGAGCCGCGATCTCGACGCGACTCGCAGCCTCGGCCGTGATCGAGCCGTACAGCTCCGGAGGATTGTCGTTGCCTGGCGGCAGGATCTTCACGGACTCGAGACGGTGTCCCACGTCGACGGGGCCCTTCGACTCGAGCGCGGCAGCGAGGTCGCCGTAAAGGGCGACTCCTCCCATCTCCGTGCCATGACCTTCGTGGTCGTCCGCCTGCCAAGCAGGGTCACACGTGTGGCAGTCGCTCTCCGCGAGCGCCGGGGCGAGCAACGGGTGCCCGCGGTTGATGCCGGTGTCCATGACGCAGACTGCCGGCGCTTCGGCTCTCGCAAAGGTCGTGCGCTGTAGCAGTTCATCGACCCACTCGCGCTGGTCAAGATTCTCCTGCTCGAGGAAGAACTCTGCGCTCTCCTTGGCAAGTCGAACCTCTGCGATGTCATCGATCACATCCAGGGAGGTCGAGAGTTGCTCGGCCGTTCCACGCAAGAGCACCACGGTTCGATCCTCGAAGTTCAGTTCCCGGTCTCCGATCACCATTCCGGCTTGATCGGCGAAGCTGGCGATCCGCAAACGAGCAGCCATCTCGGCCGGCGCCTCGCCGTCCCGGTGCTGACGCCGCAGCCAGACCTCGAACCACACGACACAGCCCTCGGCCGGGAAGGAATCCAGCTCGTCCGTCCAGAGCGCGCGCAGCGTCGCCAACCGGAGGCGCCGGATCGGATCGATCGACTTCTCGTGACGTTGCTTGCTCTCCCGTTCGCCCGCGTATCTCGCAAAGCGCTCGAGGAAGTGCTTCACCTTGCCGTCGGGCACGAACACAGTCGCCTGCTCTACCACGCCCTTCGCCTTGTTCGCCTTCTCGATTCGAGAGTAGGCCACGAGTTCGATGCCCTGCCGGGCATCTTCGAGCGACCCGAGCTCCAGCGGCCTGCCGCTGCGGCTCTCGAACTGGATGTACAAGCCAGGCTGCGCACCTTCGACTTGGATCGCGAGTCCTGCGCGGCGCGACTCCGCTATCTGTTGGGCTGCGAGCAACGCCTCGGTCAGAGCTCTGCCGTGCTTGGCGCGGTCCGGTGGCCGGTACGTCTTCTCCTCGATTTTCCTTCTATGCCGCCGGTACTTCTCGGCCTGCGGCTCTCCAGGCACAACGATGTGTCGACGATCTCTGGGTGCTGGCACGTTCCCCCTCTCTCCTCAGCTCAGGAATCAGGAATGCGATCGTCGCCGCTCCTCCAGTGCGGCCAGAAGGTCGTCCTGGCGGACGACGGTAGACTGTTCGAGCAGCGCGTTCTTGGCGGCCTGCTCGCAGGCATGCACGATCTCCGAGTGGCTGAGTCCGTCCGCCGCCGTCGCCGCCGCCTTCCAGTCGATCGCGGTGGCATCGAGCAGACTCAGCCGGTTCTGCATGATCCGGATCGCGATGTCTGTGGACGGCGGCGCATACTCGAGCACGGCATCGAAGCGGCGGAACAGCGCTCTATCGAGGATCTCCACGTGGTTGGTGGCACCGACCAGCAGGCTGTCCGACGCGTCGTGCTCGAGGAACTGCAGGAACGAGTTGAGCACGCGACGGATCTCCCCGACGTCCTGCCCCGAGCCTCGCTGGCCGCCGAGGGCATCGAACTCATCGAACAGGTACACGCCGCGCGTGGCGTGGATCGCATCGAACACGAGGCGCAGTTTGGCGGCGGTCTCGCCCATGAACTTGGTGATCAGGGCATGCAGTTGGACGGTGAACAGAGGGATGCCCAACTCGCCGGCCAGCGCGGACGCGGTCATCGTCTTGCCCGTTCCCGGTGGACCGATGAGCAGGAGCTTGCGGATCGGCGCCAAGCCGTGCTGGCGGATGCGTTCGCGCTGGCGCTGTTCCAACAGCACGCGTTCGAGCTTGCCGGCGAGGGACTTGCTGAGAGCCATGTCCGAAAGCCGTGCCTTCGGGTAGCTGAACGTCAGCAACCCAGCGAGTTCTCCGCGCGGTTGGGCGACGGCCAACGGCTGCGACGGCGGCGTGCGCGGCGCACCGACGGCCGCCTTCGCCCGATCCACCAGTTCGCGCAGTTCTTGGGCGAACCTGCCGTGACCACCGCGCGCCTCCGTCGCGGCGACCTGCATCGCGATCGCGTAGAAGCGGGCGTCGTCACCCTCCGCGTGGCAGCGGATCAGCGCCTTGAGTTGTTCGGCGGTGGCCATGACCGAGGATCGTAGTTGTAGCGTGCGACCCGGAGGATGTGCGCAGGAGTTCGGAACGGTCCGTTGCGATGCGTCATCAACCTGGGTCGATGTGTGCGACGTCAAGCCTCCCCAGAATGCCCCCCAGGTCGGATAGCCGCGGGAACAGGGCCGGATCCGGCTCGAACTCGAACGTGGCCGGGCCATGCGTCGCTGGCTGCGCTGTCGGCCTGAGCCCGCACCAGACCTTCACCAAGCCGTGGTCGCCGGTCAGTAGCACGTGAGAGTCAGGCAACGACTGACCGACCGCCATCAGCTCGATCTGGCGGATGTCGGCGAGCACGTTGTAGACGACCGGCTGCCAGTCACAGCCCGCGGAGCGGATCCGGCCGAGCTTCAGCATCTCGCCGACCGGCCGATCGTCCTTGCCTTCGTAGAGCTTGGCCAGCGCAACGAACACAACAACCGAGCGTCGCTTCAGGCGGGCCTTGTCGGCTTCATCGAGGACAAGCTGCTCGGTTACGACCAGATTCGCTTCTGCTACTGGGTCAGCCAGGATCCGAGTCACCGCGCGCAAGAACTCTGCCTCTCGCGTCGCCCTCGCTTCGAACGATCGAGCCATGCCGTACACGGCGTCCAGCGACGCACCGGCGAACTCGATGACCTGCGCCCTTGGCAAACACCGCCGAAGCGCATCCGTGTTGATGCGAAGCTCCGCCTCGAACTCACTCCGCGATGGCCACTGCTTGCTCGGAAGCTCGAACGCCGCCCAGATCGCGTTCACCTTGTGCTGCTCCGAGTTCAACCACTCGAGCGAGTGGCTTGAGTCGATCGGTCCGCCCATCTTGCGGAACATCGACAGCACGTTGCGATCCAAGACGAAGCTCGCGCCACGCAGCATCGGCAACTGCGAGGGCAGCACGCCGCCGCGCACCAACGCGAAGGGCGCGGCGGTGTCGTGAAACTGCACGTCCACCTTCAGCGTGGCCGCTCCAGGGGGCACGCCGGTTGCGCTGACGACGCGGCCCGACATCACGAGGGGAAGGGTCTCCGCCTTCTTGGTCAGGTAAAGAGCCAAGTCGGTGAGCGGAATCGGTTTCACGTCATCAATCGCGACCTCGGACACCGCCCCCGAATCGGACGCGTGCTTGAGCAGAAAGGGCATTCGACAGCTTCTAGGCACCCCACGCGTGAAGCATGTCGATGGGGATGACGGGCACGTTGAGCCCAAGGTCAGCCACGGCCGTCGTGTAGGTTGCCGGTGCCAGCAGGCACACGGGCGGACAAGTCTTCAGATCGATGTCCTTGAAGACTCGCCATTCCCTCTCGTGCGAGTAGTCCTGCACCCTGCCTCCTTTCTTGCCCACAGGATGCAGCAGGTTCGCCAAGCCCCAGAGCCGTTTCGTCTTCCCGCCCTTCCGTTTGAAAGCCTTGCTGATCGCGGCGTAGTCGGCGCGCAGGAGATACATGCAGGGAGCGCCATCCAGCTTGTCGATCGCAGCCTTGGTGAACACGAACCCGAAGCGCCCATACCGCTCTGCGTGCGAGATCAGGCCGGGCAGCGTGCACTCCGACAAACAGACGCAAGGCGGTACCGCGTCCTTCTGAGAAGGCGAGTTAGCCTTTACCCTAAGTGACGCAGCAATCTGCTTCGCGACTTCAAAGGAACACTGGTCCGCCTTGTCCAACTCCTTCACGACCTGCTGCGGGTTGAGGCCATCCTTGATCACGGCGCGGAGCGGAGCCATCGCCTTCCAGTTCGTGAAGTGGACGAGAAACGGACTCCAGTCTCGTTGCGCTGCCTGCAAGCCTGAGAGGTGCCCCCGGGCGTGCTCAGCAAGTGAGTGGATGATGCTCATCTCATGCCTCCGCCAACATCCTCGTCCTCGGCACCACGAACGTTGCGGGGTCGGCCGCGGCCGCGCGCAGGTGGACTCCACCGGCACACGTCGTCGATCGTCAGACCCTGGGCGCGCAGTTCTTGGTCGAGGAAGCCCTGGAAGTAATCGCCGAGGCGTTGCTGGGTCTCGGGGTCAACGTCGTTGTGCCACTGCTTCAGCCAGGGGATGAGCTGATCGAGGCCGGCGTAGAGAGGTCTGAGCTTGTCCGCAGTCCAGCCGTCCTGCTCCTTGCGGTCGATGAGCCACGCGGCGAGGGCCTTGGCCTGCTGCAGGTGGTCGAAGCCGGCCCAGGTGAAGACGGGGCTCGGGTCGTCGTTGGCTTCGGCCTGCGGATAGAGCACGAAGCGCTCCTTCGGCACGTCGAGCTTGCCGCGGTGGCGCCAGGAGCCGGGCAGAAAGTCAGCGGAGGTGTACTTCGGCGGGACGGGAATCTGGCCCACGTCCTCGCCGGCATCCTCGCGCCGCTGCAGGTCCCAGGTGCGCTCCCAGACCTCGCGCTTGCGCAGGCCCGACGGCTTGTAACGTTGCACGGGCAAGAACGGCACGCCTTCGTCGGTGACGAGCTCGCGCACGAGGGCGTCGAAGTCGTAGTCGTCGCGGCCGCGGTACAGGTTGGCGACCTGAACGAAGTCCGTGTCCTTGCGCAGCAGCTCGGCGAAGCGGGCGGTCGTGGTCAGCCTTGGCTCGGACCAAAAGTGTGGGGCCTCCAAGCGGTCGAGCAGCCAGTGGCGCTGGGCGCGGTTGAGTTGCTTCTGGAACGGCTCGATGTTCCAGCGGCGCTTGTACTCGGGCTGCTCGATCAGGCGAATGTCGGGGTTATTCTCGATGCACTCAATGCGGCGCTGCACGAGGTCGCGGTAGGGCTTGGGCCAGTGCGCGGGGATCTCGGTGACCTTTGTGCTGCCGTGGCGGTCAAACCAGGTGGTCGTGGTCTTGCCGGCGGCGACCTGGCGAGCCAGCACGATCTCGAAGGCGCGCTGGCCAAGTTCGAGGCCGGGGAGGTCGTCGCCACAGTACGTCAGGTCGTCTTGGATCAGGCCGTAGAGGCGATAGCACTCCCAGTCGAGTTCCTCCTGTAGTTCGATCGCGTTCCCGAGGTCACGTTTGAACGAGCGACGAGCGGCTTCAATTTGCTCGCCAACTCGCAGGTCGACATCGAACAACACACTTACCACGTTCGAGCAAGTGTGGTCTAGAGCGCGGGCTCGACGGAGCGGGCGCCTCGCAGCGATCGGTATCTCGGCGACCCTCGACGCGTTGTGCTGGTAGAAGTCCTCGAAGGGTGCCGTGCGCTGACGCGCACCATGCTGATCTACCGTGCTGCCCTTGTTGTGGCACACCTGCTTCAGCCAGAAGCACGCGACAGAGCTGTTCAGCAGGCCGAGCAGGCCCAGGTGGTCGTCCTCGGTGGCTTCCGGGGGCAGCTTGATGACCGGCGCGGTTTGCTTGAACACCTTGCCGCCGCGATCGAGGACGAAGTGGTTGTGGCTGGCGACTTCGGCGAAGGCGATGGAGAGGGGGGTGCGGAGCGCCCCCTTCACGACGATGCCGTACTCCCACCAGTGCATCCCGCGCTGCTGCTTCGTCTGACCAAAGTAGATGCCTTGCTGGAGCATGGCACGCACCGACCAGAGGGCCTTGTCGACCACGGCATCCGATGTCGGCTCCCAATCGGCACCGTAGGGAAAGAAGCAGCGCACCGAGGTCTGCAGAGTCCAGTCGCGTACGACGTCACCCTCGCAGAAGACACGCTCATGTACCGCACTCAGACCGAGCCGCCGCATGTCACTCGGATGCGGACGCGTGTACGCGTCGTCCTCGCCGGTCACAGCCATCACTCCAACTGATGCGACGACCTTCTTGAGCGTCGCTTCACACGCTTCCTCGATCTGCTCCTTGAGTTCTGCTGCACCACCACCACCGATGCTCCAAGGATGCGCTGCGAACCGGTCGCGCGCCACGTCGGCGCAACTGACGAACTCGGACTCGGATCCGGGTCGCTCGAACTGCTCGACGATCGCCGACCACACCAGACCCCTCGAGGGATCGTCGGGCGTGCTCGGTTCGCCCTTGATGCCGAGCACCGCGCGGATCGTCGTGCCGACCGCCGTGCGTGTCCTGCCAAGCAAGATCACCGTCGGCGTGCCGTGCCCTGGGATGTAGGCACCGGACAGGTCCAGCACCCCCGTCAGCTCCACCTTGCCACCGAGGTACTCCTCGATCAGCTTCTTGCCGAACTCTCGCTTCATGAACGAGTTCGCCGTGATCATCCCGACAAACCCTGGCGCTCGCTTCTCGTCGAGCTTCGGTCGCGCTAGCTCGAAGAAGAGCTGGGTGAAGGGCACTCCAAGCGAGTACTTGCGGTAGCACACCTCTGGCCACCGCTCGCGGTACAGCCGGTTGAGCGCGCGATCCCGCGCCACGATGTACGGTGGGTTCCCCACCACCGCGTGGTAGCTGCGCCGGAAGATCGCATGCAGCAGCTCCTTGTCTTCGCTGGCGTAGACGTGCTCAAACTCGGCCTCCTCCTCGGCGTACATGGACTTCTGCCGCACGCCCGAGCTGCCGCTTCTCGACGGCCCATGCAGCAACGAGTCACCATTCGCGACCTGCGGGCGGAAATCAAAGGCATCCTTCAGCCGCCGAACGCCGCACACCTTCAGCGCCGCAACCAACAACCGAAATCGCGCGATCGCCACCGCAAACGGGTTCAGGTCCACACCCGCCACCGCATCCAGCGCCCGCTGCGCCAGCACCGGTGCCTTCGCCGCCGGCTCGGCCTTCTGCCACTTCGCGAACAACCGCGCGAACGACCCCAGCAGGAAGTGACCCGAGCCGCATGCCGGATCGATGATGCGCGTCTCCCTCAGCCCGAACTCCGCCAGCGCCGGCTCCAGTGTCTTGTCGAGCAGGAACTCCTCGATGAACTCCGGGGTCTGCAGCAGCGCGTACTTCTTCTGCGCGTGCTCGGAGAGGTCCTGGTAGAGGTCGCCGAGGAAGCGCGTGCTCCACTGCGGATCGGTGAAGTCGTGCACCACGTCGCCACCAGCGCCGAGCCAGAACTCGCGCAACAGTCGCGCGCCGTCGGCCGTCAGTCCGAGCGACCAGACCAGCGAGTGTCCGTCTTCGGCGAGAAGCGGCCGCAACCCAGGCAGCCTGCCGAGTTCCGCGAACACGTGCAGCAGGTAGTCGCGGTCGTTGTCGTGCAGGTGCTGCCGCTGCCAGTGCGTGTAGCGATCCTTGATGAGCTGCAGCTTCGGCCCCCCGAGCCAAGGCTCGTCGACCAGCCCGTTGTCCTCGACGAACCGAACGAACACCGTAGCCAGCACCCAGGCCACTGCCACCTGCGTCACGTGCTCGTCGCGGAAGACCTCCCACGCCGCTGCCGTGCGCCCGGCACGACGCGCGGCGGCGTACTCGCCCTGCATCTTGTCACGGCTCGGCTCGTGTTGCTCCAATCGCAGCCGCAGGTCCTCCTCGAGCTTGGGCACGACCTTTCTCAGGTCGGTGAGGAGGTGCGAGCGATCGATCATCGTGGGAAGGCGGGTTGGAACGGGGGCAGGGTAGAGCAGAGAGTGGAGCAGGACGGAGCACCGAGGTGCCCTCCAGTCAAGTACCCGTCAAGTACTAAGACACGCCGCAAGCCACTATGGCAGAGGAACTTACAGCGTGCGCAGGCTAGGCGCGCGGCGCTGACGAGTCGTCTCGTCAAGTACCGCTCCTCGCGACGGCCGCCGCCTTGGCCCACGCCGGGACGTACTTTCGCAGCTTCGGCGCCACCCCATCTTCGTGGGGGACGATCACGCCGGCCTCGATCGACTCCTTGATCAGGCGAGAGGCCACCGCCGAGTTGCCCTTCGCGATGCCGAAGCGCGCGCGCAGGGACTCGTTGGTCAGGTAGCCGCGGTCGACGTAGCGCAGGCATGCGTGCTGGTAGCAGGCGCGGACCCGATCGACCCGGTCCAAGTCCTTCAGCGGTCTGGGCGAAAGTAGAACCGCCCGCGTCGCCTCGCCGGCGACCTCGAACAAGGGAGCCGGCAACTGGAACACCTCGATGTGGAACACCACCTTGTCGATACCGCTGCCGCGCTCCTCGCAGATGCCGAACCGTCGCATCAGCGAGGCAAGCTTCTCGTTGCGCGATCGAGGCGGCGCATCAAGGAACCGCTCGGCAACGACCAACGACGCTCCGGGGTTGGTGATCTCGATCCGGTCCAGGAAGACCTCGATCATCGGCCCCTGCCCTGTGATGAAGAAGTCCTGATGAATCAGCGCATTGGCGACGAGTTCGCGGATGGCGATGTCGGGGTACATCGGCACGCTCTTGCGGATGGCCCGCTCGATCGCCTCGTTGGGTGGCAGCACGCCCTGGATGCGATCGATCAAGTCTTGGAAACCGCTGGCGAAGCCCTTCTGCTCGACGTGCTCCTGCGCAGCCGTCGCGCGGCTGGTGCCCGCGTAGCGCACGATTCGCACGGCCTTTCTTCCAAGGCCAGGAAAGTCTGCCAGGCGCTTCGCGAGCAGTACAGCGCCGAGGTTCGTGATCACAAGGCCGCCGGCGCCATCCTTGCCGACCAGACCGTCGGCAAACAGGCTGGCGAGGATCGCGTCGGTGCCATCGGGCAACGGTCGCTGCAGCAGATCGAAGTAAGCTGGGTAGTCGAGCAGGCGAAGCACGGCCTGCGCGTCGAGATGCTCGAGCGCCAGACGATTCTCGAACGGGGTGTGGTCGAAGGTCCTCCAGAGCTCGCGCTCCTTCTCCGGATGGTCCTTGAGCTTCTTCTTGTACGACCCCACCCGGATGTACTCCTGCCCCTGGAACTGCACCGGATGGCGGAAGGCTCGCTCGATCTCGAGTACGATGATGGCTTTGCCGTCCACCATGACCTCAAAGAACCGGAAGCCGAGCTTGGGAGTCAGCAGTCGCAGTAGCCAGTTCTCGAGTTCCTCGTTGCCGACCTTCGTCGCCCCAGGCACGAACGTGGTACCGAGCAATTCATGGGTGGCATCGTCGATGCCCCAGACCAGATAGGCGTTGGCCTTCCCGAGCAGGGCAGCCGAGTTTGCCAACGCCGAGATGTACTCGCCGATCTCGTCGGGTTTGCCGTCGTTGTGCTTCCACTCGACCCATTCGGTCTCGCGGGGCAATCGGCAAAGCTCGCGCACGAGGCCCACTAGATAGCCCAAAGGGGGCTCAGCACTCACGACGCTTTCTCCCGGTGCAGGTCCTGGATCCACGCTGACGGCACATCCGCCCACCCCGCGCGATCGATCACCGGGATCGGTTCCCCGTCCAGCGTCGGTTTCTCCTGGTCGCCGTGCGTCGCCACGAGCAGCCACGCACCGTGAAGAGAACCGGTGGCACCCGGCCGAAGATGCGTGCGCTCGCGCAGGCGCTCGATCGCCGGCTGCAACAAGCGGTAACGATGCAGGATGCCAAGCCTCGTCACCAGCACCGTGCTTCCGGTCTTGCCCACGACATCGAGCAACCCGGTCGCGGCTCGCTGGGCGAGCAGGAGCAGGTTGCGCCAATCGCGCGAATCGGGCGACGCCGTGTCAGCCGCAAGCACCTTGGACCAGCCGACGTTGGCTGCGCTGGCTTCCTCGCGCAGACGCCGCAGAAACACCTCCTCCACGCTCACGACCTCGAGGTGGAAGCGCGCAGCGACCTGGGCAAGCGCGGCCTCGTGGTTCTGCCGCGAAACCGCGAGCACCAGGAACTGTCCCTTTTCCGCGGCGCGCTGCAGCCGATCTTCGAACTGCCGCGCCTCGGAAAGCTCCAATGAGTTGCGCGCCGGGCGCGACCAGGTCGACACCGATGGCGCGAGCGTCGGCTCCCCCGCGAGCGACGAGCTGCGCGTGACGCGGAAGCGCCACAGCCCCTGCTCCTCATCCCACTGCAAGTCGGGCAACACCTGCGACAGCATCTCGCCAAGGCGCACACGATCGAACGGCAGCGGCTCGGCCTCTGGATAGCGCGCCGCCACTCGATCGCGGAGATCTTTCGTCCTCAGTGTTGTGGCTCCGAGCAGAGCCCCCTGCGCCAGCCGCAAGGCACGCACAGCCTCCATGCCGCGCGGATAGAGCTCGAGTCGAGCCGATGCCGCCACGCCACCAGCACTCGCAGCGAGACGCACGAGTCGCTCTGGGCCGAGCGGCAGCATGCCTTCGGGTGCGGCCACCCGCCGCAGCTCATCGACGACGCGCTGCGGGCTCGCCAACGGCTCCTGCAGGGCCAGTTGCCGAGCGCGATCGCCGAGGTCCTGCGCGTAGCGGACCAACGCCGCGGGATCGACCTGCTGTCCTTCTGCTGCCGCGGAGGTCACGAGCCAAACCCGATTCTGGCGACGCGCGGTCTCGAAGCGCGGCTCGGCGGAGGCGGCCTCGGCCTCAACCGCGGCTCGCAGCACGGTCCGGCTGCACACTGTTCGAAGGGGATCAGGCAATCCGGCACCGTAGGCGTTGCCGATCACTTGCACGGACTCGGCCAGGGATGCGAGCCCGCCCTGCATGCGCAGCAGGTCCTGCAACTCGCCGCGAATACGCGAGAGCCCGGCGAGCTTGCGCCAACGCTCGCGCGCCTTCGCAAGGACCTGATGGACCTGCATCGTGGTCAGGCTGAGCTGCTTGCCGACCTCGGTCTGCGTCGGCCAGTCATCGGTTGATGCCGCAGCCTCGGCAGGCACGCCCCCAGTGAGTAGTCTCCGCAGGACCTCCGGCTCGCGCCGTTCGGTGGCTGTCTTGCCGCGGGGCCTGCCCACCAGCCGCTCGGCAAGCTGGTCCAGGGCGATGCTGGAGGGCGCTTCATCTGCGGGTTCGCCGGCCGGAACGGCCTCCTCCGGCGCGTCGGTCTTGGGCCGGCGCCTACGCTTGGCAGCCACTGGCAGCACGTCGGGAAACCGGTGGCGCAGCTCCGCAACCTTTTGCAGCAGTTCCTGCCGCGACTTGCTGCCCACGCCTCGACGATGCGTGATCTGATTGAGCGGTAGCTCGAGGAAGGCACGCACCGTGTCGACGGCATCGCGTTCGAGCACGTTGACGGCACGGTTGCTGAGACCTGTGAGCCGCAGCGGAGTCTCCAGAGTCAGGTCGCCCGCTGGTGTCGGCGGTAGGGCGGGTTGCTCGACCTGCTCGAACAGGGCATGCCACCGGCGCTTCATCTCCTCGGCATTGTCGAAGCGCTGCGCGAAGTCGCGGTGCAGCGCCTTGTGGAAGAACTGCGCCAATGGCTCGCGGACGGCCGGGTCGAAGGCGTCCGCATCGAGCTGCAGTTCGATGTCGGGGGCGGCAGAAGGGTCGCTGCGCCCGTCGCCCCAGCGCGGCGTGCCGCCGGTCGCCATCTCGTAGAGCGTGACCGCGACCGCGTAGCGCTCGGCCGCGGGGTCGTACTGCCGCCGTTTGCCAGTGCCGAGGAACGGATCCATGTAGGCGCGCGTGCCGGCCTGGATCTGGTGTACCGGAGCGTTCGCCAGCGAGAAGTCGAACAGCACGAGGTGCAACTTGTCGCCGCGGCCGACCGGACCGACGCCGATGTTGTCGGGCTTGATGTCACGGTGAAAGACGCCCTGTTCCTCGAGGTACTGCGCGGCAGAGAGCAAGTCGTCGCCGAAGCGCTGCAAGTGTTCGAGCTCGATCGGTCCCTGTTTGCGCAGCCGGTCGGCCAGGGTTTGGGTGCCAGCCTTGTCGAGCAGGATGCCGGCATGGCCACCGACGTCGAGCCGGCCGCGGCAGCGCACGATCGTCGCGTCGTGCAAGGTCTCGAGCACCTTCGTCTCGGCCTCGAGCACCGCGTTCTTCGCCGGCTCGAGCGCCAGCTTCAGCACGAGCTGCTCGGGTCTGGTGTCCGGCTTGCAGTCCGTCACCTTCTCGACGAGGAACACCACCGCCGACGAACCCTTGCCGAGGCGACCCTTGACGACAAAGCCCTCGGGGAAGCGCTGGCCCACCGTGGCTTCGGTCGGATTGTCGTGCACCTCGATCTCGGGCCGGGTGAGCGACTCCTCGACGTGATCCAGGTGCAACAGGAACTCGCCGACGGAACCCATGCGGCTCGGGACCTCGGGATGGGTTGCCTCGCGAATGAGGTCCAGGAGTTCGGGCGATGCCCCGTCGACCGCCGAAGAGAGCAGAAGGCCTCGCTCGCGAGCCAAGCGGTCGCGCAACTGATTATGGTCTTCGGCAGGCGGACTGCCGGTGAAGAGCAGGTAGGCGAGCGCGCCGAGCCCGAACACGTCGAGGTGCTCCGCCCGCTCGCTGGGGTCAAGCAAGGTCTCGGGTGCCAAGTACACCTGCGCCGCGTGTTCTACGAGCTGGTCGACGTGCAAGGTCAGCGTCCCCGAGGTCGCCTGTGTGGTCGTCGCCGAGTCGCGCGAGGCAGCCTGCCAGTTGTAGAGCCGCGTGCGAAGTCTGCCCTTCGTATCCCGCTGCACGAGGACACTGAGCGGGCTGACGGCGCGGTGCACTAGGCGTTTGTCGTGCGCGTGGTGTAGGGCCTCGGCGATCTGACGCAGCAGGTCGATGCGGTCGAACAACGTCAGCCGTTCTCCTTCCTCGCGGAGGAAGTGGTCGAGCCGACGCGCATCCTCGGCGTAGTCGAAGATCAGACCGGGCCCCTGATCGCCTTCGTGGAAGTCGACGGCAGGCAGGATGCCCTGGTGCTGGATACCCTGCAACGCGGTGAACTCGCGACGCGCAGCACGGTGCAGCATCTGGCGCGTGGACACCGCAGTGTCCGGCGCGATCGGGTAAATCCGCACGCGACGCTGTAGCTTGTCGATCGACGTGTGCCTTGCGAGCCAGTCCTGGTAGCCGGGCCCCTCGAGCAGGAGCTCGCCGAGTTCATAGGCGCCGAAGCGCCGCTGGCGCGTGGAGGGCCGAATGCCAGCTTGCTCCATGGCGCGACTGATCGCGGCGGCCAAAGGTGCGTCGATGCGCGGCCGCCGGGAGTCGACGCGCTCCTGGTCGGTGAGCTGGGTCAGCGCCGCCAGAATGCCGGGACGCTGCTCGCCGTCTTTAGTGACACGATCACGGGTGTGGATGCGGTGACGAGCGTCAGGATCGAGCTGGATCTCGGCCTCGTCGGCAGACAGAAAGACGAGTTCCTGGAGGTAGGGCAACCGGTGTTCGCGGAGCGCGCGTTGCTTCTCGAGCAGGGCCTTCAGGCGCTTGGCTTTGCGGTCGGCGGCGAAACGGGGATTGTCTTCGCTGCTCTTGCGGCCGTCCGGCCACTTGTAGGTCCAAGTGCCGTTGTCGCCGGTGACGATGCAAGGATGGCTCTTGATCTCGACCAAGTAGAAGCCTTTTGCCGTCAGAACCAGGGCGTCCACCTCGTTGATGCGGCCGTCGGTCGAGACGAACTCGAACAGGGACCACACCCGAACCGGCTCGTGGTCGTTGAGGCCTTCCCGCAGGTACGTGAGGGCTGCGGCCTCCCACGCAAAAGGAGTCGAGCCGAGTTGCTTCCAGCGCGGTGAGTCCGACTTGATGGGCATGAGGACGAGCCCGGACGGCAATCGAGGCTCCCGGGAGAGACCAATAGAGCGCTGACGTTGCACTGGGGCAATGACCGTGACTGGTGCTCGCGGCGCGGCCTTTCGATCTCGGGAGGTGCGAGGAGAGTTCGATCGGACGAACCATCTTCCCGTCGCGGACACCGATGAAGTACTGGCTGGCAACACGCCACAGGCAGAGCCCGGAAAGCCGGCCACCAAGACGCTGACTCACTTGGCCTCCTCTACCCCCAGGGTTCCGCCTGGACCGTCAGAGGCTGGACACCCAGATCGCGGATGTCGGCGACATCTGAATGCCTGGCAGCCGAGCCCGCCGCTTTCCTGGACCGCACACACGCGGAGCGACCTACGAGCGGTGGACTTGCCCCAGTTCGCAACGTGGAGGAACGCGTCTAAGTCGCGCCCCCATCCAGCCGTCCCCCCCGCACGAAGCGGTGCGGGTTTCATCGAGATCCGAGCCCAAGCGCCGAGGGGCGCGCCTCGAGGACTTGCTTCGCGCGGCACAAGCCTCGGCGGCGCAGATGCAGATCGATCATCGCTCCCCCGCCGCCAGCAACTTCGCCAGGCCCAGCGGGCCCACCACCTTCACCTGCTCGACGGTCTTGCCGAACAGGTGGCCGAAGTCGCGGCGGTCTCCGGTCGCGAAGTGCGTGCACCCAGCACGGATCGCCGCGCACAGCAGCGGTCGGTCCTTCTTGTCGAGACTCACCGAAAGGGTGAACCGCGTCGAAGACACCACCTCGACCTTCTGCAT
This sequence comes from Planctomycetota bacterium, assembly GCA_050181465.1. GTDB lineage: Bacteria > Planctomycetota > UBA1135 > UBA1135 > UBA2386 > JACRLW01. The sequence goes on from JBFXDD010000024.1 coordinate 51,084, forward strand.
CAGCAGATCGAAGGCCGGCAGCCGTTCCGCGCGCTTCATGGCGAGGTTGCGATGCGCTTCGCCACGGGCGAGGTCGCTGGTTACGGCCGTCGCCTCGGCGAAGAGCCAATCCACCAACCGGGCAATATTTCTGCCCGGGTTGCTCGCCGAGAACAACACGTTGGCGTCGAGGAAGACGCGCATGCGATCAGGAGCGCTTCTTGCGCAGCAACTTCCCGATCGCCTTGTCGTCGCTGGCGAACTCGGCGATCCGCTTCTCGGAGTAGGTCTCGAGCGGGACACTAAGCACCGGTCGGATGAGCAAGCCCTGCTCGGTCTCCTCGATGAGCACCTCGTCGTTGGGCTTGAGACCCAGGGCTTGCCTCATCGCGGCCGGGATCGTGATGACCCCACGCTCGTTGATGGTGGCCTTGGCTTGCATGACTGCAGAATCGCAGTAACTCTGCATTCCGGCAATCGGCCGCCCGGACGCGAGAAGCGAACATGGCATCCCACGCAGACCTGGCAACGAGCCGATCCCGATCTGCGAGTGCCGGCCGGCGAGCCACCGCGCGCCAGACAAGCGGCCGACGCAAGATGTCTCCGGGTTGACCGTCGGCTTCACCGGTTCTAGCCTCCCCAGGTCGGAACGGAGTTCGTCCTGACCGCCGCGTCCCGATCGCTCGTCGGGATTCCACGGCAACTTGCTCGCAATCCAAACCACGACGGCTCTCAACGAGAGCGAAGCTTCACGAGATGAGACTCGAGCCGGTCTATCTGCTCGCGCCTGAAGAACCAGAGCGCCCGCGAACGCCCTCGCGACGCCAATGGCTGCTCGCAGTCGCAGCGGCGGGGCTCGCCGGATTGGGTAGCGGCTTCATATTCGGCCGCTCCTCGCGAACGCGAACGCAGCCGAACACGCCCGAGGATCCGCCTCGCGACGAACATCGCGAACTCCTCGATTGGGCAATCGGACTGGCCTCGGCGGGCCCGGAGGAGTTGCTTCGCCACACGCCGGCCTTGCTGATGGTTGCGGAGCAAACACGAGACGCCGCGCTGTTGCCGACGCTCGAACGTCTCGCGGATGTGCTCCTGGCCGGTGAGGGCCACGACTCGAGGGGTCTCGCCGACTCCCTCGCGCACACTTTGGAAGTCTTTCCCGAATCCGCAGTCGCGATGACTCTCCGTGATCGATTGACGCGACGCCGCTGATCGCGATGAAACGATCCGCCCAAGACCCCGGCATCCGAGTCCCGCCGCAGGTGCAGGAAGGCGGCGTCCTGGAGATCGAGGTAGGCAGCGGCGTGCGAGAAGTTTGGGTCGGAATCCCCGGCCGCAAGACCTACCGCGTTCCGGTGATCGGCGGCCGCGCCGAGTTTCGCCTCCCGCCGAGCGCGCCCGGCGGCACACGCTTGCTCGTCAGTGACATGAAGGTTCCCAACCCCAGCAACGCGACCGTCGATGTCGTGGGAAACCGATGAACCACTCTCAGACCCGACTCCTCGCCCTCGCCCTGACCTTCGCATCGACAACGACCGCGCAGAACTTCGTGGTCGCGCCGAGTGCGCACTCGAGCACCGACGGCGCTTCGCATCGAACTCTGCCTGGAATCGCACACACACATCGCACTCAAGTCGTCCTCGGCTCCAATGAGGTCGCGAACCTCAACGGCCGCACGATCATCGGATTGCGCTTCCGACGCGACGCCCGCAACCCGCGGGCACTCACGAACGCAAGTGCCCGCGTCGTGGTTCGAATGGGCCCTGCGGCGTTCACGAGCGATGACGCGCGCCCGGACTTCACCGCCAACTTGCCCAATCCCGTCGAGGTCTATCGCGGATCGATCACAGCTCCTTCCTCGCCCGCGCTCAGCGGAAGCGCGACGTGGGACATGCAAGACACCATCCGCATCGCGTTGACGACCAGCTACACGCACAACGGCGGCCCACTCGCGATCGAGATCGAGGGACTCGATGCCGCGCTCGCCGACTGGCCGATCGATGCCGCGAGCGAGACCGCCGCGGGCTCGCTGACCCTGCTCGGTCACACCTGCGGAGTGATGAGCGGGAGTCCGGAAACGGCATCGGTCGCGAGCACCGGCCTCGTGCCCGGCCGCAGCGCGAACTTCACACTCGTGGCCGAAGCACCGAGCTCCGCGTGGCTGCTGCTCGGCAACTTGCGCACCGCGCCGATCCCGCTTCCGAATCTCCCGGCCAGCGGCTGCGAGCTGTGGGTCGATCCGTTCACCGCGATCGGCGCACCGATCGTCGCGATCGACCCGACCTGGTCGGGCTTCGCCATCGGCGCCGCCAACGCAGCCCTCACTTGGCCGGCCGACCCCGCGCTCTCGGGCGCAAACCTCGGCGCGCAGTGGGTGTGGCTCGAGAGCATCGGCCTGGCGGTGTCGAACGCGATGGACTGCACGCTCGCTGGAGCCCCGCCCGCGCTGCAAGCCGTCGAACTCACCAGCCGCAACGGGGAGCCGCCGCTCCTGCAACACAACGCGGTGCCGGTGATCGGCTTCGAGTTGCAGTGAGCGAAGCGACGCCCCGCGCATGACACCCCGTGTCGCCGCGTTCACGCATTGACCGAACCATGCCGCAGGCTCTCGACGACCATCCACCCATCGCACCCGCGCTATCCTGCATCCCTCACGGATGCCAAGACTCGCAAGACCTGCACTCGCGCGCACTCTCCTCGCATCAATCTCGATCGCGAGCAACGCAGCCCGCACGCAGGTCGCAATCTCGACCGCGAGCCCACCCGACGGCAACCTGATCGAACTGGGGCGCAACGTCGTCACCGGCACCGGAACACAGGCACTCGCTCTGGCGCTCGTCGTCGATCCAGCCAGCGACAGCGAACTAGCCGCGGTCGCAACGCCGAGCGAACTGCTGCTCGTCGACCTGCGCGTACCGCAGTTGCCGGTCGTGACCGCGACGATCCCCTTGGGGTCCCTCGGACTCGGCACGCAGAACGTCGCCGCGCTGATCGAATTCGACCGCCGGCTCGCCCTCGCGCCGAACAACCAGGGCGCTCTCGCGGTCGTCGACCCACTCACGCTCCGCACGATCGGCGTCGCCACACATCCGTTGTGGACGGGCACTCACGCCGTCGCCCACGACCCTCGCCGCAACGAGATCCTGATCGCTCACCAAGGACCCATCCTTCGATTCTCGCCTGGTGGTCCATCCGGCGCGCCGATCTTCACCGGGGCCGAGCCGATCATGAACGCGACCGCGTTGGCCGTCGCCAAGGACCTCGTGGCCGTCAGCCTCAACGGTCGCATCCATCTGCGCGATGCGGCGAACTCCTTCGCCCTGCTCGGCACGTTGCCGATCGACGCGCGCCGACTCGACTTCACCCGCGAGGGCGATCTGCTGCTCGCGGCAGAACGTGGTGTCGGCCAGATCCACGTCATCGACACGTCGTCGCCGACCAACCCGAGCGTGCTCGCCAGCATCCCGATCGATCGACTCGCCGCGACTCCGCTGGAGTTCATCGAACGCGAACGACTGCTCTACATCGGCTCGCGCCGCGGCACTCGCATCTTCGATGTGAGCGAACCGCGGCAGCCACGCGAAGTCGGCCTGCTCGCTGTCCCAGCAACGCCGATCGGCATCGCCGCCGGCGGACCGTCGGGGAACCTGCTGACGCAGGACGCCGACGGCACGCTCGCCGTGCTGCGCGCCGCAGCCGGCGATCACGACTACGGCCCCGCGACAACCGGCGGCAACGCTCGCACACCAACGATCCATCCCTTCGGCAGCCCCTACTCTGGTAACTCTGCGTTCGGAACGGTCGTCGAGGGCACTCACCCGCTCGCAACCGGTTTGATTCTGACCTCGCCCATCCCAACCAACCGAGTCGTCGCCGGCGTGACGGTGCTGGTCGACCCATTCGGATTCCAAGGCTCGATCGTGCCCGTCATCAGCGATCTCGACGGCCGGGCGACGTCGTTTGCAGCGATACCGAACTCGCTGCAACACCTCGGCCTCCGCTACTTCGCGCAATACATCGCCGCCGACCCGACGTCTCCAACCGGCGGGATCGCGAGCCGCGGAACCAGCTACCGCATCTTCCTCCGATGACGGTCACGCTCGATCGATGACAGCGAGCGAAGGCGAGACCCTTCGGCTCAGCTCCGCGCCCGGATACGCTGCCCCCGGATGACAGCCCCCCGCCCCGGACTCGGAATCGACCTCGAGTTGGTCGGCGGTCCGGACTACGCAAGGCAGCGGCTGAAGGCAATCGGAGTCGTCATCGACTCCCAGGAGCTGCGCGGGACCGGTGCGCTCAACTCGTCGCGCACACAGGAACTGGATCATCTCGCCGAGCAAGCGGGCTTCGTCTTCAACCACAACCTGATCGCCTTCGATCTACCGTGGCTCCGACATCACCACCCGCACCTGCGGCTCCTCGCGCTGCCGTGCATCGACACGCTCGTGCTCTCGGTCATCGCCTTTGCGGAGTACCCCTACCACGCACTGGTGAAGAACGACAAGCTGCTCAAGCTCGCGCCCAGCGACCCAGTGGCGGACGTCAAGCACTCGAAGCAGGTTCTCGACGACTGCACCACGCGAATGCAGGAGTTGGCTCGGACGCAACCCGCATTCGTGCGCGCGATTCGATCGCTCGGGGAACGCGGGCTCGCGACGTGGGATGAGAATGCGGCGCGCGGCTTCTCGCTCTGGTTGGAACCGATCGCCGCTTCGAGCTCGGCATTGCGTGAGGACATCGAGAGCTGCCTGCGCGAACGGGCCTGCTCCACGGCGCTGACGCGTTGGATCGAGGCGCAGATGCACGACCCGAGCGAGTGCCTCGCGATGCTCTTCGCGCTCGCCTGGCTTCGCGTGAGCGCGACCTTCGAGCAGCCGTCGAGCTCCATGCTCATGCCGTGGATCGCGCGCCGCGTACCGCGCGTGCGATCGCTCCTGGCCGCGCTGCGCGATCGAGACTGCGGTTTGCCCGACTGTGCGTGGTGCCGCCATCAGCACGATGCCCGCGGGCTGCTACTTCGGTGGTTCGGCCATCCCGATTTCCGCCAAGAGCCAAGGCTCGAGGACGGCCGCAGTGCGCAAGCCGCCATCGTCGCCGCCGGACTGAAAGGCGAGAGCTGGCTGGCCTTGCTGCCGACCGGCGGCGGGAAGTCGCTCTGCTTCCAGCTTCCTGCAATCGCTGCGTTCGTTCGTCGCGGCAGTCTCACACTGGTGATCTCGCCGCTGCAGTCGCTGATGCACGATCAGGTCGACAACTTGCGGAGCAGGCTCGCCGCCTTCGGCATGCACGTCGCCGCCCTGACCGGTCGGCTGAACTCGCTCGAGCGCGCGCAGGTGGTCGAGGATCTCCAGACCGGCCGGCTCGGCATCCTCTACGTCGCCCCCGAGCAACTCCGCAACCCCGGCTTCGAACGCGCGATCGCGGTGCGCGAACTCGCGGCCGTCGTCTTCGACGAGGCGCACTGCCTCTCCAAGTGGGGGCACGACTTCCGCCCCGACTATCTGCACGCAGCCCGCTTCGTCGGCGAACTGGCGCGCAGCCAGGGCGTGCCGGTACCTCCCATCCATTGCCTGACCGCAACCGCCAAGCCCGCGGTCACCGCCGAGATCCGCGATCACTTCCGTGACAGCCTGGGTGCCGAACTCACGCTCTACGACGGTCACGCGCCGCGCGAGAACCTGACTCAGCAGGTCGAAGACGTCGAGCACGCGCTCAAGCTCGCGCGGTTGCGCGAACTCCTCGCCGAGACGCTCAGCGCGAACCCCACAGGCAGCGTCTTGGTCTACGCCTCGACGCGCAAGACCACCGAGCGCGTCGCGGCCGACCTCCGCAACGCCGGCTTCGTCGCCGAGCCCTTCCACGCTGGACTCAAAGCGCCGGAGAAGAGCGCCTTGCAAGCACGCTTCCTCACCGGTGAGACGCGCATCGTGGTCGCCACCAACGCCTTCGGCATGGGGATCGACAAACCCGACGTGCGGCGCGTCGTGCACTACGACATCCCGGGTTCCTTGGAGGCCTATGTGCAGGAGGTCGGGCGCGCGGGGCGCGATCTCATGCCCGCGGATGCCGTCTTGCTGTTCGACAAGAGCGACGTCGATCGGCAGTTCGGACTGCTCAAGCGATCTGCGCTCGATCAGAAGCAGGTGGCCCAGATCCTTCGCCGCATCCGCTTCCTGGCGCGCAAGCGGCAAGAAGACGGCTCGCGAGCGACCTACTGCACAACCGGCGAGATCGTGCGCGACGACGAACTGCTCGATGACTTCGATCCCGACGATCCCGGGACACCGACTCGGGTGGTGACCGCCGTCGCCTGGCTCGAACGCGGCAACTTCGTGGCGCGCGGCAAGAACCACAACTGCCTGTTCGTCGGCTACCCGAAGGTGCAATCGCTCGACGAAGTCGACACGATCCTCGCCAAATCAGCGCTCACTCCCGCCATGACCCAGCTCTGGCGCGCAGTCATGGCCAAACTGCTGGAGCGGGAGCCGGACGAGTCGGTCTCGACCGTTGATTTCCTCGGCCTTGCCGCGTTTCGTGCCGCCTTCCCCCACCTTGGTACGGATGACGCCGGTGTCCAGGTCGTCAGGCTGCTGCGCGACATGGCGACCGCCGGCCTGCTCACGTCCGGCCTCAAGCTGTCCGCCTTCGTCGATCACCGGGTCGAGGACAGCTCGCGCAAGCGGCTGCTCCGGCACGAGCGCATGCAGCGCGCACTCCTTGAGCTGTTGCGCGAGGAACATCCCGACGCCGACGACGAGCAGTGGCATCCGCTCGACGTCGCCCGACTCGCGGCACGCATGCAGGAGCGCGAGCAGCCGGTGGAGCTCGAGACCGTGCACCGCTGGCTCTCGAGTCAACGCTCGCGTGCCGCCAATCCGAGCCTGCGCGACGACTCCTTCCGGGTGGTCGCGAGCGCAGGCCATCGGGTACGGGTGCAACTTCGCGGCGACTGGCAGGCTCTCTTGGAGCAGGAAGGTCTCCGCGCGGTCCTTCGCGAGTGCGTGCTCGAGGCGATTCTCACCCAGGTGAAGCCGGAAGGCAGCAGCGGCAAGGGTCTGCTCGCGGAGTTCACCATGGACGAACTGCACAGCGCCGCGCGCGGGCGACTCGAGCTGATCGGTCACGAGCAGCTCCGCGGCCTGCCAGCGATCGAGAACGCCCTATTGCACCTTCACGACTTCGGCATCGTGCATCTGCAAAAAGGCCTGGCGGTCTTTCGCCAGGCCATGCATCTCGAGATTCCCAAGGCGACCGAGTCCAAGAGGTTCACCGAGGGCGACTTCAAGCCGCTCGCGACCCACCAGGAGGAGCGGATCGCGCAGGTGCACTACATGGCCGAGTTCGCCAAGCGGATGACCGAGTCCAGCGAACGCGGCCGCGAGTTCCTCAGCGACTACTTCCAACGCAGCGAGCGCGAGTTCCGGAGCCGGCACTTCCCCGGCCGCGTCGACGAGTTGCGCCGCGCGACCACGCCGGAGACCTTCGAGCGGATCGTCGCCGATGCGAGCGAGGCTCAGCGCCGGATCATCGAGGCGAAGGTCGATGACAATCTGCTGGTCCTCGCCGGACCGGGTTCGGGCAAGACACGGGTCGTCGTCCACCGCTGCGCCTGGCTCATCCGAGTGCAGGGTGTGCCGGCCAGGTCCATCCTGATGGTCTGCTACAACCGCGACGCCGCCAACGAGATGAAGCGGCGGCTGTTGGACTTGCTGGGCGAGGAGGCACACGGCGTGCTCGTCCAAACCTGGCATGGACTCGCGATGCGGCTGTGCGGCGGTGGACTCTCCACGTTCGATGAGAAGAGCGACGTCAACCCGTTCGACAAGCTGATCGAGACGGCCACCGCCCTTCTGCGCGGTTCGGCGATCCCGGGCACCGCCGACGACGAACCCTTGCGCGACCGCATCACCGCAGGCTTTCGTCATGTCCTCGTCGACGAGTATCAGGACATCGACGAACGGCAATACGAACTGCTCTCGGCGATCACCGGCCGCAAGCTCGAGGATCCTGATCGCAGACTCGGCATCCTCGCTGTGGGCGATGACGACCAAGCGATCTACTCCTTCCGCGGCGCGAACGTGGAGTTCCTGCGGCGCTTCGAAACCGACTACGGCGCTCGAAGGGTCAGTCTGCTGGAGAACTTTCGCTCTACCTCGACGATCGTGCAGTGCGCGAGCGCTGTGATCGCGCGCAATCCCGATCGGTTGAAGGCGGGCGCGGAGCTGCTCGCCGCTTCGGTCCGCGAAGACGGACCGGTATCCAACCGAGTTCGCGTGATCTCGGTGAACGACGTGAGCTGCCTTGGTGACGCCGCCGCGCGTGAACTGAGAGCCTGGGACTCACAGAGCGTCGGTGCCCTACCGCGCACGCGCGCCATCCTCGCCCCGGAGCACCGCCTGCTCGACGGCATTCGCGCTCGATTGGAAGCCGACGGCATTCCATTCGCCCGTCGCATCGATTCGAACGCCAGCTTCTCTTGGTTCCGGCTGCGCGAGGTGCAGGAGTTCCTGGGAGCACTCGGCGGCACTGCTTCACTCGATCGGTTGACGGTCGACGCGGAGCTGCTGCGCAAGGGTGTCGCCGAACTCCAGACGCGCCGGGGTGAGCACCGCGATGTCCTGCTCGTGCGTGAATGTGTGGCTCAGCTCGTGGCCACGCTCGGCGAGTCGAAGCTCTCGCAACGCGAAGTCCGCGAGTTCTTCGGCGAGATGCTGATGGACCGTCGTCGTGAGCGAGTCCTCGGCGACGGCCTTCTGCTGTCGACACTGCACAGCAGCAAGGGGCTCGAGTTCGATGACGTGCTCCTCGTGGGCGTCCCCGCGGCGAAATCTCTCGAGCCGGAGAAGTTGGAAGAAACGCGACGGTTGTTCTATGTCGGCATGACCCGCGCGAAGTCCAGGCTCAGCATCCTCACGTGCACCGCACGGCCCCTACCGCTCCTTTTGGACTTGCCGGCCGCGGTGATCGAGCGCGTGGACCTGCCGGATGCGGCGCGCCAGACCGATGAGCCGCGCTACGAGAGCCTGTCGCTCGAGGACATCGACCTGGGTTGGACCGCGCGCAAGGGCGATCACGTCGCGATCGAGCGGGCCATCGATCGCCTGAATGCGGGTAGTGACTTGCGCGTTATCGAGCAGAAGGACCAAGTGCTCCTGGCCGATGCCAGAGGTTCCCGCGTCGGCGCTCTGTCCAAGAAAGGCCGCGAACTTCTGGCAGGGATGCCGGGTCGGACAGTCCGCGCGACTTGCCTCGCGATCCTGCGTCGCACGCGCGCCGAGAGCGAAGCGGCCGGCTACCCGCTGCCGCCGGGTGCTCCGGACTTCTGGCACGTCGTCCTGCCCGAGTTGAAGCGCGTGCGGGACTGACCCCAGGTACCCCGCGCACGCGGCGCGAGGATCACGGTGCGACGACCAGCGACAACGCAGACTCCGCACGAAACACGAAGCGCGATCGCTGCGAAGCACTCAGGCCGGCGAGGAAGCCGGTCAGCCGCGAAGTGAACCCGTCGACGCCCTTTCGATAGGTGCAATGGATCTCGTAGGAGTCCGCGCCGCGCGCATCCAGGATCATGCGGAGCGTGTCGAGATCGGGATTCTGGTGCTCCCCATTGCCGGAGATCACGTAATGGTCGGCGCGCACGGCTTCGAAGAAATCCGGCGACACGTTGCGATTGCTGCCGTGATGCGGAACCTTCAGCACGTCGAGATCGATGCCGCCGCCGTTCAGCAGCCCCTGCTCCTCGAGTCCGGCAAGGATGTGATCACCGCGGGCGTCACCCGTGAGCAACATGCGCTTGCCGTGACACTCGGCGAGCACGACGAGGCTCGCGAGGTTCCACGCTGACTTGTCGAGATACGCCGCGACCTCCGCGGCCGCGACGTTCGCGTCCCAGCCGTTCTTCTTCACCTCCTTGTCCCACGCGATCTGGAAGGCATCGATCTCGCTCTGAAGCGGCCCGACGATCGTGAAGGTCAGACCGTCGCCGATGTCCCAGTCCCAGCCGGCGACGATCAATGGATCGCCGCCGTTCTGAATGAGGCCGAGGTGCTGGATGCGATCGCGCAACCGGCGCCCCTGGCCGACGCTTGCGATGAGCGCACCGGCAGCGGCAATGGACCCACTCAAGCTCGCGGCGGCGGACGGTTGAGCGATCGCGGCGACCTGCGAGTTGCCGAGCACGTCGTCGAAGGCGTTGAACCAGATCTCACCGATCGAGTGTTCCGCGGGCTGCGAGTCGTCGAGACGATTCGACATGCGCTGCGTCATGTCGAGGACTCCGCGGATGTGATCGTCGTCGACGTGCGAGACCATGAGCATGCGGATCTCGAGTGGGTCACCGCGCTCCGTTCGCAGCTCGTTGAGCCGCGGCGACAACGCCTTCGCCCACACACCGTTGGGTCCGCCGTCGATGACGATCAGCCGCGGTTTCGCGGTCGTGCCGTAGTGGAGCAGCAGCGCGTCGCCGTGCTTGGCTGCGAGAGCTTCGAGCTGGAAGAGCTTCGCCATGGGTTTCTCCTGATTCAGATCGACTGCAATGCGCGCAGCACATCCACGAGTCCCGCGCCTTGGAAGTACCGCTCACGTCCGAGATCGGTGGCCGTTTCGCACAAGATGGACTTGATGCGAGCGGGATCGCCGATCAGCTCCGCATGACGACTCATGAGGATCGCGGCCGCACCACTCACGTGCGGTGCCGCCATGCTCGTGCCGTCCAACCGGTCGTAACCGCCGTCGGGTATCGGGCCGAGGATCTTCTCGCCGGGCGCGACGAGGTCGGGCTTGTTGCGACCGTCGCCGGTCGGACCGCGGCTGCTGAAGTAACTCACGCCGTAGGCATGCGGTCGGCGACCGTGCGTCGCACCCACGGTGATGATCGACGGCGCATTGCCCGGATCGGTGATGCTCATGCTGCGATACGACTCGCCGGCCTTCGGGTCCATCTCGCGTGAGACGTAGCCCTTGTTGCCGGCCGCCGCGACGACGACCACACCCGATTGCTGGAGTCGCTCGACTTCGTTGCAGATCGGTGTGCGTCCACACGCGAAGTTCCGGACGTCGTGCGGGATCGAGAGGCTGAGGTTCACACCATGGATGACGGGATGGTGACTGCGCTGATTGAGGAAGCGCACGAACTGCAAGGCCGCGAGGATCGAGAACTCGTCGCCCGCGCCGTTCTCGTCGAGCACGCGGATGTCGTAGAGCTGGATCGCAGGGCAGATGCCGATCAGGTCGTCGTTGTCGTCGACGTCGTAGCCGGGATCCCGCGCTCGCCAGTCGCCGCCGAGGATGCCGGCGACGTGCGTGCCGTGAGGATGCCGCGGTGCCTCGTAGTCCGAATCGTGCTCGAGTCGAACCAGCGGTTCGATCATGTCCCAGTCGATGACCTTGCCCGAACGCAGCCGGTCCCGTAGCTCCTTCACACCGCCGACCTCGTCGAGTTCGCCGGCGTCGTCCTGCATCCACTTGCGGATCCTCGTGAAGTCGAAGCTCCGCTTCACACGCGAGCAGCCGGCGAACGGCTTGTTCTTCGGCAGCTCCTTCAGAGAGCCGCCCTCGTCGCGCTGGCGAAATGCGGGATGACGCGCGTCGATCCCGGTATCCAGGATCGCCCAGGTGATGTCGTCGGCCGCCGCTGCGAAGGTTCGCTCGGCGGCATCCGCCTTGATTGTCTGTCGCGAGTGACAGACCGCCAGCTCGGCCGTTCGATTGCGATGCAGCGACCACAACAGGGGCCTGACCGCAGCGACCGACCTGCTCGACTTCAGGAGCGGTGCGATGGCAGCGGCAATCTCCTTGGCCGCGACTTGCTCGACGCTGCGCTCGCCACCTTCGCCCCGCGATGCGTGCAGCAGTGTTCCGGCGAGTCGAAGGAACCACACTCCATCGGTCGTCACCTGCTTGCGCCTGCCCCGACCGGACAGCAGAGCAACGATGTCCGCGACCTTGAGATCGGTGAGTTCACCGAGATAGCGGCCGTTCTGCCACCACTTCGTCAGCGGCAGCGCATGAAGAATCACTTCTCTCAGGGAGAGCCTGGCCACCACGTGACTCTCGTCGTAGGCGATCGCGCGCGAGCGCGACCCCGACAACGGCGCCTCCTTCTGTTCGACGTGCTCGCGGAGGTGGAACGCCAACTCACCTGGGCGCACGCCGCGATAGGGCTCGAGCAGCAGGTCGATTCGCTCCTCCCCCGACTCGGCAAACGCGAACCACACGTCCGGCATGATCGGCGAATCCTGTGTGAATCGGCCGCGGCCTTCGCCGCCGTAGATCAGCTCGAAGAGAGCCTCGTCGCGAATGAGCGTCATGATCGCTTTCCCTGCGGCGGGCTCACTCCATGCCCGTCGCCCGCGATGCTATCCGCTCACGGGGCGGTCGCGAGATCGAAGTTCACCACGTCCCCCACCGCGATCGTCCCACCCGTGAGGATGCGCCCGTGGATACCGCCGCGACGATCCGCTCGCAGCGCGGCACACAGTCCGACCCCGCCCAGATCGTCCATCAGTTCACAGGGCCGAGTCTCGCCCACGACTTCGATCCGGACGGGGCCGATCGTCAAGCACTGCCCGATCAGGTCTCCGAGCGGGAGGCCGCGAACCAGGATGTTCGCGCGGCGGATCGCCGGATCGAGGCTTCGCCCCAACTCCGCACACGTTGCATCCCAAGACTCGCGCGACAGCAGGGTGATTTCCCGTCGACCGGCGCCGGCGTGGTCGCCGTCCAGCCCACGACTCTGGATCGCAAGTGCCGATACGACGGACCGCGTCGGCATGCGTGCGGACGGCCGCAGGTAGATGGCTTCGACGATTCCGCTCATGAGATCCCAAGGGCGGCCGGGTTGGGGCCGGGTGACGCAGAGTCTAGAGAGCGGTCCCCGATCATGCGCAGCCGACTCTTGCTCGTATCCGTCACCGGCTTGCTCGGTGCGGGCTCCCTCGCTGCGCAAACCGCGCGTCAGCCCGCCTTGGTGCCGAGCTTCGGCACCGAGCCGACCGGGGCCAGCTTCGGCTACAGCTTCGAGGAAGAGTTCGCCGTGGTGGCGGAGACCCTGGCCGGGCGCCCCGGTGTGCACTTTCGCATCCGTCCCGAGGGTGAGAACTGGTCCGCCGTCCGCACGCTGCAGGTGAACCCGACCAGCGAAGGGTTGGAGCCGACGGTGATCGTGGTCGACGAGGAGATCTTCATCTGCTGGGTCGAGCGCGTACGCAGCGGCGGCACCACGGTCGACACCCTGTTCTTCGATACGTCCTTCGACGAAGGCGACACCTGGACGGGGCCCAGCCCGATGAATCCCGGCCCGAGTCCGGCGCCGATCATCACCGGGTATCGCGCCGTCGGTGTCGGCGGCCAGCCACAGGTGATCCAGGTGCTGGCGGTCTACGCCGATACGCCGTCGAGCACTGGTGCCTTGCGGTCCTGGCGCTCGACCAACGCCGGCCGCAGCTTCGCCGCCCACATCGCGCATGCAAGCGGCGGCGTACCCGCGGACGGCATCGCGGTCGCCGTCGACAACCTTCGCAGCCACATCGCCTGGAGCGAGTTGCTGCCGACCGGCGGCTCACGAGTGCTGCACACCCGTTTCGAACACAGCACCGGGGCACCGAGTTCACCGACCACGATCGCAACGACTGCCATCGGCAGCGACCACCTGGCCTTGAGTGCGCTCGGCGACCGTGTCGGCATCGCCTGGCTGACGGCGAGCGCGTCGAGTCTGCCGCGCACGGCACTCGCCTTGTCCGCCGACCGGGGCAACACCTTCACCCCGGTCGATCTGACCAACAGTCATGCGCCCGGCGCGCGAGCCATGCCGCCGCAGGTCGCCGTCGCAGCCGACGAGTGCCTCCTGGCCTTCACCGACGATCGCCGCGGCGCGGACCACGTCTTCCTCACGCGCGTGCCCTTCGACCGCGCGAGCGAGATGGCGACCGAGGACCTGTTCGGTCGCCCGGCGAGCGCGCCGCGGTTGCTCACCGATCACGGCACGGACTCCGTGCGCTGGATCGAAGCGACCGCCGGCACCTCGCGCCTCGCACGCGTGGCCCTCGGCCGACAGGAGTTCGGTTCGCCGTTCCCCCTCTTGGATGCATCGACCGGAAACGCTGTCGAAGCAGTCACGACCGTGTTCGATCCCCGTTACCGCGACTTCCGCGGCGTATGGCTGACTCGCGGCTCCGGTCGCACCGAGGCCCTGATCGGCGGTGCACGGCCGCAGCGCGTGCGAGCTGTCGGCGGCGCAATCGTTGCCGGTCGGTCGAACGTCTTCGAGCTCGACGGCTTCGCGCCGGACTCCGCCGGCCAGCTCTTCGCGGTCGTGCTCTCCGGGAACGTAGGGCAAACCCCGCTGCTGATCGACAACCTCGCCATCGGACTCGAAGCGGACGCCCTGTTCTTCGCGTCGCTGTCGATCGCGCAACTTCGCGGACAACTGAGCCAGGACGGCGGGGCGCTCAGCGGCGGATTGTTCGTGCCGCCGAGCGCACGCGGGCTGTCGATCGTCGCCGCCGCCTTCGCGATCACCTCTCGCGGCTCGCTGCTGATCACCGATCCGACGGCACTGACCATCCGCTGAGCACCCGCTCAGCGTGACGCCATGCCTGGACCATGGTGTTGGAACGCCGCATAGATCCGCGGGTCGCCGAAGCGCTCGCGCAAGCGACTCTGTGCCTCGTGCACTGCGAGCAAAGCATCGCCGTCGCGGCGTGCTGCGAGTGCGGCATGCAGTGCAGCCATCCATTGCACCGTGGACTCACTGTCGACGGGATGAGGACTGGCGACCACGGAATCGACTCCGCGCGCCAACAGGGCACTCGGCAGAGTCAGGGTGGCGAATCGCGTCTCAGCAGCGCGACCGCTGTCGCAAGCGGCCAGGACGACGCAGCGCACCGGGCTTTGGTCGGCACACCAGCCGAGCAGCACGGCCTTGGCGTTCAGCAATCCTGCTGCCCACGGCGCATCCTCGCTCGGCGCGAGTTGGCTTCCAGCGCTGTAAGGCAGGGCAGGGTCCGCGCGGCGACCGTGCCCGGCGATGTGGATCACGTCGTGCTCGCAGGCGGCATGCAAGATGGCGGCCACGGTCGCCTCCTCGCCGCGCAGGGTGTTCACGGTCGCACCCCGCTCACGCCAGATGCCGTCGAGGAGGTCGATCTCGACTGCGACTTCCGGCAATGCGGCTCGCGAGGTACGTGCACCGATCTTGGGAGACTCGTCGACAGCGAGAATCGCTGCCTCACGCTGCAGCGGATCACGCGGTTGATGTGCACCGAAGCCGGCGATCAGCACCCTGCGAACGGCGGCCTCGGCGTTGCGACGTACTGCTCGCCCGTTCGCTGCCAAGGACGGCACGTAGGTGAGGGGCGGCGAGTTCTCGACGATCGCCTCGAACGGCAGACTCGCGAGCGGGCCGTCGACCACGATCGCGATCGACCGCATGACCGACCAGCGCGCCAAGACTGCCGGCGGCAGCAACCGCGCACGCAAGCTCTCCAACTGCGCACGGAGGGCACTGAGCCCGACCGCAGGATCGCACCACGCGCGACCGCATTCTTCGAGGAGTCCGTCGAGGTCGCGCAGTTCGGCAGCATCGGCCGCCAACTCCACCACCTCGATCCGCGGCTCCCGATCCGTCGACTCGAGCCAGAACAGCCGCAGTTCGCTCCGGCCACGCTCGAACCAAGCGACCCCGCGGCCACGATCGACGGCCCGCGCGAACACCGATGCTGCCGACCAATCCGCGCCATGATCGGCGACGTGCAGGCGGCGCGCGAGGCGGCGCTCTTCGTTCGTCTCCGCGTGATGCAGCTCCACCAGTCGACGGCGGAGCGCGGCGATGTCCGCCGACGGCAACGCCCGTGGATTCCGCTCGAGCACGGCCAGTTGGAGATGCACCACGGACTTGTCCCTGCGGATCGTGCGCAAGCTCGCAAGGTCGGTGTCCTCGAGTGCCGCGCGCGTGCACCACGCGCGCCATGCGAACGATCGACCGCGCTCCAGGGTCCACAGCGCGGCGGCGCGGTCATCCGCTTCGAGACAGCAATCGACGAGATCGTCGATCAGCGAATCGAGTTCGAAGCTCCCTGCCATGGTCACGCGATCTCGCGCATCGGCGAGATCGAGCAGTCGGTGCTCGAGCCGCGACAACGCCGACTCGAGCAGCGCGCGCGCTTCCTGCCAACGTCGGTCGACGATCCACTCCCGTGCCAGGAGCGCGTCGCTCATCGCGGTCAGCGGATGCTCCTCGCCGTGTCGCGAGCGGTCGTGTGCGCGCAGTTCCTCGAGCTTGGCGAGGACACTCGCGCGGTCGCCGCGACGCTTCGCGACCTCGATCTCGTAGGCGAGCACCGTGGCCTCGCGCGCGTGACCCGGCATTCGATCGAGCCACGCTCGGGCCGACTCCACGTGGCGTGCCGCGTCGTCGAGATCGCCCGACTTCGCTGCAAACCGCAGCTCCGTGCTCGCGCGCGAGAGGTGGAGATTCAGCAGGCGTTCGCGCACATCGTCGGTCGACGGCGTGCCGGCGAGGAGTGCCGCCGCAGCGTCGCCGTGAGCGCGTGCGTCCTCGGCGTCGCCCAGTTCGCGATGAAGGTCGGCGAGTCCGCGCAGGCTCTCGGCGATCACGCGCCGATCCGCCTCGATTCGCTCGTAGATCGCCAGCGCTTCACGCGCATGGCGCAGGGCAGTCTCGTTCTGACCGAGCCGGCGGCACGCACCGGCGAGATCGCTCTCGATCGATGCCCCGAGTTGCGAGGCTGCCAGTCCGGCGTCGCGCACGTCGGTCGCCAGCGAGTCGAGGGCCAGCAGCACAGCGTCCGGGGAGTCGCCCAGCGTCAGCTCGAGACGAGCCGCGAAGTGCCGGATTCGAAGGGTGGCTTCGTGCTTTGCTCCATGCTCCGCGACGGCATCCGCCACCGCGCCGGCCGCATCCGATCGCAGCGCTGCGATCGTGCTCGCATCGCGCTGCGGGCTCGAGATCACCGCGACCAGTCGGGCCTGCAATTCGCGTTGCTCCGGCGTGATCCGTCGATCCAGCGCACCGACCTTGCGCGGCGGCTCCGCTGCCACGACGAGTTCGCGCACGTCGACCACGCAGCCGAACTCGCGCACCAGCGCGGTGCGGAGGCTCCGGGCATCGCCGGCGGTTCTGACGGCCCGCTGCAGTCGTTCGCGCGCGGCTGAGTCGAAGGGACGCTGCGCGACCAACATCACGACCCACCGCTGGTCGGGCCCCACCGTGGACGGCGCGGTCACGCGCCCCACGGCGAGCCGGTCGCCGTCGCTTCGGATCGCGGTGTCGACCAAGGTCTCGACCGTGCGCGCCGACGAGTCGATCGCGAGGAACCACGCGTGCGCGGCGCCCGGCACGACCACGGAGATCGTGAGTTCCGCGCTCGGCCGTGCCACGATGCGAGCCACGTCGCTCTCACCGGGCCTCGCCTCGCCATCCCCACCTCGCTGCGTGCCGCTCGCGTCACCCAGGACCGCGAACTGTGTCGCGCGCGCGAACGCGACGTCGACCACGTGCGTCGCCTCTTGCGAAGTGACGAACCAGTAAGCCGCCGAGATCGCGGCGAGGATCAGCGCCGCGGCGGCGATGCGAAGCCATCGCGGGTGCGGCGTCACCGCCGTCCGCGCCTTCATCGCTTCGAGTGGAGCGCTCGTCGGCACGGTGCCCGCGGTCGACCCAGCGGTGAACTCGGCGAGGAAGCTCGCGGTCTCCGGATTGGCCGCGAGGAATGCCGCGATCCGCGCCCGCTCTGCGGGAAGCAAGCGGTCCTCCGCGAAGGCGATCAACTCATCGAGCGACGGTTCGTCGCGGTCTTGGTTCATCGGCGGACCTCGCGCTGGCTCTTGCGATCTCCGCGAAGGCGCGTGCTGCGGATCACTTCGCGACAGAAGCGACGGATGACACCGTCGGCGTCATCGATCGGCAAATCGGACTCTTCGCCGAGTCCTCGGCGGACCAACTCGGCGCGCACGACGCGCGCGACCACCGCCGCCCCGCGATCCTTGCGACGCGAGAAGGCCGACGGCGATACGGCCGCTCGGACCGCCAGTTCGAGATGCGTGCGGCGCGAAAGGGTTGCGCTCGCAAACGCCGCGACGTCGACCGGTTCGAACTCACCGCGCTGCAGCGCCTCGCGCAGCGCATGGAGCAGAATGCTCGCGACCTCTTTCGCCTCGCTCTCACGATCGACCGCCACGGCACGGCGGTCCGGCAAGCTGGCTGTGGGCGACGTGTCATCCGCGTCGTCGAGCGAACGCGGTCGCGCGCGCTCCGCTCGCTGCTGCGACCGCCAGTCGTGCAGGGCGACGCCCGCCAGCCACGCGGGCAGCGAGGAT
The DNA here is from genome assembly GCA_050181465.1 of Planctomycetota bacterium. Taxonomy (GTDB): domain Bacteria; phylum Planctomycetota; class UBA1135; order UBA1135; family UBA2386; genus JACRLW01. The sequence continues at coordinate 69,399 of JBFXDD010000024.1, forward strand.
CGTGCCTCGTAACTGAGGAACCCGGGCTGCCCACTCTTGCGGAAGGCGCCGACCAGCAGGTTTTCGAGGAGTTCCATCGCCCTGGTTTCGGCCGCCTCCGCCGAGGCGCCGAGCCGGCGATAGGCAGCCGTGAGCAACGACGGCACGACCGCCGCGAGGGTGGCTCCGGCGCGCGCGGAGTCGACGAAGCGGTAGACCAGGAGCAGCACGAAGTCCTCGGCAGGGAGAGTCGCGATCACTTGGACGCGGTGAAGATCGGTGAGCGCGAGGCCCGCCGTGAGGAGTCGCGCGTCGACGGCCGCAATTGCATGGTCGCGCAACTGTCCCGGCGAGAGATCGCCGTAGCCGCGCGCCGCCAAGCCGTGCTCCAGGAGCGCGTTCAGCGCGGCCAGCGCGGCCGCACCAAAGGGCGCAGCCTGAGGGAGTCGATCGTCGGTCAAGGGTCAGAGTGGCGGCGCTGTCGTGGTGCTGCAGGATAGGCCAAGCTCGGTGGATTCCGCGACAACGAGTGCCACGCGCGGCTCACCCGGAGACCGCATCGGGCTCGCCCTGCAGGCACGATCGGCACCGATCGCGGTACCGAATCCATGGCGTAGCCGCCGGCCGGCCATCTACTCTGAGCCCATGTCCATCGAGCTCGAAGTCAACGGCGTTCGCCGCAGTCTCGACGTCGATCCGAGCACGCCGTTGCTCTGGGTCCTACGCGACGAGTTGCGCCTCCTCGGGACGAAGTTCGGCTGCGGCCTCGCGCAATGCGGCGCGTGCACCGTGCATGTGGACGGCGATGCCGTGCGGTCCTGTGTCACTCCGATCCGAGCGCTCGCGAACCGCAAGGTGACCACGATCGAGGGTTTGGACGGCGCCAAAGCGGAAGCCCTCCGGCGCGCGTGGATCGAGCTCGAGGTACCCCAATGCGGTTGGTGTCAGACCGGCCAGATCATGAGTGCCGCGGTCTTGTTGACCGAGGTCGATCGGCCCACCGATGAGGACATCGACGCGGCGATGGCCGGCAATGCGTGCCGCTGTGCGACCTATGTGCGCATCCGCGCGGCGATCCATCGCGCGGCGGCCTCGAGTGCGGAGGAACGTCGATGAACGAGTCGACGCTGCTTTCACGTCGCGGCTTCCTTCGCGCATCCGCCGCAGCCGGCGGCGGGTTGCTGCTCGCGTTCCGACTTCCGGCGGCCACCGAGTCGGCCGCGGACGCGCGTGCCGTGTTCGAGCCGAATGCGTTCGTGCGGGTCGCGAGCGACGGCCGCGTGACGGTCATCATCAACAAGGCGGAGATGGGACAGGGCATCAGCACGTCCCTGACGATGGTGCTGGCCGAGGAACTGGACGCCGATTGGCAGCAGATCGGCTTCGAGTTCGCCCCGGCCGACCTCGTGTACGCGCATCCGGGCTACGGCATCCAGATGACCGGCGGCAGCACCAGCACCATGGGGATGACCGAGCCGATGCGCCGTGCGGGCGCGGTCGCGCGCGCCATGCTGGTGTCGGCAGCGGCGAGTCGCCTCGGCGTTCCGATCGGCGAACTGACGACCGCGGGCGGCATCGTGACGCACGCAGCGAGCGGTCGCACGCTCGGCTACGGCGAGTTGGCGGCGGCGGCGGCCGAGTTGCCGGTGCCCGACGACGTGACGCTCAAGTCGCCGGCGGACTGGCAACTCGTCGGCAAGCCCACGCATCGGCTCGACACGCCGGCGAAGGTCGCGGGCACCGCGGTGTTCGCTCTCGACGTCTACGTGCCCGGCATGCTGACCGCGCTGGTCCTGCATCCGCCGGTCTTCGGCGGCAAGGCGAAGTCGGTCGACGATCGCGCGGCGCGCGCCATCCCCGGCGTGCGCGACGTGATCGACGTCGGCTCCGGCGTGGCAGTGGTCGCCGACGGCTTCTGGGCCGCGAAGCGCGGGCGCGATGCCCTGGTCGTCGACTGGGACGCGGGTGCCAACGCATCGCTCGACAGCGCCGCCCTTCGCGCGGAGTACCAGGCGAAGGCGACCCAGCCGGGTCTGGTGGCAAGGCAATCCGGCGAAGCCGAACGAGCGTTGGCGGACGCGACTCGCACTCTCGTCGCCGACTACTCGGTGCCGTATCTGGCACACGCGCCGATGGAGCCGCTGAACTGCGTCGTCCACTGGCAGGACGACCGCGCAGAAATCTGGGCAGGAACCCAGTTCCAGACGGTCGATCAGGGTGCGGCTGCTGCGGTGTTCGGCATCGCGCCCGAGAAGGTCACGCTCCACACGACCTTCCTTGGCGGCGGCTTCGGCCGCCGCGCGAATCCGGCCTCAGACTACATCGTCGAGGCATGCATGATCGCGAAGCGTTGTGCCGCTCCGGTGAAGCTGGTCTGGACCCGCGAGGACGACATGCGGTCGGGCTACTACCGGCCGATGTGGCACAGTCGCATTCGCGCCGGCATCGACGCGGACGGCTCGATCACCGCCTGGGATCACTGCATCGTCGGACAGTCGATCCTCGCCGGCACTCCCTTCGAAGCCTTCCTGGTGAAGAACGGTATCGACGGCACCTCGGTCGAGGGCGCCGAGGACCTTCCCTATGCGATCGACAACGTTCGGGTCTCATTGCACACCACGAAAGTGCCGGTGCCCACTCTCTGGTGGCGCTCGGTCGGCCATTCCCACACCGCCTTCGTCGTCGAGTCCTTCCTCGACGAGATCGCCGCAGCGACGCGGCAGGACCCGCTCGCGCTGCGCCGCAAGCTCCTGACCGGCAAGGACCGCCACCTCGGCGTGCTCGAACTGGCGGCGACGAAGGCGGGCTACGGTCGAGAACTGCCCCGCGGTCAGGCCCATGGAATCGCTGTGCACTTCTCGTTCAACAGCTACGTGGCGATGGTCGTCCTCGCGTCGATCGAGAACGGCTGGCCGCGCGTGCACGAGGTCACCTGCGCGGTCGACTGCGGCCGCACGATCAACCCCGATACCGTCGTCGCCCAACTCGAGGGCGCCGTCGGCTTCGCGCTGACGACCGCGTTCTATTCCGCCATCACGTTGCGCGATGGACGCGTCGAGCAATCCAATTTCCACGACTATCGTCTCCTGCGCATCCACGAGATGCCGAGAGTGTCGGTTCACATCGTGCCGAGCGCCTTGCCGCCGACCGGAGTCGGTGAGCCCGGCGTGCCGCCACTCGCGCCCGCGCTCTGCAACGCGTTGTTCCGACTGACCGGCAAGCGCATCAGGAGCCTACCGATCCGCGCGGAGGACTTGCGCTGATGTGTCGCAACATTCGACTGGCGTTGATTCTCCTGCTGTCTGCGAGTCTCGGCGTGCTCACCCAATGCGGTGTCGCCGGCGGCGGGATCGGTGCGGAGGACGACGGCTCGAGCGCCTTCGATCGTGTCTACGACGTGTTGATGCATCCGCGCTGCATGAACTGCCATCCGGCGGGTCGCGTTCCGCTCCAGGGCGACGACTCGCGGCCTCACGGCCAGAACGTGCAGGGTGGAGCGGATGGCCTGGGTCGATTCGCGATGCGGTGCAGCAACTGCCACGGCACCGCCAATGCGCCGGGCGAGCACACGCCGCCGGGCGCACCGAACTGGCATCTGCCGGCTGCCGACATGCCGCTCGTCTTCCAGGGCCGCAGCAAGGCGGATCTGGCCCGGCAACTCGCGGATCCGCAGCACAACGGTGGACGATCGCCGGAGCAGTTGCTGGAACACCTGCGCTCGGATCCGCTGGTCCTGTGGGGCTGGCAGCCCGGCGAAGGGCGTGCGCGGGTTCCCATCCCGCACGAGGACTTCGTGGCCGCTGCCGCCGCGTGGATCCGGGCCGGCTGTCCGGTCCCTGAGTGAGGCGGCGCTCCTCGCGATCGAGTCACCCCCCGACTGCGAGTCATCTCTCTGCCGCGGTGTCGTGCAGCTCCGCGAGAGTTCGCACCGCCCTCGCGCTACGCTCGCGCGGCATGACCGACCCGAGTGCCGTCGCGCCGCCGCCCCTCATCGGGATCGTCATGGGCAGTCAATCCGATTGGACGACCATGAAGGCCGCGGCACTGACCCTGACCGAATTGGGCGTGCCGCACGAAGTGCGCATCGTGTCGGCCCATCGCACGCCGCAGCGACTCGCCGACTACGCCGCGACCGCGCAGTCGCGCGGCCTGCGTGCGATCATCGCCGGCGCGGGCGGTGCGGCACACTTGCCGGGAATGCTCGCCGCGCAGACGCTCGTGCCGGTGCTCGGAGTGCCGGTGCAGAGCAAGGCGCTCAACGGTCTCGACTCGCTGTTGTCGATCGTGCAGATGCCCGCTGGGATCCCCGTCGGCACGCTCGCGATCGGCGAAGCCGGCGCGCGCAACGCCGCTTTGCTCGCCGCGGCCTTCTTGGCGCACGACGATCCGAAGATCGCGGCGGCACTCGCCGCATTCCGCGCCCGCCAGACCGACCTCGTCGCGGAGTCGCCGACGGAATGAGCGTGATCCGACCCGGCGCCACGATCGGGGTCCTGGGCGCGGGACAGCTCGGCCGCATGTTCGCACTCGCCGCGACGCGCATGGGTTACCGGGTCGCCGTGCTCGCGAAGTCGCACGAGGATCCCGCCGCGCAGATCGCGCACGACGTGGTCCTCGAAGGCGACGATCCGGTCGCGACCGCCCGCGCGCTCGCGACGCGCTCCGCGGTCGTGACCTACGAGTTCGAGAACATCCCCGCCGGCTGGGCGCATGCCGCCGCCGACGTCACTCCGGTTCGGCCGTCGCCGCGCATCCTCGAGATCGCGCAGGATCGCATCGCCGAGAAGTCGTTTCTCGCCGAGTCGAACATCCCCATCACCGCGTGGCGAGCGGTTCACGATGTCTCGTCTGCAGAAGCCTCGGCAGTGGAACTCGGCCTGCCGGTCATCCAGAAGACTGCGACCATGGGCTACGACGGCCTCGGCCAGCGGAAGATCGCGCGAGCCGGCGAAGCTTCGCAGCACTTTCGCGAGGTCGGTGCGCGCCCCTGCGTGCAGGAGCGGATCGTGAGCTTCGACTTCGAGATCTCGGTCCTCGTCGCGCGCAATCAGACCGGCGAATGCCGGGTCTACGCACCGTTCCGCAACGAGCACCGCGATCACATCCTCGATGTCACCACCTGGCCGGCACCCGGCCTCGACGACGCGACCACTGCCCGCGCCGAGGCGATCGCGACCACCATCGCAGAGGCGATCGATCTCGTGGGACTGCTCTGCGTGGAGATGTTCGTGACGGCGACGGGCGACGTGCTGGTGAACGAGCTCGCGCCGCGCCCGCACAACTCCGGGCACGTCACCATCGAGGCCGCGGTCACCGATCAGTTCGAGCAACAACTCCGCGCGATCACGGGACTGCCGCTTGGCGATCCGTCGCCGCGGTCGCCCGGCGCGATGGCGAACCTGCTCGGGCAATGGTGCCTGTCCGGAGTGCCGGACCTGACGCCGATCCTGAGCACATCCGGCGCGCACCTTCATCTCTACGGGAAGCCGGAGGCGCGTCGGGGTCGCAAGATGGGTCATCTGACGGTGCTCGACACCGACCCGTTGCGCGCGGCCGCGCGGGCGCGCTCGCTGCGCGGCGACTGAGCGCGAGCGACCGGCCCGCTCACTCCCGCAGGATCGCCAGCAGGTCGCGGAGGCGGGTGCCCTGCTCGACCGGGTGCCGGAGTGGCCGATCCGCGAGAACCCGGTAGCGGTTGCGCCGCCCCACCCGCTCGACCTCCAGATAGCCGCCGGCGACGAGCTCCTGGACGATGCGCTGCACCGCGCGCTCGGTGATCCCCACGCGATCGGCAACTTCGCGGAGCAGGATCTCGGGGTCGCGGCTCAGCAGCACCAGCACGTGGGAGTGGTTGCTGAGGAAGGTCCAGGTCGGGGTCGCGCGCGCGGTCTCAGGGCGGGGCACGGTCGGATTCTACTTCAGTCACGAATCTTATTTGACGACTTCTGTTTCGTGTATTATCTTTCGTGACACACATGACAAGCTTCCGCTCCATCCCGAGTTCCTCCCGCTCCCAGTCCCCCTCGCGAACCAAGGTCCAAGTCGCGGTCGCTGCCGGCGACGGCATCGGCCCGGAGATCCTCGCCGCGACGCGGGCGATCCTCGACGCCGCCGGTGCGGATCTCGACTACCGCGAGATCACGGTCGGCGAGAGCGCCTGGCGAGCGGGTGAGACCAGCGGGATCCGCCAGAGCGACCTGGACGTGATCCGCGAGTGCGGCGTGCTGCTCAAGGGTCCGGTGACGACCCCGAAGGGCTCCGGGATGAAGAGCGTGAACGTCACCATCCGCAAGACGCTGGGGCTCTTCGCCAACGTCCGCCCCACGGTGTCCTACGCCCCGTACGTGCCCGGTCGGGAAGGCGTCGACGTGGTCGTGGTCCGCGAGAACGAGGAAGACCTCTACGCGGGTATCGAGCACCGTCAATCACAGGAGGTCGTGCAGTGCCTGAAGCTGGTGAGCCGCGCTGGCTGTGAACGCATCGCGCGCTACGCCTTCGAGTACGCGCGGCAACACGGTCGCAAGCGCGTGACCAGCGTCGCGAAGGACAACATCATGAAACTCACCGACGGCCTGTTCCAACGGACCGTCGCGGAGATCGCGAAGGAGTATCCGGAGATCGAATACGACCACGCGATCGTCGACATCGCCACCGCACGACTCGCGGTGCGGCCGGAGAACTTCGACGTGATCGTCACGATGAATCTCTACGGCGACATCATGAGCGACGTGGCTGCCGAGGTCGCCGGCTCGGTGGGTATGGCGCCGTCGGCGAACATCGGTCGCAACGTCGCGATGTTCGAGGCGATCCACGGTTCCGCGCCGGACATCGCTGGCAAAGACATCGCCAATCCCTCGGGACTGTTGGCGAGCGCGGTGCAGATGCTGGTGCACCTCGGCAAGCCGGCGGTCGCGGCGAAGATCCACAACGCCTGGCTCCGCACGATCGAAGACGGCGTGCACACCAGGGACATCCACCGTGACGGCGTCAGCACCCGCAAGGTGGGCACGCACGCCTTCGCCCAGGAGGTCATCGCGCGACTCGGCATGAAGCCGGAGAAGCTCACGCCGGTCGAGTTCGGTGGCGAGGACGGCGACGTCAACGGATCCCACACCAAGATCGCCGTGGTCGAGCGCGTGCACGAGCTGCAGAAGAAGGTGCTCGAGGGAGTCGACGTCTTCGTTCAGTCGAACCTCACGGCCGAGGAACTCGGCCGTCGCCTCGCCGCCCAGAATCGCACGCGATTCGATCTCCAGATGATCACGAATCGCGGCGTGAAGGTTTGGCCGAACGGCGTGCCGGAGACCACCTGCACCGACCACTGGCGCTGCCGATTCCGCCCGATCGCCGGCTACGAGCCCGACATGCAGGAAGTGCTCGCACTCCTCTGGGTCGTTCACGCGATGGGACTCGAGATCCTCAAGACCGAGAACCTCTACAGCTTCGACGGCGAGATGGGGTTCAGCCTCGGCCAGGGGCAGTGAGAGGCGCGCAGCGGCTCCGGCGGCGGCTCGGACCGTTGTGCTCGGGCGCGCGGGCAGAAGGCGCCTCCGACTCAGTGATGATTCGCCCTGCACGACCCCGGCGGGGAGGCCGACGCGCGCTTGTTCCATGTCCGCGATCGAGACGCGCGCCCCAGGGGCTGCCCGGTTCCTGGCAGGCCCGAAATCGTCCGCATCCGCGGGCAGTCCGCCTCCGAAGGCGCACGCATGCGCGAACAATTGCCGAGTGACTCCGGATCTGGCCGAGCGCTCCTCACGCTGGCTGTGTTCGCGATCGGGTCGACCGCCGCCTGCGAAGGGCGGCTGCCCCCGATCCAGGATCCGGAAGGAATCGCATCGACTGCTGCCGGGCAGGAATCGATCCCGATCGGCTCGCTTCCGATTCTTCGCGACGACTCGCGCGGCTTCCCCGCGCGCCTCGCCATCGACTCGCGTGAGCTCCAGCTCAACGGCGACGGACTCTGCGAGTGGGGCATCTTCGGCATCGACCTCTATCGTGCGGCGCTCTACACGGAGCGGCCGTGTCGGACTCTCGTCGAAGCGATGCAGCCGCCGCAGATCATCGTGATCCATCTCG
>JBFXDD010000025.1:0-68197 GCA_050181465.1 Planctomycetota bacterium
CCGCACGTCGAATTCGCCGCCCCTGTGTCCTCAGCGCACGATCAAGCCCGCCGCACCATCCGGCAGACTCCACGCGCCGTGGACTCGACGCAGGCTGCCGTCTTGCTGCCGTCGCAAGGCGACGACTTCATCGTTGCCTGAGTCGAGCACGAAGAGCACGTGCCCGCGTCGTTCGAACTCGGCGTCGATCGGCCGCGCGCCCATTTCGAGCTGGCCGGTTGCACCGGAGGCATCGAGTCGCATGAGGCGACCACGTCGATCGATCGAATAGCCCGTCAGCGTTCCGCTCGCGGTATTCGTCGTGTAGGCGAACTCGCCGCCGCGAGGAATGGCGATCCAGCAAGCTGCCGTTTGATCCGTGGGCAGTGCGGCGGTGAGCACGTCGAGCGTGCCGTTGCCGCGAATGCGATAGGATGACGTCACACTGGCGTTGGGTTGGCCACCGGCCGCTTCGCTCACGACGATCGTGCCGTCCTGCCGGAACAAGTATCCAAAGGGCGTGCTGCCGGCGGAATCGTTGACCACGATGGGCCCGAGCGAACCGTCCCGTCGCACCGGAAACACGTCGATTCGATTCGTCGCGCGCTCGGTGACCACCAACCAGCGCCCATCGGGATCAAAGCCCACCTGCGCGGCGGCGACGCCGGTACCACTCAGCGCGGTCGTCCCGATCGGCTGCAGTCGGCCGTTGCGCACACGGAAGCCGGTCACACTGTCGGAGTCGGCATTCAGCGCGTACACGAGATCGCCGTGCAGCGCCACACTGGTGGGGCGGTCGCCCCCAGACGATGCGGTGTCGGTGCGCCAGAGGAACAGCCCGGCGAAGCTTCGGAAGAGAGTGATGTCGTCACTGCCGGGATTGACGGCGACGATCCAGCGGCCGTCCGGCGAGGCCGTAAGTGCGCCCTGCGAGCCGAGACCCGCGGCGGTGCCGGTGCCACCGGTAGGAACGTTGGCCACGGGGAGCACTCGCCCGCTCGGCAGCGCGAGACCGACGGCGACTTCGTTTCGGTCGGTCGCGTTCGTGATCGTGTAGACGGTCGAAAGGCCCTGTGCCGTGAGAGCGGTGGTGACGAGAAGTCCTGCGGCGAATGCGCGCAGTGAGCGGTGATTTTGATCGTGGATCATGGGATCGAAGAGGAGGATCGGTTGACTACCGCGACGGGGCTCATCGCGGCGGGCCAGCTACCGAAGCTGCGGCTCGGTCGATCCTGGCAATTCATGCAACGGTTCGTTGCGCCAGTCGAAACGGTCGTCCATGCACGGACTCCGTCGTCTGCTCCCGATCTGGTCGTTGCTCCCATCCTTCCGTGTCGTTGGGGAGGACTTGCACCTCCCCAGTGCCGCGGCCGCGGCCGGAACCTCCCCATCGTCACTCTCTCGCGCGATCGCTCGCTTGGAGCGTGAGTTGGGGCAGCCCTTGTTTCGGCGTGGAGCGAGACGCCTCGTGCTGACCGACCGGGGCGCCTGCTTTCTCGATGCCGTTCGCGAAGCGATGCGATGGATCGACACCGCCTGCGAAGAGATGCAAACCGATGCGCTCCGCGGCACGTTCCGAATCGCGAGCAGCGGAGTCGCGACCGCGAGCCTCGTGCTGCCGGCACTCGCCGCGATTCGGGCAAGGAATCCGGAGCTCGATCCCGAGATTTCGAGCGACCTGAGTGACTTGCCCGCACGTCTCTCGAGCGGCAGGCTCGACCTGGCCCTGGTGACCGGTGTCGTGCGCGCCCCGCGACTGCGCTGCGAGAAGGTGGGGGATGTCGCGACCGCGGTCTACTGCGGGCCCTCGCATCCCATCTCAGCGCGCGAGGATGTATCGCTCGCCGACCTCGAGGCCCTCGAGTTCGTCGTTCCGCCTCCGGACGGAGAGGGAGCGATTCGGGACGGGTGGCCGCTCGATCGTCCGCGGCGCGTGGCGATGGTCGTCGACCAGATCCGACTTGGCGCGGAAGCCTGTCTGGTCGCGCCCGTCCTCGCGGTACTTCCGGTCACGGTCGGCGAGCGATTTCGTCCCCTCGGATTGATTCGCCTGCCGATCTCCGACCTGCCGCCGACGCCGCTCTACGCTTGGAGTCGACGGCGGCTAGGGAAGACGACCGTTGCCGACCGTGTGTTGGAGTCGATCATCGACTCACATCGCGCCGACGACGGCGGTCAATCGGGGAGTCGAGGTGAGTGAGGTGAACGTCGCGTTGATCTCGAGCACTTGGAAGTGCAGCGTGGCGCCGGCCAGTGCGGGCACGTCGGGAAGTACCAACGAGTTCGTGCTGACTCCGCCGATCACCGGCAGCCCGAAGGAGATGTCCAGGGTGATGTCGAGTGTGCAGCCCGGAATACCGATCGGGAGTAGCGCGCTCAGCGGAAGCGACTGGGTGTTGAAGCCGATTCCGTGCAGGGCGATGGACCCCGCGGCGAGGCCGCTCGCGGCGTAAACGAAGTTGCGCGTCGTCCACGGTGCGTCATTGGGCGCGACGCCGCCGATGGTGAGGCCACCGCATCCAGCCGTACCGTTCGTGGCCGAAGCCACCGGATCGCTCTGGTAGTGATACGTCAGTACGCGAGGCCCGCCGGAGGACGGGTCCTGGCCGCCGAACTTGTAGACCTTGCCGAGCGACGAGACGAATGCGGCGTAGTAGCGGCTCGCACGGCCGATGACCGGATTGGTTGTTCCAAATGCAGCGGCTCCGTAGAGCTTCCATTCGTTGGTCACGCAGTCGAACTCGCTGCACCAGTTGGTCGGCGAGCCGCCGTAGGCGGAGAAGACCGGGTCGACGGTCCCGATGCCCTGCCCACCCTGCATCACGACTCGCCGGCGCACTTCGTCGTAGACCGCCTGGTTCGCATTGACCGATGCGGGAATGACTGCGGTCGTCGGCACGATCTGAACCCAGTCGGCACCGTTCCAACGCCAGGTATCGAGGAAGGGAGTCTGCGGCGAGGTGGTCGGATCGATGCCGCCGCACAGGAAAATGTCGCCGAAGTCACGGCGCGTCATCACGTGGTGCTGCCGGCGCGCGGGGGGCGTCGTCGCAGTCGACAACGGAATCCAAACACCGGAAATGAAGAGCCAGGTATCGGCTGCCGGAGCGGATGGCGTGATCCCGGTATCACCGCCGAACATGATCATCCCACCGGTCATCGGATCCCAGGCCATCGCCGGCCACTGCCGAGGCGAGGGATTGCCGCTCGGCGGAGTCACGTTGGTCCAGGCATTGGTCGTGGGATCCCACTCCCAGGTCTCATCGAGAAGACCTTGCGTGGCGCCGCCGATGTTCCCGCCGAAGACAACGAGCTTGTTGCGCGTGAAGTCCCACGCCACCGCACAGCGACCGCGAGGAGAGGGTGAACCCACCGCGCCCTCTGCCGTCTTCAAGGTCCAGGCCGTGCCGTTGAACTCGTAGAGCGCGTTGAGAGTCGTCGTGGTGGCGTTACCGGAGTATCCGCCGAACACGTAGAAGTGCGTGTCGCTCGCGGCACCCAGATTGTCGCGACGCTGCGATGGATTGCCGGTCGCGGCCGCATTGACCCACGCGGCGCGGGGTGCGACTTGCGGGATCGGAGAGGGAGGCGGACCCTGCGCCAAAGCGGCGTGCGAGAGCGAGGTGAGGAACAGAAGGGCTAGGGCTGGCTTGTGCATGAGCAGGGTGAGTACGGAAACGTCGGAGAATAGTCGACGTGCTCGGCATTCCTGAGCGACTCTCGTTCGCAGCCGATGCCGGGCACGCGGCGAAACTGCGTCCGCTCGTTGCCATCGCGGCTTGGGCGCAGGAAGCCTGCGGCAGGTTCTCCGGAAGAACTCGGCCCCGCGACCTTTGGCCATCGCTCTGAACTGGCGGGGAGCGATCCGAAAGCGCACGCGCGCGCGGTCTCAAGCGGGCTAGAGGCTTTCGGGCGAATCCTCGCGGCAGGACGAACCGAGGTGTCCGTCCGCCGCGAAGTCGCTCGCAACCGTCGCCACGCTCGTCAGTTCGCGAGCCACCACTCCTGTCCGTTGGAGAGCGAGAACGCTCCCGAAGACACGACGAAGTTCAGGTTCTGTAGATTGATGGGGCCGGCGCCGTTGAGCGAAGGCAGGTTGGGCACCGTGAGCGACATCGGGTAGGAGCCGGCGTTCAAGAGGGCGCCGCCGTTGAGCGCGATCTGGCCCAGGATCGTATTGATGTAGAGCGTGCCGAACGGGGTCGCCAAGTTCGAACGGCCCAAGCCGATGAGCACGAAGCCGAGCACGCCGTTGTCCTGCTGCTCGGTGAGCACGGTTGCGCTGGCACCCAGGAGAGGCAGTGCTGTCGTTCGCAAGGTCGGGGCCGCTGCGCCGCTTCCTGACGGCGTGCCTGTGCCGTACGGCAGCCCGACCGCCGCGCTGACTCCGAGTACGACGCGGGACAGCGCGCCGTTGGGTTCTTGTGAGTACGCCGCCGTTCCGCCGCTCGTCACCAGGTTGGTCTGCGTGAGGAAGCGCGTGAGGGTGATCGGCGAGCCCAGCACGGACGATTGGAAGGGACCGGCGGGCGTGCCGTACGAGTTGCGCATCGTGCTCGAGTCGCCGCATGCGCCCAGCACGCCGACGAACTCGCCGCTGTCGAAGCTGACGACGCACGGAATCGGCTGTGCGCTCGGCGCACCCGCCGCGAAGAACTCGAGTCCGCCGGTCGCATTGGCGGAGAACACCGGCGGTGCGGCGGCAAGACGATACACAGCGACGTTTTGAAGGCCGTGCGCCGTTTCGTCGGGGACGAGCAGAGAGACGATGGAGAAGCGGGTCGTCGATTGGAACCAGAAGCCGCGCGTGGCGGTCGCGGAGCTGAACGTGCTCCCGAATGGTGGAACAGGAACGATGCCGACGCCGATCGGGATCGTGATCGTGTCGTTGCTGATGGCATCGTTCACCGTCAGCTTGCTGATGTATTGTCCCGCGGTGGGAAACGTGAAGGCCGCGTTCTGGGAAGTCGCATCGACGTTGCCGTCATTGTCGAAGTCCCAGGACCAGGACGTTGGGTTGCCGGTCGACGTATCGGTGAAGAGCACAGTCGTTCCGGTCAGCACACTCGTGGTGAAGCTCGCCGTGACCGTGCCGACTTCGATGTATGCGTTCTTGGTGTTCGTGACTTGGCCATGTGCGCCGTCCACTGCGGACAGCGCGACGCTGTAGATGCCTTCCGTGACGTACGTGTGTGACGGGTTTTGCGAGGTGTAGTCGGGGGTGCCGTCGTTGTCGACGTCCCAGCTCCACGCGAGCACGCCGTTGGGATCGGACGTGAAAGTCTGGTCGGTGAACTGCACCGTGAGCGGTTCGGTGCCTGTGCGCGGCGTCGCATCGAAGTTCGGAAACAATCCGTTACCGAGCTGATAGCAGATCGTGCCGTTCCACTGCCGCGGCTGGATCACGGTGCCGGTGAAGGGCTGAGCTTGGATCGCGCCGAGGTTGAGCGCGATGTTGCTGTCTGAGTAGTTGGTTGCCGCGGTCGACGAGTAGCGATGGGAGGTGCCGTCGCAGTCGAGGGCGACTCCGTACGAGCCCGGGGTGAGGACCAGCGGGTTCGCCAGGACGAAGGTGGTCGGCAGCCCGGGCCCGGCGGCGACGACGGTACCGGTGGGGAAGTTAGCGACCTGGGTCCACACGGCTTGGTTGGTCTGATTTCCGACCCAGGTGTTCGGCGTGATCCACACGTCGAGGCCGACGGCGGTGTTCGCGGTCGCGCTGAAGTTGCAGTCGATCGAAGTGATTCGGATCGGGTTGGTCACCACGATGTCGAACAGCGCGGCGTTGCCGGCGGTCGTCGTGGTCGTGCCGGCGAAGGTGGTACTGAGGCAGTTCTGGGCCGGCGCGAGCGCGGCGAGTGAGGGCAGACCCAGGGCCAGGAGCAGGCGGATGGTCGTGTGCATTGGGGCGAGCAGTGGAGAAGAACGAGGAGGCGCAGTCGCCTCGAGCGCTTGCAGGATAGCGAACTCTCGCAAGCCCGAATCCGGGCTGCCCGTCCCCCGGCCGTCGTCGCGGGGGGGCGCGAGCCGCGGGCCGACATCTCTCACCTGCCCACTGGCGCGGCCGCGACGTCTCGCTAGACTCCCCGTCCCGCTCGCCGCGCCAGCGATGGCACAGCGACTTCTCCCGAAGCTCGAACCCACGAGGCGCGACGTGTTGGGACCGGTCCGGAGCGTGGCGCAGCCTGGTAGCGCACTTGCATGGGGTGCAAGGGGTCGGAGGTTCAAATCCTCTCGCTCCGACCATTTCTCGCGCGGGCGGTGTGCAGCGCGGCGTGCGAGGGGGCCCTCCTGCCCTTGCCGTCCGCCGTTGGCGTCACGGCAGGTCCGTCTCCCAGATCCGCCTGGTTCACTTGACGGTGCGGGGCGTGAGTCGATCGCCTTCGATCGACTGCCGCATCCCACCGAGAGTTACCGGCGCTTCGAGCGGCATGCCTTGCCCACGCCAGCTCACTCGACTGCTCGATCATGGCTCCGGCTTCGCGCCACGTCGTGCTCTGTGGGCGCGTCGCTTGGAGAACCCGGGCGCCGGGCAAGCGACGAATGACTCGTCCCGTGTTGCTGCCGCGGCCGACGGGACCGTCGTCGAGGACTCGAGTCGTGCCTGCGGCATGTCCTCTGGCTCGGACTCTTCGGGAACGTCGTCGCGAGATCGACGCAGGTCCATGCGCGGCAAGAATCAACTACCCGACCATGGACGAACTCGGCGGGAACCGAGTGCGGGGCATCCACGGCGACAACGCGGGGCACCTCGACCTCACCACGCTCGGCGGGATCTGCAAGTTCGACGGGTACGTCTCCACGACGTTGCCCGCGGCGGCGAGTGAGGACGGTGGCTGGCGACTGCATCCCGGCGACTCATGGTTCCTGTGGTTCAGGGGACGCCGACAGCTCCGCACGCGGCCGACACCAGCCCTGCGAAAGGCCCACATCGCTTCGACGGCTCGACGCTGAGCCATCTGCGGCTGCCAAAGTCCGGCATCGAGGCCGAGACGGCAAGGTCCCGCTGGAGTCACTACGAGATCTACGGCACTTCCGAGACAGCCTTGGGCACATGTGGTTCGGCACCGGCAACTTCGGTGCATGTCGCGACGGCGGGCACTCGTTCGGCTGGCCGTGCGAGCGACAACTCACGATCGCGCCGAACGGCGAGTCCTTCGGCGTCTGCCCTGTCATCGAGAACGCGGGCGGCGTGTTCTGGATCTGCAACACGAAGTCTCCGTTCCAGGTTTGGCCTGAGAACCCGGCTCAGCCTGAGAACCCGGCTCAGGCTGAGAACACGGATGGGAAGGATGCCTACACGCGAGAGCTGGCGGGCGACCCGACTCCGACGGGCAGCGAGGAGATCTACTTCCAAGGCGCAGAGGCGGACGCGAGCGGGTATCTGTGGCTCGGGACACCCACGGCGCGGCCGTACCGTCTCCACGACGGCGCGTTCGAACGATCTGGACCGAGACTTCTTCGGTCGCCGGTTCCGAGGCGTCGACATCGACGACTTCATCCTGTGAGCGATCTTCGCTCCCACGCGTGACTCGGCACGCATCCACATCGCATCGAGATTCTGCGCGTGGCGGGGATCACCCGAGCGATCGCTCCGCCCAGATCCGATTCGGCTGCGGCAGGCTGATCCGCGGCTAACCCATCTTCCGGAGCAACGATCGCAGGGACCAGCAGGCAGGAACCGCACGGCACACTCCGTTCTGCCCAGTCAGCCTTACTGAGTTGCGGGAAGGTCTCGAAGTCTTGCGCTGACCATGGGGGTCCATTCCCCCTTCGAGGCGAATCGCAACCGGCACGGCACGAGCAGTTGGCTTCCGCAATCCCGTACGAGTGCACCTGCCCCACTCTTGGCATCATTCGCCACTCATGCTGGTCGCCCTGTCGCTGTCCTTCCTCCTTGCTCGCGCCGCGCAAGCGGTTCCGACGGACCTCGCCGTTCGCGTGCGTGCACAGAACCTTCGTCCACAGGCCGAGGCCTTCGTCGCCGCTCTGACAAAGCTCGGTGTGAAAGGTGCCGCCATCGTGGATGTCGCGGCTGGTGCCGACGACGTCGGCTTCTCCCTCGATTCGACACTATCGGCCGAGAGCTATCGCGTGACGGTGAGCGATGGCCGCGTTCGCATCGCCGCCGGGGGAACCGCGGGTGCCGCCTACGCTGCAGCCGATCTCCTCCGCCGGGTGCGCATCGACTCCGGCAAGGCAATCTGGCTCGGTGGCGAGTGGGAGCAGTCGCCTGACTTCCGCCATCGCTCGTTCATGGTGGACATGGGTCGCAATCCTCACTCACCGAAGACACTCCGCCATGTCGTCGACATGATGTGGTTCTACCGAGGCAACTACCTGCAGCTCCATCTGACCGACGACCAGCTCATCTCGTGGCCGTCGGTGGCATACCCGGAGCTCTACAGCCCGCAGGCAGGCTGGACGATCGAGGACTTTCGCGAGCTAGAGGCTTACAGCCAGGCTCGCGGCGTCACCCTCGTGCCGGAACTCGAGGTGCCGGGGCACTCGGGGCTGTTGCGCAGCCGACGTCCCGACGTGTTCGGTGAGGAGACTCTCGAACTCGCGACCTCCGCGCGAGCACAGCAAGGCGTGGAGACCCTGATCCGCGAGATGGTCGACGTGTTCCGGTCGACGCCCTATGTGCACATCGGCGCCGACGAAGTGCACGGCGTACCACAAGAAGAACAGCGCGCCTTCATCAACCGAATCAACGCGTTCATCAAGAGCCTCGGTCGCACGACGCTCGTGTGGGAAGGACCCGGGCTCGGCAGGGGCGACAACAAAGTCGCACAGGACGTAGTGCACGTCGCGTGGGAGGGCAGCTACTTGGCGATGCCGGCGATGGTCGAGGCGGGCTATCAGGTGATCAATGCCTCGTGGGACCCCTTCTATGTGGTCGACCACTACCCGAGAAACAACTTCACCGGCGTTTCGGTCGACCTCTGCTATCACGTGGATCTGCGGCAGATGAAGAACGTCAATCCGGGCCTCCCGTCGTACTTCGAGCCGCAGCGGCTCGCCGACACCGAGCGCGTGCTCGGCTTCTGCATGCCATGGTGGGAAGGTCGTGAGCAGAACCTCCTGCCGATGTGCGTGAATCGCTTCGCGGCTGCGGCGACGCGTGCGTGGGACTACGATTCTGATCTGTCGTTCGAGGAATTCGCAGCGCGCGAAGCCGAGCTTCTGCCTCGCTTGCAGATGATCGCCGGGTTCGAGTTGCCGCCGCTCCCGATGGCCGATGCCGCGTCGGCTGCGGCAATCGGCAATGTCGCCTACGGCGCCGAGGTCTCGCCGTCGACGGGAGCAAATCAACCGCACTTCGCGCCGGCGCGGTTGACGAACGGGATCACCGACCAGTTTGACCTCTTCCTCGGCTATCCCACCAAGCCCACACCCCTGGTGATCGATATCAGACTCCGTGAGGTAGTCGAGATCGGGCGCGTCCGCGTGCACGAGATCGCGGTTCACCAGAGCTGGGAGAGCTACCGCCTCTTCTTGTCCGCCGACGGCCGAGGTTTCGAACGGGTCGGCCAAACCAAACCCGGCGATCGAGGCGACAGCCGCTTCGTCGATCACCGATTCGACAAACGACTCGTGCACACGATTCGGCTCGAGACCGACGGCTGTGAGCGGTTCACCTTTCCCTCGTTCAGTCGATTGACCGAAGTCGAGGCCTTCGCGAAGTGAGTGATCGATTGCGGAGCGGGGAGCATCGACATCGGCAACTCACGCCCGGGATGGATGGGAGCTCGGGCCAAGCGTTCAGGTACAGCCGCTCCGGCTTCAGCAAGTAGTTCTCGATCATCAAGTCGAGGTCCCTATCACAGCCGACATCGCCCAGCGCCGCGGCTGAGGTCGGGGTGTCGAGGACCGGTAGTCCACGCTTGCGCAATTCGTCGAACTGAGATTGCGCCGCAGCGGGCATCGCGATCGCCGCCACGACGGCTGCCGTGATGGCTCCCGAGTTCCGTTGAGCCGAACAGGAAAGGGCTCGAGGCCGAATGGTCTGTCCACGGGTGCGCATGGCCGTTGTCGTTGGTTCGAGTGCGGGATGTCGCAGTGCCTGAGGCGAACACCGACGGACGGCCCCCCGGTGCGGGTTGACGGAGGACAACCCAAGTCCCGTAGTCGCGCAGCGACTCAGCCCGGCCCGGGGAACTCGAGGCCGAGCTCGCGGCTCCCCATTGCGCGGCCGGTGTCCGCGTCGGGCCAACGCCGCCCCGCGGAAGGCGCGACCAAGGCCGGCTCGCGTCACTTCACATGCTGATCGACGAGAATCGGGTTGCCGTCCGGGTCGATCAGCATGAAGTAGGCGGGCCCAGTCGACGACTCGTCGGCACGCGCGGTGAACTCGACGCCGGCCGCGGTGAGACGGCGTTGCAGTTCGCGCACGTCGGTGAACGGTGTGATCGGTTGCGCTCGTTGATTCCAGCCCGGATTGAAGGTCAGCATGTTCTTCTCGAACAGTCCCTGGAACAGACCGATCACGATCGAGCCGTTGCGCAGAACGATCCAGTTCTGGGCAGGATCCCCGTTGGTCACGTCGAAGCCGAGCTTCTCGTAGAACGCACGCGATGCACCGAGATCCTTGACCGCAAGGCTGATCGAGAAC
Source organism: Planctomycetota bacterium (assembly GCA_050181465.1). Classification (GTDB taxonomy): domain Bacteria; phylum Planctomycetota; class UBA1135; order UBA1135; family UBA2386; genus JACRLW01. The sequence continues at coordinate 10,595 of JBFXDD010000025.1, forward strand.
GAACCGAGCTGCATGCGTGACGACTCCGGCGTCGAGGTGGCGTCGGCGTTGGTCGTAACGGCACCGCAGGCGACGGTGAGCAAATAGAGCAGCGAGGCGGAGAACCACTTCATGGTGCGAAGCGATACTCGACCCGGCCGTGACGTGCACGTGGAAGCCCGGCGCGAGCACGTTCGGGCGAACGAGTGGCACGCCGGGGCGACAATCGTCTGGTACTCACGCAGCACGAAGACGGCAAGTCGACGGGTGACTCGATGCCGCCCCGGCAGGTGGTGAAGCGATGGCGATTCGGCAAGCCTTCGCATCTGTCGAGATGTCTCCGTCACAGTGCCACCCGCTGTCATCTTGCGGCGGTCAGAATGCCGAGTTCGACTGCGTGCAACCTTGGGACGTGGACGCGCTTCCGCGAATCGAGCGGAGTGCGAAGAGTGGGGCGGCGATCATGGATCGTCGTTACGAGGCGGCACTACGACTTCGCGATCGTTTCGGCCACATGTCGATTCCAACCAGTCAGACGACGGGCACGCACTCCAAGCGCGGCGTGAGCCAAATCGCCAAGAAGCCCTCGTGGATCGGTTCGGCGCACGGGAGTCGCCGTGCGGGGCGCGAGGAGTGTTGCGCATTCGACTTCGCCTAGCCCGGACTACTCGTGAACGTCTGCTGCGATCGCCGCAACTCGCGCACGACAGCGTCGCGACGTCGGCTCCTCCCTGGCAGCGTAGCTACAGCTACGCTTCGGTCGTCGACCGACGCAGCTACTTGCCGGACATCGACCTGCGCCGATCTCGCGACGACGTTCACGAATGATCCGGGCTAGGCATTCGACTTCGACCTGTCGGGCTTCCCTGGCCGGCCTCATCTGAGCGCGTTCCGGTCGCGCGTCGAGTCGTGGTAGTGCGCGATGCGGACAACATGGGTTCCAAATACCCGTGGGAGCACACGGCACGGTGTGTGCTCTCGTCGTGCACCCGCTCGCGCGTGCTTCCCCTTGCTCTCTGAGATCGAGCTACCCTGATGTCCCTGCAATCCACTTGCCTTCGCACCGCGGTCACCCTCCTCGCGACGCTGCCACCGCTCATGGCCCAAGCGACCATGACTCTTCGCGGCGAACTCGATGAGGGGCGTTCGACCGGCTGCTACTACTGCCCGAACGTTCCATACACGATCAAATTCAGCGAGACGCCGGTGCGCAGCACGGTGGTGGATCTCGAGCCCTATCACCTCGCGAGCCAGCAACTCCTCCTCACCGGTACCTGGGACACCAGCACGCGGCCCGCAGGGTTCCATGTGACCGCCGCGCAAGTAGTGGCGGAGTCGCTCGGCTTCCCCACGAACGCCCGCACCGGTGCCAGTGAGCGCTTCGACGTCCAGGGACCTGCTGGTTCGCCCTCGACGACCTTTCTCGCCTACGGTAGCGGCTTCGTGCCGGTCTTCGACACCGCGCTGCTCCTGAACCCAGCGGTCCTCATCGAGATCGACAGCGGCGTGATCGGACCGCAGGGGGGCCGCCGTTTCCTCCTCTCGATCCCTGCCGATCCCGCGCTCGCCGGTCTCAACTTCTGGACGCAGTCGATCCTGGTGCCGCCGACCGGTTCGCCGTACTTCTCGAATCCGGGTCGAACTACGATCGATCGCTGAGGCGCCACGTGTGATCGCCGCGATCTCACGAACTACGCGCGATCACCGCGCGAGTACGCCGCGGCCGATCAGCCAGCTTCGGCACAGCTCCGGCCACGCTTCCGCCGGCAATCCCTTGCCGAGACCGATGCCGTGACGGCCGGCTTCGAAGACGTGGAGTTCACACGGGACGTCGTGTTCGAGCAGTGCCTGGTAGTAGACCAGACTGTTCTTTGGTGAAACGCCGCGGTCCGCGGTCGTGTGCCACAAGAAGGTCGGTGGCGTCTCGGTGGTGACCTGTCGCTCGCTCGACATGCGATCGATGAGTTCCGGCGCCGCGTCGTCACCGAGCAGATTGCGCTGCGAACCGCGGTGGGTGAACGGCTGATCGAAGGCGATCACCGGATAACACAGAACGGCGAAATCGGGTCGGCACGACGTCCGATCGATGGCGTCGCTCGCGTTCGGATCGCCGGCGTCGTGATGCACGCTGAGACTCGATGCCAGGTGTCCGCCTGCCGAGAATCCGAGAACGCCGAGCTTCGCCGGATCCAGGCGCCACTCGGTCGCGCGCGTGCGAACTAGCCGCATCGCGCGCTGCGCATCCTCGAGCGGCACCGGATGACCGTACCCGCCGCCGCGATGGCGATACTCGAGGATGACCCCCGTCACGCCGAGTTGCGCGAGCCAACGGGCGATCTGATGACCCTCGTGATCCATGGCGAGCGTGCCGTAACCGCCGCCCGGACAGATCAGGATCGCCGGATTCGCCGCGCCGTCGCCGTTCGCGGGGTAGACGGTGATCTGCGGTCGATCCTTCGGCTCGTCACCGAGTGCGCGCGGCGCACCCGCGGGCCACAGCAGATGGCGTTCGGGTTCTTCTGGTTTGGGCGCGGGATCCTCTACGCCGCCGACCTGGAGTGCGAGCACGGTGAATGCGAGACACAACATGCGGATGACGATGTCGTGCGTGAAGGTGTCACGCAAGCCAAGGATCGCGCCGATGAGAGCGTAGGCCGTCAACCCGAACTATTCGTGAACGTCGTCGCGAGATTGCCGCAGGTCGATGCCCGGCAAGGAGCTGCGCTCGGCGACGACCGAAGCGTAGCCGTCGCTACGCTGCCAGGGAGGAGCCGACGTAGCCACGCCGTCGGGCGCGAGTTTCGGCGATCGCAGCAGACATTCACGAACAGTTCGGGTTGATGCAGCAATCAGCGCAGTGCAGCGACGGCGCAGATCTCGAACCGTCCGTCGAACAAGATTGGACCGGAGCCGATGAAGGCTCGCACCGGAAAGTTGCGCTCGAAGAAAGACGCATAGACCTCGTTGAAGGTGTCGTACAGCGTCAGATCCGAGCAGAACACTTGCACCGAGATCAGGTCATCCATCGTCAAGCCGACCAGCGCCAGCTTGCGCCGCACTCCATCGAGCGCGAGCCTGACTTCCTCGCGAGCATCCGCGGGTGCGCGCCCGGTCGCCGGATCGATCCCGATGGTGCCGGCCACGTACGCCGTGTCGCCGTTCACCACGAGGTGATGGTAGGGGCGAGCGTCGGTCCGACCGGGAAGATCGAACGCGCGACGACTCGGGGTGCTCTGACACGAGGTCGTGATCGCCAGGAAGACGACAGGGAGCCAGCTCGGAAGGCGAATGCGCCGAGTGCGAAGGTGTCTCGCGCATCGGCCGGTGACGGAGTCGTACGGACGACGTGCGATGGGTGCAGTCCTTGGATACGGCATCGCGCGAACCATAGCCGGGCGTTCACTCTCCGCGAGTGGCGGGGCTGCAATCACGGTGATCGAGGGCCGGGTGGTGACTCGCTCGTCATGTCATCGATTGCGAATCAAGCGGTAACGACCACGCGGGAAGTCCATCTCCAACGTCATGCCCGCGAGCGCTGCATCCCCGATGGCGAGAGGCGTCGGGTCGGTGGACTCCTCGTCGGGCAGGACGATCGTCCTGACGGGAGTGAGTCGCGCGCCCGCGGCATCCAGGAAGTCGAGCTCCAGCGGTTCGTTCTTGTCGTTCGATTTCGTGTGTGGCTGGGCCGCCACGCTGTCTCGTGCGAACGACTTGACGAGAACGGCTGCCGGAGTCTTTGCCATCGGCGCCCACCATGTCGGAGTTCCGTCGGGCAGGCGACCGCTGAAGACTCGGTGGAAGCGGAGACCGCTCATCGGCCAGAGATCGTCGCCACCGAGGGAATCCGGCGGTAAGACCTCGACTTCGAACCCGGGGAAACGCACTCGCACACAGCAGCCTTCGAGTTCGTCGGTGCCGACCACGGCCAGGATCGGCTCGCCGCGGAGGATCGGGAGGTCGGCCGGGACCAGGCGGGCGTGAGTTCCGACGACCGCACCGAACTGAAGGTCGCGGACCTCGATGCGTCGATCCGGGCCGACGACGGCGCCATCGGTCATCTGCTTACGGATCCACCCCGTTTGCTGCAGTGGCGTGATCGCGACCCAACCGTCCAGCTCACCGACTCGTCCCCTGGCAACGATCCAGTCCTTGATCCTCCGGGACGAGAAGGCCTCGCCGTCGGCAGCGAATCGGAATCGAGGAGCAGCCGAGGTTCGAAACAGCTCGGGATCGAAGTCCAGCTCGACCCATTCCTCGACTTCATAGCGGTTGCCGTCATCACTCTCGAGTTCGAAGGGCAATCGATACGCGCCGACTGCGCGATACTCGCGCACCACATTGATCGCGTCCTTCTCAGCAGGGATGTGCGCTCCATGATCGAAACCTGTTGGAAGCGCCGAGTTTGCATCGCAACGGATGTGATGGACCGCCGGGCATTCGTCGAGTCGGACTTCGATGGTCACCGACGTCGTGGAGCGATCGAGGATGCGAGTCGCCACTTCAGGAAGGGGTTTGGTCCACAGGCCCGAGACTGCCAGGCCCCACGCGCGTGTCGCATGCCCACCGATGCCGTCGAATCGCGACCATCCGCCGCCGAAGTCGACGCGATGCACTTGGCCATCGAAGATGCAGACCAGGCCCGGTTCACCGCCGATGTCGAGACGGACCTCCCCGCGGGCTCCGAAGGCGAACGTGAACGGGACCGACTGCCCGAGGTAGCGCGCGTTGCCGCGCGCGACGAGCATTCGACCGGCTGGAAGCGCAGCTACTCCGAGCTTTGTCCGAGTCGCCGCAAGCAGCGCGTCTGTGTCCTTCTCGGCATGGGTCGGAGTGCCTGTCGCGTCCTGAGTGGAGCGGCGTTTCTCGGGCTCCTGCGGGCGAGCACCAGGCTGCGGACGATTCCAGTTCACCGAACTCCGCGACGGTATCGATGTTGGGGACGACACCGCAAACTCGGCGCCAAGTGGAGCAGCGGCGAGTACTACCGAATGCAAGGCGAGAAACAGAGTCACGAACCGAATCGGGAGCATGAACGCGAGTTGCCGAGGAGTCGGGTCCGAGAACCGATGACGAGGCGCATGGCGGACGTCAGGTCGTCCGAACTTCACGCGGAGTGTAGCCCCGAACTCCGCACTCCGGCCCGATACTCTCCGCGAATCTCGAGCACGCGGAGCACCCTTCGCGACCCTAGCCCGAACTATTCGTGAACGTCTGCTGCGATCGCCACAAGTTGCGCCCGTCTGCGGCGGTGATGGACATGGTGCTCTCGCCTTGGCCGCCGCTGACGGACGACAGCGCATGGTGGTGACGCCGTCGGACCATAGCGCACGCGAGTCGCTTGCCGGAGCTTTGGCCGATCTTCTCAACGCAGAAAGTGCGACCCGAGGTCATCCGGTCCACGTTGGCCACGACGAGCTTCGAGTCGTGTACATTCTTCGGTCATGAGCCAACCGCTTGCCAGCGTGGTGCGTATCGCAAAGTCTTCCGCCGAGGCTCATCTGTTCGTGGCCATGCTCCAGTCGGCGGGGATTCCGGCCTATGTCGAGGGCGAGTCTCTGGCGGACGAGTTCGCGATGAGCCGCAAACTCATGAACCTCGGCGGCACGAGCGTGATGGTTCCGACTTCTAGCCTGGCACGAGCGCAGGAAATCCTCGCGGAGGGTGAGCGAGAGTCCAGGGCTGCGACCGACTTGAACCTCTACGCGGACGCAGTCGCGGAGCAGCCGAGGGACCGCGAGGATTCTGGATCGCGGCGCCGCAGTCCATTGCCGGCGATCCTCGGATTCGGCCTCGCAGTCGTCTTCCTGCTGTTGTGGGTCGGACAGCTCGAGGCGCGAGCTCGCGAGCGGAACCCGCTATCGCGCTACGAGCCGACTGCGATCGGGCTGCGCGAGATCCGGATCGCGGACGGAGTTGTCGTCGCGGAGCACGTGGACGCCGCGCATGACGGTCACTACGAGAAGGTGATCACTTTCGCGGCAAACGGCGGTCGCACGGAATCCCTCGATGAAGACGGCGACCTGCGCTATGAGCGGCACGTCGAGTATCGCGGCGATCTCGTGCTGCAGTGGGTCGATACCGATCGCGACGGACTCTTCGACGCCTGCACGGTCAAGGGCCCTGCCGGCGAGGTGCTCCAGGAGCTTCACTACGATGCCGCCTCGGGATTCGTGCTGAAGTCGCGCTGAAGCGGGTCCGTCGCGTGCCGCTCACTGCGCCTGCAACATGCGGATGAGCTGGAGGCCGGGCCAGAAGTTGGCGCCGCGGCGATTGGCGAGCGTGAAGTCGGTATTGCCGTCGCCGTGGTAGACGCGCAGATAGTCACCGTCCTCAGCGAAGCGACGAATCTCGGTGTAGGGCAAGACCTGGCCCGCGAATCGCCCGCGTTCCGTCGTCAGTCCGGTCGGAGTCAGCAGGATTCCCCCGGCCCACGCTTCGCGGAACTCGCCGCTGAGCAGCCAGCGATTCGCGATGCGCTGCGCGATGAAGTTCTTGATCGCGTCCAGCTCGTCTTCGCCCTGGAAGTTCCTGGCCAGGAACGTGCGCGAGAGCATGCCGTCGGGCTTCTCGCGGTGGACTCCTCGAAACGCGATGCGCTCACCCTTCCTGCCGCCGAGCGGCATCCCTTCGAGGATGAGTTCCACATCGGTGCCGCGATAGATCCCGTTCAGGTATCGCCGGGTGACGGTGTAGAGCAGGTTCTTGACGCGGTCGTACTCGACGACCTGCATGACCTTGCCTAGCCCGGATTATTCGTGAACGTCGTCGCGAGATCGCCGCAGGTCGATGCCCGGCAAGGAGCTGCGTCGGTCGACGACCGAAGCGTAGCTGTAGCTACGCTGCCAGGGAGGAGCCGACGTAGCGACGCCGTCGGGCGCGAATTGCGGCGATCGCAGCGGACGTTCACGAGTAATCCGGGCTAGCACGCTTCGGGTAAGCCCGCGCTCATGGAACCGATACACGCTGAGAACGCTCCGGAGCGCGAGCCAGCTCAGCCACAGCGCCAGCGCTCCAAGGATCAGCATGACGACGAGCGAGCCGGTCGTGACCGGGGTCGAGCCGGCGGGTGCCGGCTGACCGACGGTCCCGAAGGACTGGATCGAAGTCGGCGTGAATCCGAGGCCGACGACGCCGAGCGCGAGCGCGACGATCGCCAGCACGAATCGCTGCCCAGGTCCCTTGGTACGGACGGTCAACAGCTCACCGAGATCCGAAGTGGGTGCCATGTGCAAGCCCGGATTCTGCCACGGGCGTCGTCTGGAGGATAACCTCTGCGCCGTGGCTCTCTCTACGCAGGCGCTTGCTTCGAAGCTGGCTCTCGTCTCGACACTGGCCTACGCAATCTCCGCGAGTGCGATCGCTCAGGTCTTTCCGCCCGGCGCGACGCGTTGGAGTGGGGACGGCTACGTCGAGTACATCGTCGGCAATGCGCCGATCTTGGTGACGGCCGGTCACGGCGGGGACTTGATGCCGCCGACCATTCCGGACCGAACCTATGGGACCTTCGCGCACGACACCCGCACCCTGGAACTCGCGCGCGAGTTGGCGACCAGCCTCCGTTCGCGATTCGACCTCCACCCACACGTCGTCTTGTTCCACCTGCATCGACGCAAGGTGGATGTGAATCGCGAGGTCGTCGAGGGCGCGCAGGGGGATCCGAACGGTGTCGCCGCCTACGACGCCTTTCACCGCGCGTGCAGCGACGCGCGCGCTGCGATCGGAAGCGGCTGGGGAGCCGGCATCTATCTCGACCTTCACGGCCATGGCCATCCGGAGAACTGGATCGAACTCGGCTACTCGTTGAGCGCCGCGCAATTGGCTCTACCCGACAGCACGCTGGCGCAGCCGAACTACGTGGTGCAGAGCACGATTCGCAGCGTGGGTAGTCTGCCTGGGGTGACCTTCCCCGAGGTCTTGCGCGGTGCGTCGAGCCTGGGAGGATTCCTGCAGAGCGGCGGATACGACAGCGTGCCCGGGCCGAACTTTCCCGATCCGAACGGGGGCAACTACTTCAGCGGCGGCCACAACGTGCAGATCTACGGTTCGCGCGGCGGCGGCTCGGTCGACGGCATCCAAATGGAGACGCCGATCTCGGTGCGGCGGACCGTGCTCGTTCGTGCGCCGTTCCTGAGTCGGGTCGGCGGCTGGATCGAGTCGTTTCTGCCGAGATACCGCGGACTGAATCCTGCGGCGGGCGCGCGAGTCACGATCGTCGCGCGCGATCGAGTCGCCAGCGAGACCGGCGGTCGCGGGGAGATCCTGGTGCGTCGCACCGGGAGTCTGACGTCGACGCGCGTCATCCCGTTGGCCTACGCCGGCACGGCGACCATGGGTAGCGATTACGCACCCCTGCCGCTGTTCGTGACCTTGGCGCCGAACGAATCGGAAGTGCACCTGGAGGTTCGGGGACTCGATGACGCGGCGATCGAGGGCGATGAGACCGTGGAGGTATGGATCGCTGCCGGCAATGACGTCGGTGCGCAATCGCGCGCTCGAGTGGTCATCCACGACGATGAAGCACAGTCGGATGTAGCGCTGCAGCTCCCGCTGGACGCGGTCGGAGCGGGTGGGGCGATCACGGACGTATCCGGCAATCAGCGACACGGGGCCGCACTTCCGATCGGCGCCGGGCCGACTTTGATCGCCGGAGTGCGAGGCTCGGCACTGCGCTTCGACGGCAGCGACGACCGTGTGCGCGTGAGTGATTTTCCCCACGCGCGAGGCGCCGAACTCACCCTCGCGTTCTGGTTCCGGACCTCGGCGACTTCGTCGACGGGCTTTCGCTACCTCGTCAGTCACGGCGCGGTCGCGACTGCTCACCGACTGGGCGTCTACTTCGATCAGTCGACCGGCCATCTGCGAACGGCGTTGATCCACGCCAACGACCTGACGGACCTCGACGTGCTGGATGTCACTCGCGACCTCCGCGATGGACAGTGGCATCACTATGCGTTGGTTGCGACGGCATCGCGGCTGGTTCGCGTCCATATCGACGGTGTCGAGGAGACGGCTTCGCAGTTCCTCGGCGATGTCCTGGATCCGGTGGGCGACTTCGTGCTCGGTGCGCGAAGTGATGTCGCGCTCTCCACGTTCGCTGCCGTGGACATCGATGAGGTGCAGCTCTGGAGTCGCGCCTTGTCCTCGGTGGAGGTCGAGCTGCTTCGGCTGGGTGCGGGTCGCGAATGGCCGGTCTACCCGGGTTCGACGCAAGCCCTGGTGCTCACCACGGGAGTGGATGGCGTTGCGACCGGCGGGCCGCGCCTCGATGTGAAGTCCGCGAGCGGCGGCAGCACGGTGACTGCGAGCTACGCAGCGACCGAGCCTTCGCTGGTCGGTCGGTTCGGAGTCGTCATGGCCGATGTCTTCCTGACCGGCCTGCCGCCCATGCACCCGATCTTCCCCGAGTTGCACGTCGGCGGCGCGGCGCTGGTCGTGGATGGCCCGACGCGCATCGGCAGCGCGGTGCCCGACTTGCGATTCACCGTGCCGCCGGGCCTGTCGGGGATCAGCCTGATGCTGCAGCCCGTCGCTCTCACCGAACTGGCCGGCAACGGCTTCTTCCTCGCGGGCGATGCCCACGAGGTGCGCTTCCGCTGAGGCCGATGAGCCCCGTGAGAGCGCGGCCGGGAGGCCGCGCTGCCACCGCGATCAGTAGATGCCGATGACGCCGGCGAGCGAGTCCGACATCACGATCCCGAACAGGTTCGCCGAGGGATCGAGCGCCAGGCCTTGCAGGAAGAGCGGAATGCCGGCGAAACCGGGCACATTCGGCACGCTGATGCTTGCGGTTCCGGCGTTGTTGGCGCCGATGATCGTGAGCGACGCCACCAGGTCCGTGCGCAGGAAGCAGCCCGGCGCGGCGAGCACACTCATGTCGAACGGCAGCGGCCCGAACACCGAGCTCGTGCTCGAGAATCCGAAGAGCAGCGCGCCGGTGTTCACCGGCATGCGATCGAGCGTGAGGTTTGCGGTGGTGCCTACGAGGAGGCGCTCATTGGCGCCGGCGTTCAAGCCGGGCACGCCGAGGGCGCCCTGGCAACCCGCGCCGTACCAGTTCAACACGCCAACCTGCCATTGATTGGCCTTGACGTAGTGGAACATACCGCTGAAGCCGCGGGGCTGGTTCAGCGTTCCGCTGGTGAACGGTCCGTTGGCCGTGCTGACCGCGGCACCGAAGGTGAGCCCCATGTCGGCATTGCTGACCGCGACCGTGTTGGCGGAGCTGAGGTAGTAACCGTGGCAATCGACGTAGCGAACCGCGACGCCGTAGTTCTGGCCCGGCAGCAGGACGAAGGGACGGTCGAGCACGAACGGGGTGGCGATGTTCGCACCTTGTGCAGGTCCGGTGCCGGTGGCGACGAGGCGCCATGCCTCCGGCTGCTGGTGCTTGCCGACCCAGGTGCCTTCGGTCAGGTAGACCTCGATCTTGGACGGGAAGCCCAAGATGTTCAGGACGTTCGCATCCATCGCCGAGACGATGAGTGAGTCCGTCGCGGTGACCGAGAGATCGAAGAGCATGATCGAGCCCGGGTCGGCAACGTTCGAACTCGCGTTGTAGGCGGTCCCCAACACGTCCGTGACCGCGGTGATGCGCTTCGTCACGCTGGCGGATCGGCAGCCGTTGATCACGGTCAGCTTCACTCCGTAGGCTCCCGCTCCGAAGTTGTTGGTCGGATTCTGCTGCGAGGAGTCCGGGTTGCCGTCGTTGTCGAAGTCCCAAAGGAACACTGCCGGCGAACCGGTGCTCGTGTCGGTGAGCTGGACGCCGTTCAGCGGCGGCAAGCCCGAACTCGGGCTGGCGGTGAAGTCGGCGACCAAGGGATCGACGTGGATGAGGTTCGGCCAGACACGCTCGATCGAGCCGTTGAGTCGCAGTCGAACGGTGTAATCACCGCAGGCTGCGTAGATGTGCAGCGGATTCTGCGCGGTGGAGTCGATCAGGCCATCGTTGTCGAAGTCCCATTCCCAGGACGTGATCGGCGAGGTGAGGCTGGACAGATCGGTGAAGTTCACCGTCAGTGGACCGGTGCCGCTCTCGACGTCGGCAACGAAGTCGACGGTGTCGGAGTTGAGCAGGCCGTAGTACATCGTCATCGACGTGATGCGTGGCGTGTTGGCGTTGCTGACCCAGGCGTTCTGCTGGGCCGCACCGAGATCGATCGTCACGTCGCCGTTCGAGTACTGCAGTTGTCCGCCGTTACCGGTCGTGAAGTAGCGAGCGGTCGAGTTCTTGTAGATGATCGTGACTCCGTAGAGGCCGGGACGCAGGACGATCGGCTTGTTCAGCGTGGCGACCGAGGCGTTGTTCGTGCCCGCCGAGAGGAAGCTGGCGGTCGCGCGGAGCTTCCAGTAGCCCGCAGGTGGCGCGTTGAGTCCGTTGAGGTAGCTGTTCCCCAAGTCGGTGAACCAGAACTCGGCTTCGCCCTGCACGCCGGTGCGGGTGATGTTGAGATCGAAGGAGTTCACGACGATGCCGTTCGGATTCGTCACCGTGAGGTCGAAGCTCGTCGACGGTCGAATGGCGGAGGAAGAGGTGTGTCCGCTGGTCGTTCCTGTGAACAGCGTGGTGATGGATTGTGCCGGCAACGATGCGACGGCTCCGAGTGCGAGGAGCACCGAGCAGATGGATCGAGAACTCATGACGGATGGATGTGGTGGACTGAGCCGATGCGAAAACGCAGTGCAGGCACTGCAACGAGCAACAGCGTGCCCCGGCCGACGCTGGCGTCAATCGCCGGGCCCAGGCTTCCAACACAAGTGACAATTTCCTCCGGACCGCGCAGCCGCGATTGGACCGACGGCTACAGTCCCCGGCGTGCGAGATCCCCTCGGCGGTCGCGACGGCGGCCAGCATGCGTCCCTTGCGCTAGGGTTCCTGTTCCTTATGACGGCCGCGCTGGGCGCGTGCCGTTCCATGTCGGCGGAGCGGATATCCGCGGCCCGTCCCGATCGTGTGCTGTTCGTCGGCAACAGCCTGACTTTCTTCAACGACGGCCTGCACACGCACTACGGGAACCTTCTCCGGGCGGCCGGCCGCCGCGACTCGGAGCAGGCGCGCGTCCGGCAGTTCACTCTGGCCGGTGCGCGCCTGCGTGAGCTCGCGCCGACGCTTCCGGAGATCGTCGGTGAACGTGGTTACGACTTCGTGGTGCTCCAAGGCCACAGCAGCGAAGCCATCGGAACATCGACCGCGGCGTTTCATGCTTCGGTGCGCCGGATCGTGTCGACCCTGCGCGGGAGCGGCTGCGAAGTGGTGCTGATGATGACCTGGGGTTTCGAGAATCGGCCCGAGATGACCGCGGCGCTCGCCGCTTCGTACCGACAGATCGCAACCGAGCTCGGAGTAGCCGTGATCCCTGCCGGTCTGGCGTTCGAGCGCGCGAGTCGCGAACTGCCGCAGGTTCGATTGTTCAAGCCGGACTTCGCGCGCATCGAATCCGTGGATGGTCAGCCGCGTGTCCGGCATCAGCGAGACGTCAAGCACCCCAGTCTCGCCGGCACCTACCTCATGGCCTGCACGGCCTACGCACGGCTGGTCGGCGTTTCGCCCGTGGGGAATCCGTACCACGCCGACCTCGATGCAGACACGGCGCTTGCGCTGCAAGCGATCGCGGAGGCCGTCGTCGCCGAGCAGCACGGATCGAGCGCTCGATGACCCGCACCCAACGCATCGGCTTCCTCGTCGGGTCGATCGCATTCCTGCTGATCGTGGTCTTGCCGGCGCCGGCCGGCTTGTCGATCGCGGCGTGGCGCACCGCTGCCGTCGTCGTGGCGATGGCCGTGTTCTGGACGACCGAAGCGATTCCGATCAGCGCGACCGCGCTCTTGCCACTCGTGCTGTTCCCCGCGCTCGGTGTCCTGCCGATGACCGAGGCATCGGAGCCCTACGCCAACGAGATCGTGTTCCTCTCCATGGGAGGCTTCTTCATCGCCGTGGCGATGGAGTCGACCGGACTGCATCGCCGCATCGCGCTGGCGATCGTGGCCATGGTGGGTACCGCACCACGGCGGCTCGTGCTCGGTTTCATGTTGGCTACGGCGTTCCTGTCGATGTGGATCAGCAACACCGCGACGACGGCGATGATGTATCCCATCGCGATGGCCATCGGTGGCCTGTTTCGACCCACCGATCGCGAGGGTCCCTTCGAGTTCGGGATCTGCCTCATGCTCGGCATCGCCTATGCGTCGACGATCGGTGGTGTCAGTACTCTGATCGGGACCCCGCCGAACGCAGTGCTCGCCGCCGCGGCTGCCGAGACCTTGGGAATCGAGATCGGGTTCGTCGATTGGATGTTCGTCGGCGTTCCGATCGCGGCCGTGTTCCTTCCGGTGGGTTGGTGGATTCTGACGCGGTGGCTGTACCCGCCGGGCGAACTTCGCGGCGATGCCGGGCAACTCGTAGCGCATGAGCGCGCCGGCCTCGGTCCGATGTCGCGTGCGGAGTTCGTCGTCGCACTGGTGTTCGTCGCGACGGCGCTGGCTTGGATTCTCCGCACGCCGAAACAGATCGGGTCGTTCACCCTGCCCGGGATCCAGACCTTTGCGCCGTGGGTCAAGGACTCGACGATCGCGATGGCTGCCGCGGTCGCCTTGTTCGTGATTCCCACCGACTGGAAGCGAGGCCGCTTCGTCCTCGACTGGAATACCGCGAATCGAATTCCGTGGGGCGTGCTCGTGCTCTTCGGCGGTGGACTCACCATGTCGCGCGCGATGGCGTCCACCGGGCTGGCGCAATGGTTCGGCGAGGGTGTCGCCGGCTTCGCCTCCCTGCCGCAGTGGCTGATCTTCGGGTTGGTGACGACGATGTTCGTGTTCCTCACCGAGATCACCAGCAACGTCGCGACCGCCACGATGGCGATGCCGATCATGGCTGGTGCCGCTGCGGGTCTCGGTATCCCGCCGCTGCAATTGATGGCAACGGCCGCGCTTGCGGTGTCGATGGCGTTCATGTTGCCCGTCGCGACGCCGCCCAATGCCATCGTGTTCGCCTCCGGCTACTTGACGATCCCACAGATGGTGCGCGCGGGCTTCTTGTTCAACCTCGTCGCGATCGTGCTCGTGATGGTCGCGGCGAGCTGGCTCCTCCCCTCCGGGTAGTGCGTTCGCCCGATGTCGCGCGGTCTTTTTGGTGGATCGCCTCGTCGCGCGGCGCCCAAGACGAGGCAGCGGTCCCGCAACGACACACGCCCTGCGCCGCCACCTGCGCGCTTCGCTATCCTGGCGCCAATGGTCGCCCTGTCGCTCTTGCTCACCTGTGGCCTGCAGGTGCTCCCCGCGCCGCTCGCCGTCGCGCCGCCGAGCGACGATCGCTTCCAGCGCGTACAACTTGGTCGGCACTTCGTCGCGGAGGGGATCGGGGTCGGCGACTTCGATCGCGACGGCAACCTGGACGTGACCGCAGGCCCGCATTGGTGGGCAGGTCCGCAGTTCACCCGGCGGTCGAACCTGTACGCGCCGCGGACCTTTCCGATCGGCACGTATTCGGATTGCTTTCTCGTGTTCGTCGACGATCTCGACGGCGATGGCTTCGACGACGTCATCCACGTCGACTTCCCCGGTCGGTCCGTGCGTTGGTACTCGAACCCGGCTTCCGTAGCGACTTCCTGGGGTGCACCGAATCGCTTGACTGACCGACTCGGTATCGAGTCGCCGGCCTATGTCGACTTGAATGCAGACGGCCGCCGTGACCTGATCGGCTCCGTCGATGGTGTGTTGGTGTGGCTCGACCGCGACCCTGCCGATGCACGGCGGCCATGGGTCTCTCACCGCATTTCGGCGGCAGCGGTCTTCCCGGTGTTCACACACGGCCTCGGCGTCGGCGACATCGACGGCGACGGGCGCAGTGACGTGCTGACGGTGGTCGGCTGGTTCCAACAGCCGGCGATCCTGGCTGGGGACCCGCCCTGGCAATTTCACCCGCATCGCTTTGGTGGTGGTCAGGGCGGAGCCCAGATGTTGGTGCACGACGTCGATGGGGACGGGGATCGAGACGTGATCTCGGCCATCAACGCGCACGGCTACGGGTTGTCCTGGTTCGAGCAGACCCGCACGCTCGGCCAGATCGGATTCGTCGAGCACGTCATTCAGCGAGCCGTTCCGGACCCGCTCGACGCAGAGCAATTCTCGCAACCGCATGCGATGACGTCGGCGGACGTGGATGGCGACGGGCGCGTGGACTTCGTGTCCGGTAAGCGGTTCTGGGCGCACAACGGTCTGGATCCAGGTGCCCGCGATCCGGCGGTGTTGACCTGGTTTCGCGCCGCGCCGAACTCCCCGCCGAGATTCGAGCCGGTTCGCGTCGCGGAGGATGTGGGTGTCGGCCTGCAAGTCGTCGCCCGTGACCTCGACGGTGACGGAGACATCGACTTCGCGGTTGCCAACAAGAAGGGCATCGCCGTGCTGCTGAGGCGCTGAGTTCGCCAGCTCGTTCTCGATTCGCATCCGGGAGTCGGAGGAGCTACCGTCCCGCCCATGGCCGACTCACGCCGAAGTCTCTGGTCGCTCGTATTCATTCCCGCGGTCGTCTCGGCGATCGTCACGGTGGTTCGCCTGGCCGGTGAAATGCTGGGTTGGAACGAGACCTTGTTCGGCAAGGCCGGGCCTGGTGGGAACGAGCAGCAGGGCCTGTTCGGGATCTCCTGGTTGATTCCGATCTTTGGCTTCTGGTTCGGCCTGAAGTTGCGCGGGATACACGGCGAACCACCGCACGCGGGCAAGGCTCTGCTCGTGCTGCTGCTGGCGGCCGGGGTCTTCGCCGGCGGCATGTGGGGACTCGGTGCCGCGGAACTGGTCGTGTTTCCTTCGACCGAGAAGCCTGGGGAAGCGAAGGGCTTCGAATACATGCTCGGTCTCATGGCGCTCACCGCCCTGATCGCTCTGCTTGCCTGGCCTCGACTCGGCCGCACCTTGTTCGTGTATGCGGTCCTCGCGCGCATCCCGGTCGTCGTCGTGACCTACCTCGCGTTGGATCGGAACTGGGATACGCACTACACGAAGCTCCCCGCGGGAATGACTTTGCCGGAAGGTGTGAGCAAGTTCGCCTTCCTGGCCATGCCGCAGATGACGTTCTGGATCGGCTTCACGATGCTCGCTGGCGGCATCTGCGGTTGCATTGCGGCCGGGATGACCCGCAAGTCTCGCGCGCTATGACGCGTCGTCTCGAAGTGCATGAGGGTGCTGCGAGCCGATTCTCGATTCCCCGAGTCATCCGGGCTAGACGACTCCTTGCCTCGATCCTCCTGCTGGTATCCGGATCCCTGGCGTCTTGCCTGACGAATCACGAGAGCCGCGCGGTGGCCTTCGACACAATGCTGCCTTGGCTTCGGTCGGGCGTGACCACTCGGACAGAATTGATCGAGAACCTCGGCACACCGCGTCGGCAATTGGAAGAAGGTCGGATCCTGTTCTTCGAGCTTCGAGAGAATGGGCGGCAGCCCGAGTTCGTGCGCGA
Source organism: Planctomycetota bacterium (assembly GCA_050181465.1). Taxonomy (GTDB): domain Bacteria; phylum Planctomycetota; class UBA1135; order UBA1135; family UBA2386; genus JACRLW01. Next base: position 27,024 of record JBFXDD010000025.1, read on the forward strand.
AGGGGATCCGTTCTATGGGCCGTACAGCCTGGTGGTCGTCGTTGAGCAGGATCGCGTGGGGCGAGCCAGCCTGGTGAGGGTCTGGGAATGAAGTGCGCCGCAGTGCTCGTCGGACTCGCGATCCTCTCGAGTTGCATGTGGGTTCCCGACAGCGGCATGCAGCCACGGGACCGGGGATTGGTTCCCGTCGACGTGCGGGCGTCGTTCACGCCGGGAGAATTGACCCGAGCCGATTTGCTCTGCCTGCTCGGTGAACCGGACTGGATCAGCGCAGACGAGCAGCGATTGGCCTACCGAGTGCAGCGCCTCGACAGCTACTTCTGGGCCTACCTCATCGCGGGAATGGCCGTCGTGCACTTCGGCGTCATCGAGACCGAACTGTTCTGGTTCGACGCCGCCGGGCGTCTGGCGCGGCACGAGCAGGTCGTCAGTTCAGATGTGCCCAACGGGGGCGACGGCGGACCGGGTGCCTTGGTGTTCGCGAGCGAGATCGACGACGCCGCGATGGAGGCGCTGTTCGTCGACGCGGCGAAGTGAGGCAGTGCACGCTGCCCCTGGCTGCGCCGTTCGCGGACGGCCAGCCCATGCGTCTCCCGCACGGGTCGTGCGCGCATCCCGGACGTCGACGTCGCGCAGCGGCCGCGGCACATCGGTTGCCCCACGGGCCACATGCAATTTCTCCGCAGCGTCGCGATCTCCACGATCGCCCTGGCAATGCTCCCGTTCGGTCCGTCCCTCCGCGCTCAGAATGAGCGTTGGTCCGACGAGTTCCACGTCCCCGGACTGATCGGCACTGTCCAACAGGTGATCGAGTTCCGGGGCGATCTCGTCGCCGCCGGCACCGTAGGCGCGGGCAAGGGCGCGTTCCTGGACCTGATTGGCAGGTTCGACGGAAGCAGGTGGCACAGTCTGCCGGGGGCTTTCAGCAATACCCATCAATACCCCTACAACGCCTACATCATGGACATGGCGATCTACCAGAATGATCTGGTGGTCGTCGGTCGCTTCACGTCGGTTGGTCAGGCCGGCACTGCTTTCGGTGTCGCTCGGTTCGACGGCACGCGATGGTGGTCCTTCGGTCAGGGCTTGCCGAGCGCGGCCGACATCCACGCGGTGTGCGTGTTCCAAGGGCAGCTCTATGTCGGCGGCAACTTCGGCGGGATGCCGAATGAGCCTGCCGGGATCGCTCGCTGGAACGGGACGAGTTGGGAATCAGTCGGCGGACCGATGCAGTACTCGGCGGATGGCGTCCTCGCGATGCGAGTCGCGAACGACGGCTCGCTGTGGGTTGGCGGCGACTTCACTCAGATCGGCAACCTTCGTGCGAACAGCATCGCCCGGTGGACCGGCACGCAGTGGCAGGCCTTGGGCTCGACATCCCCCGGTGGCGGGCTTCCGAGCGGAGCAGTGTGGGTGATCCATGAGTTCGGCGGGCGGATGGTCGTCGGTGGTGGATTCTCCGAGCCGGGCAACGTGGCGGGGGTGGCCGCTTGGAACGGCACCGACTTCGTGGCGATCGGCAATGGTCCGAACGATCGCGTGCAGGGAGTCGTACACGGTCTGCAGGCGCGACCGGAGGGGCTCTACATCGGCGGAGAGTTCGGTTGGGCGGGCGGCATCGCGACCGACGATCTGATCCGCTTCGATGGACAAGCTTGGCAGCATGTCGGCGATGACGATGACGGCGGCTACGCATGGGAGTCGGCGATCTCGACTCTCGGCGAGTGGCGCGGTCGGTTGGTCGTCGGTGGACGCTTCAGCGTTGCCGGTCGCGGCTACCGTGGTTCGATCGGCGAAGCGATCAGCGGCATCGCTGCGTTCGACGGCAACACCTGGGACACCTTCGGCAGTGGCCTCGGGTTGCAGAACGGCGGCGCGGTGCTCGACATGGTTGCGTGGCGCGGTGGAACCGTGATCGTCGGCAACTTCTACACCGCCGGTCGCACGATCACCTCGCGGATCGCATGGTTCGACGGTCAACGACACCACCGGATCGCAGAGTTCAACGGAGTGGTTTCCACCGCTCATGTCTGGCAGGGTGACCTCATCGTGTCTGGCGCGTACGACTACATCGACGGAGTGCCTCACACCCGAACCGTTCGCTTCGACGGCTCGACGTGGACCGACATGGGTAACATCCTCGCCGCCGACTTCGTCGAGTACCAAGGTGCGCTGTATGCCTCGATCGGCGGTCTTGGTCGCTGGAACGGATCGAGTTGGGATGTAGTCGCCCAGATCGGCGAGTCGCACGATCTCGCCGTCTTCAACAACAGGATCTATCTCGGCGGTCTCGGCAGCCTGTTTCAGACGGACGGTCTCTTCGAGTACGACGGGACATCGTTTCGCACGGTGCAGAACGGCCCGAACTCCCATGTCCGGGCACTCATGGTGCGCGGAAGCGAGTTGTGGGTCGGAGGTGAGTTCACGCGTTGCGGAACCCGTTCGATCCTGCGCTTGGCTCGCTTCGACGGCACCAACTTCACTCAGGTCGGCAGCGGAATCGGCGCGCCAGGGGGCGGCGTTAGGGAACTCGTGGAGCTCGACGGCTCGGTCTATGTCGGCGGCGACTTCGTGCTCGCCGGGTCGAATAGCTTCCTTCTCCGATGGGACGGAGCGGCGTTCCACTCCCTCGGCTCGGGTGTGAACGCGAGTGTGCATGCCATTCTTCCCAACCAGGTGACCGGTGATCTGCTGATCGGTGGCGACTTCTTCACGGCACGAGGCAGTTCGACGTCCAACCCGACAACCATTCCGTGCAGCAAGCTGGCCCGCTATCGCACGCGCGATGCATGGGCGGATCTCGGTCAGGGTCTCGGCAGTTCGGTGGGCCGAGCTACTCTGATTGGACGCGGCGCCTTTGCCCTCGGCAACTTGCTGGGCTGGTCGCTGGCCGGTGCACCGGCACGCGCGGCAGGTGTGCACGTCCTCTCGCTGCAACGCCTCGACTTGCCGATCTTCGGCGGCATTCTGGTGCCGTCCCCCGACGTGACCATCGGCTTCACCGCGTCACCGCTCGGCACCAGCGAACTCGCGCTTGCGGTGCCGACGGCCTTGCCGATCGGAACTCCGCTGTTCGCGCAGTCGTGGTTCTTCGACTCGGGTATGCCGAACTCGTTCGGTTCGTCGAACGCGGTGACGGCGACGAGTCGCTGAGGCGGGACCGCCGCGGTCTCATGCACCGCAGGTGCCGCAGCCGCCGCTGCCGCAACTCGCGCTCAGCCGCGCTTCGATCGCGCGCGAGGTCGGCGTGATCGACAGACCGCCGAGCGCCGTGCAGCGCAGTTCGCGTGCCATGCGCTCGCTGATCTCACGGTGCGCGTCGAGCACTTCGTCGAGCGGGATCAGGTGGTCGTAACCGGCCAACGCCATGTTCGCGCTGGCGATGGCATTTGCGGCCCCTGCGATGTTGCGGCCGAGACAGGGGGCTTCGACGCGATTGGCGATGGGGTCGCAGATGAGTCCGAGCACGTTCTGCAACGCATGGCTCGCTGCCGACAGCGACTGCGCAGCGCTGCCGCCGCCCAATTCCACGAGTGCTGCGGCTGCCATCGCCGCACCCGCGCCGGTCTCGGCCTGGCAGCCGCCGACCTCCGCGGCGAAGCTCGAACGGGTCGCGACGAACACGCCGATCAATCCGCCGCTCAACAAGGCGCGCAGTGCCCGCTCCTCGGAGGCCTGCACGGCTTCTGCCGCTGCCTGCGTGGTGCCCGGAAAGGTTCCGCAGGATCCCGCGGTGGGGGCCGCGACGAACACGCCCATCGAACTCTTCACTTCCATGAGCGCGGTGACGTAGAGGATCGCGCGATCGAGCAGACCGCTCTGGAGCAGCGAGCCGTCGCGCATCTTCTCGGCGTATCGGTGCGATTGCCGCGGCAGCACGCGGCCGGGGTAGTCGGTGCCGGCGAGTCCCTGAGCGATGCCCTCGGCGACGATGCCGCGGATATGCCGCATGTGCTGAAAGACCGTTCGCTCGTCGATCGCACCGCGCGCACATTCGTAGAGAAGTGCGAAATCCGACAGCGGGCGACTCTCGAGGTCGCCCTGGCGATGCAACTCGCCAGCGTGAAGAAAGGGTACGGCGAGGTCCTTTCGTGATCGCACCGGCAGAACCGCCTCGAGTCGGCGCACGCTCGAGATCCCGGATACTCCGTGCAGGGCCGATTCGTTGACGAAGCCGTCGCCGCACGCCAGCACCATGCCGTCCGTCGCCACCACGGAATCGGCGAGTGTGGTCAGTCGCCTCTCGATGGTGGTGGTCGAGCCGTCGACTCGAAAGAGCGTCACATCCTGGTCGCCGAACAGTGAGACCTTGCGTCCGTCGATCTCGATGACCTCGATCATCCCGCCGCCGGTCGAGAGCGCGATCAGTTCGTGCTTCTCCTCACCCCGCCACAGCGTGAGTCGATAGGTGTTGGGGTGCGGATCGTGCAGTGTGGCGATGCGGAGTTCGATCGTCGTGCCGGCGGCGCGAAGGTCGTCGCCGGATCGCGGAAGTCGAGCATCGTCGGCGTCGTAGCCGAGCAACCCGCCGAACAGACCCATGTCGGACCCTTGCGTGTCATGGGTCGTCGCCAGCGAGCCCATCGTGTCGAACTCGATGAGCACGCGATCGGGCGTGCCGCCGCAGAGATCGCGCGCGATCCGACCGATGCGCACGGACGCTGCCGAGTGTGAGCTCGACGGCCCGCGCATGACGGGACCGACGACGTCGTTGAAGATGCTGGGTGGCAGAGTGGTGGGCATGGCGGGCTCGCTTCAGCGGTAGTGCGCCGGCGGCTTCGGCTCCACGCCCAAGCGGGCATAGTCGAAGCCGCTGTCGAGCGGTGCATAGTCGCCGACGATGTCGACCGACAGCTCGGGTGAGATTGCTTCCTCGCGCTGCACGCACCACAGCGATGCATTGAGGAACAGTCGACGCAGTCCCGCCGACTGGAAGTCGCGCGCACTCCCCATCGTGACGTGGAACACGCGTGCTTCTCGCTTTCGGTTGCCGGTCCAGGTCTTGGTCCAGGCGACCGGAAGGGGCTCCTTGTCGGTGTTCGGCTCGGAGTCGTGATCGAGGCTCCGCAGCGGTTGCCCGAGCAGGAGCGGAGTGCAGCCGCTCGGCAGTGAGCCGCCCTTGGGATAGGTCCGGTAGACGTCGGACGGACCGAACACGTCCTCGACACCGCGAAGGATCGGATGCTCCTGGTTGGCCTCGACCACGATGCCGCGCGTCGCTTCGCGATGCCAACCGCCGTGATGGCCGAGGAAGGTGCCGCCGAGCACGTCGACACCGAAGTCGACGCGCTTGTCGGCGACCTTGTAGGTCCAGTTGCCGCGGAAGCCGTGATTCGCGGTGCGGATGCCGAGGATGGGTTTGCCGGAGTCGAGGTAGCGATCGATGTGCGCGAGCTGTTCGTCGGGCAGCGTGATGAAGCGAGTGAACACCACCCACAGGTCCGCGCTCGCGAGATGCTCGAGACCGGGAATGTCGTGGAACATCTTCGGATCCTCCGGGCGAGTTGCCTGGGTCGGATCGACCATGCCGTCCTTCAGCGCGAACAGCACGGTGCAGTCGAAGCCGTGGTGCGTGCTCAGCAAGCGCGCCAACATCGGCATCGCTGCCTCGGCCCGATACTCCTGTTCTGCGGCGAGGAGGACGATGTGCAGGCCGTGACCGGCGGCCTTCTCGTCGCCGTTGCCGAGATAGGTCAGCCATCGTGGGTCGTCGGGGACAGGGTGCTTCCGCTCGGCCTCCTCCTGGCTCGTGAGCACCGTGGCGAGAGCGAATGGCGCGAACCAAGAAAGACGGAGCAAGGCGTGGGACTTCATTCGGGAATCCGGTTGAGAGTGTAGTGAGCCGTCGTGTGAACGAGTGAGCGTCCGGCAGCGCTTCGTACGCCCGTGAACTCGAAGTCGTGAACGTGGCCCTCGACCATGCCGTCGATCTGGAGCTGCACCGACAATCCGTCGTCCGTCACCGTGGCGACGCGAACCGTCGGAAAGGACTCGTCGACCTCGGGGCTGCCGTACTGCGCGTGGTAGATGTGCGTGAAGGCACGCAACCGATAGCTTCGCGGGTCCGTAGCGGTCTTGGCGTCCACCGGCTGTGTGAAGCGAACGACGAAGCCGAACTTCGCGGCGCGAATGTCCTTCACCTCGAAGGGCGGCACGCCGGTGTACTCGATTCTCTCGAGCAGGAAGCGCTTGTTGCCGCGCACCGGCCAGCCGCGGTTGGTGCCGCCGGTCATCAGGTAACCGCGCTCGGAGAACTCGATCGCTAGAACTCCGTTGCCCAGCCCTTCTCGGAACGGGTAGCACGCACCCTGCCATACGCCGCGCACCTGCTCCGTGGTCACGCGCATCACGAGGCTCAAGCTGTAGTCGGAGACGAACAACTGGCCGGCGAAGGGGCCGAACTTTCCAGCGCTCCGATCGGTGCGGAACGCGGTGATCGACTGCCCCATCCGCCGATACGGAAAGACGACGGCATACGGAACCAGTTGTTCGACGCGCGCGCACTCGGTGGTCATGCGCGATGGTGTGTTCGGTTCGATCGGCCTTTGACCAAGCTGCTTGCCCAGTGGCAGGTCGTAAGCCGGAAAGCAGACCGGGTGCCCCATGAAGCCGCCCGGTTGCAATCGCTTGAGCGAGCACGAGCCGTTCCACGGCCCCTGACTCTCCACGTAGAACATCTCGCCATGTTCGTTGGGGCCGACACCGCCGGCGCTGCGGATGCCGCTCGCGATTGCGGTGGTGGTGCCGTCGGCGGTCACCCGGAATGCGAAGCCGCGATAAGGCGCGCGGTAGTGATAGGAGTTGGACAACCCGAGAACGACGTAGACGCTGCCGTCGGGTTGCACTCCCGAACCCCAGGCGAACTCGTGATAGTTGCCGAAGCCCCAGGCGTCACTGAGGTTCTCGAAGCTGTCCGCACGACCATCGCCGTCGTTGTCGGCGATCTTGGTGAGTTCCGTCTGTTGCGTGGCGTAGAACGCGCCGTCGTGAAAGCCGAGGCCGAGCACTTCGTCGAGTCCTTCGGCGAATCGCGCGATCCGCGGACTCGGGATCGGTTCGAAGGCGCCCTCGACGATCAAGATCTCGCCGCGGCGCGTTCCGATCGCGAGCCGTTCGCCTGGCAGGACGCAGAAACTGCCGCACTCGAGTGCGAGTTCCTGGGGCATGGGCACCTCGACGATGCGGTAGTGCTCAGCCTCGAGATGCGCGGTTCCCCACGAGTCGCCGAGTTCTTGGGCTCTGGCGACGCCGATCGACATCGCGACGAATCCAACACGAAGGACGATGCTCATTTCCCTTGCTCCAGACTGCGATACTCGATCGTGGTCGTGATGCCGTCGGCGCTGCACGCGAGTGGTAGACGTGCCTCGGTGAGTTTGGTGTCGGGAACCGCAACCAACTGCCAAGGCGTGGTGGCGCAGTGGATCTCGACACCGGAGCCCAGTCGCACGGTGTTGGCGTCGACCAAGGTGAGATCTTCGCTCGACGCCGCACGCAACCAGACCTTCGACCGATCGCCCTGCACACGGAGGACTCGCTCCAAGGAGACTCCGTTCGAGTCAGGTTTCTCGCGGGGGGAGTCCTCGACGCTGACGCCGTCGGCGGTGTATCGAAAGCTCGGCCGACGAGCCGCATCCAACGTGTAACCCAGCCAGCGGTCGCCGCGATCGCGGCGCGACGTGGTCGGCCACGGCTGCTCGGGGCGGTCGAGCGCAGCGATCGCAGGGCCGCCTTGGAGTTGGATTGGATTGCGGGTGAGGATGTGAGCTTCGCCGCTGCCTTGCGAGGTCCAGACCGGTCGGGCATCGAGGAAGCGTCCCCACCAGATCTGATTCATCCCGAGGGACTCGGAATCGAAGGTCAAGTTCACGCCGTGCGGCAATCCGACCGCGATCGCCCGCTTGCCGGTGTTCTGCACGCTTCGACGCAGGATCACCGCTTCTTCACCGGCCTTCAGTTCGATCGGCGGCGGGTGGAGACCGCTCGGCGCCCTCACGTTGCGACCGGCAGCGAGGTAGTGCCAGATGCCGTCGATCTGCCGGGCGACGTCGCCATCGGCGACTTCCGGCCGCGTCGACTTCCCATCGGGAAAGAACTGCGGCATCAAGGTCGCCGGCTTGAAGCGAAACGGTGCGCGCAGGAAATGCGCGAACCATTCCGGGCGCAAGCGAGCTTCGGTCGTGTAGGCGAGGTCGATCGCTCCCATGGAGCCCGCTTGCACGCCGGCGAAGCGATGGCAGGTGATGCAGTTCATCCCCTTGTCGCCGACCAGAGTTCGACCGACTTCGCGAACCGCTTCTGCCGCTTTGTCTTGCTCCGGCAGCGGTGCGATCTCGATGGGCGGGAGGGAATCGACTTCACCCAAGAGCGGCGCCAACTGCCCGGCGAACGCGGTGCCGAACCCGGGCATGCGTACGGCGAGGTAGTCGCGCTCGCGTTGACCGTGAGCAATGGTGTTTGCGAGCCACTCGGCGCGCAGTTTGGCGCCGACTCCCGTCAGCGGCGGCGGCACGTGGCCTTCCTGACCCAAGCTGGGGTCATTCGATTCGAAGTGTCCGGCGTCGACCGCAGCGGCGGCGATATCGATCTCGTCGCGGCGATGGCACACCAGGCAGCGGCGCGATGCGAGCATCTGCAGCGCGCGTCGTTCGGGTGGGGGCGGTGCATCGAGACTCTCGAGTGCCGCGGTGATCGCCTGGCGCTGGTCTTCGCTGAGTGCGTAGCGCGGCCAAGGTCCGTTGCCGCCCGACAGACAACCGCGCGCGGCGCGCAGGTCGCGGAGCGGCGCGCTCGCAACCGTCGCGGTTGCGGCGAGTGCTGGGTCCTCGATCTCATGGCATGCCACGCAGCGAAGTTCGGCGACGGCGCGGCGTCCTGCGTCCACGCGCGTCGGGTCGAGTGCTTCGACGACCCGTGTGCTCGCCGTCGTCTGGCCGCGCAGCAGGTGGTGGCTGAGGTCGTGCGCTTCCCCGGGGCTCAGCCCGAAATCGGGCATGCGGCGGGAGGGGCGGGACTCGTGCGGCCGCAGCAAGATCGCCGAGAGCGACCGCACCGAATACTTGTCCTTCAGGTGGGCGAGTGATTCCGGCGTGCGATGGCATTCGCGGCAACCGATGCGGCGAAACGTCTGCTCACCGCGCGCGGCGGCCGCCGCATCGATCGCTTCGCGGTCCGGTGCGGGTGCGGCGAGCGATCGCAAGTAGTGCGCGATGGACCGAGATCGCTCCTTGATCGCTCCGCTCGCTTCGCCGCCGAGCAGATGCGGCATAACGGTGCCCGGCTGTCGGTGGGCGGGATCGGCAAGGAACTCGGCGAGATAGTTCGGATCGACACGCTCCGCCACCCTGCTCAATCGCGGCCCCTGCGCCGCATCGATCGAGGACTCACCTGCCGCGTGACACGCGACGCACCCGAGCTCGCCGAGCAGAACGCGACCGCGGATCTCGATCGGGATCGCGGCGGCATCGGCGCCGGCTACGAACGGCGCTGTTGCGGGTGGTGTTGGTGCGTTCGGTGTTCCGGCCTGGCGGGGTCGCTCGCTGCAGGCTCCCAGCAGCGCGAGGGGCACTGCGAGGAGTCCTGCGAGGAACCCTGCGAGCGGAGTGCGGGCTCTTGTGAGCGGAGCGAGACGGCTCGACATGGGCGGGATCGTAGGTCGAGTCCAGGCGATTCACCGCAGCGACTTCGCGGCGACGTCGGCGATTTTCTCGCCGAGCCAAAGCACGCCGGCGGTGTCGAAGACGAGCTGCTCCGGCTGGGGCGGGGGGTCGAAGGCGCGGACCCAGGTGAGGTGGGGGTCGCTCTTGGCGAGCGTCGCCATCGCTTCGACCGCGTCGAAACGGTCCAGGTCCTCGGTCTGTGTGGGGCGTTGCTGACTGACGATCCAATGCAGCTCGGGCATCGCCAAGTCGAGCCGTACCTTCGCGATGATCTGGCCCAGCCACTGCGCCGCCTGCCGTCGATGCGGCATCCACGACATGTCGTTCTCGCCGACGTGATAGACGATGCCCGCCAACCGGACGCGCGCTCCCTTCGCTCGCAGTTGCTCCATCGACTCCTTCACGAACGCAATCATCGGCGCATAGAGATTGCGTTCAGTTGCATCGCTGCCCTCCGGTGTCAGGTCCACGATCTGGGAGCCGGCGTGGGTGAACTTCGCGATGGCGATACGGTGTTTGGAACGGCGTTGCAGCAGATGGCCGAAACTGAGTTCCGGTCCGAAAGTGTCGTAGAGGCCGGCCGGTTGCAGGGCTTCCCATCCATCACTTCGATGGATGCCGCCGCCGGTCGAGTAGCGGAAGGCGATGTCCGCGCGCGGTCGACGGAACGCGGCGTTGCGACCCCCGCCGCGCAGATGTTGCGCGAAGGCTCGCTCGCCCTCCATGTTTCGATGGCCGAGGAAGACGTAGAGATCGACGTCGTCGTCGCGGGAGTACGGCCACTCGCTCAAGGACTGCGCGCGCGACGGCATTGCCGACACGTTGGTCAAGTAGGCATGCGCATGCTGGATGCCGTGTCCGAGCTGACCCAGCGTGCCGTAGTGATAATGCAGGCCGTCGTCGCCGCCGATCTCGACGCTCACGTGCGAGGTCGGCACGTAGTCGACCAGCGGATCGGCCTCTGCCACTGCGCGCTGCGCGCGCGCGATCGCGTTCATTGGCCCGCGGTGGTCCATGCCCCAGATCGAGTTGGTGCACAGTTCGCCCAGGTAGAAGCGGAGTTCGGGAGCGTTCAGATCGCGGCGCCAACTGGCGATGAACTGCGCGAGATTGGCCGCATACGCCTCGCGAAAGGGAGGTTCGAACATGTCGTTCTCCCCCTGGTGCCAGACGAAGCCCTCGAATCGCCACGCGAGCTTCTGTCGCTCGAGCTGTGCGACCGCGGCGCGAACGGCGGCCAGCGCCTTGGGATAGAGCTCGAATCCGCCCGGCTCCTTGGGGTTCCAGTCCTTGCCGAGCGTGGTGCCGCCCGAGGCGACCTTGATGATCGCGATCGGCCCCTTGGTGTGTTCGATCACCTTGCGCGCGAAACTCAGCTCCGGTCCGAAGACGCCGTCCACCGGCTGGAGGGGGATCCAGCCTTCGCTGCCGCGCATGTCTTCACGACCCAGCAAGTACCAGAATCGCACGGAGGGGAGTTCCTCGCCGAAGCCCGCGAAGGGCGGGAAGCGATCGATGTCCTTCGCGTGCGAGTCGGCGCCGACCATGTTGGATTGGCCGGCGAAGACGAAGACGCGAACGAGGTTCGAAGGCGAGCTCTTCGGCTTCGTCTGTGCGTGGATCCAGGCCACGAGCGAAGCGAGAACGACGGCGACGAGAACCGGTCGGAGATTGCGAGTCACGTCGGCAGCATACGTGCGGAACTCGACTCAGCGCACTCGCTGAAGTTCCTCGCAGCGAGCGCGCATCGCGGCGAGGGTCTCGGCGTGCGCGTCGTCGTCGGCGAGATTGCGTAGCTGCTGCGGGTCTTCCTTCAGATCGAATAGCTGCTCGTAGACCGGCTTCTCCCGGACGTAACGGGCGTACACGTAGCGTTCGCCGCGCACGCCGATGCTGGGCGGGATCTTGGCATGGTCGAATCGATGTTCGTAGAAGAAGTCTTCCCGCCAGGGGACGGCTTCACCGCGCACCAAGGCGGTCAAGCTCGCGCCTTCATAGTCCGCGGGCCGCGGAACACCGGCGAGATCGAGGAGGGTCGGCGCGAGGTCCAGGTTCAAGACCATGGCTGGATGGATCGTGCCGGCGCGAGTCGTCGGCAGACGCGGATCGACCACGATGAGCGGCACACGGATCGACTCCTCGTATATCAACCACTTCCCGGCGAGGCCGCGCTCGCCGAGGAAGTAGCCGTTGTCGCTGGTGAAGATCACGACGGTGTCGTCGTCGAGCTCGGCGCTCGCCAGCTCGGCGAGGATGCGACCGAGCGCGCGGTCCAGGCCGGTGATCATTCGCCAGTAGTCCTTGGTGCGGCGGATCTGTTTCTCGCGGGAGTCGAATCGCCAGTGCCAGCGCTCGCGACCAAGGGATGTGCGCAGGAACGGCGGCAGCGCGGCGAAGCCGGTCTCGGCGAGCGGCGGTATCGGGACTTCGGCGTTCTCATAGAGATCGCGAAGGTCCGCGGGCGGCAGGTATTGCTCGGGGTGGTCGTCCTGTGCGTGGGGTGCGTGGAATGCGACGGTCAGGCAGAAGGGTTGTGTGTGTCTTGCATCGCGGAGGAACTCGATCGCGAGATCGGCGATGCGATCGGTGAGGTGCGGCTTGCCGTCGACGATGTAGGGTGGATTCGGTGTGCGGCGGAATGCGAAGGCATCGTCGATCGCACCGTCCTCGAAGCGCACGCCCCACTTGCCCACGAACCCGTTGCGGTAGCCGGCTGCGGCGAGCAGAGCCGGGAAGCTGGACCTGCCGATCGCTTTGCCCATCGGCGCTCGGCCGAAGGTGTAGCCGTGACCGCTCTCGGTGCGACCGGTGAGGATCGTAGCGCGACTCGCCGCGCACACCGCCGTGGTTACGAACGCGTTGGTGAATCGCACTCCGCGCTCGGCGAGCCGATCGATCGTCGGCGTGCGGAGTACCGCGTGACCAGCGCAAGACATCTGGTCGAAGCGCTGGTCGTCGGTGACGACGAGGAGGAGGTTCGGGCGTTTGGGGGACGTTCTCGCGTGGTCTTGCGCGGAAAGGTCGAGCGTCGCTCCGATGGCAAGTACGGCGCAGAGGCGCGAGAGGGTGGGAAGTCGCACGACGGGTAGCCTAGCCGGTCACTTCTCGGATCGGGATCGTTGCCTTCCGTGACCGCTCCGCCGCGCTACGCTCCGCGCTTCGATCGCAACGCATGGCCTTCCTCGATGTGTTCAACGGCGATGCCGACGGCATCTGTTCGCTCGTTCAGCTTCGCTGCGCGCAACCGCGCGGTGCCCGGCTGGTCACCGGCCTGAAGCGCGACATCGCGTTGGTCGCGAAGGCTGCAGCCGGGCCCGGTGACGAACTGACGGTGCTCGATGTTTCCTTCGACACCAATCGCGAGGCGGTGCTCGAGGCGTTGGCGCGGGGGGCCTCGATCTTCTATGCGGACCATCACTTTGCCGGCGAGATCCCCTCGCATCCGGCCCTCAGCGCGCACATCGACACCAGCGCCGACGTCTGCACGAGCCTGATCGTGAATCGCTTTCTGAACGGTCGATTCGCTGCCTGGGCGGTGGCCGGTGCGTTCGGCGACAACCTCGATGCGAGCGCCTCGCGACTGGCCGGCGAGATCGGCCTCGAGCCGACCGAGCAGGACGCTCTCCGCCGGCTCGGCATCTGCATCAACTACAACGGTTACGGCGCGAGCCTAGCCGACCTGCACTTCGCGCCGGATGCCTTGTTCGAGCGATTGCGTCCCTTCGCCGATCCCCGCGAGTTCCTGGCCGCCGATCCCGCGACCTTCGCCGAATTGGAGTCCGGCTATCGCGACGACCTCGCCGCGGCCGCCGGAAGCAAGTCGCTGCTCTCGACCGAGAAGTCGGCGGTCTTCCTGCTGCCCGACGAAGCATGGGCGCGGCGGGTGAGCGGTGTCTTCGGCAATGACCTGGCGAATGCGTCGCCCGATCGTGCGCACGCCGTGGTGACCGAGCGCGCCGACGGCAGCTACTTGGTCAGCGTGCGTGCGCCGCTGCGCCGCAAGAGTGGTGCCGACGAACTCTGTCGCCGCTTCCCGACCGGCGGCGGTCGCGCTGCTGCTGCGGGCATCAATGCGTTGCCGGGGGAGATGCTCGATTCGTTCGTCGCGGCGTTCGGTGAATTCTTCGGCGCCTGATACTGGTCGGGGGAGTGTTGCTGCAATCTCGGGTTCGCGAGTAACCGATCGAGCGGCTGGCACACGTAGCGGTTGTGCGGCTCTTGCCGCACGAAGCGCTCGGTGCCCATGTTCGAACCGCCGTTCTGTCCGAACCTGTCCTGCCCCTTTCACCTTCGACCGCCACAACACTTCTACAAGCTGCACGGCACTTTCTGGCCGAACTGGAGCAAGGAGCCAGTCGTGCGGATGCGGTGTAAGAGCTGTAAGACCACGTTCTCCCGCCAGACATTCCGTATGAGCCGATACGACCGTCGTCCCGAGGTCAACGCCGAGTTGTTCTCGCGACTGGCCTCCGGCGGTGGGTTGCGCCAGAGCGCGCGCGAGCTGGGGCTGTCGCCATCCGGGGTTCAGTGGAAGTTCCGCAAGATCGCGCGGCACCTCCTACAACTGCATCGCCATCGCATCCGCCCGGTGCATGCCTCGCTCTGCTTCATCTTCGATGAAGCAGAGAGCTTCGAAGGCTCACGCCTCGAGGCGCCGTTGACCGTCCCCTTCGTCGTGGAGCGCAACACGATGTTCCTCGTCGATGCGCGGTGCGGCACGCTTCCGCCGCGGCCGACGGCACCGAGCCGAAAGTCCGCGAAGTCGAACGGGGAGAACGAATCCCGATCCCGCAGGGCGCGTAGGAACGAGTCCAAGCTCGTGGTCGGCGAGGCCCTCGCGATGGCATGCCAACTCGTTGCTGACCAAGAGACGATCGAGGTCCGATGCGACCAGAAGACGACCTACCCCGGGTTGATTCGGTCGTCCTTCGCGGGGCGGTACGCAGCGGATGAGCACGGCCTTCACACGAAGCTCAGGATCAGAATCTGCCAGACCAACTCGCGTGAATCGCGAACCCCGCAGAATCCACTCCATCGCATCAATCTGACCTTGGCGATGGCACGGGATCAGATGGGTCGGATGCGGCGTCGTTCATGGCTCGCGACGAAGAAGCGTGAGTATCTCGACCTGCATCTCGGGCTGTTCCTGGCGTATCGCAACTATGTGCGCGTGCGCTTCAACGAGGAAACGCGCACGCCGGCGGAACTCCTGGGTCTGATGCCGCGGTCCTCAAGCTGCGCCGAATTGCTGACCTGGCGGCAAGACTGGGCCAGGGAGCGGGCGCTGCATCCCTTCGAGCGTTGCGAGCGCCGAGCCACCGCGAGCGCCTGAGCCGTTTCCATTCGGTAGTGCGACCGAGCCTCGGCGCTCGGTCGCACCGACCAGCAACACTCGTTCGATCAGTATCCGAGGTGCATCACTTTGGTCCAGGCCGCGACGAAGTCATTCACGAACTTCGCCTCATTGCCCGACTGGGCATAGACCTCCGCAATCGCGCGGAGCTGGGAGTTCGAGCCGAAGATGAGGTCGACTGCAGTGCCCTGCCAGCGAGTCTTGCCGCTCTTGCGATCCACGCCCTCGTAGGCGCCGCTGCTGCTCGACGACTTCTTCCACTCGACCCCGAGATCGAGCAGGTTCACGAAGAAGTCGTTCGTCAGCACACCCGGGCGATCGGTGAACACGCCGTGCTTGGAGTCGCCGTGATTGGCGCCCAGCGCACGCATGCCGCCGACGAGCACGGTCATCTCGGGTGCGGAGAGGGACAGCATCTCGGCCTTCTCGACCAGCAGCTCAGGAGTCGGTCGGCCGACCGAGCGCGCCGCGTAGTTGCGGAAGCCGTCGGCAATGGGCTCCAGAACATCGAACGACTCGGCGTCGGTCATCTCCGCCGTGGCGTCCGTGCGGCCGGGGTGGAAGGGCACTTCGATGTCATGGCCGGCATTGCGTGCCGCCGCTTCGATCGCAGCACTGCCACCGAGCACGATGAGGTCGGCCAGAGAGACCTTCTTGCCGTCGGTTCGTCCGCTGTTGAAGTCGCTCTGCACACCGGTGAGTGCTTCGATCGTCGCGGCCAGTTCGCGCGGATCGTTGGCTGCCCAACTGCGCTGCGGCTCGAGACGCACTCGCGCGCCGTTTGCACCGCCGCGAAGGTCGGTGCTGCGGAAGCTCGATGCCGAGGCCCATGCGGTCCGCACGAGCTGCGGAATCGTCAGGCCGGTCGCGAGGATCTTCTGCTTCAGGTCCGCGATCTCCTCTGCGCCTACCAGTTCGTGATCCACTGCGGGGACCGGGTCCTGCCAGAGTTGTGCCGGCGGAACCTCGGGGCCTAGCAGTCGACTGTGCGGCCCCATGTCGCGATGGGTCAGCTTGAACCAAGCGCGGGCGAACGCTGCTTCGAACTCCTTCGGGTTGTCGCGGAAGCGCTTCGAGATCGGTCCGTAGATCGGATCCATCCGGAGTGCGAGATCGGTGGTCAGCATCATCGGCAGGTGACGCTTGCCGTCGATGTGGGCATCGGGAACGCTCGCCCGCACGTCACCCTTCGGACGCCACTGCTGCGCACCCGCCGGGCTCTTGGTCAACTCCCATTCGTACTTGAACAGGTTCTCGAAGAAATCGTGCGACCAATCGGCCGGCGTCGTGGTCCACGCGCCTTCGAGTCCGCTGGTGATCGTGTCGGCACCCTTGCCGCTGCCGAACGAGTTCTTCCAACCGAGGCCCTGCTCTTCGATGCCGGCGGCTTCCGGTTCGCGTCCGACATACTTGCCCGGATTGGCAGCGCCGTGGGTCTTGCCGAAGCTGTGACCGCCGGCGACCAGCGCGACGGTCTCCTCGTCGTTCATCGCCATGCGCGCAAAGGTGGTGCGGATGTCGCGCGCTGCGGCGAGCGGATCGGGATTGCCGTTGGGGCCTTCCGGGTTCACGTAGATGAGGCCCATCTGCGTGGCGGCGAGCGGATTGGCCAGCTCGCGACCTTCGGCGAATCGCTTGTCGCCCAGCCATTCCGTTTCCGGGCCCCAGTTGGTGAGTTCCGGCTCGAACACGTCGCGACGGCCGCCGCCGAAACCGAAAGTCTGAAAGCCCATCGATTCCAGCGCCACGTTGCCGGTCAGGATCATCAGATCCGCCCAGGAGATCTTGTCGCCGTACTTCTGCTTCACCGGCCACAACAGGCGGCGAGCCTTGTCGAGGTTCGCATTGTCCGGCCAGCTATTGAGCGGCGCGAAACGGATGGTGCCGGACTCCGAGCCGCCGCGACCGTCGAAGGTGCGGTAGGTGCCGGCGCTGTGCCACGCCAGACGGATCATGAGCGGGCCGTAGTGACCGTAGTCGGCCGGCCACCACTCCTGCGAGGTCGTCAGAACGCTCTCGATGTCCGCTTTCAGGGCCTCGAGATCGAGCTTGCTGAACTCGGTCGCGTAGTCGAACGACGCACCGAGCGGATTCCCTGCCGGCGAGTTCGCGTGCAGGCGCGAGAGGTCGAGGCGGTTCGGCCACCAGTCGTCGAGGGAGTACGACGACTTCGAGGACCGCATCGCCGCGGCGTCGACGGGCTTGCTGGTCGCGCCGGTGACTGGGCAACCACTCGCGGTGTCGGCGGCGTGAGCGCGTTCACTGCGCTCAGAATTGGAGACGGCACAGCCGGTCGTGAGTCCGGCCCAGCCGAACGTCGTTGCGACCAGCGCGGCGCCGACGAGGCCGTCGCGGATCGATGCGCGCGGGAGAACTGAAGAATCAGGCATGGTCTTTCCTCTGCTTGTTGGACTTGAGATGAGAGGGTGGGCGCGTGGTCCCGGGCTTGGCCGGAACTCGCGTTCTCGTCGCCGGTCGCTTCGACCGTCGCTCGAGACAGGTGGGGCAGGTGCCCCAGTAGGTCACTTCCGCTTCGTCGATCTGAAAGCCCGAGGCGGTGCCGTCGAGGCAGGGTGCCGTGGCGATCGAGCAGTCGACGTCGACGACCGCGCCGCACACGCGACAGATCGCATGGTGATGGTTGTCGCCGGTCCGTGGGTCGTAGAGCGCTGGGGAACCCGCAGGTTCGACCCTCCGCACGAGGCCCTTCTCCGTGAGGGTGGCGAGCGTGTCGTAGACGGACTGACGCGAGATCGCCCCGATGTCGGATCGCACCGCATCCGCGATCACGTCGGCCGTCGAATGCGGCAGTCGATGCACGGCCGCGAGCACGGCGAGACGCTGCGGTGTCAGCCGGAGGGCATGGTCGCGGAGGAGTTGTCGCGGGTCGCAGTGCACGAGTTTGGATCTAGTCCAAAGAACGCAGCAATCCAAAGAAACTTTCCTTGGCCGCTTCGAGGCCGAACGGAGGCTGGTTGCCGGCTCGGCCGCTCGACTCGACACTTCACCGCTCGTCGACCGGCCGGCCGACTCGATGCCGTGGGACGGCTGAGCTGCGCGAATCCCGGCCGGTGCCTCGGATCATGGACCAACGTCTCCCCTCCCTGTTGCTTGCGGCGATCCTCGCAGCACTCCTGTGGTTCGGCCTGGCGGGCATCGGTGCGGCGCCGCCGCCCCTCGACGCTTCGGCGGGGCGTGTCGAGCCAGCGCAGATCGCCGAACTCGTGCGACGGATCGAAGGGATCGAGCGACGACTGGACCGCCCCGACCTCGCCGCGACGGCGGGTGCCTCTCCCCGGCCCGTGGAAGCGCCCGTCACGGAGGCAGGGGACCGGCGACCGGCCGGGGTTCCGAGCGGCGAGGTCGCCGCGATCCGCGCCGAACTTGCCAAGCTCTGGCGAGCACTGGAGAGCCGAGGCGCCGTGAGCGGGTCGGGCGGTCTGGCCCCAATCGACGGATCCGTCTCCCCCGCGGTGATCCGCGCGGCGCGAGCCGACTTCGCTGCGATCGCCGTGTTCTTCGATCAGATGGAGCGGGACCACGAGGCGGCGAGGCAGGAGATCCTGATGGCGGACCAAGCGGAGATCCTGCGACGCTTCGGCCGTCCGTGGCGAATCGACACGAGTGGCCCGGGGCGCCGCTCGTGGTACTTCCGCGACGAGCAGGACGAGCGCGGCTTCTCCATCGAGTTCCTCGACGGCTTCGTCACAGACCTCTGAGTGAGCGACGATCGCATGCGACCCTCCGCAAGAACGTCATGAATCCGACCCTGCGAGTCCAGTGCGCCGACATCACCACGCTTGCCGTCGACGCGATCGTCAACGCAGCCAACGAGACCTTGCTGGGTGGCGGCGGTGTCGACGGTGCGATCCACCGCGCTGCGGGTCCCCAGTTGCTCGAGGCGTGTCGGGCCATCGGCGGCTGTGCCACCGGCGACGCGAAGATCACACCGGGCTTCCTTCTCCCCGCGCGATACGTCATCCACACCGTGGGGCCGATCTGGCAGGGCGGTGAGCGGGGCGAGCCCGAGCTTCTGGCCTCGTGCTACCGGCGGTCGATGGACCTCGCCGCACGGCATGACCTGCAGACGATCGCCTTCCCGTCGATCAGCACGGGGGCGTACGGCTATCCCACGGAGCCGGCTGCCGCGATCGCGATCCGGACGGCTGCGGAATGCCTCGCCGACACTTCGTTACGGGAAGTCGTCTTCTGCTGCTTCAGCGAGAGCGATCTCGAGATCTACCAGCGCCGGCTGACCGCGCGTGTCGACTGCGCCGAGAGAGTCGGCGCCACCACTGCCGCGGGGACTCGCTCGGCAGTCGATACGCAGGCGCTGATCGGTCGCGCACGAAAGCACGAACGATCTGCAATCGAGGAGTTGCTCGTGCGCGAGTTGGGCAGTCTCGAAGCATTCGTGCGATTACGCATGGGCGCGGAGCTACGCAGTCTGATGACCGCGCCGGACCTGGTGCAGTCGGTGTGTCGCGAGGTGCTCGAGGACCTCTCCGGATTCGAGTATCGTGGCGAGGCTGCGTTCCGCCATTGGCTGTTCGCGTGCACGGAGAACAAGCTGCGCGAGAAACACCGCTTCCATCACGCGG
Source organism: Planctomycetota bacterium (assembly GCA_050181465.1). Lineage (GTDB taxonomy): Bacteria > Planctomycetota > UBA1135 > UBA1135 > UBA2386 > JACRLW01. The sequence continues at coordinate 46,637 of JBFXDD010000025.1, forward strand.
GCCGTCGTGATGTGGGCAAGGAACAGACTCTGCCGGACGACGCGACGGCGCTCTCCAGCTACCACACCCTGATCACACCGAGTCGTGATCTTGCCGTTCGCGAACAACTGCGGCTTGTGGAGTCCGCGTTCGATCGACTACCGGACGATTACCGCGAGGCGATCACGCTCCATCGACTGTGCGGTCTCAGTCACGCGGAGATCGCCGAACGCATGGGTAAGTCAGAGGGCGCCGTGCGTAACCTCGTCTATCGCGGAATCTCCAAACTGGCGTTGCTGGTCGACGAAGATCGCGACGGGTGAGCGTCGAGACCGATCGTGCGCGGTTCAACGGTCGCCTGTTCTCGCCTCGATGCGAGTTCGCCACGCACGATAGTCGTCGCGCGACTCGAGGTCGGTGAGCCCCCGCGCCGGGAGCTGCTTCGCCGTCAAGCCGGCCTGCTCTGCACGCAAGAGCGCGGCCATCGCCTCCTCGAGCAATTCGGGTGCGTTCACTCCAGGCGATCGGTGCGCACGCAGCAGGTAGTCGGCAAGCCGTAGCTCGCGGGCTGCGTCGCTCGATTGCAGCTCCGCAAGGCGCCGGACCACAACCAGGAGTGCGGCGACATCGGCCTTCGTCGAGTGACAGTATGCGAGCAGTTCGAGATGCTTGCCGAGGAAGTCGACGGCGATCGGATGGTTCGACGATCGCGCGAGTGCCGATTCCTGCAAGTCACGCGCCTCTTCGAGCCGCTCGACGGCTTCGTCGCTCCGACGACTCGCCAGCAGGTAACGCGCGAAGTTGTGCAGGCAACCACCGAGGCGGATCCGCACCTCCAGCACATCCGGATGCTGCTCCAGTGCCGTCCGTCGAGAACTCAGCGCCTTCCGCAGAAGCTCCTCGGCGCCCTCATCCTGGCGTTGCAGGAGGATATTGCCGAGGGTCTCCTGTGCTTCGGCAAGCAACAGCGCCGGTGGTGGCCACTGATCCTCCGATCGCATGGAGCCGACGATTTCGATCGCTTCGGCGAGCAAGGGCTCGGCTTCCGAGCCACGCTTGCGCCGTTCGTAGAACTTCGCGAGATTCGTGATCCTCATCACCAGCAGCGAAGGATCTCTTGCCTCGCGAACGCCGAGCGCCATGCACGCACGCTGGAGTTCGACCGATCTTCGGAGGAGATCCTCGACGGCCTCGGGTTCGCGCGATTCCACCAGCGATTGCGCACGTGAACTGGCCAGATCCGAGCGTGCGCGCAGGGACTCCGCCTGCAGAGCCACGTCGGTGCCCGGTTCGGCGAAGTCCGCTTCGGCTTGCGCGAAGGCCTGCTCCAGCTTGGCGCGGTCGGGAGTCAGTGCGCACCACGACGCCATCGTCTTGTGGGCATGGCCGCGGATGTTGCGGATGGTCGGCGAGACGTCGGTCGCGTCACCGAGCACGCCGAGGGCTTCCTCGAGAACGGCGAAGGCGGAGGTCATGTCGCCCCGGCGCTCGAAGGACATCGCCAGCGCCTGCAGCGCGCGGGCGGCCCGCCAGCGGACCTCCTCGTCGTCGGGATGTCGTCCGAGAAGTTCGCGGAACAAGGCCGCGGCATCGACCAATGCCGAATGCGCTACCGCCTGCGCTCGCGGTACCGCCAACAGCCGTTCGTTGCCGAGGCGTACAAGAACCGAGTGCAGAGCCTCGAGACTGGTGTCTAGACTGGCCCGCGTGCGCGCTTGCTCGGCGGCGAGATGGGTCTGCGCGCGAGCGAGTTGCTCATTGCGATCCTCCAGGCGTTCACGCGCGCTGCGTTCGACGACCGACCACACCGCGAGCGTCGCGATCAATGCCAGGGCACCGAAAACCAGCGCGCTGGCAGCCGCTCGGTGGCGCTGGCTCCACCGCCAGACGCGCAGTCGCATCCCCAGAGGACGAGCACGGATCGGTCGACGGTCGAGCACGGCTTGCAGGTCGTCGGCGAAGGCTCCCATGTCCGGGTAGCGTCGCTCGCGATCGGGGTCCATGGCCGTCCTCAGCACGAGGTCGAGTTCGCGTGGCGCCGTGCGATGACGCTGCCGGAGGTCGGGCAACGGTGACGCCGCAGCCGGATCGATCGAAGTCTCGTCGGTAGGTGGTCGTTCGAAAGTCAGGAACTGCCACAGCGTCGCGGCGAGCGAGAAGACGTCCGTGCGCTCGTCGATCGCGAGGCCGGCACGCTGCTCGGGAGACATGAACGCCGGCGATCCCGGTGCCATCCCGGATTGCGTGAGGTCACGCGCCGTCCGCACCTGGGCGACGCCGAAGTCGAGCACCAAGGCCTCGCCGTGAAGCGTGATCATGATGTTCGACGGCTTGACGTCGCGGTGGATGATGCCGCGAAGATGCGCATGACGAAGGCCGAGCGCGACGTTGCGACCGATCCGAGTCGCGATCTCCCACCAAGTCCCGCGGAACATCTCGCCGCTTGCGTCGGCCGGCGCTATCTGCGAGCGCAGAGCCGCACCGTCCAAGCTCGCTGGATCGCGCCCCGACATCTGTGCGACGAGCGCATCGAGCGTGAGCCCGGCGATGAGTTCCATCGCATAGAACGGCACCCCGTCACGTTCGCCCGCATCGTGCACGGCCACGATCGACGGATGCTCGAGCTTCGCGATCGCGTCGATCTCGCGCCGAAACCGCTCGCGCGCGCCTTCGAACCACATGAGCTCCGGACGGATGATCTTGAGCGCGACGCGGCGTCCGAGCGGCTGTTGGATCGCCTCGAACACGACGCCCATGCCGCCGCTGCCGATGCGGCGCACGAGCTCGTAGTCGCCGAGCTGCTTGGGTTCGGCATCGCCTGCCGAGTCGACCACACGCCCGAGAAGGCCCATCTCGCGGCAGCGACGGATACCGCGCTCCAGCGCGCTCGCGTGCTCTTGGTGTTGTGCCACGAAGCTCGCGAGCGCGCTGTCGCCACCCCGATCATGGATCGCGACGGCCTCCGCGAGCAGGCGCTCGAGTTCGTCGTCGGGATCTTCGTCGGGCGTGGTCACGGCGGGGATGGTATTCGACTTCCTCGTGACGGCGGCTGAGCATCACTTCGGCGGCAGCGGCGCGGGCACTCGATTCACGATGGGTGGGATCGACAACAGGTACGCATGGATCGCGCGGAGATCGTCGTCGGTCATGTTGGCGTAGACCTCGGCGGGCATCGGCGGCAACAGCGGCCGTCCACTGCCTTGGTGCCGGCCGTTGCGGATGGTGCGGATGAAGTCATCGGCGGTCCATTTGCCGAGGCCGGTCTCCGGGTCGGGAGTCAGATTGCTCGAGAAGCTCACGCCCCACGGGCCGGTCCACGCGGTCATGGTCGATGTCGTGCGTACCGGCCAATCGGGGTCGAGCTTCGGTACCGGACCGAGTTGGAAGCCTTCGGGATGGCCGGAGAGCAATCGATCGAGATCCGGCGTCGGACCGTCGGGTCCCATCTTCCAAGGCGTGTGGCAGTCGGTGCACGCCGAGGTGTTGACCAGATAGCGACCACGTTCGACGAGTCCGTTCTCGTCGGTGGCATTCCAGACGCCGGTGGCGAACGCGGCGGCGGCGATGAGCGATGCGGCAACGGCGCCGTACATCGCGAGGAGTGCGAGCTTGTTCATGGTTGACGTTTGGAGGAGGGATCCTCGTTTCGATGAATCTCGGCGAGCCGTGGAAGTTCGTGTTCGATCCAGTTGGTGAGCAGCGACACACCGTCGCGGTCGATGTCGTGACGACCCAGCGGCGGCATGCGCAGCGCGCTGTCGGTTGCGGTGAGTCGGCGCAACAACAGGGATGCGGACGGCTCCCCGATCGCGATGCGCTGCGGCGCGGTCTCCAAGCTCAGCAGCGCGGCGACTCCGACCGTCGTGGTGACCGCGGGCGCGAGGTCGAGCGCACCGTCGACCGGATGCGAGAGCTGCATGCCGAGCCCACGCAGCGGCGCGCTCGGATCGTGACAGCAGCCGCAGTTGCCGTGGAGATAGCCGATCGCCTCGGCTTCGACCGGTGAGCGCGCCGCGACGCGTGCTGCCGCGGCATAGGCTTCCGCGGCGACGCCGCGCAGGACGCCGCGCGCGGCGAGTTCGTCGATCGAATCGCGCAGCTGGAAGGTCGAGAAGCCGAGCACCGGCGTGTCGTCGGAGAAGTGGCAGATTCGGCAGTCGCGTTGCGAGCGATGATTCGGCGAGAGTCGAAACTCGTGTTCACCCGTCTGCCGCTCGTAGATCGAGAAACGCCACCCGCCGGCGGCCGTGTGCTCGAGCAGCCGCAGTTCCGTCGGTCGCTCTCCTGAGCCGTCGATCTCCTGCCACAACCTGGTTCCGACCGGGAACCGCCAGGCCGCCGGCACCGCCGCGTCGACCGCTGTACCCGGCGGTAACTCGAGGAAGCGTCGCTGCGTCGCGCCGTCCATCCAAAACGGATGCTGCGGTGCGTAGGCGATCGCATGCGGGGCGATGGTCGCGACCGCCATTGGCGCGGGTTCTCTCGCAGCGTCGCAGCCGACCAGCAAGGCCGCGGCCGTGAGCATTGCGGTCATGCGGGCCCATCGCGAAGCGGGGAGTGCGTTCGGCGGAGTCATCGGGCAGTCGTGAATCCGGCGCGTTGCGAAGCGATGTCGCGTCCGGACCTCGGATCAAGTGCGAGATCGCGGCGAGTGTCACAGCTTAGCTCGCCAGAATTCTGGGAGCGCTGGAATCGCCCCGGACGGGTGACCTTCTCGTCCCGGCGAAATCACGTGTGACAACTGCGCCGCCCTCGCACTGGATGGGGCATGACCCACTCGCTCTTCCACCGCCTGCCCGGCTTCGTGACCGCCGCGGCGCTGTCGTTGCCGGCCCTTGCGCCGACCGCGACCGCACAGACCCTCCTGCGCGACCTCACTCCTGCCACCGCTTCCTCCGCGGGTAGCCATCCCGGCGTCGCCGTTTCGCTGGGCGGCTTCGCCTGCTTCGCGGCGACCGACCCTTACGGGCGGGAACTGTGGCGCACCGACGGCACCGCGCAGGGCACCTTTCGGGTGTTCGACCTCAATCCCGGCCGTGCCAGCTCCGACCCCGAGTTGCTCACCCGAGTCGGTGATCGATTGTTCTTCGTGGCGCGCCGCGACGGAATCGGTCGCGAGCTGTGGGTGAGCGACGGCTCGTCCGCGGGCACGGCGCTGGTGGTCGACCTGGTCCGCGGCAGCGACGTCGGCGCCACGATCAGCGCGATCATCGCGTTCCGCGGGCAGGCCTGGTTCGTCGCGACGACGCCGCAGCACGGCAGCGAGCTGTGGCGCACGGACGGCACCGCGGCGGGGACAGTCCTCGTCGCCGACCTCGCGAGCGGGGTGAACTCCTCGTCCCCGGCCGACCTCGTGGTGTGGAACGACGCGTTGTGGTTCGTCGCGAGTACCGGCGCGACCGGTCGGGAGCTGTGGCGTTGCGATGGTTCCGCGGTCACCCTGCCGTTCGAACTCGTGGTCGGCTCCAGCTCGTTGTTGCCCGAAGACCTCGTGCTCGCCGGCAATCGCCTCTTCTTCACCGCGCAGCTCGCGGGTGTAGGCCGTGAATTGTGGACGAGCGACGGCACCGCTCTCGGCACGCGGCTCGTGCGTGAACTCGGCCCGGGTTCGAGCGGTGCTCTCGTCGAGCGCCTGACGCCGCTCGCCGGCCGCGTGCTGTTCTGGGCGAACGACGGCGTCAGTGGGCTCGAACCGTGGAGCAGTGACGGCTCGACGGCCGGAACCTTCCGACTCGTCGACGGCGTGCTCGGCGCGAGCGGCAGTCAGCCGACGGCGTTCGCGGCGACCAACGGCGTCGCTTACTTCGGCGTCGGTGCGAACGGCGCGTTCGATTTGATGCGCACCGACGGCACGACGGCGGGGACGACTCTCGTGCGCAGCGGCTTTCGCGTGCTGATGGAGCCGACCGCCGCGTTCGCTGGTGTCGCGTTCGCCGGACGACTGCCGACCGCGAGCACTTCGCAGCTCTGGCGCAGCGACGGCACCGCCGCTGGGACGATCGAGTTGCCGTCGACGCAACTCCTGAGCAGCAATCCGAGCAACCTCGCCGCGTTCGGCAACGCCTTGCTCTACCAGGCATCGACCAACGACTTCGGTGCGGAACTCCTCATCAGTGACGGCACGCTCGGCGGCACTCGCATGCTCGCGGACATCGCCGGCAACCGTGGCGACACGCCGATCGGTGCGATGACGCCGCTCGGCACGCGGCTGTTCTTTGGCGCGTCCACCGCTGCGCTCGGCAACGAGCCGTGGCTCAGCGACGGCACCACGCTCGGAACCAACGTGCTGCTCGACATCCATCCACAGGGCGGCAGTTCGTCGCCGATCAGTCCGGTGATGTGGCGCGGCGACCTGTGGTTCGGCGGCTACTGGCCGAGCAAGGGCATCGAGCTCCTGCGCACCGACGGCACCGCAGCGGGAACCACGCTCGGCATCGACGTCGAACCGGGTATCGGCAACTCGGGGCCGCGACAACTCACGCCGGTGGGGGATCGGCTGTTCTTCGTGGCGACTCGCCAGGCGGGCGTCGAACTGTTCGCGGCCGATGCCGCCGGCCAGGTCACCGCCTTCGACTTGGAACCGGGCAACAACGGCAGCCATCCGGATCGGCTCACTCCGTTGGGCAGTCGGTTGGTGTTTCGCGCGACCGATCGCAACGGCGGCAGCGAGGTCTGGAGCAGCGACGGCACGCTCGCCGGAACCGGACGTCTGGCCGACTTCGTCGCCGGGTCCGGCAGCGGCTTCTTCGATGGCTTCGCGACGCTCGGCAACCTCGCGTTCTTCAGCGCCGACGTCGCCGGTGCGGGCATCGAGCTCTGCGTGACCGACGGGACCAGCGCCGGCACGCGCCTCTTCGCCGATCTGGCGCCCGGGATCGCCGGTTCCCGCCCGGAGAGCTTCGTCACCGCCGGCAATCGCGTCTTCTTCCGTGCCTACGTGCAGGGGCTCGAAGTCGGCTTGTGGGTCACCGACGGCACGCTTGCCGGAACTCGTGCCGTGCTCGACCTGCCGGGCACCGCATCGGCGGACATCCTCGACATGGTCGCCAGCGGTGGGGAGCTCTACTTCATCTGCAACGATCGCAGCCACGGCCGCGAACTCTGGGTCAGCGACGGCACGGTCGCGGGAACGCGGCTGGTGCGAGACCTCGACGCGGGTGATGCGCACGGCGTCCTTGCCGGCACCCTCGCCGCGGTCGACGGTGGTGCGGTGGTCTTCGCCGGCCAGGACGGCAGCGAGGGACTGCAGCTCTGGCTCAGCGACGGCACCGCGCTCGGCACTCGGATGCTCGGTCGGATGGGCCTCGCCGCCGGTGCCGGTGCGGCGCTCATCGGTCGACCCAGTGCGATCGGCAGCCGGCTCTACTTCGTCGCCGACGACGGCGTGCTTGGCGAAGAGCTGTGGACCGTCGATCTCGGCACGCCGACCGGACCCTTGGCCGAGACCTTCGGCGCGAGCCAATGCCCTGGCACCGGCAATCGCGCGCCTCGCATCGCCGCGGACGGTCTGCCGCGCCTGGGCAACGCGAGCTTCGCGATCCAACTCGGCGGCGCGGCGGCTCATGCGCCGGCGGTGTGCGGGCTGTCCTTCGCGCCGTCCGGTCTGGTGATGGATCGCTGTCGCGTGCTGGTGAGTCTGCCGTTCATCAGCCTGCCGGCGGTGCTCACCGACGCGGCGGGCGCGGCTCGCACGCCGCTCCCGGTTCCCAACGCTCCGGCCCTCGAGGGCCTGCTGTTGTTCGCGCAGTACTTCGTCGCGGACGGCGGCGGGCAGCTCTTCGGCGCCTTTGCGCTGAGCGAGGGGCTGCGGATGCGACTGGGGCGGTAGCGCCGGCGAGTTGGTGGCCGCCGCGGCTACGCGGGCGCGATTTCCGGTCACAGGCGCCGGCGCGCGTCCGCTGTGCCGACGTCCACCGCGGATCCTCCGATCCTCTGCGGCGATGGACCGGAAACCCGCCATGCTCGACTCCCTCGTCGCTTGCCTCACGGTCCTCTGCGCGGCCCCGCAGGATCCGCCGCGACAACTCTCTGCTGCGGTGGAGGCGGTCACGCGCCGCGTGCCGCTGCACACCCACGCCGACGACCCGGTCGGCGGTCGCTATGGGTTGTGGGCGGCCGGCCCCGACTACAAAGCGTCGTTCCATGACGGCTTCACGTTCCATCCGTACGTGAAAGACGCGCCGCGCACGCTCGGCTGGCGATGGCGCACGGCGCGCGTGACGGTCGGCGGCGATCCGCTCGACATGGAAGATCCGAAGATCTCGCACACCGATTGGCGGGTCGAGTTCCACAGCGCGGCGCTCATCGAGCGCTATGACGTTCGCGAGGCAGGAGTCGAGCAGTCCTTCGTCGTGCGGCACGCACCCGCGGTGCGGGGTGAGATCGTGGTGGAGGGGCTCATCGTGTCCGATCTGACCGCCGATGCGAGCGCGCCGAAGGTCGGGGAACTCGTGTTCGCCGCCGACGGTGTGCCGACCCTCCGCTACGGCGCCGCGCGCGCCATCGATGCGGATCGAAGTGAATGCGAAGTGCTGACGTCTTTCGACGGCACTCGGATTCGTCTCCACGTGCCCGCCGAGTTCGTGGCCAAGGCGAGCTTCCCGCTGACGATCGACCCGTTGACGTCGCGGTTCTCGTCGCTGCTCGGTCTCCCGCCGATCGTCGAGACTTCCATCGCGTGCTCGACCGCGCCGTCGACCACGCGCGTCGCGCTGGCGACTTCGGTCCAGTTCTCGTTCACCGATCGGGATGCCTATCTGCATCAGCTCACCGACTCGCCGGGTCCGTCGCCGATCCTCATCTATTCGGACGTGACGACGAGCTGGAGCACGCGATCGATCGACCTGGCGCAGGTCGAGGGTGCGATTCGCTGGGTTCTCGCTTTCCAACGCGACTTCCAGAGCGGCAGTTCGAGCGTGCGCTGTTACGTCCATGCGCTCAACAGCACTCAACCCAACACCGGTACGCTGATCGCCGGTCCGACCGGCAGTGATCCCAAGGTCGGTGGGATGAGCGGCAGCGGCATTCAGGCGCTGCTGGTGTATCGCGCGGCGAACGGAACCGATGCTCATCAGCGCATCCTCGACGCCCAGGTCCCCAGTCTCGGTGCTTTCGTCGTTCATCAGACCAACGCGACGAGTTGGTCGATCAGCAAGCTGCCGTCGGCGGGGACCGCGTGGTGCGTTGCATCGACGACGTCGGCGACGACTCGCATCCGGCTTCGCTTCGTCGACACCGCGGGTGCTTCGACTCCGCCGACCGAGGTGCTCGATTCCCTCGACGGCTCGCAACCGCTGGTCGACGGCGATGCCGGTCGCTTCCTCTTGGCGTGGCGCGATCAGGGGTTGGTGAACGGCACGTTGCGTCGACGTCTTCGCGTGCAGCGCTTCGATCGCGTGGGCGGCGGAGTGAGTTTCGGTGAGGTTCGTTCACTCGCGACGACCGGCATTCTGTCGGACTTCGTTCTCGCCGACATGGCGCACGACCAGATCACGCAATCACACTGGGTGATCGCCTTCGAGCAGGTCACACCCTCGACGGGGGCGACCGCGGCAAAGGTGATGCGCACCGGCTTCCTCGGCGGCGAACTCGAGACTCTCGAAGTGAACTCCGGCGCATCGACACTCCTCGCTGCCTCCGCCCCGACGGTCGCCTACGACGGCACACCCATTCCCGGCACTCCAGAGGGCTTCGCGGTCGGCTTTCAAGCGTCGACGACCACTGCCAACAGCTCGGGGATCTATCGCCGTCTCGATCATCCAGTCCCTTCGGGCTTCACCTCGGGGACTTCGTGTGATCCCGGCATCACGCTGGGTGACGGACATCCGCCTTATCTCGGCAGCGAGTTCTACCGGATGAACTTGGCTGGAATCCCGCCGAATGCGTCCGCCTTCCTCATGCTGAGTCTGGTGTCCCGCGACATCGATCTGCTCGTCCTCGGCATGCCCGGTTGCCGACTCTTGCTGGATCCGTGGAGCACCTTCGCCGTCACCGCGGATGCCGGCGGTCTCGCCACCGTGACGCTCGCCTTGCGGGATGTGCCCGCAGTGCCCGGTGATCTCCTGGCGCAATGGCTGTGGCTGGATTCGGCCGCCAACGTGCAGGGCCTCCGCACGTCGCGGCGAGTGACTGTGCAGGTGCGGTGAGGGTACGCCGAAACGCGCGCTGCCTCGACTGAGCAGGCTCGCATCACCCTGGCGGCTGAACCGGCGTGCACTCCGCGCAGTCCATGCCCCATCGACATTCGGCGATCACCGGCTGCGCGGCCGGAACGGCCGGCGTCGGAGGCGCCGAGATGACTGGATTCCAACTTCCGCCGCTGCCGCCTGATTGGGGCCAGCCCTGATTGTTCGTGAACGTCTGCTGCGATCGCCACGAGTCGCGCCCAGCGGCGTCGCTACGACGGCTCCTGCCTGGCAGCGTAGCTACAGCTACGCTTCGGTCGTCGACCGTCGTCGCTCCTTCCTGGGCATCGACCTGTGTCGATCTCGCGACGACGTTCACGCACAATCCGGGCTAGCGATCTCTTGGATTGCGGATGGCGTGCAAGACCGACTCCGGCCAAATGGAATCCGGGACTCGCGCGCTGATCCGCCAGGGGCCGGACTGCCACCAGAAACTGACGTAGTGATCCTGTGGGTGATCGCGGAACGAGCCAGCCGTCGTCACACCGATGCGACGAGGGTCCCAACCGTCCGGGGAGTGGCCGATGTCGGGCTGGTCGATCCGGATTCGAATCGTGCCGTCGGCGATGTGTCGGGCGAAGTCGGGAAGGATCGCGAAGAACCCGGAGCGAGCCGCAACGGCGCTGTTGAATTGCCGAGTCTCTCGCAGCAAGCGAGCGGGATCGCCAGCGAGGCGGCGGCGCATGCTCGCTTTGGTTCCTTCATTGGCATTGTGCTCCGAGCAATAGGTGATGAACTGCTCGCCGAGAACCAACGTCGTGACGAAGTAGGTCTCCGACATTTCGCGGGCAGACAGCCCGCCGAGCGGCGAGATCGGTGCGCGGTCCTGGGCAGCATTCAGCGCATCTACGAACTCGGCCTCCGTGCACTCGGTGCGAACCACGTCCAAGACTTCGGCGAGATAGGCGTTGCGCGCCGCTCGCGGGTCGGCCGTAGCCGCGGCGGAAAGCTCTGGGCCGGCGGCCACGCTGTGCGAAGTCTCCTGGTCCGCTTCGCGTACGTCGCAGCAATCCGCCGGCGCTGGTTCCGCATCGACAGTCCGAAGCTCACTCTCAGCAACGACGGCATCGCGACTCGAAATCCGCTCGATCCGCGGCGACTTGGTCGTCGACTCGCCGGGCTCCGAGCGCGTGCGCGCGACGAGCGCAGCTACTCGGGGCTCCAACTCGTCATATGTGATGGAACGTCTCCACAGCAGGGCTGTGAACGCCAGCAGCGCCACCGAACTGCTCAGGACGACCCACCCCAGCATGCGAGTCTTGCCAGTACGGCCCGGGCTCGAACCAAACTCCGCGAGATCGTTGCTCACTGGCATGGCGGTGGTGTGAATGGCGGGGTTGGACTCTGGCCGCTCTCTCTCACTCGCCATCGAGAATGACCCCGCAAACCTGCTCTCGCGCGTACACCGACGGCGCCCAGCAGATCGCGAGTTCGCATGTCTCGGTCATCCTGCCGCTGCTTCGCTCGCAGACACTCGAACTCCAAGTTCCGCGTGAAGCCGAACAGGATACTCGCGGTGGTGCCCTCGGGCGTCACGATCGTTCGCTCTTCTTCAAACGCTAGCTTGTCTTGCCATTCCCAAACGCGACAGCAGGTCTCCTGTGCCATTTCCGCGGGCTCGGTCCGTTGAATGCGTCGTCGTCGCCGGCGTGCCTCGAACTGTTGCGGAGCCTGACTCCAAGGGATCCATCTCGCTTCCTCGTTCATGGAAGGTGCCTGTGGAGATCCGCATGCGGTGGTTGGGACAGCGTCTACGCCACAATGGCGAGACGACCGAGTCGCATGCCCAATCGACCCGGACCCTAGCTTCGGCGGAGAATGCGATCAAGGTTGGTCGACCGCGGAGTGTCGACCTTCCTGGTCCGCCGCGTCCGCTTCTCGCCCTGCGGGCGGCGTTTCGAACCCCACGCGCGATCCCGCAAGAGGGAGGCCGGCAGCCGATACCGGCGCCCGCGACCGCCGCGCCGTCGACTACCCGAGTTCCCAGGCAGCGCGATGCGAAGTCAGGATGATCGCGTTCCCCAGGGCGTGCAGCGCGATCGGGACCCAGGCGGCACCGCTCCGCAAGAACGCCCACGCGAGCAGGAAGCCGGCGAGCAAATTGTCGGGTGCAGCATTGCCGTAGGCGAGGTGCAGCCCGCCGAAGGTGAGTCCGCTGATTGCGACGATCGACTTCGTTCGAAGGCCCGCGGCATGGAGACCGCTGCACAACGCGACGCGATAGCTGCCCTCTTCGAAGAGGGGCGTCCAGCCGACCGCCCAGACCAGACGTGACGGGAACTCCGCAGGTGACAGCTTGGGTACCGATCCGAGTGCGTCGATCGACCAATCGATGCACAGCGCCAGGCCGGCGAGTGCCGTGAGTACGACCGCACAGAGCGCGAAGAAGCGAAGCCAGTACGTGGGACTCGGTCGCGGTCGCAGGACGAAACCGATTCGGCGACGATCTCCGCGCGACAGCGCGAACAGCAAGCTGATCGCCGCGCCGGCCAGTCCGAGGCGTAGGTTGCGATCCGACCCGTAGCCGAGACACACCAAGGTCAGGTCGGCGATGACGGCGAGCATGCCGACCGTCGCGCATGGCCAGCCTCGGTGCCTGGTTGGCGTGCTCGCAGGATCGCTCATGCGGAGGGATCGAAGACCGCCTTCACGATGCCGCCGTCGCCGCGATCGAAGTCGCGATAGGCCGCGGCGGCGTCGTCGAGCGCGAAGCGATGCGTGACCAGTCGAGTCAACGGCAGCGGCCGTGCGACATGCTCGCGCAACATCGAATCGAGTTGCGAACGCACCGGGCAACGACCGCAGAACAGTGTGAGGTTCTTGCCGTACGCCGTCTCGGGTGAGACCGCGAAGTGCGCCGACGTGTGCACCCCGGCGATCCCGAGCACACCGCCTGGTCGCAATAGCTCGACGGCGAGCTCCATCGCGCTGGGGTGGCCGACCGCGTCGATCGCGACGCCGATCGCATCGGCGTCCTCGATGCGATGCAGCTCAGCGGCGAGATCGGTGCTTTGGCGGGGTCGGCCCGCACGGTCGTCGAGTTCGATCGGGATCGCGCCGAAGCTCGCCGCGAGCTCCAGGCGGGCACGACGGCGATCGACGGCGAAGACGTTGCGCGCACCGGCCTGCTTGGCATGCAACACCGCGGCGAGCCCGACGGCGCCGCAGCCGAGCACCACGACGGCCGCCTGCGGATCGTCGGCGACTCGCAAGGCGCGGCGCACGACGTACGCTCCGGTGGTCGCGACGTCGCCCAGCAGCAGCGCATCGACCGCGCTCACGGAATCCGGCCGTCGGAGCAGCGTGCTCGCGGCCAGCGGGACCCGCACGAGTGCTGCCTGCCCACCGTGCAGTCCGCGTTCCCCCTGTCGCCAACCGAACAACTCGCCCACGCTGCAGCGAGCCGACAGCCCACGCCGGCACGGTGCGCATCGTCCGCAGGCTGTCGAGAAGGGACTGAGAACGGCATCGCCGATTCGCAAGCCGGTGACTTCCTCGCCGAGCGCGACGATTCTGCCGGTGAACTCGTGTCCCATGGTGGTGCCGGGATCGAGTCCGACCTCGTGTCCGCGATACGGATGTAGATCAGAGCCGCACAAGCCCGCGAGGTCCACCGCGACGATGGCGTCGGTGGGCGACTGCAGAGTCGGCTCCGGCTGATCGACGACGACGACGTCGCGAACCCCGCGAAAGGTCAGTGCGCGCATGCGAGGTCAGAAGCTAACCGGCGCGGTCGCTTCCACATCACTCCGTTGCGACGACCGCGGGCGGCGCCTCGCGGCGCTCCGATTTCTGCAACTGTCGCGATGAGCGCAGACGTGATCGCGAGCGCGGCGCGCACGCGCGCTGCATCCCTTCCCCTCGGCTCGTGGTCGCCTGACCCGGGGCCGAGCGGTTCCTCGTCACGTGTCGGACTCGATCCATGCTCTACGCGCTCCAGTCTCACTCTTCCCGTGTGGCATCTGCCGCCGCCGCCTGCTTGCTCCTGGCCACTTCGGCGATCAGCCAGGTGGTGTTCCAGGTTCCGCCGCCGACCGGTGGCGACGATGCGCCGAACATTCAGCTCCAGATCGATCTGGCCAGGACCCATGCGTTGTCGAACGCTGGATCGGGACCAGCCATCGTGGAGTTCATGAGCGGTGCGCAATACCGACTGGTGACCTACGCCTTTGGTGGGCAGGAGCCGTTCTGTCTGTTGCTCCAGAACATGTCCACGAACTTGGATCGGCTGATTCTCCGCGGCAATGGTGCGACGCTGGTTCACGCTCGGATGGACGGCATCTCCCTCGGAGTGCGCGGTTCGAAGCGAGTGACGATCGAGAAGCTGAACTTCGACCGCGATCCACGACCGTTCATGGAGGGAACGGTGGTTGCGACCATGGGGTCGGAGGTGGACGTGAAGTACCTGCGCGGCGCACGTCCGTCGCAGTTTCCGATCCTCTCCGGCCAAAGTCCGTATTGGGGATGGCTTCTCGACCCGGTGGTGCCTGGTAGACCAAAAGCCGGTTCGAGGACGCATTACTCCATCGCGCTCAGCGACGTCATGCCCTTGGGAAATGACGTGTACCGAATGGGCCTCGGGTCCGCGAGTCTGGTTGCCGACTTCCAGATCGGCGATCGCTTCACCTACCACTATCGCGAGGGCGGCAGCAACATCCAGTTGCGGACGTCCTCCGACATCGTGGTCCAGCAGGTCACGTCCTACGCATCCGGATCGATGCTCGTCAACGTCGGTCAGTGCCACCTGCTCACCATCCGGGAGTGTAATGCGCTCATCCCACCCGACCACTGGCGCTCGCTGAACGGCGATGGGTTCTACGTCCAGTGCTCGACCGGAGTGACGATCGAAGACAACTACCTCGAAGGGTTGAGTGACGACGGGATCAATCTCACCGCGGTGAACGGATTCAGTGTCCTGCGCAACGTGTTCACCGACAAGCGACGCCACGCGATCCTGCTCGACGCCCCCGATCCGCTCACGCCTGGTTGCCTGCCGAACAACTCGACCAATGGACTCATTCGCTGGAACTCGGCGAGCTACTGCGGCACCTCATTCCTAGCGCATGACGGCGGCGACTACGCGACGGTAGCGATCCTCGACAACACGCCGGTGTTCAACAACCGCACGCGAGGTGCGACTCTCAATCGTCGTGTCCGGCTGTCGGTATCGTCCAACCCGACGCTCTCGATTCGCGCCACGCCGGGGCCCAATGGACTATGGGATGCGGGAGACTCGATCTTCCTCGACAACGCCGGTGACCCCGAGGAGTCGCAGTGGCAGCTCCAGGATCGGCTCACCAACGATCAACATCTCTTCATCAGTCGCGCCGCACGCGACGCCTTCACGTGGCTGTATTTCGCGAAGGCGTCGGCACCCAGCAATGTGGTGCGGTTGGGTGCCCCGAATGCGAGCTCGAACCCGCCGGAGCAGATGTGGCGGATCGAGGAGGTGACCGGTCCCGGCGTCATCCGAATCCGACTCGACGACGGCTCGTCTGCGCCGGCGCTCTATCTCTCCGCGGCGTCGACGGGCATCCCGACCGTCGGGACGGGAATCGAAGTTCGGCCGTTGAATCCCGCGGATCGCAACCAGGTCTGGCTGGTCGACCTGGTGGAAGACGACTGATCTGTGGGGCGAGGAGTCGGTGTCGGGTCAGCGACTGGACGAAGAACTCAGGTCGACTGGTCGCACGGACGCGCACGTCTCAGCGCTTGCCGGCTGCGTGGCCCTGGCTCAGGCGTCCCCAGTCGCGCGAGCGAGCGCGTCCGAGGGCGACCAGCGAGCCGAGTTGAATTCCGGCCTCGTCCAGAGGCGTTGCGGCGGCCGCGTGGAGTCGCGGAAGACCCACTGGACGAGGTCGACCGACGATCCGCTGCCGCGAGCCGTCACCAACAGGGTCGTCTCGTTTGGGTCGGCGGAGACTCGCAGCCGCTCCCCATCCGCTGTGGCGACCGGTGCGCCATCACCCAGGCGATAGCCGCGCGGCAGTTTACCGGCGCGCAAGTCCGCGGCGGTCGAGGTCGCAAAAGGCCGATCGCGATAGGGGTCTGACCTTGAGCCGACCGTGGGACCGGCGCCACAGCCACCCGCCGTGGCCGCAGTGAGGACGAGGACGAGGCCGTGGCGGAGATCGCGAGTCATCGATTCTTCATCGCATCGTTACGTCCAAGGGCTGGATGACCGAACCGTCGCGGCCGCCTGCGGAGTACGCTGGTGCGCGCCATGCGAACCACCACCGCAACCGTCTCCCTTCTCGCAGCACTCCTGCTGGCCGATTCCGGCGCCGCGCAGTCGTCGATCTGCCAAGCGATCTCCGACAATCCGATCTACGCCGACAACACCTCGATGGGCGGCCCGAACCTGCAGGTCGGGTTCAAGGTCGTGGCGAGCACGGTCCTCGTCGTCTCGCGCCTCGAGATCTTCACCGGGGAAGCGACCGGCACCAACAGCATCGGCATCTGGTCGGACGATGCCGCGAACAACCGCCCGCTCGCGAGTCTCGGGTCGTCGTCGTGGAGCATGTCCCGCATCAACGGCTGGCAAGGTGCGAACTTCAGCACGCCGATCGTCATCCTGCCGGGCACGACGTTCTGGCTGGTGTGGGCGCCGATCAACGGCGCGCAGTCGTCGATCGAAGTGGGCAGCGGCGGCACGACGGTCTATCGCGGCAGCTTCGATGGTGGGCAGACCTGGAACGGACCGTTCCAAGGGCCGCTCTGGAAGTACCGCATCTGGTGCGGTGGGCAGCCCGGGCAATACGAGACTTACGGCGCCGGCTGCGCGGGCACGACGCGGCGAGTGCCGGTGCTCGGCTTCGCCGACGTGCCGACGCTCGGGCAATCGACCTCGCTCTTGTTGCAGAGTGCGGTGGGTGCGACCAATGCCTTCGTATCGGTCGGCATCTCCGACCAGTTCTCCGGCGGTTCGCCGCTGCCGCTCGATCTCGGCGTGGTCGGTGCGCCCGGTTGTTTCGTGCTGGCCTCGTTGGAGATGACGATGGCTGCCGCGGTCGGACCGGCCGGTGATGCCTCGGCCACCTTGCCCATTCCCGCACTCGCGTCGCTCGTCGGCGCGCAGTTCTTCGATCAGTGGCTCGTGCTCATGCCCGGTGCGAACACGCTGTCGTTGCTCGTGAGCAACGCCGGGCGCGGCACGATCGGGGACTGACGAGCCGCTGCGCGCGGCGCCCGCGCGCTTCATTCGCTCTCGCGAGGTGACTCACCGAGCGCGCGAGCGAGCCACGCGCGTGCTGCAGTGAGCTCGCGCACGACGGTCGCGCGCGAGAGCCCCGTCGCGAGCGCGATCTCGTCGCCGGACAGCCCGCCGAAGAAGCGCATCTGCACGATCTCGGCGGCGCGGGGGTCGAGCGCGGCGAGTCGATCGAGGCATTCGTGGAGTGCCAGCACATCGAGGTCGACCTGCGCGCGATCGTCGCATAGGTCGCTCGCGGTGATCCGCTGCCAGGAATCGTCGCCGCCGCGCTTCTGCGCGCGCGCGCGGCGCGCCTGATCGACCAATACATCGCGCATCGCCTTCGCGGCGATCGCCAGGAATTGGGTGCGCGATCGCCAACCCACGTCCTTGCCGCCGGCGAGCTGGGCATAGGCCTCGTGCACGAGCATCGTCGGCTGCAACAGCGGATCGGGTCGCGACCTGCCCACGAGTCCGGCCGCGAGCGCGCGCAGCCGCTCGTAGACCTGCGGTAGGAGCTCCGCCGCCGCGTGGCGGTCACCGTCGCCGAGGCGAGACCAGAGCGCAGCGGCGGGATCTTCAGTCATCGCGTCCGTCCTTCCGGTTCCGACGGCTTCGATTGCTCTAGGGCCCGTTGCCGCGCGCGCCACGTCGCGGCCTCCTCGCGTCGACCGAGCGCGTCGAGCAGATGGATCAGCGCTCGATAGTGCTCGGCGAGCACCGTCGTCGGCGTGCTCGGGATGCGCTGGAACATCGCGATCGCCTCGCGCTGGAACGGTTCGGCGTCGGCATGACGACCGACCATGCGCAGGATGGCGGCGTGGTTCCCGAGCGCGAGAGCGCGCTCGGGATGATCGCCGTCGACCAGCTCGCTCCAGATCGCGAGGCACTCGTTCGATCGTGCGACGGCCGCATCGCTACGACTGTCCGTCGCGTCGATCCACGCCAGGGTCTGCAACAGACCCGTGCGGTCGTAGCGATCTCGCGGCGTGTCCAAGCACTGGATCTCGACGGCCCGCTCGGCGAACTCGCGCGCCTTCGTCGAGTCGCGAGCGCCCATGCGCACTTGGGCGAGGCGGCCGAGGATCAGCGCGATGCGCGGCATCGACGCGGGATCCTGCTCGTCGAGCATCGACCGCGCTCGCTGCAGTCCAGCTTCCGCGCGGTCGATCTCCCCGCGCTCCAGACAGATCAGGGCCTGACCTTCGAGCGCGGCGGCCTGATCCGAGCGCGGGACACCCGGGCGATCGACCAACAGTGCGACCGCTTCATCCAAGCGCGCAGCCGCGCCCTCGAGATCGCCCTTCGCGCGCAGGCAGTCGCCCAGACTCACGAGCGTGTTGCCCAACCGCACCGGCTCGGTCGCGGCCGTGCGAAGATCGTCGACCGCCTGCGCGTAGATCGTCGCCGCGGCGTCGACCTCACCGTGGGACAGGCGAATGTCGCCGAGGTTTTGCCGGAGCTCACCGAGCAGAGACGGCCGGCCGGCGAATCGCAGCGCGGCAGCGGCTTCCGCGCGCGTGAGCAGTACGCGCAGCGGCGTGTCGCCGCCGAGATCGAGCGGACTGCTCGAGCGCAGGGTGTCGAGCAGGAAGCCGAGGATCTTGCTGCGGTCCTCGCGTGCGGCCTCGGCGGCGACGCGGGCGCGGTGTTCGGCGCGCGCTCGATCGAGGGCGATCGCGGTTCCGATTCCGAGCGCCACGAACGCGATGCTCGCGGCCCACACCATCACCCGATTCCGCGCGAGGAACATCATCAGGCGATGCCGCGCCGACCACGGCCGCGCGCTCACCGGTCGGCTCTCCACCACGGCGCGAAGATCCGCCGCGAAGTCCGCAGCCGACGGGTAACGGTCCCTTGGATCGCGGGCCATCGCCTTGTGGACCACGGTCGACACATCACCGCGCAGCGTGCGGTCGCGATCGTCGAGGCGTCGGGGCGGTTGGGTGAGGAGCCGCTGCGTCGCGGCGGCGAGTCCGAGTCCGGCCACGTCGAAGGGCGGTGCGCCGGCCAGCACTTGATACGCGATGACTCCGAGTGCGTAGATGTCGCTGCGCACGTCGCTCGGACGTCCCTCGAGCTGCTCGGGACTCATGGCCGTGAGGGTGCCGAGCATCTCACCGGAGCGCGTCAGCATGGTCTCCATCGCCGAGCGGTCGAGCGCGCGCGCGATCCCGAAGTCGAGAACCTTCGGCTGATCCGTCGCGTCGATCATCACGTTGGACGGCTTGAGATCGCGGTGCACGATCGCCTGGCGATGGGCGTAGTCGATCGTCTCGGCGAGTTCGATGACGACGCGCAGTCGCCGGGTTCGCGAGGGACGTTCCGCGAGCAACCAGTCGTCGAGTTCGCGGCCGTCGATCAGTTCCATCGCGAGGTACGGCAGCGGGTCCGCGCCGTCGGTGCAGCCGGCGTCGTAGATCCGCGCGATCCCGCGATGTTCGAGCCGGCCGAGGATCTCGGCTTCGATCTCGAATCGACGGCGCAGCGACGGCGATGCGATGGCACCGCGCATGACCTTGAGCGCGACCCGGCGGCGCGGGACGTCCTGCTCCGCCTCGAAGACTCGCCCCATGCCGCCGATGCCGAGTTCGCGCAGGATGCGATAACGACCGATGCGCTCGGGGAACGCTGCGGACGGCTCGGGCAAGCTGTCGGCGTCGGCGAACTGGAGCAGACTCTCGACCTCCGCGCGGAGCGCCGGATCGTCGCCGCAACGCTGCTCGACGAACTGCGCGCGCCGCTCGCTCGGTAGGTCGAGCGCGTCGAGCAACACCTGCTTGGCCGCGAGGTAGCGCGCGGGATCCATCGCGAGGAAGACTAGCCCGGACGATTCGTGAACGTCTGCTGCGATCGCCCCAAGTCGCGCCCGGCGGCGTCGCGATGTCGGCTCCTCGCCGGCAGCGCAGCTACAACTACGCTGTGGTCGTCGACCGACGCAGCTCCTTCCTGGACATCGACCTGCGTCGATCTCGCGACGACGTTCACGAGTCGTCCGGGCTAGCTGGCGGCCTGGCGAAGCGGTGGGGCGATCCTGGATCGTCGGTCGACCGCGACCGGGCCTACGAGTGCTCGCATCGCGATCGCGCCGATCGCATCGATTCGATTCGTGCAAGTAGCGGTCATCCGACCGACGGCCGCGCCCGCAGCGACGGATGACTGCCGACATCGGAACGTCTGCTCGCTACCATCCTTCGCCCACCCCGGACCGTCGGCGGCCGCTGTCGAGGCGCTGGTTCGGGAGCACGCAGGACGACCATGGGCAGGGCCTACCAGAACCGCAAAGAATCGATCGCCAAGACCTCGGATCGCAAGGCGAAGATCTACAGCAAGTACGGGCGTGAGGCCTACGTCGCCGCGAAGTCCGGCACGCCGGATCCGGACACCAACGCCACCTTGGCCACCATCATCGAGCGAGCCAAGCGCGATCAGGTGCCCTCCCACGTGATCGAGCGCGCGATCGACAAGGCGAAGGGTGGTGGGGGCGAGGACTACGCCGCCGCGCGCTACGAGGGCTACGGGCCCGGCAGCGTGATGGTGATCGTCGAGTGCCTCACCGACAATCCCACGCGCACGTTCAACGAGGTGCGCAACGCCTTCACCCGCGGCAAGGGCAAGCTCGGCACCACCGGTTCCGTCGCGCACATGTTCGATCACGCGGCGATCTTCCGCTTCGCCGGCAGCGATGCCGATGCCGTGCTCGAAGAGTTGCTCGGCCGGGATGTCGACGTGAGCGACGTGGAGTCGGACGGCGGCAGCATCACGGTCTTCGTGCCGAACACCGAATACGGCAAGGCGCGGGCGGCGCTGCGCGCGGCGTTCCCGAAGCTCGAGTTCGAGGTCGACGAGATCCAGTTCGTGCCGCAGCACGCGACCAAGATCGAGGGTGACGACGCCGTGCAGTTCCAGAAGCTGGTCGAGCTGCTCGAAGACTGCGACGACGTCCAGCAGGTCTGGCACAGCGCCGAGCTCGGCTGAGGGGTGGCCGCCGGCGGCGGGCGGCGCTTCCTCGCCAACAATCTTGGCCCCGCGCGCGGCGCGGCGACGCAGGACCGAGCGTGCTCACCTCCTGCGTCTGCCTTTCCTCTCTCCGCATCGGCCGGCTGGCGCTGGCCTTGCTCGTGTCCTTGCTGGCGGCGGCTGCGCCGCGCGCGCAGCTCGTGCCGCGCGAACTCGGCAAGAAGTCGTCCGTCGTCGATCGCCCAG
>JBFXDD010000026.1:0-4847 GCA_050181465.1 Planctomycetota bacterium
GTCGCTACGACGGCTCCTCCCTGGCAGCGTAGCTACAGCTACGCTTCGGTCGTCGACCGTCGTAGCTCCTTGCCGGGCATCGACTCGTGTCGATCTCGCGACGACGTTCACGAATAATCCGGGCTAGACTAGAGCGCCTTGCTGCGCTGGGCCCCGCCGCGGCAGTCGATCGTGCCGCCATGCAAATCGCTTCGATCCGGTCCGTCCTCGTCGTCGTCATCACGCTCAGCAGCGCCCTCGCGCAGCGCGAGTCCGCCAAGCTCGAGTTCCAGAAGCGATCGACTTCCATCGCCTACGGCGCCGTGCGCGTCGGCAAGCACTCGCTCGATTCGCTGGAGATCGGCGGCACCTGGCGGCTCGGCAACAACGAGGCATCGACGTGGCGCCTCGACATGCCGATCGTCACGAACGGCGCTGTGCTCCCGCCCGGTGAGTACCGCGTGAACCTGGTCCGAGAAGCCAACGATCGACTCGCTCTGAACCTGGTGGGCACTCGGCATGCGCTCGGTGGAGATCGCGATCTCCGCGTTCCCGGTGCGCTGTCGACGAACAACAAGCCCAGCGAGAACCTGGCCATCCGATTGGCATCGGCCACCAAGCCCAAGAAGGGCGCCGTACAACTCGATGCGCAGATCGCCGTCGACTTCGGCAGCAGCCATTGGCAAGCGGAGCTCGCTCTGTTGAGCGGCGAGCAGAACACCAAGCTCGGGCGCGGCTGGACCCTCGAGATCTTCGCGGTACCCGGCGATCTCGTGACCGCGCGCGGAGCGACGCCGCTCGCGGTCGGCACGCTTCGGAAGAAGCCGGCCGACGACAAGTCGCCTCAGGCCTGGAACCTGATCCTGGCCGGCGACGAAGCGCGCCTCGTGCCCTGGATGACCGCACCGACCGAGCAGTTCGGATTCGCGGAGCCGACCGCGCCCGACAGCGAGTGGATTCGCCGCGGCACGATCGAAACGCCTGCGGCCAAGGCCGAGGATGGGAAGGAGGCGACGACCTCCGAGCAAGTCCCGCCGCTACGCCTGGTGGCCGCCGTCACGAAGGACGGCAACTTCCAGATCGACCTCGCCGCCGGGGAGCACGCGATGCAGATCCGCATCGAGCCGCCGACTCGCTCGAAGAAGTCGAACTGATGGTCGATCGAGGCCGACGACTTCAGGCCCTCGCCAAGCCGTCGATGATCGCGTTGAAGGTGGCGCTCGGTCGCATCGCGCGTGCCGTCAAGGCTGGATCCGGGCGGTAGTAGCCGCCGCAATCCACCGGACGACCCTGCACGGCGACCAATTCGCCGAGGATCGCGGTCTCGGAGCTCGCCAGCTTCGCGGCCACCGGCGCAAAGCGTGCGGCCAACTGCGCCGACTCGCTCTGCTGCGCCAATGCCTCGGCCCAGTAACGCGCCAGGTAGTACTGCCCACCGCGATTGTCGATGCCGCCGACCTGCCGCGCCGGACCCCGATTCTG
This sequence comes from Planctomycetota bacterium, assembly GCA_050181465.1. Taxonomy (GTDB): domain Bacteria; phylum Planctomycetota; class UBA1135; order UBA1135; family UBA2386; genus JACRLW01. The sequence goes on from JBFXDD010000026.1 coordinate 1,462, forward strand.
CAGCAGGTACTGCGCACTCGCGAGATCGAGCGCTTTGCCGAGCACACGCGCGACGGGCAGGTCGAACTGCTCCGCGAGGTGCTCGAACGCGACGGCAAGCGCCAGGAACTCACCGAGCGAATCCCAGCGCAGGTAGTTCTCCTCGAGGAACTGTTGCACGTGCTTGGGTGCCGAACCACCGGCACCGGTCTCGAACAGTCCGCCGCCGTTCATCAGCGGCACGATCGACAACATCTTCGCGCTCGTACCGACTTCGAGGATCGGAAACAGATCGGTGAGGTAGTCGCGCAGCACGTTGCCGGTCACCGAGATGGTGTCCTCGCCGCGTCGGATCCGCTCCAGCGAGAAGCGTGTCGCCGCCTCCGGCGACAGGATGTGGAACTCGAGACCCGTGGTGTCGTGCTCTGCGAGATAGCTCTCGACCTTCTGGAGCAACTGCGCATCGTGGGCTCGATTGCGGTCGAGCCAGAACACCGCGGGAGTCGACGTCGCACGCGCGCGCTTCACCGCGAGCTTCACCCAATCGCGCACCGGAGCGTCCTTCACCTGGCACATGCGCCAGACGTCACCGGCTTCGACGGCGTGCTCCATCAGCACCGCGCCCTTCGGATCGATCACGCGCACGACCCCGTCGGCCGCGATCTCGAAGGTCTTGTCGTGCGAGCCGTATTCCTCGGCCTTCTTCGCCATCAGGCCGACGTTCGAGACGCTGCCCATCGTACGTGGATCGAAGGCACCATGGCGCTTGCAGTCGTCGATCACGGCCTGGTAGACGCCGGCGTAGCAGCGGTCCGGGATGACGGCCTTGGTGTCCTGCAGTTTGCCCTCGGCATTCCACATTCGACCGGAGTCGCGAATCATCGCCGGCATCGACGCATCGACGATCACGTCGCTCGGCACGTGCAGGTTGGTGATGCCCTTGTCCGAGTTCACCATCGCGATGCCGGGGCCCTCGGCGTAAGCCCGCTGGATGGCGGCTTCGATCTTCGCTCGATCTTCGGTGGGCAAGGACTGGATCTTGGTGAGTACGTCGCCGAGGCCGTTGCGCGGATCGGCACCGACGCGCTCGAGCAAACCACCGTGCTCCCGGAACACTCCCGCGAAGTACGCCTGCACGCCGTACCCGAAGAGGATCGGATCGGAGACCTTCATCATCGTCGCCTTGAGGTGCAGCGAGAACAGCACCCCCTTCGCCTTGGCGTCGGCAACTTGCTGCTGAAGGAAGGCGACCAGTTCTCGACGGCTGATGAAGGTCGCATCCGCGATCTCTCCGGCTTCGAGCGCGATGGGTCCGGCGAGCTTCGTGACTTTGCCGTCGCGCGCGACGTGCTCGATGTTGACCGAAGTGCTCGCACCCGCCGTGATCGACTTCTCGTTCGCGAAGAAATCACCTCGGCTCATGCTCGCCACATGAGATCGACTGTCGCTCGACCAGGCCCCCATCTTGTGCGGATGGGATCGCGCGTAGGCCTTCACGGCCGCCGGCGCACGTCGATCGGAATTGCCTTCTCGCAACACCGGGTTGACCGCGCTGCCCTTCACCTTGTCGTACCGCTTCTTCGCGTCGCGCTCGATGTCGGTGTTCGCCTCCTCGGGATAGTCGGGCAAGGCGAAGCCCTTCGCCTGCAGCTCGGCGATCGCCGCCTTCAGTTGGGGGACCGAGGCGCTGATGTTCGGCAGCTTGATGATGTTCGCCTCCGGTCGCTCCGCGAGCTTGCCGAGTTCCTGCAAGGCGTCGGGGATGCGTTGTTCGGCGCTCAACGCCTCCGGGAACGCAGCAAGGATGCGACCCGCGAGCGAGATGTCCGGCATCTCCACCCGAATCGATGTCCCGGCCACGAAGGCCTCCAGGATCGGCAGGAAGGATGCGGTGGCGAGGGCGGGCGCCTCGTCGGTGTAGGTGTAATGGATCGTCGGACCGTGGTTCATGGCTGCCGTTTGCGGGCGGAGAAGGCTAACCGATCGCCGCCTCGCTTCGAACCGTCACGCCACGGTCCGCACCCACGCACCGCGCCACGCCTCAGAACATGCGCACCAACTCCGCGCGCCGCAGCGACCGCGTGGATCGGACTCCGAGGAACAGCGAGAGCCGACTGGTCGATGCGGTCTCGCGCACGGAGGCGACGAGGTCGACGAGACCGTCGCCGTTCACGTCCGCGGGCGCGGCATGCACCACGTGGAAGGGCCAGAAGTGATTGGCCACGCTCCAGTTGCCGGGTGGATACCAGAAAGCCTGGAATTCGCGACTCTGCGGCATCGGATCCGTCACTACGAGCACATCGCCGATCCCGGGCAGACTGTCGATGAGGACGATCTCGTCGGCACCGTCGCCGTCGAAGTCGGCCACCGCGTTGGTCAAGAGGGCCGCCGAGATCGAGGTGTCGAGCCAAGAGCCGCTGGCATGGACGAAGGGCGGCCCGGGAAGTGGATCGAACGCCACCGTGGGGCCGTCCATGAAGTGGACCGCCAGAGAGGCGAGCGCGGGTGTCGGGGCGAAGCGGCCGTACACCGAGCGAGCTCGCTCGTCATAGAACCCGCGGTAGCGGACGAGCGGCGCCATGGTGAACGTGACCTCGCCGGCGAAGGTCGGCGCGTAGAGGCCGCGGCCGATCCGCGCGAAGACGATGCCCCGATGATTCGGGAAGGGCGGAGGGGCGATCACCAGGAGATGCTCGTCTGGACTCTGCGCCACGTTCTCGGTCTGGTGCAGCCCAACGATCGTATGGTGCTGCATGACCGCGGGGATCGGCGGGAAGTCGACGACCATCGACTGCCGCAGCGGCGAGAACCACGCCGCTCGAACCGAGGACGTCGGCACGCGGGGAACCTCACTCCACACCGCCACCACGTCGTCATTGCCGTCGTTGCCGAAGTCGAACGCCAGCGGCGCGATCGACAGTGAAATGATCTCACCGGTCGTCGTGGCGACGGGCAACGGATAGGTGACGACTTGAACCAGCGCCCCGGTCGGTTCGATTCGCCAGGCGTCGAGCCAGCCGATCTGACTCGGCAGCGCGCCGAGGCTCGCCAACCAGAAATAGCGACCCGAGATCACCGGCTCACAGGCGCGCCGCGTGCTCGGCACCGCGGTGCTCGGACCCTGGCGGAAGTAGGGCGACTGCGAAGTGCCGAACTGCACGTGCACGGACTGCCCGTCGAACAAGAGGACGTCGGCAAGGCCGTCGACATCGACGTCCGTGGACAGGACGTACGAAGCCGAGTGATTGAGCACGACCTGTGCAACGCCGCCGACACAGGACAACAACGTCGCCAACGCGACCCGCCCGAGACTCGCCATCCCTGCACCTCCGAGAGCCTGCCACTCGGCAAGCGCTTCTGAGTGCATTCGTCGGTGCAGGAAATCGCCGACTTGCGCCGAGTCCGAC
>JBFXDD010000026.1:4947-10890 GCA_050181465.1 Planctomycetota bacterium
CGCCTGACCCGGAACGAGCGCGTCCCTGCTGCACCATGTCCCGGCGCGCGAAGTCGCAACGACACGGTGCGGTCCGGTCAACGAGGGCACCAACGTCGTCGCGCTCGTCCACGCCGTCGGGCCCCACCACTCCAGCGCGTGACGGCGATCATCGATCCGGTCGGTGGGAATGACCTCGACTCGCACCGGAAACGCATCGAGCGGAACACCGTCGAGGGTGACCATCGTGCGATTCGGATTCTCCACCAGCGCGATGCGCGGTGAGGGCTCGCCCTCCCGAATGACCAGCAACGAGTTGCCGCCGTCGATCTGTAACGCGCCGATCGGCCGGAGCGAGATCTCGAAGGAACCGGCGGGCAGGACCATGCGAACCTGCTCGCGACCTTGCACGACGAGCCGCGGAAACGGCCATTCGCGGCGCGAGCCGTCGTCGACCCGATGGAGCACTACGCGACTGCCGAAGCCGTCTCGGGGGGCGAACTGCGCGTCGACGATCACGTCGATCTCGACGAGCTGCGGCTTCGCGGTCACCGCCACCGACTGCGGCGAAGCGCCGGCGCGAAGCTCGACTCGTACGCTGCCGGGAGCATCGTCGCCGGGCTGTCGCCCGGGTCCGCAGATCCACAGCGATCCGCTCTCCATACCGATGACTCTCGCCACGCCGGTCGCATCCGCTCGCAGGCTGGTGAACTCGGTCGGTCGCTGCATGCGCCGCGGATCGAAGGGGAACACCCGCACTTCGGCGGAGGGCAACGGCGTCGCCCAATCGTCGCTCAACACTCGGACCGAGACCTGTGCCTCGGAGGTCGCGGCGGAGTTGCCGGTGCGAGGAGACTTGGGTGCGGGAACTGCGACGGGATCCTCGTCGACACGTCTCGACGCCGACTCGCCGTCACTGGGGTCGGCCGGTTCTCCGACACCGCCGAAGAAGAACCACCATGCACAGGATCCCACGATCGCCGTTCCCGCGACCGCGATCCACGTCGCTCTGATCTGCTTGGCCTTCACTGCTCGATCCGATTCCGTTCGCGTGCCTGGTTCGCCATCGCCGTGACTCAGACTCCGTGCGCGATCACCTCATCGATCGCCTCGCAGAACCGCCGCACCTCCGCGATCGTCGAATACACGCTCGGCGACACACGGATGCCCTCACAATCGGGATGCGCGATCGGGGTCGTCACGATGCGGTGCTTCTGCAACAGGTGCCGATAGAGATCGGCGGCCGGAATGCCGTCGATGCGGAAGTTTCCGAGGCTGTTCGAAAGCTCCGGCTCCAGCGGTGTGTTCAGACGGACCCGCTCGTGACGCAACACGTGCTCGGCCCAGAGATCTCGCAGATAGCGCAATCTCGCGGCCTTGCGCGCCGGGCCCAATCGTTCGTGGAAGACCAGTGCATCGGCAATCGCGAGCGGGTAGCCGACCTGGTGAGTTCCGATCTCCTCGAACTTGCGGATGTCGTCCTCTTGCCCCGGGTTACCGGCCATGAGCGGCCAGGTCGTGCGAATGCGCTCGCGTTTCACATGCAGCATTCCGGTGCCGATCGGCGCGAACAACCACTTGTGCAAGCTCGTGGCGTAGTAGTCGCAGTCCAGTTCGCCGAAGTCGATCACCAGGTTCGCAAAGGCGTGCGCACCATCGACGATCACCGGGATGCCACGCTCCCTTCCGAGCGCGGTGATCGCCTTCACCGGCACCACTTGGCCGGTCAGGTTGATCACGTGACTGCACAGGATGAGTCGTGTGCGTTCGGTGATTCGCTCACGATAGGCACGCACGATCTCGTCGGGATCGCGGCACGGCACCGGGATGGGAAACGTCTCGAACACGATCCCCTCCCGTGCCTGGCGTTGACGGAAGGTATTGAGCATCCGCGGATAGTCCTGATCGCAGCAGAGCACGTGGTCGCCGCGCTGGAGGTCGACTCCGAACTGGCAGATCTGCAGGCTCTCCGACGCGTTGCGCGTGATGGCGACCGTTTCCGGGTCGACGTTCATCATCCGCGCCAGGCCTCGCCGCACCGCCTCCTTGTTCGGCTGCATGAGTTGCCACATCACGTAGGCCGGCGCTTCGTTGGACTTCTGGACGTGCCGCGCGAGCGCCCGCGTGACCGGTGCCGGCGCCGGCGATACACCGCCGTTGTTGAAGTTGACGAAGCTGCGATCGACCTCGAAGGCGGCTTGCACCTGCGCCCAGAAGTCTTCGTCGTGTGCGACCTGCTCGGGTGAACCGGTCGGTTCATCGATGTCGTCTAGGATCGACAACGCGTTCGCCGAGAGTCGCGCAGTCGAAGCGAAGGCGGCCGCAGCACCAAGTCTACCGAGAAGGGAGCGACGGGTCGTCATGGATCAGGTCCTCGAGCGTGGGTTTCGTGGCTGTCAGTTCGACGGAGATCGGTAGCGACGCGCCCAGTGCGCGACTTCGCGAGGAAGCGCGGTCTCGCCGCCGCTTCGCGCGACACGCAGCACTCCGCGAGCGTCGACGAAGAGCACCCAGATGTCCTCATCGGTGACCCCCTTTCGTGGATCGGTCACGACCTCCATCGCGCGGCCGGCGACGTCCTTCGCGATCGTCGCGAGCTTGGCACGGGTTTCTGGGGGTGTGGATTCGGCCACCATGATGGCCCAGGGCTGCGGATAAGCGAGCGTGTCGCGCAGGTTGCGCTGCATCGCGCGAAGCCAGTGCTCGACGCTCTCCAGCAGAAACTCCTCGTCGTCCTCCTTCGGAATCCAGACCACGATCGTGCCGTTGGGCGACCGTGGTGCACCCGGCATCACGCGCTGATGGAGATCGGGGAAGTTGTTCGCCTGCGGAACTTCTCGCGGCAGCCGATCGCGATCCAGTCGCTGCACGGTCGGCGTCTGCACGCGCACTGCGCCCTGACCCATCGCGAAGCCGACATGGCCTTCGATGGGCGACAGGTCGACCGTCGTGTATCGGAACGCCGGCTTGCCCATCGCGAAGACCTCCAGCGACGGACCATCGACGTGTACCTCGATGTCGACATGTGAGCTCGGCTGCTCGAACTCGATGCCGCGCGACGGCCGTGAGCCGGTCATGTGATGCTCGCGCTCCCACGTGCCGTCGAGTCGAAGGTTGACCGACTTGGTCTTGCCGTCTTCGTCCTTTCGACCGATCGCGAACAAGAAGTCGCCGGCACTGAAGTGGATGCGGATGTTCCGATCGCGGCGCATGTAGCCGACCAGCATCGCGCCGGAGATGAAGGACGTCGTGAAGTGGATGCGCGCGCGCACGATGTAGCGGCCCGGTGCGATCCACTCGCTCGAATGCACGAAGGCGTCGCGCTGATGCGCGGCACGATCGATCGTGCCGGTGTCATCGCGAGGCTTCTGTCGTCCGACGTGGACATCGCCCTCACCGCTCTCGAACCACAAGCCGGGAACTCGCCGATCTTCGTAACCGACGAGGCCGCTCTCGCCCCAGCCGAAGGCGCCGAGTACGTGCGGTGGTTCGAAGTCGGGTACGAGCGTGGAGTGCGATGAGGTCAGGTTGGGCATCGCGGTCTCGCCGCCCAGCCGCCGCCGAATCCGCTCGGCACGCGCCAGGAACCAGCCTTCGGCAACCACGCGCTGCGCCGCGCGATGTTCGGCCGCAGCCTGTTCGAGTTGCTGCGCGAGCTTGTCCAGTTTGCCCAGTCGATCGAGGAGCTTCGGCCGGCCGCCGCGCGGTAACGGCGCATCGGCGCGCAACGCCATCTCATCGCGCGTGACCCACGCCGCCTCGGCTCGTCCGCTCGCCTCGAGCGAACGTGCCGCCAAGGCTGCACGATCCGCCTCCCAGCCATCCACGAGCAAAGACCAGCAGGCAGCCGCAGCCGCCGCGCGATGGTCGCCGGCCTCTTCGAACAACCACGCGGCGTCTGCCGCATGACCCTGACCGAACCACGGCTCTGCACGATCTCGCGCCCACGACAACGACGGCGCATCGAGCACCGGTCCGTAGCCCTTGTCGCCCGGCAGCCCGTGACGGTAGCCCTTGATCCACTCGTTCTCGGCGTCACGTTCGTTCCAGCACCAGCGATAGCACTGGCGCAGGAACTCGTGGAAACCAGCCACGAACTCGTCGAGATCCGCCGGGCGCCCTTCCTTGCCGTCCGCGAAGTTCTGCGTGAAGTAGGCGATCGGATCGGAACGCCCGGCACGCGCGTTCTTTTGGAACTTGTCGAGGCGCTCGCGAAAGCGCGGCTTGCCGTCGGCCCCCTTCGCCTGACGCAGGTAAGAGAACAGCGCCCGTCCCGCGGAATAGTTGTCGCGATAGTCGTCGATCGTGCCGTCGAGCAGCTTCTTGAAGTTGCCCATGCCGCCGTAGCCCTTCACGAACGGGCCCTGCATCGCCCACGGATCGAGCACGTCCTCGGCGAACTTCGGATCCTCGATCGGGCCGTAGTTCGCTCCCGTCCACGTCGCACGCCCCTCGACCGCCCACGCCGGCAGGAACGGCAGCAAGGTGCCGTCGAAACGATGCGTGAGTTCGTGGGTCAGGCCGCGGCCGAGCGACGGCACGTTGCTCCACGCGAAGCGCAGCGTGGTCACGTCACCGGATTGGAAACCGCCGGCCCACCAGAACGGCGAGCCATTGGCTTCGAGCCCCGTGTGCTCCGGCTCGATCCGCACCAGTCCTTGTCGCTGCAAGAACGGATCGCTGCCGAACCAGTCGACGAGCCGCTGATGGTGGTGTTCGACGGTCGCCGCCGCGCCGAGCAGGGTCTCGAAGCCGCAGACGGTCTCGATGCGGTAGCGCTTGTTCGGACTCTCCGCGATTCCCGGATTCGCCCAGGTCGCGTGCGTCTTCGTGAACTCTTCACGCTGCGATTCATCCAGCGCCCGCAGTTGCTCGACGGTCCAGACCACGCCGGCCTGAGCCGCCTCGGCCCGCAAGCGATCGAGAGCCAGCGCCGCGTCGCGCGGCAATGCCCCGAGGTCGGGCGGCGGCGGCCCTTTCAGGTCCTTGCCGAAGCGGGATTGCGCGGCGAGGCCGAGCGCGATCCGCGCGGCGCGCATGGCGCGATCGCGCGACTCGATCGCAGCCTTCGCGACAGCTTCCGCGCTTCCCGTCCCCGCCGAAGTCGGGGTCGTGAACTGCTTGCGCAGCGCTTCGAACACGGTCGCATGATCGGCTTGATGTTTGGCGATCGCGCCGTCGATCGCGGCCGCTCGCGCGGCGAGCAGCCGCGGCATGTCGCGGCCCAGGTCGATCGCGAGATCGGCCAGCCAGCGGGCGACGATCCCGTTGCCCAGGGCATTACGGCCCTTGCTCTCGAGTTTGGTCAGTTCGCGCACCACGTCTTCGAAGGCGCCGACCTGTGCCTGCGCCAATCGCTGCGGCCAAGGGTCGTCGGGTGCGAAGGTCGCAGTGTCGCCACGCTCGAGCACGCTGCGGCCGCGATCGTCCACCAGCGCGAGGGTCAAGCCGAGCGCGAAGACCGCGCGGGCGTCGTTCTCGGCGGCGGCTCCGCCGAGCAGCGCTCGGAAGACCGCGGGCGACGCCGGAGCCAGCTCGAGTGCCGCGAGGGCATCGCGGACAGCATCGGCGGCACGCCCGGCGGCGAGCGCGCGCAGCGCCGCATCGAGCCGAGTTCGCGCCGGGCTGTCGGGCGCCGGATCGACACCCGCCACGTCGAGACGGATCGAAGCCGTCGAGCCGAGCGGTGCCTGGGCAGCGATCGGAACGAAGCAGAGACAGAGGGACGTCGCGATCGTCGCGCGCATCCTCGACAGCGTAGCCGGACCGTCGCCGCTACCCACGCCATCACCGTCTCGCCCGGACGATTCGTGAACGTCGTCGCGAGATCGGCGCAGGTCGATGCCCGGCAAGGAGCTGCGTCGGTCGACGACCGAAGCGTAGCTGTAGCTACGCTGCCAGGGAGGAGCCGACGCAGCGACGCCGCCGGGCGCGAGCTGCGACGATCGCAGCAGACGGTCACCA
>JBFXDD010000026.1:10990-66109 GCA_050181465.1 Planctomycetota bacterium
GTCGATGCCCGGCAAGGAGCTGCGTCGGTCGACGACCGAAGCGTAGCTGTAGCTACGCTGCCAGGGAGGAGCCGACGCAGCGACGCCGCCGGGCGCGAGCTGCGACGATCGCAGCAGACGGTCACCAATCGTCAGGGCGAGCCCGGACGATTCGTGAACGTCGTCGCGAGATCGGCGCAGGTCGATGCCCGGCAAGGAGCTGCGTCGGTCGACGACCGAAGCGTAGCTGTAGCTACGCTGCCAGGGAGGAGCCGACGCAGCGACGCCGCCGGGCGCGAGCTGCGACGATCGCAGCAGACGGTCACCAGTCATCCGGTCTGGAGGCCACTTTGGACCGACCCTTTTCGCCGCGCACTCCATCGCCCAAGATCCGCAGATGACTCTCCTGTGCGGCACGCACTCCGGCGGTTTCCATGCCGACGACGTCCTCGCCTTCGCCTTGGTCCGCGAGTTCGTCGACCGCAACGCGGTGATCTTGCGCACCCGCGACCTCGCCAAACTGGCCCTGTGCGACGTGGTCTTCGACGTGGGCGGAGAGTTCGCACCGGAGCGCCGCCGGTTCGACCACCACCAGGCCGATTACACGGGCTCGCGGTCATCCGCCGGAATGGTGCTCGACTGGTTGATCGCCACCGAACAAGTCTCGCCCGAGTTGGGGAAGCGCCTGTTCGACGGATTGGTCGACCATGTCGATGCGGTAGACAACGGTCGTCGCACGCCCAGCCGCGAGGTGCCGTGCTTCACCTCCTTGGTCGGGTGCATCCAGGACAACGCGGCCGACGACTCGATGCTCGACGACTGCTATCGCGACGCAGCGGACTTCGCCCAGCGGGTCGTCGGTGGGATACGCGCAGGCTTCGAGCGGGCGGCGCGCGCGCGGGCAATCGTCGTCGCTGAGATGGAACGCGCGGCGGCAGAGTCGCGGCGCATCCTGTTCTTCGACGAGTATCTGCCCTGGAAAGGCGCCTACTTCGAGAACGGCGGCCAGCACCATCCCAGCGAGTTCGTGCTGCTGCCGGTCGACGGCAACTGGCGCATCGTCGCGATCCCGCCGGAGCCGGGCAGCTTCAAGCAGAAGGTGCCGCTGCCCGAGGCCTGGGCCGGGCTCGTCGACGACGAGCTCGCGCGCGTCACCGGCGTCTCCGGCGCGAAGTTCTGCCACAAGAATCGTTTCGTCGCGGTGTTCACGACTCGGGACGGTGCGCTCGAAGCGCTTCGCGGCGCCGGTCTGACCTAGCACAAACGTCGTCGCGAGCTCGATGCAGTTCGATGCCCGGCAAGGAGCTGCGTTGCTCGACGACCGAAGCGTGCCCGTAGCGACGCGGCCGGGCGCGAGTCGCGGCGACCGCAGCAGACGTTCACGAGTAATTCGGACGAGCCGACCCGCTGTCGACTCCGCTCACCCGGCGCGCGACACCCACTCCTCGGCGATTCGGCGCAGGTCCGGCTCGGACTCGTTGCGACCGGCGAAGTAGAAGGTCTCGAGTCGCGTGATCGCGGATCGGAGTTCGGCGCGGCCGCTCTCACCGAGTTCGTTACGGCTCTCGATGCGCCGCAGCAGACCGAGGACGGTGATCGGCGTGATCTGGTCGGGGACCGCAAGGCGCGCCGCTGCAGCGGCTGCCGGCCCACGCCGAGACACGAACCACCCGCCGAACGCGATCACGAGGGCACCGAGGCCCGCGAACACCCAGCCCCACGGGAACGGCTCCTCGCCGATCTTTCGCGCGAGCTTCACCGTCTCCTCCGCCGTGATGAGATCGGCATCGAGATAGCGGTGCCGAAGCATCTTGACCTCGTCGACTCTCGCCGACGCGAAGCGGAACTCCTCGGCCGGGCGACCGAGATCCTGGCGCGCGACGAGCACCACGTTCCAGAGTCGCTCGGAGAGCACGCGCTCACGATCGTCGTCGAAGCTGCTCACCGAGACACCCTGGTCGTCAACTCGCTCGATCTGGAACTCACCTCCCGGCAACTCCAGGATCTCGTCGAGCTCCGGGACCAAGCCGCGTGCGATCGCTTTGATCTCGAGCGAGAGCTTGCCGCTGTCCGCCTTGCGCTCGTCGAGCACCTGGGTGATCTCGAGATCGCTGAACGGCCGCGCCGGTCCCTTCTCGCCGGCCGCATCGATCGGCACGACCGCCGACATCACCGGCAGCACTGCGAACCCCGAGGTGTCGAGGAAGTCGAAGTCGAAGCGGATCTGCGGGATCTTGTCGATCTCCGGGCCCTTGGGCTGCAACAACAAGTACGCGTACGGCGTGGTACGCCAACCGTAGTCCTTGGTGTCCTTCGAGCGCACGTCGGCGTTGTTGAACGTCACCGACACGATCTCGAACTGCTCCTCCAGTGCCTCGCGAACCGACTGCTCGAACTTGTCGCGGTAGTTCTCCAGAGGACGGCCGTAGTTGTAGGCGTACGGCTGGTTGTTCTGATTGGTCAGATACTTGCCGAAGCCGCCGCTCTCGCGCTCGATCTCCTTGGTGTGCAGAAGGTCGATGTGAACTCCGAAGCGCTGCTTCCAGCCGATGCGATCCGCACCGTCGACGCGCGCCACGAGCTTCAACTCGGACACCAAGTCCTTGTAGTAGGCGTGGACCTTTCGCGCTTCCCCGGCCTGCGGATGATCGCCGACGATCTCGAAGCCGGCGTCGAGATAGCGCGACTTGATCGCCGCGTTCACGGCCGACATGCGGTTGAACAGGAGATTCGCGAAGCGCGCCATGTGACGCTCCTTGGCCTCACCAGGGAGGGCGAGGATCGCATCCCGAATCTTCTTGGGTTCGCGTGCCGCGAGACGAGTCTCCTGCGTGACCGCACCGAGGTCACAGGCGCCGAGCGCCGCGTAGAACCAGACCTCGAACGCCTCGGTGGATTCCTCGTCCTGATTCAGGTCGACGACCTTGCTCGCATAGAGCTTGGCGGCGCGCTCGAACGCCTCGAGGGCGGCGGTTCGCGACGCCGCGAACTGCGGATTGCCGCCGAGCTCCTGGCCGAAGTTGTTCATGTCGTGGACGACCGAGGCTTGCGCGAGCAGGAGCTTCCAGTGCTCGCCACGCTCACGGATCGCCTTGTCCAGGATCGCTGTCGCGTCGGCATAGCCGCGGAGCACCTCGCGCTCGATGTCCTTCTGCTTGCGTCGCGTCTTCTTCTCCTCCTGCGTGCTGGGCTTGCGCCACACGGTGGCGAGATTCGCACGCATGCGTTGGACCAGGTCGGCGAGGGTCTCCGGCTTCTGTTGATCGAACTTGCCGAACACCGCCTCGATCGCCTCGAGCCGATACACCTCGGCTGAGCTGTGCGCCTGGGTGAACGCATCGACGAGCATCGCCTCGTCGAGCACCTCGGCCGGCAACGCCCGGAACTCCGCGACCCACTTCTGCAGGTCCTTCAAGTTGCGCTCCTGCTGGGAGCGAGTCAGTGGGATGCCGTTGGAGCGCTGATCGAAGCCGTACATGAACATGTACGGATTGGTCTGGTTGGCCGCGTTCGGGTTGTGGTTCTGGGTCCAAACGCGCATGAACTCGCGCGCCAACTGCTTCGCCTCGTCGGCGTGAGTTGCAGCGAGCTCGCGGATGTAGGGGAACGCGTTCTCCGCTTCGCCGACCTTCAGGAACAGCTTCGCGACGGTCATCGCGAAGCGCGGCTTCATCGACGCAGGAAGCAAGCCGTACCAGGACTCCGACGGCACGACATCGAGCAACTTGCCGGGTTCGAGCGGTTGCACCGGCGAGTTGCGGTAGTCGCCGTAGTAGTTCCAGTAGATGTTGCCGTACGAGTCGCGCCGCATCTGCGGACCGCGCGAGCCGGTTGTCGAGTAGTCGTAGGAATGCGCCGCCTCGCGCATCCAGTTCTCGGCAAGGATCACGAGCGTCGACTTCCAGCCGTCGACCAGGCCGGGTGCACTCTGTAGCAGCGCTTCGACTGCCGACTTCTGCAGTTCGAGAGTTTGCTGCCGCGTCTCGACTGCGTTCGCGTTCTCGCGGAAGCCCGTCGCAGCTTGGCTGCCGATGGTCGCGAGGATCTCCATACCGCGCTCGGGACGCGTCGTGAAACTCTCGACCAACCAGCGGTCACCGAACTCGGCGCGCACCTTCGGCGCGAGCTCCACCGCACGGCGCAGCGCGACCGCCTTCTCTCCCTTGTCGATCTCTCCGGAGGCGAGTGCGGCCTGCGTGCACGACCACGCGCGCTCGAGCTGCGCCGCCTTCTTGTCACGCCGCCACTCCGCGACCGCCGCCTTGGCCAGGAGATTGAGCGCCTCGCGGTCGTCACTGGCCGTCGCCGCTTCGAGCGAAGGCAAGAACTCGCTCAGCTCGAGGTCGCGACCGAGGCCGTCGAGCAGCCACGCCACGGAACGGCGATCGATGAGCGCATTCGACTCGGCGCCCGCGAGTTCCCGCCGCAACACCACGAGCAGTTCCTGCTCGACATGTCCGATCGAGAACGCTCGCTGCACGATCGGCGCGAACAGCACTACTTGCTTGCGCTCCAGCTTCTTCGGCGCGCATTCCCAGATGCCGATCAGATCGTCGAAGGTGAAGTGATTCTCCTCACGCAACGACATCGACAGGTGGTTCTGGCGCGGATCCTGCGGGGTGTTGGGCAGCATGCGCACGAGGTGCTCGTACACATCCATCTGCTGCGCCGCGTCCATCGAGAGCAGCCACTTGCGAACCTCACCCCAACGACCGAGGGTCACGTGACGCGCAAGGATCTGCACGTCGGTCGCGGCCCGGCGCTGCTGCCACTGTTGCGTGGCGTTCGTCTTGGCCTGTGTGCGGAGAGCCGCGAGCGCGGTCTCGTGAGCGACGACCTCGTTCACCACCGGGCCGGTGAGGTTCGGATCCCGATTCACCTTGGCCGGCGGCTTCGGCATCGTCGCGAGCAGCTTGTCGACTTCTTGCTCCGGAACCTCCTCGGGCAGCCGCTCGATCTCCGGGCTCGACTGCGCGGCGAGGATGGTCTCACGTCGCCGATCGAAGATCGTCTGCTTGACGAGTTGAATCCGCGGATCAGGCGGCGCTGCAGCGGCACCCGGCGCGGGCGGCCCCAGGCTGGCGGCCGGCGGATCCTGCGGCGTCGCGGTTCCGGGCGCGGCGCCGCTCATCGTCACCCTCATGTCCTCGGTGACTTCGATCGCGGAGGTCACGACCACGCCCGGGATCGGCGCGCCGGAAACAGTGGTCAACCGACGGATCGGGACACTTGGCGTGACCGAACCTTGCGCACCGATCGGGGCACACACGACCATCGCGACGAACGGGAACGACAACAGCGGGAGCTTCGATCGACGCACCTTCAGACCTCGACTTGATCAGATCGTTCTACGAGCCGCTCGCCGCGCGCTCGACACCGAGCACGCGCGCGACCCATGGTGCCGGCCCCAAGGGCCGACCAACGCATTCAGGAACCGGAACCGTCCGCGGGCGGCCCCATCGACGCACCGCGCGCGTCCTTGGGCTGCTCGCCGTTGCCCTTGCTCTTGCCCTTGCTGCGACCGCGACCGCGACCGCTACCACAGCCTTCTCATTGTCCGGGCAGGGGTAGTCCCTGCAGGTCCTGGATCTCCAAACGGGAGAGGACCACGGCTGCCTCGAGGTCCTTCTGGGTGCGCTTGGGATCGATCCCGGCTTCCGCGAGCAGACGATATTGCTGCCGCGCACCATCGATCTCCGGCTCCCAAACCTCGCGCGGCTTGCCTTCCAACCGCATCAGCCAAGTGACGTAGTAGGCCGCGTTCGCGAGCGTCGATCGCGCGTCGGCGAGCAACCCGGAGTCCGCCTTCGGATCACGCTCCAATTCGTCGACGAGTTCTTCGAGATCGCCGCGGGCTACCGGCAGCTTGCTCACGTGCATCATCGACTTCGCACGCTCGAGTCGAATGTGCCGACCGAGTTCGGTGCTCTCCGCCGGCAGACTCGCCAGCGCAGCCTCGAGATCCGCCACCGCCTTTGCGTGCTTGCCGTCGGTTGCAGCGGAGTGCGCAGAGCGCAAGAGGCCGTCGACCTTGTCGAGTTTCTCCAGATCTTGGCCGGGACCCTCGTGGAAGGCCCAGCCGCCGAGCGGCAAGAGCAACCAGAGGACGAGAAGGGGTGTTCGCATGGTCAATCTCGCGGAAAAGCGACCTCTCGATCCGAAGTTGCCGCCTCAGGAGGCGGCAGCGGGAGGTGGGGATTCTATCGAAGCGGAGGCGGCTCGGGCAGGAGTCCTGGAAGTCTCCCGGTCTTCGGCCGGGGAACTTCGCCCGACCGGCCGACCGGGATCGTGGGTGGTGGCGGTGCCGACCGGGCTTCGACGTCCCGCTCGCCAGGAGCTTCCCGCGACCAAGAGGAGGAATGGCACGGCACACAGAAGGGCGGCCCCGAGCATCACCGCCATGAGTGCATACTCGCGCAGTGTCAGCTTCTCGAGAAGGGTCGCCTCCGCGGTGCGGGTGATCTCACGCACCATATCGGTCGGGATGTGCCGCTCGTTGCCGTTGTGGTAGAGCCCGCGCAGCCGCGCGGCGACCTGCTGCAGCGTCGACGAGTCCTGTCGCGATTGCCGACCGTCGATGAACTTGCCGACCGTGGGGTCCCCCACGCCGACGACCAGCACGCTCCGATACGCCGGCGGCAACTTCGGCATGCCGGTCGGCGGCACCGTGTCGCCGTCGGTGACGAGCATCAGGATCGCGCTCTCCGCCCGCCACTCCTTGGCGATCTTGGCCGCCTCGCCGATGCCGTCGAACAGCCGCGTCTTGCCTGGTTCGAAGGCGTAGCGGAGCGGCAGGTCGCCGAGGATGTTGTCGACGACCCCGCCGTCCTTGGTGTCGACCACGACCGGCTTGGCGCCGTTGTAGGTCGCGATCACGCTGAGCTTGTAGCTGCCGATCGAGACGCGCTCGAACATCGAACGCAAGAGATCGCGAGCCCGCTGGCTGCGCCGTTGGGTTCGATTGGGGCCGGCATCATCGAGCAGCATGCTCGGCGACACGTCGAGGACGATCACCAGGTGCTGCATCTCCTTGTCGGCCTTCGCGTCGAGGACGGATCGCGAGACCGGTTCCAACTCGAACAGCGACACCGCGCCGAAGGTGAAGAGCCCGGCAGCCAACCCGCGAATCAGCGGCACGCCGCTCACCCACGCCGCCGGCTTGCGCTTGGGCCCGAACGCGAGCGCCGCGACACGACGGATGCGACGCAGGTGCCACAGCTCGATCACCAAGAGGAGCAGCAGCGCGCCGACTCCCGCAAAGATCGCCGCCTGCGTCACCATGGCGTATGCCTCAGCCCGCATTGGAAGAGCGCGTAGGCGCCGAGCAGGCTGAGCCCGACGACGGCCAGGAGATCGAAGTCATCGATCTGTTCCCCGAGCACTTTCTCGACGCGCGCCGCCTGCATCTGATCGATATGGCGGAAGACTCGATCGAGCGCATCGCGATCCTCGGGATTGAAGGCGTCGCCGCCGGTCCAACGCGACATGTCGATGATCTCGTCCGGCACCGGCGGTTCGGCGATGTGGATCGCGTAGAGCACGATCCCGTCGTCCTTGAGCCTGCGGGCGATCTCCTGCGGGCGGTCCCCGCCGAGATCGGCGCTGTAGCCGTCGCTGACCAGGATGAGGAGGCGATCCCCTTCACCGCGTTCGAGCAATACCTCGCGGCACGCCATCACGGCCTTGCCGATCTCCGTCCCGCCGAAACCCGGCGGAGCGCTTCGCGGGTTCATGAACGGCGTCGCGCACTTGAAGGCGGTGGGATCGTTCGTCAGCGGCACCCAGTGCATGTACTGATTGCCGAAGAATGTGAGGCCGAACGCGTCCCCCGAGCGAACGTCGACGAAGCTCGCGATCGCCGCCATCGAGGCGTCGTAGCGATCCCCTTCGCCGAACTGCGCCGTCATGCTGCCGGAGACGTCGACGCAGAACTGGATGTTGGTGAGCGATCGCTTCGAACGCGGCGCGCTCACCTTCTGCGGCCCCGCGAGGAGCAGGATCGCAACTGCGAGGATCAACGCCGGCAACGACTCACCGGTGCGAAGGACTGCGTGCAGGACCCGCGACCCGCGCCGGGGCGAGTGATCGAAGGGCAGCGCCACGACTCCGTTGCGATGCCGCCACGTCGCGACGAGCGCCAATACCGGCAGCGCGAGCGCGGTGAGGATCCACGGATAGAGGAAGGTCATGGCTTCGCGACCTCATCCGGATCGGGCACATCGCGATAGGGTGCCAGCAACGACTGCACGTCGATCGTGCGCGCGGCGGTCGGCCGGTGCAGCCATTCCTCCAAGGCCCGCAGCAATTCGCCGGCTTGCGGATGGGCGCGCAGGCTCTCGATGGCGAGCGCCGCCTTGGCGTCGCCGAGCCCGAGTCGCGACCGCCAGTGTGCGACGAGCAATCGTTCGAGGGCCGCGCGATCCGAATCGCCGAGCTCGCCGCGCATCGCCGACTCGACCAGGGGTCGAAGCCGGTCCGCCAGGGTGAGCGGCCGTAGCGCTGCTTGCTCGGTCGTCGCCTTCGCGCGGCGGCCGTAGAACAGGATCGCAACGAGTCCGATCAGCCAGAGCACACCCGCAACGACTTGCCAGGTGCGGTAACCGCCGACCTTCGGCGCGTCGCGCGGAGTCGGGTCGTCGGGCTCGATCGAGAACGGATTGAGCACCGACTTCACGAGCACGGAGATCGCGGGCAGCTCCCCGACCGGAGAGCCGTCCTCGCGAATCAGCCACTGGCTGAGGTCGTGGCGGCCGGCGGCGTAGCCGACCCACTCGAGGTCGTAGCGAAAGTCGGTGCCGTGCGGCCAGGTCTCGACGATGCGCAACAGGATGGGCGCCTTGGGGTCGTCCGCAGGGCGCGCGACCAACTTCGATCCGGGCAGCACCACTTGGTCGATGCGCGCACGCATTCCGACGGTGGCCTCCCGTTCGTTCTTCGACTGTGCGCACAGGAGCGCGCCGAATGCGAGAGCGACGATGACGACGTGGACGTTCCTTCTCATCGTGCACCTCGGGTGAGGACGCCGCGCGATGCGAGGAAGTGGCGGACCGCCGGCACGAACGGCCGATCGGTTCGCAACACCAGGTGATCGACGGACGCGCGCCGCAACTGCTCGGCGATGACCTCGTTGGACACCCCCAGCTTGCGACCGCGAGTCACGATCGGTCGGCCGGACTCTGCCTCGCGCCCGCGGACGAAACCCGCACCCGGCAAGCCGTCCTCCGCCGGATCGCGCAGTTGGATGACCACACAATCGTGAGCCTGGGCGAGCAGGCGGACCCGCTGGACGGCGCCGTCGTCGTGAAGATCACTCAAGATGACGATCAGCGAGCGGCAGTCGAGGCTGGCGCCGAGCTCGGCGAGCCGCTTGGTGAGGGTCGTGGGCTCATCGAACCGGACGCGCCGCAGTTGCAGCAGCCATTGGTAGACGCGCGGTCGCGACAAGGTCGGCCGCACCCGGAAGTCGCGGCCGCCGACGCCCAGCACCCCCACCGGGCTCACACGCTCGATCGCCGCGAGGGCGATTCCGCCGGCGAGCTGCAGTGCGATGCGGAACTTGGTGAGCGGAGTCGAGCCGATGGTCATCGACGCCGACGTATCGACCAAGAGATGACACGGCACCGTCTTGGGCGTGTCGTATTCCTTCACGTGCACACGGTTCGTGCGAGCCGTGATCCGCCAATCGATCGAGCGAACCGGATCGCCGTACTGGTAGGCGCGCGACTGCACGTACTCGATGCCCGAACCGAGGAAGCGCGAATGGTCCGTGCCGTAGCTCAAAGAATCCGCGAGCCGCTTCACGGCGAGCACGAACTGCCGCGAATCGAGCGGGTCGAGTTCGTCGATGAGATGTTCGGCTGCCGTCACGTCGACCTCCTGTTGCTATGTCGAGATCAGCGCGGCAGGTCTTCGGCGAGGATTTCTTCCAACACCTTGGGCGCGGTTCGACCTTCAGCGAGCGCCTCGTACGTCAGCCGCACACGGTGCAAGATGACGTCCTCTGCAAGAGCGTAGAGATCGGCCGGGATGACGTAATCACGGCCGTGGATCAGCGCGCGCGCCCGCGAAGCCTTCACGAGGGCGATTCCCGCTCGCGGGCTGCAGCCGAGTTCGAGCGCGGGGTGCCGTCGCGTGCGATTGACGATCTCGACCACGTGATCGATGAAGGTCTCGCTGACGTGCACCCGCTGCACCTGCTCCATCGCCTGCGCGAGTTGCTCCGCTCGGCCGACCGGTTCGTCTTCGATCACGTCGAACTCGGTGCGCGCGAGAGCGCCGCCGCCGTCGCGCTTGATGCCCAGGGTGAGATTGCGCCGCAGCACCTCCTTCTCCTCCTCCGGAGCCAGATACTCGAGGCGATGCAGCAGCATGAAGCGGTCGAGCTGCGCTTCGGGCAACTCGAAGGTTCCTGCCTGTTCGACCGGGTTCTGGGTGGCGATCACCAGGAACGGTGCCGGCAGCTTGTAGCTGCGATTGCCGATCGTGACCTTGCGCTCCTGCATTGCCTCGAGCAGCGCGCTCTGGACCTTCGGCGCGGCGCGGTTGATCTCGTCGGCGAGCAGGAGATTGGTGAAGATCGGGCCTTGATGCGTGCGGAACTCGCCGGACTTCTGGTCGAGGATCTCGCTGCCGAGGATGTCGGACGGCAAGAGGTCGATCGTGAACTGGACGCGGGCGAAGGCGAGGTCGATCGTCTTGCTGATCGCGGCGACGAGGAGGGTCTTCGCCAGGCCGGGCACACCCTGGAGCAGGAGGTGCCCCGAAGTCAGGAGCGCGATCAGAATGCGTTCGACGACCACGTCCTGGCCAACCACGACCTTGCCGACTCGCTGCCGAATCGCGTCGAGGAGGGCTGCGGTGGCGGCGAATTCGGACGTCGATACGGACTCTCGTGTCGTGGTCATGATGGCGAGGCAGGCGCCGGGGTCGTGAACGAGCATAGCGCGGTCGCAGGTTCATTCCGCGCCGGCGGATCCGGCTGCGTCCGACGAGCTCAGCGCGCAGCTATTCCCTGGATCTCGATCCGCGCCTCCGGATCGAAGAGGCCGCCGACCATGAACATCGCCATCGCCGGGTAGTGACGACCGACCAGCGACTTCCAGATCTCGCCAAAGTGACGGCGGGCCAGTGCGTAGTCGTCGCGGTTCAGCACGAAGAAGTTGAGCTGGACGAGGTCTAGAAAGCCCATCTCGGCGTCCCGCAGGACGTGCCCGATGTTCTCCATCGCGCCGCGAAGCTGGCCCACCAGATCGCCGACGGCCCGCACTTTGCCGAGACCGTCGTAGTCGCATTGACCCGCGAGGTAGAGCGTCCGGGCCCCGCCCTCGCTCTCGACGAGCCAGCCGTGCGCGAAACCGACGGGCCGACAGAGGGTGATCGGATTGATCTGCCGCTTCATAGGCGCAGGATCGCGCGGCGGCACAGCGCGGACAAGCGCAGAGCCGGGTCCGCGAGGCGATAGTCGACTCGCCGCGCCTTCTCGGATTCAATCCACGCCAGCTCCCATGCGAAGGCAACCGCTCGTTCTCGTTCTATCCCTCGGCCTGCTCGTCATCCCCGCTTGCGGTGGCGGCGGCGGTGGCGGTTCCACCGGCCCGCGTATCGCCGGCCAACTCACGATCCCCGACCTGAGCAGCGGTCGCGGCCCGGTGATCGGCGAGCGAGAGGACGACGAGGGCTTCACCGCCGTGCGCACGCCGTTCCTCGAGTCGGGGGTCACGCTGTTCGGCGAAGTCGGCGGCGCGGACCCACTCGACGTCCGTCGACTGACCCTTCCCACCGGCAGCTTCGAAGTGTCGATCCGCGCCGGCAGCCACGGAATCCTGATCGAGAGTCGGACCGGTCGCCAGCTCGCCCGTTGGGACGATGCCGCGCAACTTCGGGTCGACGTGAGTCAGCCGGGCGACATCGACCTCGCCTTCGCCGCCCGCGACCAGGGGACGGAATGGAGTGCCTCCGTGCGCAGGATCGTCGGCAGCAGCAGCGACGCGGACGCAATCGCGGTGCCGACTGCGCCTGATGCGATCACGCAGCGAAGTCCACTGCTCGCGCAGTGGCTCGGTGCGGACCACCCGATGGTCGCTGGTGAGATCCTCGTCTACCACACCGTGTCGGCGAACGGCGTGCCGGTCGCACCGCTCGACCTCACTGCGCTCGGACTCGAGCCGGTGCGCGAGGGCAGCGGCGGTGCCTTGGTCGTCCACCGTATCGCCCTTGCGAACACAGTCGCGACGCGCGCAGCGGGAGCTGCGAGCGAATGGAGTCTCGAAGCGGAGACGGCGTTGGCGGCGCTGCGCGTCGCTCGGCAACCGGGAGTGCGTGCGGCGGCGCCTAACTTCCTGCGGCGCGCGCTGTCCCGCGAACCCAACGACACCTACTACAACCTGCAGTGGCACTACGCGCAGTTGAAGATGGATCAGGCGTGGAGCTTGACCACCGGCAGCGCGGGCATCGTGGTGGGCGTGATCGACACCGGCATCGTCAGCGCGCATCCGGAATTCAGCGGACGCCTCGTGCAGGGTTACGACTTCATCTCGAGCGCGACGCGCGCACGGGACGGCAACGGCATCGATCCTGACCCCGAAGACGAGGGCGATCTGTCGCAGCCGCCGAACAGCAGTTGGCACGGCACGCACGTCGCTGGAACGATCGGGGCGAATACCGACAACGGCAGCGGCGTCGCCGGCATGGACTGGAGTTGCAAGATCATGGCCTTGCGGGCCCTGGGATTGGGCGGCGGCTCCTCCGCGGACATCCTCCAAGCAGTGATGTATTCCGCCGGCATGACCAACTCGTCCGGCACCACGCCGCAGCCGCCGGCCGTCCCGAAGGGCCGCTGTGACGTCGTGAACATGAGCCTCGGCGGGCCGGGCGGCAGCGCGGTCGAGGAGCAGGTCTATGCCGATGTGCGCGGACGCGGCGTGCTGGTCGTGGTCGCCGCCGGCAACGAGTCGACCGACTCACCGAGCTTCCCCGCAGCCTACGACTCCAACCTGTCGGTCGGCGCGGTGCGCTTCGACAAGGCCCTCGCGCCGTATTCGAACTTCGGCACGACGGTCGATGTGGTCGCCCCCGGCGGCGATCTGACCGTAGACCAGAACGGCGACAACTTCGGCGACGGCGTGCTGTCGTGCCTCGTCGATGCCTCGCGCACGCCGGTGTTCGGCTTCCAGAACGGCACGTCGATGGCGGCTCCGCACGTCGCAGGTCTGGCCTCGCTGATGCTGGGCCTCGTGCCGACGCTCAGTGCGAGTCAGCTCTTCGATGCGATCACGCAGAACGTGGAGGACCTCGGGACCGCCGGTCGCGACTCGCGGTTCGGCGAAGGTCTGATCGATCCACCGGCAGCACTCGCCGCAGTTTCGAACTCGGTCCCCACCACGCCCATTCTGTCGGTGACCCCCAACGGCGTGAACTTCGACCCGACGCAGTCGCAAGCGAGCCTCGCACTCGCGAATGCCGGCATCGGCTCCTTGGTGGTGGACACGGGCGGTAGTTCGATCCAGTTCGCTGCCGGCCAGCCGACCGGCTGGTTGTCGATGAACTTCGTCGCGGTGTCGGCGACCGACATCAGTCACAACCGGCTCGATCTCACCGTGGATCGCACCGGACTCCCGAACGGCAAGTACAACGCCACGATCACCGTGGCTTCCACGAACGCTACCTCGAAGAACGTCACGGTCTCGATGGACGTGGGATCGACGGCGAACACCGACACGATCTTCGTACTGCTGGTCGACGCCGACAGCTTCGACACGGTGTTCCAAGCGGAGACCGATGCGACGAAGAACTTCGAGTTCATCGTGCAGGCGACCGGTGCGGCGCCGATTCCGGACGGTGACTACCTCCTGGTCGCCGGCACGGACCGCGACAACGACGACATCATCGGCGACGACGGCGAACTCTTCGGCATCTGGCCGAACACGGACTCGCCGCAACTCGTCTCGGTCACCTCGCAGACTGTGAATCTCACGGACCTCGACTTCGCGCTCGAACCCGTGTCGCAGATCAGCGGGGCCGGTCACGCTCGGCGGAGTCATCGCCTTCTCCGTTGAGCGAGATCCCGCCTGCGCCGGCGCTGCCGGTTCTCGATCCGCGCATCCTCGAGCTGGTCTTGTCGGTGCGCCGCGAGCAGCTCGAGAGCGGGCGAAGCATCCGCAAGCTGCTGGCAGAGGTGTTGCCGCAACTCGGCGCGGCGGCCGACGAACGCCGCGCGATCGCGCGAATCTGCTATCGCCTCGAGCGGCTGTCGCGACTCATCGACTTCTCACTCGACGGCGCACATCGCGGTCGCCGTGAGCCGGACGCGGACGCCGTCGAGCGGGCGCGATACTTCGCCGCCGCGCTGCTGGGCGGCGACATCGACGAGGTCGAAGCAGGTCGGCAGGCGCCGCGCGTGGACTGGATGCACGTCCGCTTCGTCGGCGACCGCATCGCGCGCCTCGATGACCCGGCGCGACGATTCGCAACCACCCATTCGATGCCGACCTGGCTGGCACGGCGATTCATGACCGAGTTCGGCGAACACGCCGAGCCGCTCGCCGCGTGCCTGAACACCGAGCCTCCACTCACGATCCGCACCAACACCCTGCGGATCACCGACCGCGAAGCTCTCGCGACCGAACTCGAGCGACAGGGACTGTCGACGAAGAAGACCCGCTACGCGCCGCACGGACTCCACGTCGAGGACGCGGTGGTGATCTTCGCGATCGACGCCTTCCATCGCGGCCTCTTCGAGCAACAAGACGAAGCCAGTCAGCTCTGTTGCCAGCTCGTCGCTCCACCACCGCGCGGACGAGTGTTGGATGCGTGCGCCGGCGCGGGCGGCAAGACCTTGGCTCTCGCGGCGACCCTCGCCAACAAGGGTGACATCCTCGCGGTCGATCCACACGAGGGCCGCCTGTTGAGTCTGGTGGAACGGCGGCGGCGCGCCGGCACCGACAACGTGCGCTCGCTCCTGATCGACAAGTCCGGCTGGCCGACGGAGGTCGAGCAATTCGCGAAGTCCGCCGATCGCATCCTGCTCGACGTGCCGTGCAGCGGGATCGGATCCTGGCGTCGACGTCCTGATGCTCGCTGGCGAGCGCGCCCCGTCGGCTTCGAACGACTCCTGTCGACTCAGTCGGAACTGCTCGCGCGCGGCCTCGCCTGCTTGGCACCGGGGGCACGCCTCGTCTACTCGACGTGCTCGCTGTTCGGCGACGAGAATCGCGCGCAGGTCGAAGCCGCACTCGAACGCGATCGCGATCTCGAGTTGGTGCGCGCGGTCGAGATCCTCGGCAAGGGCGCCGGCGCTCCGATCAGCGACACCAGCGGGACCTTTCTCGAACTGTGGCCGCACATCCACGGCACCGACGGCTTCTTCGCAGCCGTCTTCCGCCGCAAGCGCTGAGACCGCAGACGGCGAGCGCGCGGCGGTCTCGACGGCCCGTTCGGCTCAGTATCGCAGCCGCGCCACGATCATGAAGTGATCGCTGTAGCCTTCGGTCCACTCCCCCTCGCGGTTCTTGCGGAACCACCGGGGTCGCCGCAGATGATCGCGCATGTGATCGGGAGCGTGCACTCGCAAGGAGTCGGCCACGTAGGCGAAGCCCGCCTCGTCCAGCAATCCACGCGAGACGATGAGTTGATCGAAGACGTTCCAGGTCCACGCCGGGTTGTAATAGAGCGTGCCGAGATCCGGCTCCGCGGCGATTCGCCAACTCGCGTTCCAGAGCGCTGCGCCGTCGCGACGATTCTGCGCGGCGTTGAGACTGCGCACCGCACCGAGGGACTCGACGACGGAGACGTCCCATGGGTCGTCGTTCAGATCACCCATGAGCACGAGATCGGCCTCACGACCCGCCGCGCTCTCCCGCGCGCGCGTCGCATCGCAAACACTCCGGCAGACGGCACCTGCGATCTTGCGGAAGCTGCCGTCGCGATCGCTGCCCCTCGACGGCCAGTGATTCACGAGAACGCTGAGCGGGCGATCCTCGGCGAGTAATCGGACCTCGAGCACACCGCGCGAAGGACGGGTGCCGTCGCGATTCACCGGATGCAGAGTGACCGCGTCCCCGCCGGCAGCGAGGCGGAAGGGCGCGCGGAACGCAAGTGCGAGGTCGATGCCGCGGGTATCCGCCGACTCGCGATGCACGATTGTCCAGTCGTGCGCAGCGAGTTCCTTGCGGGCGAACAGGTCGCGCAGGACTCGCTCGTTCTCGACCTCGGCAAACCCGATGACGTGCGGTGACTCGCTTGCGATCTCGGTCGCGAGATGCTCGAGCTTGGTCGCGTAGCGCTGCGCGGTCCAACCCTTGTCCGGCAGATACTCGTCGTCGCCGGGATTCGCCGGATCGTCGTCCGCATCGAAGAGGTTCTCGACGTTCCAGAACGCGAGCGTGACCTCGGTGCCAGCTCGCTGCGCGGCGCTGCCGGCATCGCGATTCGTCGCCTGGCACGCGGCAAGCAGGACCGAGAGCGCGACTGGAAGAAAGCGTCGAGACCGAGTCATGCCGGAAGTTCCCTGAGGATCGCGCGTACGGGTGAAGAATCGCTGCCGACGATGCGCAACGGCAGCGCGATCAGTTCGTACTCGCCAGGCACCACGCCCGACAAGTCGAGGTTCTCGAGTATCGCGACGCCGCCGCGATGCAGCACGTGATGGCTCTTGAGATCCGCCGACGTCGCGTGATCCATGCTCGGCGTGTCGATGCCGACGAGGCGAACCCCGTTCGCCACGATGGCGTGCGCGGCAGCTTCGCCGAGGGCGACGAAGCGCGGGTCGAAGACGGTGGAGTCATGGACTGCCGTCGTGCGCAAGAGGACACGTTCGGCGCCGGCAATCGCGGCAAGGAACCGGTCGTCGACGACGACCAGCGCTGGCTCACCCGCAGCGCAGACGTCGATGACGCGGGCAGGGCCGAGATAGAGGGAAAGATCGACGTTCGCGATCGCGAGAGCCGTCGATTCGAAGTGCAGCGGCGCATCCGTGTGGGTGCCGCAGTGCACCGACATGCGCATGGTCGACACGTTGCACGAGGCACCGCGGTCCATGCGCATCACCCATTCTTGGCTGAACGGGGTGTCTCCGGGGTAAACCGCCGTCGCCGGCGAGATGGGCTCGGAGATATCCCAGATGCGGCGTGAGTTCGTCACGCCGCCTTCGTTATCGGATCCGAAGGAGGATCACCAGCGATCGCCACCGCGATCGCCGCGGTCGAAGTCGCGACCGCCGCGGCCGCCACCACCACCGAAGCCGCCGCGACCACCGCCGCCGCCGCCGCCACCGAAGCCGCCACGGCCACCGCCGCCGCCGCCGCCACGGCCGCCGCGACCGCCGCCGAAGCCGCCGCCGCCGCCGCCACCGCTACGGCCGCCGAAGCCGCCGCCGCCGCCACCACCACCGCCGGCGCGAGCCGGACGGTCGTGTGCCTCATTCACGCGCACCGGACGGCCGTCGACCTCGACGCCATCCATCGCTTGTGCGGCTGCCGCCGCGTCCTCGTCCGTCGCCATCTCGATGAAGGCGAAGCCGCGCGAGCGGCCAGTGTCACGGTCGGTCATGATCCGGCAGCTCGTCACCTGCCGGCCGTCCACCTCGAAAGCTTCGATCAAGGTGTCTTCGGTCGTGTCGTAAGAAAGATTGCCGACGAAAAGTCGCTTACCCATGGGTCTGTCTCTGTGTTGGGACCCGGCGCCGCGCGGCTTGTTTCTGCGGGCGGAACCGGTCGTGCGGCTGGCCCTGGCACACGGCTTCGCCGTCGTCCAAGACCATGGAAAAAAGGTGAGCCACGCCGCGAGGCGCACCCCGAAGGAACAGGTCTTGGCGGGATCCGGGTCCACGCCGTCATCAGTCAGGTTCACGTGCCACGAAGCGCACCGGCCGCTTCGCGCCGATCAGGATTTCTCACGAAAGCCAGCCGGCTCCAACTCCCCCGGACTGCCAGGGGACCAACTCTCGGCGGCTCGAACAGGCGCCATTGCTGCGCGCCCTGGATTTCTCACGACCGGGAACGAGCGGGACTGTAGCTCGGGATGGCCGGCAGTGGAAGCCCCGATTCCACCGAGATTCCACTTTCGTCCGGGCCCCGCCCGCAAGGACCTCAGCCAGGGCGCCGCGCCTCGGCCAGCTTGCGCTCGTAGCTGCGCGTTCGAATCGCCGCGTCGATCGCATCGACTGCGGCATCGACCTCTTCGGCGGAGGTATAGAAGTGCGGAGAGAGACGGATTCCGGCGCCGGGTCGGTAGTCGCAGACGATGTCCGCCTCGTTCAGGACTTGGCAGATCGCGTAGCCGTTCGGAACGTCGATTGAGACGTGATTCCCGCGCAGGTTGGGATCGCGCGGAGAACGGATCGCGAACCCGTGCCGGTCGCATCGCTCGATCAGCCGCGCCGTGAGTCTTCGACTCTTGCTGCGGATCACGTCGACACCGATCTCCGCGACGATGCGGGGACCCTCGATGCCGGCGAAGAGCGCTGGCACGTTCGGTGTCCCGTTGAGGAAGCGACCGCCATCGTCGCGGAAGTCCTGGCCGTTCGCAGAGAAGGCGAACGGGTCTTTGTGAGCGGCCCACCCCGTGAAGCCGGGGACGAGTCGTGCTCGCTCGCTCGGATCGACGTACAGGAAGCAGTTCCCGGGGCCGCCGCACAGGTACTTGAGGGCTCCGCCGACCGCGGCATGCACCCCCCAGTCCGCGAGATGCAGCGGAACCGCGCCGACCGATTGGAACACGTCGAGGATCACGAAGGCGCCGACGGCTCGAGCTCGCTCGACGATCGCCTTCGCATCCTGGATGTATCCACTGCGGAAGAGCACGTGACTGATCGGCACGAGGAGCGTTCGCTCATCGATGGCATCACACAGTCGCTGCGTGTCGATCGTGATGCCGTCGTCGGACGGCACGCGGATGATCTCGGCACCGCGGCGAGCTTGCTGCTCGTAGAGGTACATCACCGACGGGAAATTGAGGTCGGTGTAGACGATGCGGTTGCGCGGCGTCGCGAAGTCGAAGCACGACAGGATCGCCTGCGATGCCATCGCCACGTTCTGATGCATCGACACCGTTCCCCCGGTGACGCCGAGGATCCGCTCGAGGATCGCTGCGAACTCGAACTGGAGTTGCCACCAGGAGTCGCCCCATGCGCGCACGCCTCGCTGGTCCCAGCTGTCGGCGAAGCGATCGAGACTGGCGCGGGCGCGCGCCGGCATCGCACCGAGCGAGTTACTGATCTGGTAGTTCGCGCGCTCGACGATGGGGAACTCGGCGCGCCAGACGAGGAGAGGATCGGTCATCGGCCCGCAAGAGTAGCGGGCCGCCGCGTGCGTTGCGTCGCGGCGCTCCCAAGCTGCAAGACTTCCGAGTCGCCCGATACCTCAGTTGCCGAAGGTCAATTCGAGACCGTTCGAGAACGTGAAGCCGCCGGGATTCGCGGCCGGGTCCAGGCAGATCCATTGTGCGGCGATGTTCTGGCCGATGAACACCGGGTTGTTGGGAACGGTGATGACATCGAAGAACACCAGACCGTCGACATCGGCATTGCGAACCACGACGAAGCCGTCGTTGCTCGCATACAGAGTGCAGCCGGTGAAGCCGAAGGAATCGAGAGCCAGGCTCGTGCGCGAGCCGAGGTTCATCACGACGTTGGTCAGCGGAAGGGCACCGCGCAGCGTGAACTGGATCGTCTCGTTCAGCGCGGGTCGACCGATGTGCCCGACATGCGGAGCGGCGCCGTTCGAGCCGACACACGCGACGCCGTAGTCGACGCACTTGGGCGGCGTGCCCGTGAAGTTGACGTCGAATACGTAGGCGGCGCCGGCTTCGCTGGCGGAGTAGTCCGCGAAGGGTGCGCCGCCGAGGATCTCTGCGAAACCGTCGCCGTCGACGTCGCAGGCCCCTGCCGCACCGAGTCCGAGCGCGTCGGCAATCGCTTCGCCGCCGAGCAGAGCGAGCTGCGAGCCATCGGCCCCGGAGAGCACCGAGATCGTGCCGGCGACCGGCACCGCACCGGACCCCAGCACGGCGGTGACGAGCAGATCCGGGGAGCCGTCGCCGTTCACGTCACCGGCGGCCGCAACCGGGTAGCCGAACAGAGAGAAGGGCAGCGCGGGGAAGTGGCTGCGGATCAAGGCGCCGGTGCGACCCGAGTAGAGTCGTGCAGCGCCGAAGTCGAGACCGCCATCGTCGGCGAACGGAGCGCCCACGAGCAGATCGGCGTGGCCGTCGCGGTCGACATCACCGACACCGGCGACTCCCGCGCCCTGAAGGTCGCGAGCCTGGCCGTCGAAGCGCCACAGCACCGCACCGGTCTTGCCGGAGAACACGACGGCCGTGCCCGCGAGCAGACCGCCGGTCGGGTCGCCGACCGAACCGACGATCACGTCGCTGAACCCGTCGCCGTCCACGTCACCGGCGCCGTCCACGGCCCAGCCGAAGAACTGCGTGGGACCGTTACCGGCGAAGGACCACAACACCGAACCATCGCGGCCCGACCACACGATCGCCTGGCCGGAATCCACACCGTTGGCATCGGCCGTGTAGGCACCGCCGATCACGTCGGCGAAGCCGTCGGCGTTCACGTCACCCGCACCCGACACGCTGTAACCGAGCCGGTCCTCGTTGTTGGTCCCGACAAAGGTGTAGAGCAGCGCCTGGGTGGCTCCGGAGAAGACGTAGATAGCGCCGAGGTCGAGGCCGGTGGGAGGATCGTCGCCGTAGGCGCCGACCACGATGTCGGGCACGCCGTCGTTGTTCACGTCGCCGGCACCGTCGACGCTGTACCCGAAGAAGTCGCCGACCGAGTCACCCTGCAGACTGAAGAGCAGAGCGCGAGTCTGACCGCTGTAGACGTAGACCGCGCCGGAGTCGTTGCCGTTGCCGTCGGCGAGATCGGCACCGACCGCGAAGTCGTCGAAGCCGTCGGCATCCAGATCGCCGACACTCGCGACGGCGCGACCGAAGTTGTCACCGAGGGCGAGGCCGTCCTTGCGCTGGAAGGTGACTTGGGCTGAGAGTGCGGCGGACAACAGTCCGAGGGTCAGAGTCGATCGACGGAGTGAGACCATGGAAGGGGTGCGCAGAGCGCGCAGAATCCGGGCGGGGGAGGGCTGACAGAAGATTAGTTCGAAGGGACCGAATCGCCGGTTCGAAGGCGGATCCGATCGACGGCAGATCTCCCCAAAGAGGGATTCACCGTCCGCACGGCAGAGATGCCGCTCGACTTCGTCCCGCCCTTGGACGGAAACGACCACGCATCGCGTTCCCTGGCCCGATCGCGCCCGCCGACACGGTCGGACCGTTGGCGGTCCAACGCATCGCTGATGCGGCAGATCGCAGTTCGGGGCCGATTCAGCGACGGTCCAACGGCACCTGGAACCAGGGATCGGCGAGCGTCGCATCGCCGCCGGGAAGCGCTCGATCTGCCCACAACTCGGACAAACGGGTCTGAATCAGCGCGGACCGCGCCGGCTCCGACTCGAGTTCGACTGCCAAGGTGAACGCGGTGAGGAGCACACCGACGAGGCCGGTGCGCGCCGCGTCACCGGCCGGCTCGCTCCGCTCGCGATACTCGCGGGCGGATATGAACCCGGCGGGACCGTGGTTGTCCATCCAACCGTCGGTGGCGATACGGAAGATGAGGTCCGAAGCGGCGCTACGGACATCCGTATCGCCGACAGCGTCGGCGAGCGCCATGCAGCCGAGCGCCAGCACGGCCATCTGCTCGGTGGAGTCGAACGGTTCGTGTGGTCCCATGGCCCGCTCGTGCGGCGGCTGCGGAATCGCGCACCCGCGGGGTGCGGCCGCGATGAGCGGCAGCAGGACGTCCCGCGCATGCCGGTGCAGCCCCGCGAGCAGTTCCGGATCAGCCGTCGCGCGAGCGATCGCGACTCCGGAGCGCAGCGCAAGACCCTCGCCGCGACTCGTGCGAAACTCGACCCGGGTCAGGCCATCCAGCAACTTGCGTCCCGCGCGACGCAGTTCGTGCCGAGCGAGCGGATCGCCGGTGAGCCAGTAGCGGTCGAAGAGAAGGTCCACCGCGAAGTGTTCGTAGTCGAGCGCGACGAACGCATGCGGTTTCGCGATCGCGATCGGTCCCAGGCCCGCGCGCAAGTGCGCGGCGGTTGCCGGTAGCCGCGGAGTCGTGAACGGCGTCGGTCGTAGGCAGTGTTGCGCAACCGCCAACCCGGCGAGTTCGAGCATCGCCACCGAGCGCCAACGCAACACGGAGTGCAGCAAGGAAGGTGCTGAACGAGAAGGATCGTAGGTGGGATCCTTCGCGTCCCCGTAAGCATCGTATGGACCGCCGTGGCTGCCGCGATCGGCGAACGCGGTGAGCAGCGCAGTCGCGTTGCGAGTGTCGGTCGTCTCGTCGGGTGCGGGTCCGCCGAATGAACCGAACGCACGAGTGTGGCGCACCCACCGCGTTTCCGGCAACGCCGTGAGCGGTCCTGGACCAAACGCCTTCTCCGACTTGCGACGAAGTTCGAGGCGAAACGCCTTGCCGGTGTGGTCGCCGAGATAGTGCGCAGGCCCGTCGGGGACGAGCGCTACCACGAAGCCGCCTTCTCCGCGCACGACCTCGCCGATCCCCAGGACCGCGCCGTGCGGGACCGACACCTCGATCGCAGGATCACTCACGCTCAGTTCGAACGAGCGATAACGAGACGGACCGCACACGACTTCCTCGTCGGTGGGGTCGTTCTCGAGCAGGATCGTGAGCTCTGCATCGGCACTGCCCCGGTACTCGCGCAGCCAAGC
This sequence comes from Planctomycetota bacterium, assembly GCA_050181465.1. Classification (GTDB taxonomy): domain Bacteria; phylum Planctomycetota; class UBA1135; order UBA1135; family UBA2386; genus JACRLW01. Next base: position 33,707 of record JBFXDD010000026.1, read on the forward strand.
TCGCACCTGGAAGAGTTGCTCGGGACCGTCTCCGCCCGTTCGCGACAACGGCACGCGAATCTCGCGCGCGGTCGCATCGTCGCGGTCGATTCCGAACGCGAGCGTCGCGGTCAGCTCTTGTCCGAAGGGATCGCGCAGTCGGCAGACGAACTGGGGTTGCGCCGCGAAGCCGAACTCGGTCGCGCGGACTCGGCGAACGATGGCCGCCGCGTCTTCGCCCTCGACCACCTCGACCGTCGCACGCTCCGGCAGGTTCGTCTCACCCTCCCAACGAACATGGAGCAGCGAGACCTGCACGCTGCCGTCGGGCCAACGCAGCAGGGTCTGCGCGGACCCAATACCCGAGCCGACCTGTACGGCATCGATCTCTGCGTGCATGCCGCGAGGCCACGGCATCGCGACGACCACACTGTTTCGCATTGCACGCTCGGCGCCGAGCACGAGATCGGGTGTCGGGTCACCTTGTGCGAGGGCAACCAGCGCGAGGGCGGCGATAGGCATCGTGGACAGCCGGTCGAGCGAGCGACTCGTCGCGCACTCTAGCTCGGACTCTGCGTGAACGCCGTCGCGAGATCGACGCAGGCCGATGGCCAGGAAGGAGCTGCGTCGGGCGACGACCGAAGTGTCGCCGTAGCTACGCTGCCACGGCGGAGCCGTCGGAGCGAAGCGGCCGGGCGCGGAGTGGCGGCGATCGCTCCAGACGTTCACGCATGGTTCGGGCTTGGCGAAGTCACCATCTCGTGAACCTCGGCACCCCACCCGCGTGCGACCCTTCGCAACGCGCGCGCTACTTTCCGGCGGGTGGCGCCGCGGGCGTCGGCAGTTCGATCCGCACGATGGGCCGTCGCACGTCCCACGGCGGCGGCACCGCGAAGGCAGCCGGAGTGCCGACACCGCTGTCACAGATCACGATGAGGTCGGCGATCTTGCGGTTGACTTGTTGCCAGACGAAGTCGCCGACGTCGCGCGCCAGCGCGTGGTAGTCGACTCCGACGGTCGGCTGCAATTCGAGAGTGCCCGTGCGCTTGCTCGCGACCGAGCGAATCTTCCAGCGGGTCGGGCCGTCGAGTCGTGAACCGAAGGTCTTGCTCACCGCCGCAGCGAGCGGATCGACCAGGCGATCGTTCCGGATGCGCATCGCCTGCTGCATCATGATCGTCAGCATCACGCACGCGAGCAGGCCGAGCCCTGCGAGGATCCAGTTGGTACGCCCCACGTCGCGACTATCGGCAGCGAGGCGCGCCGGCCCTCTGTCGAGCGTCCTTTTTTGCGTACTCCCCTTGCGCGCGTTCCGTGCCATGGTAGGAACCCTGACCGCGGGCGACCCTTCCACCCCGCCTGAACCCGAAACCATCTAACTGGAGCCACGCACTGCCATGGGTAAGGCCATCCGGTGCCCGGAATGCGGCGAGGTCTACAAGACGCTCGATCGCGTCGAAGACCTTCGCGACAACGACGGCATCTGCTTTGTTTGCAACAACCCCATCGAGGTCTCGGACTGGGACCGCATCCTCGCTTCCTACGAAGAGGAAGATGAGGACGAGATCGATGACGAGGACGAAGACGACCTCGAGGACGACGACGAACTCGAAGACGGAGACGAAGACGAGGAGTCCGAGGACGACGAGGACGAAGACGAAGACGAGGACGACGACGAAGACTCCTGGGACGACGAGGAGGAAGAGGAGGAGGACTGGGATGAGAGCGAGGATGAGGACGAAGACGAGGACGACGAGGACGAGGAGTGAGCCTCGACCTCGCGGTGTCAGCTTGACAGCGACCCCTCGGGTCGCCTGACAGGCTGGCAGTCTTCGGCCGCCTGCTCGCCGACAAAGGCTTGCCGTCGCCACGCCCCGCCGCCAGCGGCGCACGATCCAACTCGCCCGGACGACTCTAAGTCCTTGAAAATAAAGGCCCTATGGTCGCACGGCAGCGCGTGACCACGGAAGCGGGCAAACCAGCCGGATAGCGGCACGGGGCTTGCGAAGCGCGCCGCCGCGCCATTTCGTAGGCCGATGTCACGCCCTTTCTCCGTCCTGCTGGTCGAAGACGACGACCCCCTGCGCAGCCTGCTGATCGACCTGCTGCGCCAGCGGGGCTGGCAGGTGCATGCGCTCAGTCGCGGCGATGAAGCGGTGGAAGTGGCCCGGCAGGTATCGATCGACGTCACGATCCTCGACCTCCATCTGCCCGGCCTGGACGGTCTCGAGGTCTATCGCCGCATCTGCGCCGAGATCCGACCCGTGCCGTCGATCCTGATGTCGGGCGAGGCCACGCGCGAGGAAGCTCGCCGCGCCCTCGAACTCGGCATGGTCGAGTTCCTGCGAAAGCCCTTCGATCTGCGGCAGCTCCGCCAGGCCCTGGACCTACTCGCGCGCCGCGTGCCCGGCAACGAGTCCACGCCCAGTCCCAACTCGCTCGGACTCCTGCCGATCCGTCTCGAAGACCTCTGGCCGCGCCCCAAGCGTCGTCGACGCCCCTGAGCGCGGCTTTTTCGTTTCACAACCTTCCAACCCTGACTCCTACCGCGCCGACCCGGCGCACTCTCCGACAGCCATGGCCAAGACCAAGTCCGAAACCAAGATCGTCCCGATCGGTGATCGCGTCGTGCTGAAGCGCGTCGCCGCCGAGGAAACCACCAAGGGCGGGATCATCCTTCCCGACTCCGCCAAGGAGAAGCCGCGCGAAGGCATCGTGCAGGCGCTCGGCACCGGCCGCCTCCTCAAGAACGGCGAGCGCGCCCCCTTCAGCGTGAAGGTGAAGGATCGCGTCCTGTTCTCCTCTTACGCGGGCACCGAAGTGAAGGTCGACGGCGAGGAATACGTGATCCTCTCCGAGGACGAGATCCTCGGCGTCGTGAGCTGAACCGCGTCCACCCTCCGCATCCAAGGCACTCAGAAGGAACACCCCAATGGCAGTCAAGAAGATCGCTTACGACCAAGAAGCCCGCGAGCGCATGCGCGACGGCGTGCGTCAGCTCGCCCGCGCGGTGAAGGTCACCCTCGGCCCCCGTGGCCGCAACGTCATCATCGAGAAGAGCTTCGGCAGCCCGACGGTCACCAAGGACGGTGTCACCGTGGCGAAGGAAGTCGAACTCGAAGGCAAGTACGAGAACATGGGCGCGCAGCTCGTGAAGGAAGTCGCCTCCAAGACTTCCGACGTCGCCGGTGACGGCACGACGACCGCGACCGTGCTCGCCGAGGCCATCTTCGAAGAAGGCCTGCGCAACGTGACTGCCGGTGCGAACCCGGTGTCGCTCAAGCGCGGCATCGAGAAGGCGGTTGCCGCGGTGACTGCACACCTCGAGAAGCAGGCCGTGAAGGTCAAGGGCAAGACCGAGATCGCGCAGGTCGGCTGCATCGCTTCGAACAACGACGAAGAGATCGGCAAGATGATCGCCGACGCGATGGAGCGAGTCGGTCAGGACGGCGTGATCACGGTCGAAGAGGGCAAGAGCCTCGCGACCGAGGTCAAGTGGGTCGAAGGCATGCAGTTCGACAAGGGCTTCTTGTCGCCGCACTTCGTCACCAGCCCCGAGCGCATGGAGACCGTGCTCGAGGACGCCTACATCCTCGTCCACGAGAAGAAGATCGGCTCGATCAAGGACATGTTGCCGCTGCTCGAGAAGATCGCGCAGTCCGGCAAGCCGCTGCTGATCGTCGCCGAAGACATCGAAGGCGAAGCGCTGGCGACGCTGGTCGTCAACAAGCTGCGCGGCGTGTTCAAGTGCTGCGCGGTGAAGGCGCCGGGCTTCGGTGATCGTCGCAAGGCCATGCTGGAGGACATCGCGATCCTGACTGGCGGCAAGGCGATCTTCGAAGACCTCGGCATCTCCGTCGAGTCGATCCAGCTCAGCGATCTCGGCACCGCGAAGAAGGTCGTCGTGACCAAGGACGACACCACCATCATCGAAGGCAACGGCAAGAAGAACGACGTCCAAGGCCGCATCGCTGCCGTGCGCGCCGAGATCGAGCGGACCACCTCCGATTACGATCGCGAGAAGCTCCAGGAGCGCCTCGCGAAGCTGTCGGGCGGCGTTGCGCAGATCCTCGTCGGTGCGGCGACCGAAGCCGAGATGAAGGAGAAGAAGGCCCGCGTCGAAGACGCGCTGCACGCGACGCGCGCGGCGGTCGAGAGCGGCATTCTCCCGGGTGGCGGCGTGGCGCTCTTGCGCTCGCAGTCGGTCATCGAGAAGCTCGGCCTCGAAGGCGATGAGCGCATCGGTGCCGACATCGTGCGTCGTTCGCTCGAAGCGCCGCTGCGCCAAATCGCGGTCAACGCCGGCGTCGACGGCTCGATCGTGATCCAGGGCGTGCGCGACAACAAGAACGCCAGTTGGGGCTACAACGCCGCGACCGGTGTCTACGAGGACATGATCAAGGCCGGCGTCATCGACCCGGCGAAGGTCACGGCCACCGCGCTGAAGAACGCCGCGTCGGTCTCGACCCTGCTGCTCACCACCGAGGCGCTGGTCTCCGTGGTCCCCGAGAAGAAGAAGGGCGGCGGCGGCGGTCACGACCACGGCATGGACGACATGGACTACTGAGTCCGCGTCTAGGCTCCATCGCCTCTCACTCGCGGGGTCGCGCGGCACTAGCCCAGATGATTCGTGAACGTCGTCGCGAGATCGACGCAGGTCGATGTCCGGCAAGGAGCTGCGTCGGTCGACGACCGAAGCGTAGCTGTAGCTACGCTGCCAGGGAGGAGCCGACGTAGCGACGCCGCCGGGCGCGACTTGCGGCGATCGCAGTAGACGTTCACGAATCATCCGGGCTGGGTGTCGCGCGGCCCTGCGGTCGTTTGGGGGAGTCAGTCTTGTTCGATCACGGGCTCGACGTGGCGAACTCGTTCGAGCTGAAAGCTCCGCCCGGATCGAACCAGGTCGCCCTCGCAACGCAGGAGATTCCCGTCGCCGTGGGCGCGAATCGCCACCGCGTAGTCGTGGGCTCCCATCGGGACACGCACCCTTCGCTGCTGCCCGTCCACCTGACCGACGATCACTACGGTGCCACCCTGCTCGGGGGCGTCGCTCTCGAGGCGAAGCACCACTCCGACGATCTCGAAGTCCGGGATGTCCACGGATGCGCGGAGCAGCCGAGCGGCTTCGCCGAGGATCGGCGACAGGCTCGAATCGACACGAACGAAGCTCGGAGTGCCCTCCGGGACAGGTCGCGTGGTCGCCCACGCGAACCGTAGCTCGACCGCAGTCGTGTCCTTGCCGTCGACGAATCCAGCGAGGGCCTCGCACAGGTTCGCGCTGATTCCCGACGGGGCACCCACCAGGAACGGTTCCGCCGACCCATCGAGCACCGCCCGCTCGGCGAGCTTCGAAGCGGCAGCGGTGGCATTCGCCAACATCATCGTCGCACGACGTTCGAAGGGAGATTCCTCGACTTCCGCCATCGCTCCAAACCGAAGCTCCGGAGGGATCGGTGCATGGACCGTGACGACGAAGCTGCCGTCTTCCGGCGCAGCCAGCTTCAGGCGGTGCAGAAAGTCCATGGCCTCCGCCGGCTTTCGGGACCGATACACAGAACGCGGGTCGCGTGCCGAACAGGCCGCGGCGAGCAGCAGATCGCGCGTGCATCCGAACAGCCGAGTGCCGAGATCCACCGGCACGCGCCCTTGTTCGATCCCGGGGCCTGTGAGGCGAAGACGAAGGATGTCGACCGTCGACGCACGGACCTCCTCGAGCAGTTGGGCGGCACTCTTCCCGCTCGCAACTTCGAGAGTTCGGATGACCTCACGCATCCGTCGTCGGTAATCGCCGAAGGTCCGATCCAGCGGCAGGTCGATCTCATAACGCTCGCCGTCCTCCGCATCCTTGTGCCACTTCGCAACCCAGTGGTCCTTCCTCTCGACCAACTTCCAGTCGTTGGCACGGAGCCAGGTCGCTGCCTGTTGGGGCTCGACGTCGCGCAAGAGTTCTCTCGAAGCACTCACGGCAGCTCTCCCTTCGCCAAGCGTTGCATGATGTCCGTCAATCCGCGCACATCGAAACGATTCACGCGGGGAATCTTCACTCGCACCTTCTCAGTGTTGGGGGACTCGGGAAGGTCACGGAGCGACGCCCACCAGCCACAATGACGCATCAGCAGTCGAACATCGTCCTGTTCGATCCAGTCCGCAACCTCCTCCGGCACTGCAACCAAGATCAGGATGCGAGGTACCTGCACATGCGCAAGCCGTAGGTCCTCGTAGTTCTTCAACTTGAGGTCGTAGGCAACCTCGCGACCGTCGTCCGGAGTCCAGAGTTTGCACTTGAGCTGAACATCCAGCTTCGGCGATGCCACCGTGCCCGTCGCGCCTCGAGCGGCGATCGTGAGATCCACGCTGTCGTCATCGGGCTGAGGCCCATCCTGCAACCTGAATCCGGCCGCAGCAGCAACCGCCCGGACGTAGGCGAGGCTGAATGCCTCCTGTTGGTAAGAGGTGTGCATCGACGACGTGAGATGAGTGCAACGCGACGACACGATACTCCTCCGATCGTCGAAAGTGAGCAGCCATCACCCATCACTCAACACGACACGCTCGAGCCCGCCGATCGCGATCCCCTGCGTGAGCGGATCGAGCGTCACGAGCTGCAGCGGGAGTTCGCCCGGCGGTAGTCCGAGTGGGACCACGAGTTCCAGCGCCGACGCACCCGTCGGCGGCGAAACGAGACCGAGCAGCGTCGCGGGGCCGAGCAGTCGGAGGATGCCGAGCGGCGGGATCTCGATGCGCGTGACGAGAGGACTCATCAGCACGAAGCACAGATGACCGGACGGCGCGAACACGTCGAAGCGCGCCTGGCGACCGATCTGTGCCGGCCCGCGTGCGGCGATCCCGCGTTCACTACGCAGGAGCACGGTGAGCTGTGTGTCGTCGCGCGTGCCGACCAGGTCGTCATCACCGTCGAGATCGAAGTCGGCGACTGCCCAGTGCGCGAACGCGGTCGATCCGCGGACCTCCACACCGTCGGCGACCACGAAGGGTCCGGTCGCGCTGCGCGTAAGAGACAAGGGCGGGCCATCGACGCGACCGAGCACCGTCACGCGCGCGTCCGCGGGGCCGAGCGACACGATCGAGCGCGCCGTCGTCGTGCGCGGCGCCAAACCCAACTCGCGCTGGGTGACTTCGAGCCAGGCCCCGGACGGTGTGCCGAAGAAGATCGTCACACCTTCCGGGCTTCCCGGCGTCACACAGAACACGTCGAGCCGGCCATCGCGATTGAAGTCTTCGATCACCGCATCGGTCGCGGGGGTGATGGTCGGAAACACGCCCGGCCGATGCGTGAACACGCTGCCTTGCGTGCCGCTTCCGCGATGGAACTCGGGCGGCGAGTTCACCGCGAGAACGAGCAGATCCTGGACGCCGTCGCCGTCGAGATCCCGTACCAGGATCTTTCGAATGGCCCCAGAATGGACGTGAGGAACGGCATTGACTGACTCGGTGATCGTCGTGCCGTCGTTGGCGAGTGCGAACACCCGGCCGGCTGCATCACCCAACAACAAGGAAGTGGGTGCGAGCACATCGCCGGCTCGTCCGAGCACTGCGGTCGTTCCCGCGGTGACCAGCCTGCCGACTTGGGAGCCGACGATCATTCCACTCCGATCCAGCCAACCCGCCGCGAGGTTGCGCTGCAGAATGACGACGCCGCTGAGCGCAGCCGGCGACGGTTGCCCCACGACGAAGAGCGCGTCGAGCGGCGCGCCTCGACGCAGCCGGCCGACCAGCACCGCGGCGATGCTGCCGAGCGACGATTGGTCCGGCGGTGCGAGCGGAGCCCGCAAGAACCGCGCACCGCCGTCGTTCTGAAAGGTCGCGAATCGTCCCGCGCGGGATGCCACCAGCAGATCGGGATCGCCCTCGCCGGTCAGATCGATCGGCACCGGCAGCGTGGAATCACCCCCGGGGTTGCTCTGGATCGTATGGCTCTCGGTGTCGAGGAAAGGCGGCGAACCGCCGCCCAACAGCAAGGCATCCGGAGCCGTCGTTCCCGGCACGAACAAATCGAGATCACCGTCGGGCTCGAGATCGACGGCGCAGATCTCGAGCCGGCCGCCGGCATCCAGCAGCGACATCGACGTCCCGAAGGCACCCGCGCCGTTGCCCGGCGCGACTCTCAAGCTCCCGGACTCGTCGAGAGCAGCGAGATCGATGTTGAGATCACCGTTGTAGTCGCCGAGCGCGAGCGCGCGCCAACCATCGAGCGCGACGCCGTTGGCGACCGGCGGGATCCGCGTCAGCCCGGTGCGCGACACCCGCACGACATGCGGCGCCGCAAACCCCGTCACTTCGGGTCCGAGCACGAGTTCGGGCAAACGATCGCCGTCGAGGTCGGCGACCGCCACAGAACGAAAGCCGTTCGCCGCCGCGTAGGCCAGCGAGGTGCCGGCCGCGAAGTCCCCATTGCCGGGATTCCACAGGACGATGGTCGGCGAGAGGCGCGTCCCGAGGAGAGCGAGATCGAGGTCGCCATCCCCGTCGAAGTCGGCCGCCGAACCGGTCAGTCGCACGACTTGTGCGGCGGCGGGCAGGCGCGAACTCAAGTCGAAGAACGAACCGCCCACCGCGCTGAACAAGAGGCGGGGAGCAGCATTCGCCGCAAACAGCAGGAGGTCCATGCCGCCGCGGCGGTCGAAGTCGCCCGCCACGATCGCGGTCGTCGCCAGGGAGGACCCCGGCGGAATCGAGCCGACGGGAGCGAAGCCGAACCGGCCGGTCCCGTCGTTCAAGAGGACCTGGTCCTCCGCAAGCCGCAGGCCCACCACCAAGTCGAGATCGCCGTCGCCGTCGAAGTCGCCCTGGACCAGCGCACTGACGACGCCGGACACCCCCAGCGTGGCCGGTTGCGGCCGCTCCGCGAACACCCCGGATCGGCTCTGCACCAGAATCGTGATCCGCCCCCCGCCCGCGCGCGCGAGGTCGACCACGCCATCACCGTCGAAGTCCCCAACCGCACAAGCCTCCGCCGCACCGAGGTTTCCGGGCAGTCGCCCGCGCGGGTCGGCGAGGGCAATGCGCTCCGCCAAGGGCCGCACCTGCGCTGCAGCAGCAGGGCAGAGCAGGGCGAGCGCGGCGAGAGTCAGGAAAGGTTTCACGACGGATCGCCCGCGAGGGGCCGACGGGCAAGGATACGCTGCGCGAGACGGTCCGGGCGGTGCGACGACCCGGCGAGTTCATCATGCGCACTTCGTCCTTCTTGTCGGTTCCCGCGGCGTTCGCCGGATGCTTCGCGGCCTCTTCTCTCGCCCTCGCCCAGGAGCGCGCCGAGTTCCGCTTCCGGTTCCATCCGCCCGCCGACACTGCGAGCGTCGAGGTCCGCTATCTCGGCTGTTCCGGTGACGCCCTGGAACTCGCGATGCCGGCGTGGAAACCAGGCTCCTACACCGTGCGCGACTTCGGCAAGAACGTCGCCGGCATCGCGGCCGTCGCTGCCGACGGCACGGAGCTCGAGACCGAGTCCACCGGCACGAACTCCTGGCGGATCACGACCGGCGGCGCGGCCGACGTGACGGTTCGCTACGAACTGCGCTTGACGACCGCCGCGCGGGGCGCGCCGGGGTTCTCACTCGGCAAGGGTCTCGGTCAGCCGAAGGTCGTCGCGCCAGAGCAGGCAGGCAAGGAAGAAGGTGGCGACGCACCGAACCGACAGGAGCGCGAAACGGAGGACGAGGAGCCCCCGATTCGGACCTGGCCGGCCTACGGTTTCGAAGGTCCGGCCTGTTGGACCTACGTGCCCGGCAAGATCGGCATCCCTCACACGGTGACCTTCGATCTGCCGCCGGAGTTCGGCATCGCGACCGGCATGGAGCGAATCGAAGGCAGCGCGCCGAGTTTTCGCGCGCCCGACTACGACGTCTTTGCCGACTGCCCTTTCCACGTCGGCAACTTCGAGTTGCTCGAGTTCGTGGTCGACGAAGTCGACTACGAGATCGTGCTCTCAGGCTTCGAGCGCGATCGCAACGACCGGAACGCGATGATCGACCGCTATCGCCGCATCGTGACCGCACATCACGCGATGTGGGGCAAGCCCGCGTTCACGCGCTACGTGTTCCTCATCGGCTTTCCCGGCGGCGGCGGGCTCGAGCACCTCAACTCCTGCGACATGGGAATGATGGACCTCCGAGGTTCCGAGCCCGGCAAGCCCTCGGTGTGGGACTCGCTGATGAGTCACGAGTTCTTCCACGCCTGGAACGTGAAGCGCCTGCGGCCGAAGGCACTCGGTCCCTTCGACTACTCCGGTCCGAATCGCACGAAGTTCCTCTGGTTGTCGGAAGGCGTGACTTCGTATTTCGGCGATGTCCTGCTCGTGCGGGCCGGAGTGTGGGAGCCGGAGCACTTCTGGCTCTCGGCGATCGGCGACGAGATCCGCAGCCTGCAAGCCAACCCGGGGCGGCTCAAGATGAGCATCGCCGAAGCGAGTTGGACGGTTTGGGATGCGCCGTACATGCGTCGCGGACGCACCGCGCCGGACTACTACAACAAGGGCATGCTGCTCGGTCTCTTGCTCGACATCGAGATCCGCGATGCCACCGACGGCGAGAAGTCTTTCGACGACGTCATGCGAGCGCTCTATGCGCAATGTCAGTCGACCGGAGTCGGCTTCGACGACGCCGACGTGCAACGGATCTGCGAACAACTGACCCAGCGGTCCTTCGCCGACTTCTTCGCCAAGTACGTCGAGGGCACCGAGGAACTGCCGTATCGCGACAGCCTGGCCAAGATCGGTATTCGCTATACGGACGGCACCGAAACGCCGGCGACGACGGAAGGCGAAGATGGCGCCGCTGAGCCGGCGACCACACCCCGCCGACGACCGCGCGCGCGAATTCGCCTCGAATTCGACAGCGAGGCGGGCGAGCGGGCTCTCACGCTACGCAAAGGGATCGAGACCCGCTGACGCCGCTGTGCGGCCGCCGCTCGGCCCCGAAGCGGGCCACGCAGTCAGTGATGGTGGCCGTGTTCGTCGTCGGCGTCGTGCACGTGGCCGTGCTCCAACTCTTCGGCGGACGCCGGACGGATCTCGAGAATCTTGACGGTGTAGTGGAGGGTCTCACCGGCGAGCGGGTGGTTCATGTCGACGACCACATGCTCCTCGTGCACCTCGCGAACGACACATGGAACCACGTTGCCGTCTTCGTCTTCGGCGCTGAGCTGCAGGCCGACCTCGAGTTCGAGATCGTCCGGGAAGGCATCGCGCGGCACCTCGTCGGTGTCCTCGGGATCGTGTTCGCCGTAACCGTCCTCGGGCGAGATCACGACTTCGAAGGTGTCGCCGACGGCACGGCCCCGCAGTGCCGTTTCGAGTCCGTGGACGACCTCACCGTGGCCGTGCAAGTACGACATCGGTTCGCCATCGGCTTCGGTGTCGACGACGACTTCGCGATCGTCGAGGCTGAGGCGAAAGTGAAGAGTGACGACCATGTCGTCGGCCACGACGGCGGAGGATTTGCTCATCTGAGCGGGCACGCTAGCCCGGATGATTCGTGAACGTCTACTGCGATCGCCACAAATCGCGCCCAGCGGCGTCGCTACGTCGGCTCCTCCCTGGCAGCGTAGCTACAGCTACGCTTCGGTCGTCGACCGACACAGCTCCTTGCCGGCCATCGACCTGTGCCGATCTCGCGACGCCGTTCCCGAATCACCCGGGCTAGCCCGGATGATTCGTGAACGTCTACTGCGATCGCCACAAATCGCGCCCAGCGGCGTCGCTACGTCGGCTCCTCCCTGGCAGCGTAGCTACAGCTACGCTTCGGTCGTCGACCGACACAGCTCCTTGCCGGCCATCGACCTGTGCCGATCTCGCGACGCCGTTCCCGAGTCATCCGGGCTAGCAGGGAGATCGCAGGAGCGCGAGCATCCGACCTGCCACTTCGGTCGCGGCGACTCGATCCGCCGCAGCGGATCGAGAAGAGCAGAGGAAGACAGGCCCAGCGTCGGGATCCTCGAACAGGCGGCCATGGGAACCGCGCACGATCGAGGGGTCGGTCCCGATCACGTCCATCAGGTAGCGAAAGCCGAGCAGCTTCTTGGCCAAGTTCTTCGCCACCTTGAGCTTGGGAAAGCGAATCTTCGGGTCGACGAACAGCTCGGTCGGGTCGTAGCCCGGCTTGCGGTGGATGTCGACGGTCGTCGCGAAGTCGGGCCGGCGAGCCTCGTCGAGCCAATAGTGGTAGGCGAACCACGCGCCGGGTTCCGCGACGCAGACGAGTTCCCCGCTGCGCGGATGGTCGATCGAGAGCTGCGCCTGGGCAGCCCGGTCATGGACTGCGGCGATACCGGATGTCTTGCGAAGCAAGCGGGCGACCGCGTCGACGTCCGCAGGCTCGCCGACATACACGTGCGCGCACTGATGGTCGGCCACCGCGAACGCGCGACTCGCACCGGCGTCGAGCAGTTGGCCGTGACTCGTCTCCTGCACACGAAGAAACCCGTTCTCGTGCAGGACTCGATTGATGTAGACGACGCGATCGGTCGCTTCGATTCCGTACTCCGAGAGCGCGATGACCGCTGCGCCCTTGGCGCGCGCCGCATCGATGAGGCGACCGGCCTGCTCGTCGACCAGAGCCACCTGTGCGATGGAGCGCGGGTCGTCGGGGCCGTAGCGCTGATGGTCGTAGTCCAGGTGCGGCAGGTACACGAGTGCCAGATCGGGATCGTGATCGGCCATCACCGCGAGCGAGCTGTCCGCAATCCACTTCGTCGAACGGATGTCCGCACCCGGTCCCCAGAACTGGAAGAGAGGAAATGGGCCGAGCCGCTCTTGGAGGCTCGACTGCAAGAGCGGCGGCTCGCTGTACAAGCCCGGCTTCTTCAATCCGTCGGCGTGGTACTCGGGCCGCGGGGTGACCGACCACGCGACCTTCGCATACATGTTGAACCACCAGAACAGCTTGGCGCAGGTGAAGCTCGGATCGGTCTCGCGCGCGATCTCGTAAACCTTGGGTCCGTCGATCAGCGCGTTGGCCTGCCGCCAGAAGAAGATCTGCGCGAGATCGCGGAAGTACCAGCCGTTGGCGACGACACCGTGATCGCGCGCCGTTCGTCCGGTGAGGAAGCTCGCCTGCACCGTGCACGTCACCGCCGGAAACACGGTTTGGAGCGGTGCTGTGAACCCACTCTCCCCGAGCGCGCGCAGGCGCGGGGCATGCGCGAGGTCCTTGACCCGCAGACCGACAACGTCGAGGACGAGCAGCTTCATCGTCGATGCGATCGTGCGAGAGACCCGAGTGCCTTTCCAGCGCGACCTCGATCCGCCTCGCGTGCCGCAGAGCCAACGCCGGGCTACGCTCGCAGCATGCTTCGAGCCACGCTCGCCTTCCTGACACTGGTGCTCGCCTCGTGCGCCGGGGTCACCGCCGAAGTGACCGCCGTGCGGGCGCCCGAGTTCGCCGGTCGCACCTTCGGTCCGATCTGTGTCTCCGCACCCGATCCCGACCTGGCCATCCGCCAGAACAGCGAGGCGGCGATGGCGGAAGCGCTTCGCGCTGTCGGGACGACGGCCATCGAATTGGGCACGGTGCTGTTCCCGGGCAAGGAACACGGCGAGGAAGTGATCGCCGCCGCCGTGCGGCAAACCGGCGCGACGGGTTTCCTGGTCCTGAAACCGATCGCGTCTTGGACCGAGGACCAGTGGATCCCGCCGACAATCACCACGACGTCCTTCATGGGACCCGGCGGCCGTCGACCGTGGGCGTGGGGCTACGGCACGACCTGGGTCTCCGGCGGCTACTCGGTGACGCGCCCGCGCGCGAACATCGAAGCGAGGCTCTTCGATGTGGCAACCGAGGAGACCGCGTGGCTGGCGAGCATCGGAGTCACCGCGCCGGCGGGATCCTCGTGGGTGGACGTGTGGCGTGCGGCCGGCGAGGCCGCGGTCGCTCGATTGATCGTCGATGGGCTCGTCCCGTCGAGTGCCGCGCGATGAAGCGACCGCCCCAACGTCTGCACGGACTCGGCGTCTGGTCTGCCGGGATCGTGCTGGCGGTATGGGTGGCATGGATGACCACGGATGTTGCAGCGCGCACATCGTGGAGCCGGAGCGAGATCCTCCATGCCATCCGCATGGTCGAGTCGGGCGGCCGGAGTCGACCTCCGGACGGCGACGGGGGGCTCGCGATTGGCCCATACCAAATCCACGAGATCTACTGGAAGGACGCGATCGCCGCAGAACCGTCCATCGGCGGCACCTACCAGGATTGCCGTCAGCGGGCTTACGCGGAACGAGTCATCGCCGCATACATGCGACGCCACGCGGCGGATGCCTGGCAGAACCACGATGCCGAAGTCATCGCGCGCACCCACAACGGCGGCCCGAACGGTCCGCGGAAGTCGGCGACCGACCGCTACTGGAAGCGCGTGAAGTCGTACTTGCCCTGACGCGTTCGCCAGTCACGTCGTCGGCTCACGAGCGACCGCGCGGGATCGGCTACGCGAACAGTTCGGACACGACCCGCGCCGGCTCGACGCCCGTCAGTCGCATGTCGAGTCCCTGGTGGCGGACCGTCAACTGCGTGTGATCGAGGCCCAGAGCATGAAGCATGGTGGCATGGAGATCGCGAACGTGCACCGGGTTCTCGGCCACGTGGTAGCCGAGCTCGTCAGTGCTGCCGTGCACGTAGCCGCCGCGCACTCCAGCGCCTGCCAGACACATCGAGAACGCACGGATGTGATGATCGCGACCGGGGTCCTTACCCTTGCCCTGGAACATCGGAGTTCGCCCGAACTCGCCGCCCCAGACAACCAGGGTGTCATCGAGCAATCCACGACGCCGCAGGTCGGTGATGAGCGCAGCCGTCGGTCGATCGCACAATCGACAGCAGACGTTCATGTAGCGCACGAGGTCGCCGTGATGATCCCAACCGCGGTGATAGAGCTGGATGAAACGCACGCCTCGCTCTGCGAGTCGTCGCGCCAACAGACAGTTGGCGGCGAACGATCCGTCCAAGCGATCGACGCCGTAGAGATCCAGAGTCTCGCGCGACTCACCACGAAGGTCCATCAACTCCGGGACCGCGGTCTGCATGCGAAATGCCAGCTCGTACTGCTCGATCCGGGTCCGCAACGGATCGTCGACGTCGTCGCCGAGTCGCAGTGCGTTGAGCTGGTTGACCGCATCGATGACTTCGCGCTGCGCCGTGCGTGACACACCCGGCGGGTCGCTCACGTAGTGCACCGGATCTCCCGCCGAATGGAACTCGACGCCCTGATGGTGCCCGGGCAGGAAACCGGCACTCCATTGCCGCGACGCGATCGGCTGTGGGTCACGTCCGCCGACGCTCGTCAGCACGACGAAGCCGGGGAGATCACGACTCTCCGAGCCGATCCCATAGTTGACCCACGCCCCCATCGACGGCCGGCCGGAGATCGAGGTCCCGGTGTTCATCACCGTGTGCGCAGGATCGTGGTTGATCTGGTCGGTCTGCATCGACCGGATCACACACAGTTCGTCGACGATGCTGCCCATGTGCGGCAGCACGTCGGCGACCTCCACTCCGGATCGGCCGCGTCGCCGGAACGGAAACTGAGGAGCCAGGCAGCGCAACGACTGGCCCTGGAGCTGCGCGATCGGTTGCCCCTTCGTATAGCTCTCCGGCATCGCCCGACCATCCATCTCGGCGAGCTTCGGCTTGGGATCGAAAGTCTCGAACTGCGAAGGACCGCCGGCCATGCAGAGCCAGATCACGCGTTTGGCTCGCGGAACGATGCGCTGCGCGGGGCCCGAGCCGAGGACCGGCTCCAACAGAGAGTTCAAAGCCACAGCGCCGAGACCGAAGCCCGAGTGACGTAGAAAGGCGCGACGAGAAAGTCGTCGTCGAAGCTCGGACTCGTTCATGAGCGCGTCACCGTCTCGTGCAGATTGAGGATGACGCGACACACAGCGGTCCAGGCGGCGAGCTCATGCGGCGGTTCCGATCCGTCGAGCGGGAACGTGCCGACTCCGAGCAACGCGGCGCAGCTCGAAGGGTCCGCGGCATGACGCGCGCGCGCCCTGGCGAGCAGATCGAGCAAGATCGTGACTTCCGCGGCGGTGGGCTCGCGCACCAGTGTGCGCCTCCATAGCCAGGTCACGCGGGCACGATCGTCGCCGTCGATGGTGGCCAGGACCTTCGTCGCGAACACTCGAGAGGCTTCGACGAAGCTCGGATCGTTGAGCAGGACGAGTGCCTGCAGCGGCGTGTTGCTGATCGACCGCTCTGCAGTGCACTCCTCGCGTGTGGGTGCATCGAAGGCCTTCAACATCGGGTGCAGGAACATGCGCTGCCAGTGCATGTAGATGCCTCGTCGCCAGAGCCCATCATCGGTGTCCACTCGATACTCGCGCTTGGGAAAGTTGAGGTGCGCGTAGTAGCCCGCCGGTTGGTAGGGTCGCGCCGAGTCGCCGCCGAATCGTTCGACGAGCAACCCGCTGGTCGAGAGCACTTGGTCACGGACGAACTCGGCCGGCAGACGCCATCGTCGCTGTGCGGCGAGAAGACGATCGGCAGTGGCATCCAGGCTCGCTGCCGAAGCCTGTCGATACGCACGAGAACGCACGATCGTGCGGATCACGTGTCGGAGATCCCATCCGGAGTCGACCAGCTCACACGCCAGCCAATCGAGCAACTCCGGGTGCGACGGCGGCGCCGCTCGCACGCCGGAATCATCGAGACTCGGCGAAATGCCGCGTCCGAAGAACAACGCCCAGATGCGATTGACCAACACGCGCGCGGTTTGCGGTTGCTGAGGCGACGTGACCCACGCTGCGAGATCGAGACGCGTCAGCCGACGGTCACTCACCGGTGGCTGCGGCAGGATCGACGGCACCCCGGGCGCGACCACCTCGCCGCCCGCATCCATCCAGTCGCCGCGACGAAGCACTCGCGTGACTCGCGGCGCGACGGACTTCGTGACCATCACACGACGCGTCGGCGCACCCCCCGCGATCGGCGAAGACACGTCGATCTCCGGCGGTCGCTTCGTCGGCGAGGTGTTCGGCGCCGCGAAGCCCTGTTCCTCGTCGATGTCGGCAAAGAATGCGGCGACCCGATAGAAGTCGCGCTGCGAGTACGGATCGTACTTGTGGTCATGACACTCCGCGCAACCGAGTGTCACGCCCATCCAAGTCATTCCGAAGTTGCGAACCCGATCCGCGGCGTACTTCGCCAGGTATTCGCCGGGCTGTGCGCCGCCTTCATGGGTCGTTTGCAGGATCCGGTTGTATGCCGATGCCGTGCGCTCGCGATCGGTCGCATCTGCGACGAGGTCGCCGGCGAGTTGATCGCGCGTGAATCGATCGAACGACAGGTTGTCGCGAAAGGCGGCCAGAACCCAGTCGCGATATGGCGACACATGATGTTCCTGGTCACCGTGATAGCCCACCGTATCGGCGTAGCGAACCAGGTCGAGCCACCAGACCGCCATGCGCTCGGCGTGAGCGTCGGATGCGAGATACTCCTCCACGAGGGCGTCGAGTGCGGCATCCGCTTGCAGCTCGCCCAACCGTGCGCGGACGGCATCGCTCGGCGGCAAGCCCAGCAGATCGAGACTCAAGCGGCGAACGAGCTGTTCCGTCTCGGCCCGGGGTGCGAAGGAGCGACCGTTCGCACGTAGCTCGCGCTCCAGGAAGCGATCGATCGCATTCGATCTCGCCGTGCCGGTCGCCGCGCTCGGAACCGAGGGACGACTGAGCGGCCGCAACGACCAGTGTTCTGCCGCGACCTGACCCGACAGCGTCGGGGCCAAGATCGAGATCGCAAGAACGAGGATCGCGGTCGACTTCATGGGGCAATGTCCATCATGGCCGCTCCGAGGTCGCGGCCCGAGACGGAAGCTCCTCCTCCAGGAGCTGAAACAGCAAGTTGTTCACGAAGGTCGGATTGGAAGTGAGGCCAAGGTGATCGTCGCGAAGGAAGAAAACGCGCTCCCAATCGATCGGCGACTCCAGTCGACGGTGCACGCCGCCGGTGGTTCGGGGCCGGAGGTCGCCAATTGCGCTCGCTCGAGTGACGGTGCCGTCGCCCGGCAACGTGAAGTCGCTCGGACGGAAGTTCAGCACCCACTCACCGCGCTCGCCGCGGTGCGCCTCGACGAACGCCGCGGTCGGCTCGGCGTCGCCGGCGAAACCGATGAGATGGGACGGACTTCGCGTGGTGACTCGGCGATCGAGCGACGCATGGAAGCGTCGCGCACGATCGAGGCAGTGCGCGAGATAGCGCTTCGCGATCGCGTGTCGCTGCGCCCCGGACTCGACCTCCGGCAGAAGCCAACTCAGCACCCGCTTGGCATCGGTGGACAGCAGTCCCCACCCGTTTCGATCCCACTCCTCGACGTCGAAGAAATCGAGCTCGATCGGCTGACCCGTCCGGTCGCGAATCCAGCCGCCGTTCACTCGCGGCATCAACTGGTAGATCGACGGCATCGACCCCAAGACCGCGACGTCGTACTCGGGAAGGAAGTACGAGGGTGCGAAACCGAGTACCAGCTTCTGGAGCGACTCGATGGCGCCCAGGTTCGGAGTCCCGACCATCACCAGCCGGTCGATGTGCTCGGAACCCGCCCAGGTGATCGGTGGAAGCGAACCATCGCTCGGCAGGTCGACCGCGCCGTGTCGCAAGTAGTAGCGCGCGATCAATCCACCCATCGAATGCGCCACGACATCGAATCGGAACCCGCGCTCGAGCCAGGCAGCGAGACGCCCCGCGTGCGCGCGCTCGTCGGGCGAGCCCGATGCGCGCAGCTTCGCGATCTTGCGAAGCGCCCTCGCTTCGATTTGCGCACGCGATTCTTCGACGAAGGCGCCGAAGCGGATCGCGTTCTCGACGTTGTCGCGCCGCCAGTCGTAGAAGAACGTGTGGCAGGTGTAGTGATCTTCCGCGTAAGCCGGTGTCGTGGGATCGACGAGGACGGGATCGCGAAAGCCGCCGATGCCCAACGCCGCGATCATCTTGGCGTACACGTCGACCGACACGGTGCCGTAGAAGAGCTCGACGTCGAATCTCTCCAATGGGCCCGTGGGAACAACGTCGGCGGTCGTCGGGTCGTAGTCGAACGCACTCGAGGGAACTTCGAGTGGGAGCGCCAGAGCTCGTGCGCCGTCCGGCTTCGACGGGTCCAGGCTGTTCGAGTCGAATGCGCCGAACACGACCTTGCCGGTGGATCGCTGCTCGAGCCGCGACCCGAGAATCCCATGGATGACGATGACCGGGTTGCGGATCTCGTCGCGCGCGGCGGTGGAATAGAGGCTGCGAATGTCCGGCGCACGATCGCGCGGGCCGACGCATGCAGCGGCGATCAGGAGCAGCCCGAGCCATCGCATGCTCGGGCGAGATCGTTCACAACCGACGAACGAACACATTCCGATACCAGGCATAGGCGTTCCCTACGACTTCTCCGCCGGGAGCGTGCCGCTGCAGCCCGAGGAACCCGGCGGCCGCGCGCCCGGCGAACGGCTCACCCTGCTCGGGCTTCAGCTCGGCGGTATCGACGTCGTAGAGCTCGACGCCGTTGAGTTCGGTGCGAATCCGAGAGCCCTGGTAACGGATCTCGAGAGTGTTCCAGCGACCGTTCGGATACAGCGCCCCGGTGTGGCCGGCAGGCACGGCCCCATAGAGACTGCCGGTGAACTGCCAGGGCTTGAGTTTGCTCTTGGTATCGGCCTCCCAATGGAAATCATCGAGCACCTGGATCTCGCAGCCGGAGAACGCCGGATTGCCGTTGGCACGATCCGCGCGCAGGAAGATGCCGGAGTTGGCGCGTCGCACGATCTTGAAGTCGAGCCGCAGTACGAAGTCGCGATAGTCGTCCTTGGTCCGCAACTCGTGCGCGGCGCCGGCCGTGCGCAACTCCAGGACTCGCCCGTCACAGGCGAAGCCATCCGCACGCCCTGATTCGGTCTCCCAGCGGCTCAGCTCCGCGTCGAGCAACGGCTCCCAGCCGCTCTTCTCCCGAGCCGCCAAGAAGCCTTCGTCGTCACACTCGAACTCCGCGAGCGAAAACACCGGGAACTCGACCAGATCGATGTTCTGGAAGCGCGCGGCGACGTCTTCGTTCTCGGTACCCGGATGCACCTGTAGACCCAGGAGACCGGTCGGCGCGTAGCCCTCGGATCCGATGGGTTGGCGATAGTCCGTGAGCTTCTCACCGTTGAGCCAGAACTCGAGCCGGAAGTCGCGACCCGTGCAGCGCACGCGCACGTCGTTCCACTCGCCACGACGGAACTTGCCCGCGCCCTCGGCATTGTGCTGCAGCCAACCATCCGAATAGATGCCGCCGATCTCGCCGCCTTCGCGCCAGTCCAACGTCACCTGCGCACCCTTGCCCGCCTTCGACATCCGGACGAACACGCCGCTGTCGAACGGCCAATCGATCTTCGTGCGGAAGCTCACCGCATAGCTGTGCCACGCCTGCTGGGTGTAGAGGAGCCCGCCGGTTTGCTTCGGGCCGCTCCTACCGACGATCGCGCCGTCTTCGACGCTCCACCGCGCGGTGCCGTCATAGCGGCCACCGGTCGTCGTCCACCCGTCCAAGGACTTGCCATCGAAGATGGCCGTCGTCGGAGTGTCGGTGGAACTGGACTCGCGAGCCGTTTCACCGCCTTCGGCGGTTTGAGCGGGCAGGAAAGGAACGAGCAGGCACAGAGCCGGCAGGCAGAGCGATCGTTTCATCTGAGCGACGTTCGGGGCGTGCAGCATAACGCCCGGGAACGTCGCGCCGACGCACCGATCTCGACTCGCCTGCGGCTCGTCGATCTGCGCACTCAGTGGATGAACAGCAGCTCGCGATACTTCGGCAGCGGCCAGAGATCGTCGTCGACGAGGATCTCGAGCGCGTCACAAGTCTCGCGGAGCGCCTTCATCGCCGGGATCACGTGGTCGCGGTAATGCTTGGCGTGCCCGCCGGCATCGCCGTCGTGGCGATCCGCCTTCTCGATCTCGCCCTGCAGGTTGTCGAGCGCGCTCAGTGCAGCCTCGATGCGTTCGACGGTGTCCTGGAGTCGTCGCTCCTGACGACTCAGGCTCTTCGCGCCGGCGCGTCGCGCGGCCTCGATGCTCTCGGCGAGCTGCGCCTGATACCGAGTCGCTGCGGGGATGATCATCGACGACGCGATCCCCACCGAACTCTGCGCTTCGATCGCGATGGCCTTCGAGTACGCCTCGAACATCACGTTCGAGCGCGACTCACACTCCTTGCCCGAGAGCACGCGATGCCGCTCGAACATGGCGATCTTGTCGGGGTGCGCGTAGAAGCCGATGGCGTCGACCGCGGTGCGCAGGTTCGGCAGCCCGCGACGCGCCGCTTCGGCGTGCCATTCCGCGGAGTAGCCGTTGCCGTTGAAGATCACGCGCTTGTGGCGTGACAGGGTCTGCTGCACCACCGTCTGCACGGCGGCCTCGAGCGTGCTGCCCTTGCTCGCCGATTCGATCTCCTTGGCGAGGTAGTCCAAGGAATCCGCCACGATGGTGTTCAGGAACACGTTGGGTCGCGCGATGGACTGACTCGAACCGACGGCGCGGAACTCGAACTTGTTGCCCGTGAACGCGAACGGGGAAGTGCGATTGCGATCGGTGGTGTCTCGCGGCAGCGGCGGGAGCGCGCCGACGCCAAGCCGCATGAACCGGCGATCCTGATCGCGATTCGGGCCCCCGCTGCCGGCGACCAATCCCTCGACGACGGCATTGAGTTCATCGCCCAGGTAGATCGAGATGATGGCAGGCGGCGCCTCGTTCGCACCGAGGCGGTGATCGTTCGCCGCGTGCGCGATCGACACGCGCAGGAGGTCCGCATGCAGGTCGATCGCCCTGACCACCGCAGTCAGGAAGACGATGAATCGCATGTTGGTCTCCGGCGTCTGTCCTGGATCGAGCAGGTTGATCCCGGTGTCGGTCGCCATGGACCAGTTGTTGTGCTTGCCGGATCCGTTGATGCCGGCGAAGGGCTTCTCGTGCAGCAGGCACTGGAACCCATGCTCCAGCGCGACCTGCCGCAGCACCTCCATCGTCAGCATGTTGTGGTCGGTGGAGACCGTCGTGCGCTCGAAGATCGGTGCGATCTCGAACTGCATCGGCGCCACTTCGTTGTGACGGGTCTTCACCGGCACTCCGAGCTTCCACAGCTCGATCTCGACCTGCTGCATGAAGGCGAGCACGCGCGGGCTGATGGAGCCGAAGTAGTGATCCTCGAGCTCCTGCCCCTTCGGCGGCCGCGCACCGAACAACGTGCGGCCGGTCGAGACAAGGTCGGGTCGCAGCAGATACAGCTCGCGATCGACCAGGAAGTACTCCTGCTCCGCGCCGACCGTCGGATAGACGAATCCGACGTGGGTGTCACCGAGAAGATTGAGCAATCGCACCGCGGAGCGGTTCAGAGCCTCGCAGCTGCGCAGCAGCGGCGTCTTCTTGTCGAGCGCCTCACCCGTCCACGAGCAGAAGGCCGTGGGGATACAGAGAGTCGCGCCGAAGGCGGTCTCGCGGATGAACGCCGGGGAGGTCGGATCCCACGCGGTGTAGCCGCGTGCCTCGAAGGTCGCGCGCAAACCACCCGACGGGAAAGACGACGCGTCGGGCTCACCCTTGATGAGCGCCTTACCGGAGAAGTGCAGCAGAAGCTTGCCGTCCTCGAGATCGAGGAACGAGTCGTGCTTCTCTGCAGTCGAGCCGGTCATCGGCTGGAACCAGTGCGTGAAGTGCGTCGCACCGCGTTCGACAGCCCACTCCTTCATCGCCGCGGCCACGAGATCGGCCAACGCCGGATCGAGATCGTGACCACGCTTGATGCACGACTCCAACGCCTTGTATGCCGACTCCGGCAACCGCGCCCGCATCTGCTGCAGTCCGAAGACATTCCGACCGAACAGCTCTTCGAGGCTCTCGGGCTGGCGGTCGGGGGCTAGTGGCTGCTTCTTGGAGATGGACTGGACGGCGGCGCGGCGCGCGTAGGAGGACACGGATATGGCCTGTGGAAGTGGGGGGACGAGAAATGACGGACCCGTGCAAGCTAGAGCAGACGCGGGTGCGGATCCACGCAAGCGAGCCGACCGGTCCGGTCGGTGACATCGCTCGATCGGAGTCCCCACCTGCCGTCGCGAAGTTGCGGAATCGGATGCTCCAGGGATCGGCCAACCGCGCCCGGCGGCTTGACCGATCCGCGTCCGCGGCCTCGCCGCGGCAAGCCGCTCTTCCGGCCGCGGCGAAGCCGCGGAATCATGCTCGCCATGGCCTATCGCCCCTCCCAACCGCTGACTTGGCTCCTCGCCTGCCTCGCCGCCGCCCTCACCGCTCTCGATGCGGCCGCGCAGGGGACTGCAGCGGACTATCGCCGCTGTGAAACGATGCGGGAGCGAGTCGCCGACAAGGTCCTCCGCGGGCCGATCGATCCACGGTGGTCGGAGGACGACAAGTCGCTGTGGTATCGAGTTCGGACCGGGCCGGACGGCTTCGAGTTCGTCGCGATCGACCTGGCGACAGGATCCCGAACGATCCTGGAAAACGCCCCCGAGCAGGCCGGGCCCGATTCCGGCCCCCGCCGCCGCCGCCGGCAGGAGCCCGGTCTTCGCCCGCATTCCGGCTCGGCCCGCGCCGACCGCTCGCCGACCGCCCGCGATCGCCTCGTCGACTTGGGGCCGGACCTCGCACTGGACCGCCGCGACGGTCAGCCCCAGGTCCGGCTCACCTCCGATGGCGGTCCCGATGCCGAGGGCTGGACCGTCAGCTACGACCGCAACGCGTGGTGGTCGCCCGACGGACGCTTCGCCGTGGTGATGCGCACGCGAGCCCCCGCGGAACACATCGTCACGTTGGTCGAGACGTCCCCGAAGGACCAGGTGCAGCCCAAGTTGCACCAATTCGGCTACGCCAAGCCGGGCGATCCTCTGCCGCACCCATCGCCGGTACTGATCGACATCGCAAGTGCGAAGACCGTGCCGCTGGATGCCACGCTCTTCGCCGAGCCCTTCTGGATCCAATCGGTCCGCTGGGACGCCGATTCGTCGCGCTTCACCTTTCTCTACAACCAGCGCGGCCACCAGGTCGTGCGGCTCCTGGCGGTCGCTGCCGCCACGGGTGCGGTCACCACGCTGATCGAGGAGTCCTCTCCGACCTTCGTCGACTACGCGCACAAGCTGTTCCTGCACTGGCTTCCCGACGCGGGCAAGTTCCTCTGGCGCTCGGAACGCGACGAGTATCCGCACCTCTACCTGTGCGATGCAGCGACCGGCGCGATTCAGAGCCAACTCACCAAGGGCCCATGGTGCGTTCGCTCGGTCATGGCAGTCGATTCTTCGGCGCGCACCGTGACGGTGCGAGCCATGGGGATCCATGAGGAGCAGGATCCCTACCACGTGCACTACGCGCGCGTGAACCTGGACTCCGGCGCGGTCACCGACCTCACCTTCGGCGACGGCACGCATCAGATCGTGGAGTCACCGGACGGCGAGTACTACGTCGATACGTGGTCGCGCGTCGATCACCCGCCCGTGAGTGAGCTGCGGCGAACCGTCGACGGCAGTCTGGTCGCCGAACTCGAGCGGGCCGATGCGACGCCGCTGCTGGCCACCGGTTGGCAGGCCCCCGAGCGCTTCGCCGCCAAGGGTCGCGACGGCAAGACGGACATCTACGGCGTGATCTGGAAGCCTTCGAACTTCGACACGCAGACACGCTATCCGGTCATCGAGAGCATCTATGCCGGTCCGCATGATGCACACGTGCCGAAGGAGTTCGCAGTTTGGCGTGAACCGCACGCCTTGACCGAGCTCGGCTTCATCGTCGTGAAGATCGACGGGATGGGCACCAACTGGCGCGGCAAGGCATTCCACGACGTCTGCTGGAAGAACCTCGGCGACTCCGGCTTCCCCGACCGCATTGCCTGGATGAAGGCAGCAGCCGCGACCCGCCCGTGGATGGATCTGACGCGAGTCGGAATCTACGGCGGCTCCGCGGGCGGCCAGAGTGCGCTCCGGGCAGTGCTCGCGCACGGCGATGCTTACCACGCTGCGGCCGCAGACTGCGGCTGCCACGACAACCGTATGGACAAGGTCTGGTGGAACGAGCTGTGGATGGGCTGGCCGATCGGAGCGCACTACGCGGAACAGAGCAATGTGACCCAGGCGCATGCTCTGCGCGGCAAGTTGCTGCTCACCGTCGGCGAACTCGATCGAAACGTGGATCCGGCATCGACGATGCAGGTGGTCGATGCATTGATCCGTGCCGACAAGGACTTCGAACTGATCGTCTTCCCCGGCGCGGGTCACGGAATCGGTGAGAGCGCATACGGGCAGCGCCGACGGCGTGATTTCTTCGTCCGCAGCCTGCTCGGGGTCGAACCTCGAGCGCGATGATCGCGCTCAGCGCGCGTTGCCGGGGAGACCTGCGGCGAGTGCCATGGCAGCGAATGCGCTGCCGGCTACCGCGGTGTAGCTCGAGCAGATGAAGTCGCAGAACGAACCGTCGGTGCGCTGCGTGGGCAGCAAGCGTCGACGGAGTTGCGCGCGGTAGTCGGCGCGCTTCGCTTCCGGCAACTGCTCGATCACGAGCGCTGCGTAGTAGTGACCGAACAGGAAGAAGTAGCCGGCGTTGGCGTAGTACGCCTCGTGCGGCACCGGTCGCATGCGCGCCACCGCGAGGAACTCGTGATGCGCGAAGAACTGCTGGATGCCGCGTTCGAGTTGATCGAGATCGACGTCGGGATCGCCGACCGAAGCACGCGCCCAGTTGCAGACCTGAATGCGGCCGAGGCTCCCGCGCACCGCATCGATGCTCTCGCCCACGAAGCGCCGCGGCACGGGTCGCAGGTCGTAGGCATAGGCACCGTTCGGTAGCTCGCAGGCGCGCACGTAGTTCACCGATCGGAGGAGAGCCTCGCGATCCGTGAACCAGTCGAGTTCGAATGCCGACTTCAGAGTCGGCAGCACCAGCGCCGTGCAGAAACTGGTGCCCCACTTGGGACGGCGTGTGAACGGCGGGTCGTCGTAGTAACCGAAGCCGCCTTCCGGGATCTGATTCGCCAGCAGGCGATCCAAGTGCAAACGACCGCGCTCACCGACCTTGGCGCCCAGCTCGGTCCCGACATATCGATCGTCCTGGACCACACGCACGCCGAGCTCCGATCCGTACAGGTAGGACCACACCGCGTCGTTGTCCCAGTCACTGCCGCGCAAGGGGAGGCGGCTGGTCGCGAACCACGCCAGGCCGCGATCGAGCGCGGCACGGCGCTCGCCCGTCGGAGTCGCCGTGAGCAGCGCAAGGCACGCCAGCGAGTGCGCCGCGACTTGCCAGGCGTGATAGGTCTCCACCGAGAAACCCATCTCGCGGTAGGAGTCGAGCGTTCCCAGCCCGAAAGCGCCGTTCTCGCGCTGGCGGGCGACGACCCAAGCCAGGGCCCGATCCGCGGCACGCTTCGTCGCAGCGTCGGACACATCGATTTCGCGCGCCGGCGCTTCCGGCGATGCCGACTGTGCCGACGCGACCGGGAGCGCAAGCGTCAAACCGATTCCCGCCGAAACCAGGCGGCCGATCATGACTTGGCCTTCTTCGACTCGGCCTTCGCGATCGCGGCCTTTGCGTCGCTCACCTTGCGCTGCGCGCGCACGAGATCGAGCCGGATGCTCTCCTCGGCCTCACGCGCTTCCATTCTCGAAGTTTCCACAGCAACCTTCGCATCAGCCACCGCAGCTTCGAGCGTACGGACCCGCTCGGGCCACTCGTGGTCCGCCTTCAAGCGAAACGAGTTCTGGGCCAGCCCGAGCTCGCGCTCCGCGACTTCCAGTTGCCGTCGACCACGCTTGATGACCAACTCCTTGGTGGTCTTGGC
Organism: Planctomycetota bacterium; assembly: GCA_050181465.1. Lineage (GTDB taxonomy): Bacteria > Planctomycetota > UBA1135 > UBA1135 > UBA2386 > JACRLW01. The sequence goes on from JBFXDD010000026.1 coordinate 60,476, forward strand.
GAATTCGTCCTGGGAGTACATCGCCTCCAGCTCCGCGAGTTCGTCCTTCGCGTGTTCGACTTGATAACGATCCTGGTCGAGCCCGAGCCGCGCTTCATCCTCCTCGTTCTTGCGCTCGACCTCGAGGAAGACCTTCAGCTCACGTTCGGCCGCGGCGAGCGCTCGCTCGGCCTTGGCCACCTCGTTTGCAGCCTCGATCTTCTTGCGATCTTGAGCGATCCGCTCAGTCGCCAGTTCCGACTCTGCTTCCGCGAGGTCCGCGACGAGTCCCTGGAGATCGGTGTCGTCGTCGGACTTGGATGCGGCCGCGTCGCCGCCGTCCTTCGTCGTTTCCGTCGCCGTCGGTGCTGCACTGCACGCCGGAAATGCTGCGAGTGCGAGAATGAGAACGAGTGCGGATTTGGGCGCCATGGATCGCCACAGTGTCCGCGGCGACCTCACGACTGCAAGCGGGCAGATTCAGCCGGCCGCGCGGGTCGTCGTCCCGAAGACTGCGTCGCTCCGTCCCCGACCGAGCAGCAGTGCTCGCAGCCACTCGAGCGCTTCGAGGGACAGGCCACCGCCGATCTCGACGTGGCGCTCCCTTCCTTCGATCGACAGCTCGGGCCGACCGCCCGAATCGCGCCGCACCGTCGCAGTATGGAGATCTTCCAGTTCGATGCGCTGACGCATCAGGTCCCCGAAGGGTGTTCGAAGATAGTAGTCGACGTAACCATCCTGGAAGTCCAGCCGCCGGCGCCCGATTCGATCCAACGCGAACACACTGAACAGCGCGAATGCAACCAGCGCGGTGAACAGGAACACGATCCACGCCATGAGCTCCGGCATGGGTGTGCGCGTGCAAACCCAGTGCAGCGCTGCCGGGAAGCCGGCGATGATCGGCAGCGAGTACCAACCCATCTCGCAGCGATCGATGGTGACACCGAGCCCGCGAGCCTGCGGTTCGAGAACCAGCTCGGAGGGAATTCGATCCAGGCGTGTGTTCGCCGTCGCGACATCCTCGCGCGCGTCTTCCACGACTCCGTTGGACAGCACCGAGAACCCGGACAGCCCTGCGGTCAGCGCGGGCACTGACAGCAGCTCGATGACACGATCGTGGTAACGCTGCGCGCGCTCGCGATCGCGAGTCGTCAGCAGAAGCGTGGTCAGCGCATCGTCGGGATGCACGAGGCTCACCTGATAGACGACCGTGGCGTCCTCCGCCTTTCGCCCGAGCCGAGTCAGCGTCTCGCGCAACAGCACTCCCCGATAGTTGGCGAGCGGCTCCGCGTGCACCGAGCTGCCAGCCAGGGTTCGCCGATGCCGAACGATCGCATGGCGATCGATACTCAGACGATCCTGTCGCACCAGGGCGGCCAACCCGCGACCGAACAGCGCGGCACCGAACACGAACGCGGCAGCGAGGACACCGATCGTCCAGTCGAAGCTCGAACCGACCGTGGTCAGCGCGAACGCCGACGAGCCGACGATCAATGCCCCCGACATTGCCCATCGAAGCCCCGAGCCACTGTCGCGATGAACGACACTGGCAGGAAGGACGTCGAGCGGAAACGGACGGTCGAGATCGAGGCTGCGGTGCAAGGTGGAATCCCCCGACACTCCATCGGTCGTTCCCCCCGGGTTCGTACACTCGCGCAACGTGTTGTCGCGCATCCCGCCATGACATCGCGCGCACTGCCGAGAATCTCTCGGCTTCGAAGCGAGAGCGAGGTCGATCGCGACGACTGAGGGCGCTGTGACCGGGCCGCGTCAAGCCTGGTAGAGCGCGAAGACGGCACCCGCGGGATCGCGCAAGAACGCTGCGCGACCTCCCCCTGAACCGGTCGGCGCGCGCAGGGATGTCGCACCCAGTTCGACCGCCCGCCGGTGAGACTGGTCGAGGTCCGCGACGACGATGTAGGCGATCCACTGGGCCGGCAGGTCCGCATTGGGGCCGCGCCGGTGACACACGCCGGCGACCGCCGCGCCGTCGGGCGCCTGCATGACGAAGTCTGCGTAACCCTCCATCGGCACGGCCGATGGCTGCCAGCTCGCTACCGCGGCGTAGAAGTCGCGGAGGCGCGGGGCATCGTCGACGGTGAGATCGAACCAGCCGATATGGCCGAGCGGAGGTGTGGAAGTCATCGCAGCCGAGGTTAGCCCAGACTCTTCGAGAACGCCTGCGGCGATCTCGCGACGACGTTCACGACGAGTCCGGGCTACCGGACGCGGCTCTCCACCCGCCTCCGCTTCCGCATCAACGCGTGATGCACACCTGCAATGCGGGTGCAAGATCGACGCAGGCTCGACCGGAAGGTGCAACCTCGAGCGCACCGCACTGAACACAGATGCAGGCGCCGATCAGGTTGCGGTCATTGGGGATCAAGACGCGCCAGGCCGAACCGGCCACGATGTCGACGGGGCGACACGCGAGGATGCAGTTGCGCGCACAGCCGAGCGGTCCGAGATCGATCGCCGCGGCCCCTAGCCCGAGCACCACGAACCCGGTGCCGCCCGGGGTCGACGGCGGCGGGCAGATCACCCCGAAGCCTTGGCCGATCGCCGGGTTGCCGACCGTCTGGGGCGGACGCGAGTTGGGGCAACCAGTGTTCGGAATCACCCGGACTTGGGCGGAGAGAGAGCCGAGGAGAGTGGTGAGGAGGAGCAGGAGTGCGGCCAAGCGGCCGATGGACAGGGAATTCATGGACAGGCTGAGTCGTCGTGTCTGGCCGGCGAACGGGGGTCGATCGCGCGGTCATCCTGCTTGTCGCGGTAGCCCTCGACCGCCGGGGCATGGTAGGAATTCCAGGACCACACCGGACCGACCCCCGCCCATGCGCTGGCGCGCGCTGAGCTACAACATCCACAAGTGCATCGGCGGGCTCGACCGCCGCTACGACCCCGCGCGGATCGTGGCCGTGATCCGGGCTGCCGCCCCCGACCTGTGTCTGCTGCAGGAGGTTGCGAATTCCGCCGGACGCCACGACTGGCATCGCCAGATCGACCTGCTCGGCGAGGAACTCGGTCTGCGCCACCGCACGTGGTTCGCCAACCATCGCTTCCGCCGCGGCGGTGAATACGGCAACGCCATCCTGTCGCGCTGGCCGATCACCGGCACGGAGAACATCGACCTCACCGTGCCGGGCACGAAGTGCCGCAGCGTCCTCCACGCGCGCATCCGCGTTCGCACGCCGGCCGGCCGGTCACGAACCGTGCATGCGTTCTGTCTTCATCTCGGCCTGACCGAACGCATCCGGGACCTCCAACTCGCACGCTTTCTCGCGAGTTCACCGTTCGCACATCTGCACGAGCACACGCCGATCGTGGTCGCGGGTGACTTCAACGATGTCTGGGGCAAGCTCGGGCTGCGGCACCTGGCGCCGCGAGGATTTCGAAGCGCCGGTGCACGACCGCGGACCTTCCCTGCGTGGGCGCCGCTGCGCGCACTCGACTCGGTCTGGGTGCGTGGGGATCTTCAACTGCGCGACCTGGTGCCGGTGCGCGAGACCTTGGCTCGTCGAGCATCGGATCACCTCCCGCTCATCGCAGACCTTCATCTGCCGGCCTGAACTGAGTCCGCCGACTCGGCGAGCCGCCGCACTCGTGAGGAAGCTTCGAGCGCTGCCTTCAATGCGGGTTGACCCTTCGCTACCTTCGGCGCGCTCCTCGAAGAACCCACATCCGGATCCGACACGTGAACGAGCACTCGGCGCCTTCGCCAACTCCACCGGCCAACCCACCGGAACCGGCACGCGAACCCGGCACGCCACGGCCCGAACCGAGCTCGGGAGCGCAGTTGCAGCAACCCTGGGATCGCATCTTCTCGCTGGGGACTCGCGTGTTCGTGTGGGGACTCCTGGCCGGGGTGCTCTACCTGTTGCGTCCGTTCTTCCTCCTGGTGTTCCTCACCTTCGTGGTGGCGTACATCCTCGAACACGGGGTCCAGGGCCTGAAGCATCGGATCCCGAACCGCGTGGCACGTGTGGTGCTCGTCGCGGTGGTCTTTCTCGGCACGCTCGTCACGTTCGGGATCGCGCTCGCGCCGGCGTTCCGCGATCAGGCCAAGAAGATCGGCAGGGAGTATCAGACCTATCTGGCGAAGATCGACGCCGAGATCGGCGCGGCGCGGGAGAAGTACACCTGGGCCCGCAACGTCTTTCCCGAAGATGCGCGGGCGATCGACATCATCGAACACCTGCTGCACCTGACGAAGGAGGAGCCGGAAGTCGGCCCGACTCCGGTCGAGACACCCGCGGTCGTCCTCCTGCGTGATCCGGATCTCATCGGGCCGCCCGCGGACTACGACCCGCTCACACCGCGTTCTCCCGAACTGCGTGCCAACGCGTCGCGAAAGGCGCTCGCCTCGGCGATGGATCGACTGGGCAACATCGCCAGTCCGATCCTCGGAATCGGTTCGGCGTTCCTGTTGTCGCTGATCTTCGCGTTCCTGATCGTCCTCGACCTGCAGCATCTGACTCGTGCGGTCCGCGGACTCGCTCACACCAAGCTCGGCTTCATCTACGACGAGGTCGCCGCGAACATCCGCGACTTCGGGGTCACTCTCGGCAAGGCTCTCGAGGCCCAGCTCATCATCGCGATCGCGAATACAGTCCTTACTGCACTGGGGTTGTGGATCCTCGGACTCACGTCGAACCTCGTCTTCCTGTCGACGATCGTCTTCTTCTGCAGCTTCATTCCGGTGGCCGGCGTGTTCATCAGTTCCACGCCGATCTGTCTGCAGGCACTCAGTGAAGAAGGCGTGCCGCTCATGCTCGCGGTCGTCTTGATGGTCCTGATCGTCCACATGGTCGAGGCCTACGTCCTCAACCCGAAGATCTACGGCCACCACCTCCACATGAACGCGGTGCTCGTGCTGATCGTCCTCACGATCGCCGGCAAGCTCATCGGCATGTGGGGCCTGATCCTCGGGCTGCCGGTGGTGAACTACTTCTTCAGCAATGCGATCCGCTACGACCGCAAGAAGCAGGATCACGCGACTGCGCCGCCGGGCTGAGCGATCGCGCGGGCCCGCGGGATTTCCGCATCCGCGGCGCAGGACTCTGAGCTTCGTGGCACGACAGGCGCGAGCCAATTCCGGAACGGCGGCACCGACTGCGAGCGACCGACCGGAATCCAGCCCGGACTATTCGTGAACGTCGTCGCGAGATCGCGGCAGGTCGATGCTCGGCAAGGAGCTGCGTCGTGCGGCGACCGAAGCGTGGCGGTAGCTACGCTGCCAGGGAGGAACCGACGTAGCGACGACGCCGGGCGCGACTTGCGACGAGCGTGGCAGACGCTCACGAATAGTTCGGGCTGGGGCGAATGAGACGCGCCCATCCGCCCACTCGGTGCGACGGGAAGTGATTCACTCCCCGTCGACGGTCACGAACCGCCCAGCGTGAACGCGGCGGTGTTGCTCACACAGAAGTTGAAGGTCGGTCGACCCCGTCCGATGACGAGGTCGGTGGTCACGGCCTGACCATGCAGACTCACGGATTGCGTCAGCTCGATCGGGACGTTGATGGAAAGGGTCGCATCACCATTGCTGTCGGTCATTCCGAGCGGCAGCAACGCAAACGGCGACTGGAGACCGAAGGTCAGCGTCCCGAGAGGTCCGAACTGGAAGGAGGTCGAACCGAGGGTGGTTCCGACCGC